>JAKQIT010000122.1 GCA_029556915.1 Pseudomonadota bacterium
AACGACTTCCACTGAGGTCTCATTAATCAAATGGTGGCCATTGCCAGTACCCGCCTTAAAGCCAGCACACATTCCAGGAAATAGTTGTGTGCGACCTTCATCTGTGTAAAGCGTCGGACTTCCCTCCAAAATGTAGATGAACTCATCCTGTTTGGTATGAGCATGACGAAGAGCAGATTCTGCTTTTGGAGCAAGGCGAGTGAGGTTGACGCCGAAGTTTGAGAGTGAAAACAAGTCACCAAGTGAGCACTTTTGCCTTCCGGCCATACGTGATGCGAACGGTTCTGGGTAGCTTGAAGGCTTGGCTCGGATGGGCGCATCTACTGCATTAATCGCAGTCAGACTTTCTTGTTTTGTCATCATATCCTTCTTGTATAATAGTTGTGGATAGGTGTCAAGCTATACTAAATCATCTTTCATTTATGAGACATATGAAATCTTAGCCATTTTTTCTAATATTCCAACCTGTAAGTTAGTAACTTTTGGTGAACCTACACCAGCAGATACTGGATACTCAAATGTTGAACCAGTCGCGATATATCCTCGGCGAGTATAAAAGTCCAAGAGCTCTTTTCTGGCTAATAGCACCTTCATCACATACTTGGTTACTGAAAAATTCTTACTTGCAAACTCTTCAGCATAAAATAGCATTTGTTTACCGCAACCTAAGCCCTGTAACTCTGGATTTGTTGCAAGCATACCAATGTGAGCACTTAATCCATGTATCTCTAAATATACACATGCCACGATATTGCCATTTTCTACAGCCACTAAAATATAAGAGTTATCTCCAAAGAGGCTGCTTACTTGCTCAACATTTGTTCTTTCGCCTGAAATCAGTTCGGACTCATGAGTCCAACCTTTTACATCACCATTTGGCCGGTAGGCTCTATTCACCAATAAGGCAATGGCTTGAGCATCTTCAATTGAGGCCGTCTTAAATTGCAGTTTCATTTGATATTGTGATTGACTCTTCATGTTGCTTACTCATCCGGTCGATGTACTCTGCCATTAGACATATGTGTTCAGTTCTTTTCTCAAAATATCTTTAGTTATTAATGATTAAAATAATTTGAATAGCCAAGCGAATGTTATCTAGGTGGCATCAACTTTATTTCCAGCATAAATCACAACATATACCACATAAACAACGTGGGCAATTTGATTATATGGCTATCAAAGGCAGTAAGATTAGATTAAGATTCTTTTAAATCTTTCTTTATGTGGACACTGGCACTATGCTGACAAGCTTCGGCATGCGACGGAAGCCACCAGCCACACGGTTCCAAAAATTAACCAGCGAAATCGAGATGCTTAGCTCAACTATTTCCAACTCAGTAAAATGCTGTTTAAGTGCGAAGAACTCTGCGTCTGCCGCATGAGTTTGCGCAACATTAGTTGGCGACTCAGCCAATGCCAATGCGACTTTCACACTCTCATTAAAGAAAGGCGACTCCTTCCATACAGGCGAACTGTCAAGACGCTGCTTCGACTCCCCTAGCTTTCTAGACTCTTTGAGATGGAGGTCTACACAATAAACACAGCCGTTAACTTGAGAAACACGCGTCTCAACCAATGCTCTTAATGTTGCGGATTACATACTGTTTTTATGGGTTAAATCACCCCGTTTTTCTGAGTACATTTAAGTGTCAAACTCAAAGGTGGTCTTATATAAATCTAAATCCAACGCCAATTTCAGTAATTAAATGTTCAGGTTGAGTAGGGTCACTTTCTAACTTTTGCCTTAAATGACTCATATAAATTCTCAGATAGTGTTCATTATCTGTGTAGGATGGTCCCCAAACTTCTTTGAGTAATTGTTTTTGCGTGACCACTCTTCCTGCATTTTTAACTAAAACACTAAAAAGTCTAAATTCAATCGGTGTCAGATGGACTACCTCTGAATCTTTAGAAACTATCCTTCTGGGCAAATCCACATTGATATTTCCAAAATCATATTTACCTTGATGACTATCTTCACTTAGCATAGATCTGCGACGCAACTGTGCACGAACTCTAGCCAATAACTCTGGTGTACCAAAAGGTTTTGATAAAAAATCGTCTGCTCCTGCATCTAAAGCTGCCACTTTTTCAGTTTCTTGTGTTCTCGCAGAAAGCACGATAATCGGAATATTACTCCAGGATCTTGTTTCACGAATGATCTCTAAGCCATCAATATCTGGCAATCCTAAGTCTAAGATAACTACATCGGGTTTTCGAGTGCTAATCTCAATCAAGCCTTGCTTACCAGTTTCCGCAAAATAAACTTGGAAGTTTTCATCATTGAGTGCTGATGATACAAAACGGCGAATCTGAGGATCATCTTCCACCAAAATAACATTTGCTGTGGAATTAGTCATCTTTTATAGCACCATTTCATCATTGGGAGGAAGACTCGGCGGCACTCCCAAAGGAAGTGAGAAAGTAAAAATAGCACCATGAGTTGGCTTATTGCTTGCCCATATCTTACCATCATGCGCTTCAATAATCGCCTTGCAAATTGATAAGCCAAGGCCTACCCCTGCTTTTGACGACTCTTTATCACCACGTGTGAATTTATCAAACATTTGTTGCATTAAACTTTCAGGCACACCTAATCCATCATCTGCAACTGACACCCAAATTTCTTGCTGACTAACCCTTGCACTTATTGTAATAGTTGTCCCTTGAGGTGTATATTTAATCGCATTATCCAATAAATTTGATAACACACGGTCAATCAGTACTGCGTCAAACTCAAGCAATGGCAAGTCACTTGGCAAATCAGTCCTGATTTTATGGTTGGCAAGCGCATGCTTCATCGTGCGCAGAGTGGCCCCAACCACCTCTTCAAGCGGTTGCCATTGCTTATTGAGTGTTACTTTGCCAGACTGAAGTCTCGCCATATCAAGCAAGTTTACGACAATACTTTTCATGCGAATCGCTTGTCCATAGATCATTTGAACATACTCATAATATTTATTGTCAGTAGGTAATGATAGTTGCAAAAAATCTGCTGAAGCTATAATGGTTGTGAGTGGCGTATTCAAATCATGTGAGATTGCGCTTAACACTGTATTTCTCAATCGCTCAGATTCCATAGAGACCAAGGCCTCTTGCGCGACTTCCACATAATGTACACGCTCAAGTGCTATGGCTATTTGTGATGCAAAGGTTTCTAATAATTGTCTTTGTTCAGGCATGAATATCGACAATTTGTTTTCTGGTGCGATTGCCAACACGCCTCGTGTACGCATTGGCGCTTGCAGAGGGATATATAAAGCTGTGCTAGAAGGTAAGGTATTAGTACCAAATCCAGCCTGTTGTTGGTAATCATAAACCCATTGGGCAATGCCAAAATCAATCTCTTTTAAAGCACTATCAGACAAATGATCTGTTTTATTGTAGATGATTTTATCTTGCTTATCAGGTAACAGTATAGTGAGCTTGGACTGAAAAATGCCAGATAAATGCTGGATACTAATTTCAATAATATGGGCTGACGTTAAAGCTGAAGCCAATGATTTTCCTAAATCATATAGCGCACGGCTTCGCCTCTCTCTGTGCATAGCAACGACTGTTTGATAACGTAGTCCCGATGTTAAATGACTAATCAGCAGCGCCACCACAAACATGACCATAAAAGTGAGCAGATATTTGGTATCAGAAACGGAAAACGAAAGCTTCGGGGGGACAAAAAAGAAGTCAAAACACGCTACACTAATTATTGAAGAAAATATTCCCGCACTTCTACCGTATTTAAAGGATATAAGTACGACGCCTAAAAGATAAAACATGACTACGTTAGTCAGTTCAAAATAGGGCAATAACAAGGCAGCTATACCTGTACTGGCAGCACAGAGTGCTAAGGCTACATAATAGCCTGCTAATTTTAGCTCCTCATTAGGTTGCCTAGTATTAGCAGAACTACTGATGTTAATCTCTGTTTTTTCAGTGAGTGCACGTTCGCGAGAAACTACATGAATATCAATATCCGTGGCTTGATTAGTTAATTCATCGACTAAGCCTGGAGTGATGAGCCGAGAAATGGTAGAACGGGTTGATTTTCCAACAACAATTTTAGATACGTTACGCTCGCGAGCATAAGTTAATAGGGTATTGGCAATATCTGTACCACTTAGCGTGGACGTCTCTGCACCAAGCGATTCAGCCAGCTTTAGCGTTTTTAACATATGATCGCGTTTATCATCTGATATACGCTGTAATCTTGGTATTTCTACATATACGGCAAGCCAATCAGATTTCAAACTTTGCGCTAATCTGGCTGAAACTCTCACTAATCGTTCTGATTCGGACCCTATTCCAACACAGACGAGGATGCGGTCCTTTGCTTGCCAGACTTGCTGAATAGCACTATTGCTTCGATATTCTTGCATTTGTGAATCAACACGGTCAGCGGTGCGCCTTAATGCCATCTCTCGTAAGGCTATTAAGTTACCTTTACGAAAAAAGTTTTTTCCTGCACGTTCAGCTTGTTGTGGCAGATACACTTTGCCACTTTGCAGTCTTTGCAACAATTCTTCTGCAGGTAAATCAACCAATATGACCTCATCAGCCATATCAAAGACTTTATCTGGAAGCGTTTCATTGACACGAATACCCGTGATTTGTCCCACAATATCGTTAAGACTTTCAAGATGTTGTACATTGAGTGTGGTGTATACATCAATACCTGTTGACAATAACTCTTCTACATCCTGCCAGCGTTTAGGGTGCCGCGAGCCTTCAACGTTAGAATGTGCCAGTTCATCGACTAAAATAAGCGCAGGTTTGCGTAAAAGTGCTGCGTTAAGATCAAACTCACTTAAATCGCGACCACGATATTCAAGCTTTTTGAGTGGCAATACTTCTAGACCAGATATTTGTGATTCTGTTTCACTACGGCCATGCGTTTCAACGATGCCGATAACGACATCCACACCCTGCAAACGCAGGCTACGTGCAGCCGCCAACATCGCAAATGTTTTACCAACACCTGCACAAGCGCCAAAAAATATCTTTAAGCGGCCCCTTTTTTGTTTTTCGGCCTCTTTATTTATTTTGTCCAGCAACTGGTCTGGATCGGGGCGAGTATCAACCATAATAAGGATTATATGTTAGTTATAGATGATGCTGTAAATGCATAAGTGTTGATTTTTTCATTTAACTACAAGAGTTATTCAATCTAATGATTATTCTGATATTTTCGCAGTATTTTTGTCCAGAGCTATATTAAGCTTTAACACATTCACTCGTGGCTCGCCAAGAACACCCCATTGGCGTCCTTCAGTGTTGTTATCAATCAATGCTTGTACACTAGCATCGCTAATCCCTCTCTCTTTTGCAACTCGTGATGCTTGATATGCTGCCGCTGCGGGACTAATGTGCGGATCTAAGCCGCTGGCTGAAGCTGTTACTAAATCTACTGGTATGGGTAGCGTATTATTTGAATCAACAGCTTTTAATGCACTTACTCTACCTTTTACTGCTTCTGCCAATGCCGGATTTAATGGTCCTTGGTTTGAGCCAGATGAAGCCGCAGCATTATTAGGATATGGTCCCGTGGCTGATGGACGTCCCCAGAAGTATTTAGGCTCAGTAAAGTTCTGCCCAATTAAAGAAGACCCAATGAGTTTTCCATCTTTTTCAATCAGCGAACCATTTGCTTGCGTTGGCAATAGCCATTTCCCTAATGCTGTGGTAGCTAGCGGGTAAACGACGCCAGTAATAAGACTGAGTAATATAAACAATACAATTGCAGGTCTTATTGTCTGTTTAATCATTTGTTTTAAACTAATTTCCATGATAAATCCTTATGCAAAGCCAACAAGGGTAAGTACAACATCAATGATTTTGATGCCAATAAAAGGAACAACCAATCCGCCTAATCCGTAAATCAATAGGTTTCTGCGCAATAGTTGCTGTGCACCAACCGCTCTGTATGGCACACCTTTTAAGGCCAGAGGGATCAAAAAGATAATAACCAGTGCATTGAAAACAACGGCCGATAAAATCGCCGAGTTTGGACTCGCCAAGTGCATCACATTTAATGTATTGAGTTGTGGGTATGTGCTGGCAAAAGCAGCTGGAATAATCGCAAAATACTTCGCAACATCATTCGCAATACTGAACGTGGTTAGTGAGCCACGCGTCATCAGCATTTGTTTACCGATTTCAACGATTTCAATCAGCTTGGTTGGATTGGAATCTAAATCCACCATGTTGCCAGCTTCTTTTGCTGCTTGCGTACCAGTGTTCATGGCAACAGCAACGTCCGCTTGCGCAAGTGCAGGTGCATCGTTGGTACCATCACCCGTCATGGCGACAAGTTTTCCTTCGGCCTGGTGGCCACGAATCAGTTTTAACTTATCTTCTGGCGTAGCTTCTGCCAGAAAATCATCTACCCCAGCTTCGGCTGCAATAGCGGCAGCGGTTAGGCGATTATCACCAGTAATCATCACGGTTTGAATGCCCATGTTGCGTAACTCAGCAAAGCGTTCTTTAATGCCACCTTTGACGATATCCTTGAGTTCCACCACTCCAAGCACTACATTACCGTCAGACACTACTAACGGCGTGCTGCCTCGGCGTGAAACCTCATCCACTTTTTGTGAAATATCGGCTGAAAACGTTCCGCCCAACGCCTCAACATGTAGTTTGATGGCGCTTGCGGCACCTTTACGTATTTGGCGAACTTTATTATCTGCATCTTGTAAGTTGACCCCACTCATGCGGGTTTGCGCAGAAAACTGGACGAAAGTAGCGCCTAGCTGATGAATATCACGCTCGCGAATATTGAAGCGTTTTTTTGCCAAGATGACGATACTGCGACCTTCTGGCGTTTCATCAGCCAATGAAGCGAGTTGCGCTGCATCTGCCAGCGCTTGTTCGGTAACACCTGCTGCCGGAACAAAGGCTGAAGCCTGACGATTGCCCAAAGTAATCGTGCCAGTTTTATCGAGTAACAGTACATTGACGTCCCCCGCCGCTTCTACAGCACGGCCTGATGTGGCAATCACATTGGCTTGCATCATACGGCTCATCCCTGCAACCCCGATTGCTGAAAGCAAACCTGCAATCGTAGTAGGAATCAGACATACCAATAATGACACCAATACGGTAATGCTTGGCGGAGAGCCAGCACCAGCCGCACCAACACCAAATATTGAAAATGGCAACAAGGTGACCGTAACCAGCAGGAACACTATTGTCAGCGCAACCAATAAAATCGTCAGCGCAATTTCATTAGGGGTTTTCTGACGCTTCGCACCTTCTACCATGGCAATCATACGGTCTAAAAATGCCTCGCCTGGGTTCACACTCACACGTACCACTATCCAATCAGATAATACTTGTGTGCCGCCAGTGACTGCACTGAAGTCACCGCCTGATTCGCGTATGACAGGAGCTGACTCACCTGTAATTGCTGCCTCATTAACAGAAGCGATACCATCAATCACTTCACCATCTGCAGGAATCATATCGCCTGCCTCTATCAAAAGGATGTCGCCTTTACGTAAGCTATTGCTATCAGTAAGCGAAACTGCTGAATCGCGTGACTCGTCCTTCAATTTTTTAGCGACTACATTTTTCTTTGAACTTCTTAGGCTGGCTGCTTGCGCCTTACTGCGCCCCTCTGCCAAGGCCTCAGCAAAGTTAGCAAATAGCACGGTGAACCATAGCCATAAAGTCACTAACGCAATAAATCCCACTGGCGCATCGCCTTTGGAAAATGCTGCTTGCAGCATTAATAAGGTGGTGAGAATACTGCCTAGATACACCACAAACATGACTGGGTTACGCCACTGTGTTTGCGGAGACAGCTTTTTAAACGCATCCGTGATGGCTGGCTTTACCAAGGCAGGGTCAAACATTGATTGCATACTTAGTTTCGACATAGTTTTTTCCTAATATTCTTAATGCACTGGATGCTTAGTGAATAGATGTCATGAGTAAATGCTCAATGACAGGGCCAAGTGCGAGTGCTGGAATGTAAGTAAGGGCACCCACCAAAATCACTGCACCGATTAGCAGCGTAATAAATAACGGTCCGTGAGTCGGCATTGTGCCTAGACTTACTGGAATACGTTTTTTAGCTGCCATAGAGCCTGCGATGGCCAATACAGGCAAGATGATGCCAAAGCGACCCAAGAACATGGCAAACGCAAGCAGCATGTTATAGAACGGAGTATTGGCAGATAAGCCTGCGAAAGCGCTACCGTTGTTGTTGGCAGCAGATGAAAGTGCATACAGTATCTCACTAAACCCATGCGCACCAGGGTTTGCTATACCAGCCTTACCAGGGTCTGTCATGACAGCAATTGCCGTACCAATCAGTACCACTAAAGGTGTAACTAATATAATAAGGGCGGTCATTTTCATATCGAAAATCTCGATTTTTTTACCCAAATACTCAGGGGTGCGGCCTATCATTAACCCAGCAATAAATACAGCAAGCACCGCATAAATAAGCATGGTGTAGAGTCCGGAGCCAACGCCACCAAAAATGACTTCACCTAACTGCATTAACCACATTGGCACTAAGCCACCCAACGGCGTAAATGAGTCATGCATGGCATTGACAGCACCACACGATGCCGCGGTGGTTATGGTTGCAAATAATGCGGATGAAACAATACCAAAGCGCGTTTCCTTACCTTCCATATTACCGCCAGATTGCAAAGCGCTCACCGCCTGGTCTGCACCATTGGCAGTTAATACAGGATTACCAGCCTGCTCAGCCCAGATAACGAAGCCCGCCATGACAACAAACACAATTGCCATGGCAGAAAATACCGCCCAACCTTGCCTTCTATCACCCACCATCATGCCGAATGTAAAACATAATCCTGCGGGGATGAGAAATATGGCGAGCATTTCTAAAAAGTTAGAAAGTGGTGTGGGGTTCTCGTAAGGATGCGCCGAATTTGCATTAAAAAAGCCACCACCATTGGTACCAATCATCTTAATCGCCTCCTGGGAGGCAACAGGCCCCATCGCCAATGTTTGAGTGGAAGTAACCTCATTAGTTTGTTTACCTGCTGAATCAGTCGCTGAATAAGTCGTAGGTTGTAACGTTGTGACTTCTTTATAAGCATCAAAATTTTGGATAACTCCTTGACCCATCAATGCAACTGCTAACATCAACGAAAGTGGTAACAATATATACAAAGTTGAACGCGTAATATCGACCCAGAAATTACCTATGGTCTGTGCAGTATGTCGAGCAAAACCACGAATCAAAGCAATGACTACTGCGATACCTGTAGCCGCAGATAGAAAGTTTTGTACCGTAAGTGCTAACATTTGAGTGAGGTAACTCATCGTTGATTCACCTCCATAACCTTGCCAGTTAGTGTTGGTGACAAAACTAATAGCTGTGTTTAATGATGAGTCAACACTGACTGCGGGAAACTGTTGTGGGTTAAGTGGCAACCACGCCTGCCATCGCTGTAAAAAATAGACTGTAACGATGCCGATAACATTAAACAGCATTAATGCTACAGCATAGTGCTTCCAACTCATTTCAGTCTCTGGTTTAATCCCTAGTGCTCGGTAAACAAGTCGTTCAATCGGGCCACCAAACTTGTTTGCTATCGCGGACTCACCATTCATGACTTTGGCTATCCACAAACCCATTGGCTTGGTTAAAAGTAATAATATCGCTAGATATAAAACAACTTGTATCAAAATATTTGAGAACATTAGAAATTCTCCGGTTTAATTAAGACATAGAGTAGATAACCCAAAACCGCCACGGCTAAAAGGCCGCTAATTAACATCATTAAATTCATTCGCCACCTCCAAAATTTACAAGAATGTAAATCAGCACATAGCAAAGGAATAGATATATGACTATCATGCCTGTACCAATAACGTCATCCATAACTTGTTACCAATCAAGTTATCAAGATTGAAATCTTAGACTTAAGGACGTAAAAATGTCGTAATTAAAATGTTATTGCGAGTAAAGAAAGTGTAAAAATGACTCTTAAAGTGAAATTACAACAAAATGATTTTTCAAAGAAGCCTAGAGAACGTGCAACTAGTAACTTTACGCGACTGGCTTCTACCCATGCTAATGAACGGTCAAGTCACAGTTAAAGGCTAAGATGATTAACCCTTTTGAACTGCTAAAAATTAAAGACCTCTTTAATCTTAAAGAATGGTGGGAAGATAAAAGGTACGGTAAAAATAAAGAGCTAAGGGCATTAGCACGGCGTGTGTTAAAAGTGCTCGATGCTCATCGCATTCCCACCGCACGCATACAAACTGTTTTTCCAGAGTTTAATCTTCAATTTAAAGATTTTAAAAACCTAGATAGCTTAATCTCCATTCTTAACGAGCAATTTTTAGAGGCTTTTTCAAACAAGTTTTTTATTAACCGCGAGTGGTTAGAAACTGGCGAAGGTAACCCGCAAGAGCAATTTGAGCATGGCTATGAACTTCAATCGATTTATGATTACTTAGTTAAACTTAAACCCTCAGAAAATCAAACTATTATTGCACATTTTATTGCACAAACAGGCACTGAGTTTGTGCCAGCAAATAATTACGACACGCATCAAGGCTTGGTGGTGGCGTTAGAATTTTTTGAGCATGATGACCCAAAAAGCGGGTTTGAATATAGCCGTTACCAATTGTTATATGTGGGCTATTGGCACTATTACAAAACCAGAATGATGATTAAAGCGATCTCCCTTGTTTGCTTTAAGCTAGGCTTTATTCAAAAAGGATGGTTTAGCAAATATGCCAATCATCAAGGAGTGGAAAAATATTTAGTTAATGAGATATTCGATCATACCAATCACAACTCTTGGTATCCAGATGATTATATTTTTACTTCAAAAAGAAGTGCATGCTCTAAGGATGACGATGACGCACAGCTTTTTCATAACCACTTAAAAGAGATTGGTTTTTACGAAAAAATCAAAAGAATAAATTCATAACCATTTTTATAATTTCGCACTTTAATCCAGTTTATTACTAAATTTTAATATTTAACAGGAAAATTTATGCACCAGCAATGCTGGTGCTTTATTAAAAATGTCCGACAAACCTAATTGTCTTAAATGGATTTTCCGACAAACCTAATTATCTCCCGACGAACCTAATTATCTTAAATCACAATGGCATTTTTGATACAGCACTCCATTTAGCGATATAATCAAACCCATGATTAAATTTGACCATGTCACCAAACGCTACCCCGCAAGCGACGACGTTTTAAAAAACGTGAGCATGAATATTGATGCTGGTGAATTTGTGTTTGTCACAGGCCATTCTGGCGCAGGTAAAAGCACATTGTTAAAGCTCATTGCTGCCATTGAGCGCCCTACCAGCGGCACGGTGTTAATCGCAAACCAAAACATTAGTAAACTCAGCGAGTCGGCTATTCCGTTTATGCGGCGACGTTTTGGCTTGATTTTTCAAGACCATAAACTATTGTATGACCGCAACTGCTTTGAAAACGTCATTTTACCGCTACACATTAACGGCATTACTGGACTTGATGCAGCCAAGCGCGTGCGCGCTGCGCTTGATAAAGTAGGGCTGCTGAATAAAGAAAAAGCCATGCCAATCACGCTTTCAGGCGGCGAACAGCAACGGCTGGCCATCGCGCGTGCGGTAGTGAGTCGGCCATCTGTGCTAATTGCGGATGAACCAACAGGTAACCTAGATGCGAGCTACGCCACCGACATTATGTCAATTTTTCAGGCTTTTAACCAAGTAGGTGTAACGGTGATTATGGCAACACATGATGCACTAAACCGCTACGCCATGGAAAAACGTGTTTTACATCTTGACCATGGCGTGTTGAATCAAAGTGAGCAAAAATAAGGCATTTGAGCATGAATACGCACATCCAAGCCCTTAAACTCGTACTCGCGCGTATGCGCCAAAAAATGCTTTCCACCTTCATGATTAGCCTAGTCATCGCTGTGGCGTTGTGCATTCCTGCGTTGTTTTATATTGGCGTTAATCATTTGGCAACATTTAGCAACCAGTTGCAAAGCGAAACTGAAATGAGTATTTTTTTAAAGCTCGATACTGATCAAACTGCGATAAATGCATTAAAAGAATCTCTTGCCAATAATGAAGCCATCAAAAGCGTTAAGTTTGTTTCCAAAGAAGAAGCTTGGCAACAACTCAAGGCCAAAGTCGAAACCAATGATTTAGAAAAAAATCCGCTGCCAGATGCTTTTTTTATTCAATCTAAATCTGCTGAGCCAGCCGCGTTGGAAGCACTTAAAAGTTCACTCAGTGAACTGCCAAACGTTGAGCAAGTGCTACTGAACACTGAATGGGTAAAGCGGCTATCCGCCTTGCTTGCACTGGGCAAACAAATTATTTTGCTGGTCGCTGGGTTGTTGGCTGTGGCACTTTTGGTCATTATAAGCAACACGGTACGCATGCAAATTGTCACGCAAAAAGACGAAATTATCGTCAGCAAACTCATGGGGGCAACTAATGGCTTTATTCGTACCCCTTTTTTATATGCGGGTATGTTGTATGGTCTATTTGGTGGAATATTGGCAATCTTGATGTTAATCTCAATGATGTGGCTTTTTAATCTATCTATCGCCCAAATCTCTAGCTTGTACCATAGTGACTTCAGCTTACCAATTTATGATAACGCATTGTTTATTAAAATTATTTTATTTGCCATTGCCATAGGGTGGCTTGGCTCTTACTTAGCAGTCACTCGCGCCATTTCTAGCATTAAAATCAACTAATCACGTTTTGTTGCTGTACCGCAAAGCTATATTCCTTAACTTCCGTTAAACTGAGCTTCGCTTGGATATTTGTCATTTAATACTGTAAATGAACAATTGGAGGGGTGATAGGTTGCACACCAACAAAACGATCAAAGAAGAAAGTATTTGCCTAACAAGTGCTGAAGCTGAAAAGCGCCTAAAAGCTGAAGGTTATAACGAGCTACCAAAGCCAGATCAACGTAATTTTTTACGCATTTTTATAGATATTCTGCGTCAGCCCATGTTTGCACTGTTGATTGGCGGCGGGCTTGTTTATATGTTGCTGGGCGATATTGTTGAAGCGTTAGTGTTGCTGTTATTTGCTTGCTTATCTATTGCCATCACTATTATTCAAGAATCGCGTAGTGAGCATGTTTTAGAGGCGCTTCGTAACTTAGCAAGCCCACGAGCTTTGGTGATTCGTGATGGTCAACGCACCATCATTGCTGGTAGAGAGGTGGTGCGTGAAGATATTATTATCGTCAATGAAGGAGATCGTGTGGCCGCAGATGCGACACTCATTTCCTCTCAAGAGTTATTGCTAGATGAGTCTTTACTTACTGGGGAGTCTATCCCTGTACAAAAATCCGTACTAAATAAGCTACTTTCAGAATCAAACCTCCCATTTCAATCCCCGCTTGGCATTAAAAATTCTCCCTTTATATTTGCTGGCACGTTGGTTGTGCGCGGCACTGGGCAGGCATTAGTTAACGCTACTGGTGCCCGTACTGAAATGGGCAAAATTGGCCATTCGCTTAACACCATCAAAACAGAACAGCCAAACTTACAGCTACAAATCAAATCATTTGTGCTCACGTTTGCAATTGTCGGCGCTATTGTGGGCATCTTGGCAGTCGTACTTTTTGGCTATTTGCGCGGAGATTGGCTGCAAGCCTTACTAGGCGGTATCGCACTCGGTATGTCATTGTTGCCTGAAGAGTTTCCGCTAGTCATGACGGTATTTATGGCGATGGGTGCATGGCGTATTTCACGTGCGCGCGTATTGACCAGACAGGCATCAGCCATCGAAACTCTCGGTGCAACAACTATACTTTGCTCAGACAAAACTGGCACGTTAACTGAAAACAAAATGTCCGTTATCGCAATAGTTGGCGAGCAATCAGAGTGGCACCACACGCATAACACTCTGCCAGAACAAGAACGTAAAGTTTTAGAAATCGCGCTGCTTGCTTGCCAGCAACAACCAACTGACCCAATGGATATTGCCATTCATCAATTGGTGAATGAAAAACTAGCTTCTTTCCCAAGTGCATTTTCAAATAAGCAATGGCTTCACGCTTATGGCATAAAACCAAACATGTTTGCCGTGGCGAATATTTATTTAAATACTGATGGCGAAAGTTTTTGTTATGCCAAAGGTGCAGTAGAAAGTATTAGCAAACTATGTCAGTTATCCGATAAGCAGCGCACAAAAATCAGCCAAATAGTAGATGTGCTTGCAAAAAAAGGAGTACGCATTCTTGCGATTGCAAAGGCTAAGGTTGATTCAACTGATTTCCCTGAGTCAATAAATGCTCTTCAATTTGAATATGTTGGGCTGATTGGATTTGCTGATCCACTTCGTAAAAACGTTCCAGCTGCAATTATGGAATGCCGAAGTGCAGGGATTAAGGTAATGATGATTACTGGTGACTACCCTGCAACAGCGCAAGCTATTGGCATTCAAGCAGGGTTAGATGCGTCAAATGTACTTTCAGGCGATGAAATTGAAACGCTTTCGAACCAGGACTTAACACAGAAGCTTAAGTCTATTAACATTTTTGCCCGTATTCAGCCGCATCAAAAACTTAGAATAGTAGAATGCTTAAAGGCTTGTGGTGAAATTGTAGCCATGACAGGTGATGGCGTGAATGACGCACCAGCCATCAAGGCTGCGCACATCGGTATTGCCATGGGAGGGCGCGGTACAGATGTTGCAAGAGAGGCTTCAACTATTGTTTTGTTAGATGATGATTTTGACTCATTCGTTAAAACCATCAGTCTTGGGAGGCGTATATACGACAACTTACGTAAAGCGATAGAGTATATTATTGCTGTACACATTCCGATTGCTGGGCTAGCTTTACTTCCGCTTGCTTTAGGTATGCCATTGTTACTCACCCCTATTCACATCGCTTTTTTAGAAATGCTGATAGATCCAGCCTGCTCAATCGTTTTTGAGGCAGAACGAGCCGAAAAAGATGTCATGCAACGCCCCCCACGCCCTTCCAACAGCCCCCTATTAATGCCAAGGCAAATTGTCTGGGCAACTGTTCAAGGCAGTGTCGTCCTGATGTTGTTATCTGCCGTTTTTATTTACCAAGCCAGTATTGGCATGCCTGAAGACCATTTACGCGCGTTAATATTCACCATGTTAATACTCATGAATATCGGCTTAATATTGATAAACCGCTCATATAACGCCTCTTTAATGGAAATGATATTAAGACCAAATCGCGCATTATGGGTATTGGTAAGCTTCGTGATGGTGTTTATTGCTATCGCTCTATTTTGGTCGCCAGCACAGCAGTTGTTTCACTTTGGACAACTTCAACTACGCGACTACTTGATTTGCGTTTCAGTCACACTACTCGGTTTATTCATGCTTGAAATACTAAAATCGAATGTTTTTAACGAAATGCAATCAGATTAGTTTTTATCATGTAATACTGCTATTAAGCACGATGTAGCCTAGCACAATATAGCGTGTTAGCTTCCCAACTGTAACGAGTAATAAAAACCACATTAATCTTATGCGTAAAATGCCTGCCACAACCGTTAATGGGTCGCCAATGATGGGCACCCATGAAAAACACAAACTTAGTATTCCATACTTTTCATAGCGATGTTGTGCGCTTGCAATGTCATCATCTGACATTTTTAGCCATTTTTTGATCGCTTCTTGGCTAGCCCAATAACCGAGCGCATAATTGGTTAGTGATCCTAGTGTATTGCCAATAGTTGCTATGGCAATTAGCGCGATTGGCGATAAGCCTTTCAACAACATACCACTTAAGATGACTTCTGAGCTCAAAGGTAAAATAGTTGCTGCTAAAAATGCAGCGGTAAAAAGCCCAAAATAACCAAACTCCAATAAATATTCCATGGAACCTTGATACAAAGAGATAAGTTAGGTCTAACTTGTTTGTTTAGAAACTAATTTATAAACGACACTGAGTTTATGATTTAGCTACCCATGAAAATCTTTTTTACTTCCGTTTCTAAAAACATACGGTTACCAATTTGTCCGCATACTAGCTCGCATAGTTCATATGTGCTTGGATCCGCAATGCTGTAATACACACAGTTGCCTCGTGACTCACGCTTCACTAGACCGTAATCTGCTAATAAAGAAAGATGTTTGGAAACGTTTGCTTGTGTCCCTCCTGAGATTTCGGTTAACTGTCCCACGTTTTTTTCGCCATCCTGCAATGCATTTAGAACCTTCAGGCGCATCGGCTCTGCGAGAGCTTTAAAGTATTTAGCAACATACACAAGTGCTCTATCATCAAGTTTGCTCATTTAGTTACCTAGATTTTATTTTAATTGCAAAAATTATACACTTAATTTAATTATTGACTATATAACTATATAGTAATATAGTGATTAGAAATTAGCCATGACATTTAGTGGCTTTTACTATCACCAAGGAACAACCAACTTGATTACACAAGGTATCAAATTCAAACAGCACTTATTTGTGATAGCAATTAGCCTTACAAGTGCCGTTTACAATAATATGGCTAATGCTGCACCATTAGCTACAGTAACAATCAAACAAGTTCAAAGCGATTCTACTTACACTGCTGAGGGCATCGTCGAAGCAATTAAAACCAGCGCAATCGCACCGCAAGTTACAGGCAATATTTCTGCGCTGAATGTAAAAGTCGGTGATATTGTCAAAGCTGGGCAGCTACTTGCGCGTATTGATACACGCATTGTTAATCAGCAAGCTGCTAGCAATAAGGCTCAAGTTGCGGCAGCGCAAGCACAATTATCTGCAGCACGCAAAGAGTATGAGCGTAAAAGCCGACTTTACGCCAAAGAATATATCAGCCAAGCAGCTATGGAACGTGCTGAGTCAGACTTTAAAACAGCAGAGGCGCAGACTAAAGCACAGCTAGCACAATTTGGGATGTCAAATGTAGAAACTAATTTGCATACAATCAGTGCGCCGTACGCAGGAATTGTAGCCGAAGTATTAACAGAAGTAGGTGGAATGGCAATGCCAGGACAGCCAATGTTAGTGATATACGATCCAAGTAGCTTGCGCGCTACAGTGAATGTGCCGCAAAGTCAGTTAAACAATCTTAATAATAACGCGAGTGTGAAGGTGTTGGTTTCGTCAGCTAATGATGTAGAACGAGAACTGGTCAGCACTCAAATCACAGTATTACCAACCGCTGACGCTATCAGCAATATGTCTGCAGTGCGTTTAAGTTTGCCAATGCATTTAACAAGCGTGCGGCCTGGAATGTTTGCTAGGGCACAGTTGCCAGTGCTTGGCAGTACGGCGCAAGGCAAAATTACTGTACCCACAACAGCCGTTATTAAACGTAGTGAGCTTGTAGCAGTGTACGTGCTGAGCCAACAAGGCAAGCCTCAACTGAGGCAAGTTCGCTTAGGTCGCAAACAAGGTGTGAATGTACAAGTATTAGCTGGACTCAAGGCGGGCGATGTTGTAGCACTTGACCCAATTGCAGCTGCAAATATGAAGTAGGTTATCCGTGACAATTTTTAATCAACCATCGGCAAATAAAACATCTGGGCTAGGCGTGTAAATGGGAAATTCTACTCTAGGTATTTCAGGCCGTATCGCTCGATATTTTCAGACTGCGCAAATTACCCCATTAATTGCGTTAGTCGCCATGCTATTAGGTTTGTTTGCAGTGCTGGTGACGCCACGTGAAGAAGAGCCGCAAATCAATGTGACAATGGCCAATGTGCTCATTCCATTTCCAGGTGCTTCAGCAAAAAATGTTGAGCAAATGGTCTCTGTACCAGCTGAGCAGGTGCTTTCGCAAATTGCCGATATAGAACATGTCACTTCAGTTTCTCGCCCTGGTATGTCCATCATTACCGTGCAATTTCAAGTGGGTGTGCCGCGAACGGAAGCTTTGGTGCGCTTGTACAATACCATTCAATCGAATCAAGATTGGCTTCCCAAAAATCTTGGCGTTGGCGAGCCAATTGTTAAACCTAAGGGCATTGATGATGTGCCAATTCTAACAGCCACTTTATATGCCAAAAATAACTTAGATGGTGCATATGAGCTTGAGCGTGTGGCGCATGCGCTAGAGGCGGAAATTAAGCAAGTAAAGGGTACGCGAGAGGTTGTGACGCTTGGTGGGCCAGGTCGTGCAGTCAATATTGATATTGATCCAGTCCGAATGGCGGCAGCGAATATTACGATTAGCGATATGCGTCACGCCTTGCAATCAGCCAATCTTGGCGCGCCGCTTGGCGAAGTGACGAGTAATAACCAAGCTATTGCGGTAGAAGTGGGTAAATATTTTACCGACGCCGAAGATATTGCTCAATTAGTTGTCGGATTACATGACGGACATCCAGTGTATTTGGGAGAAATAGCTGAAATCCATGATGGCCCACCACCTGCTGAGCGCTATATTTGGTATGGAGAAGCTGGTAAAAGTAATATTGAGTCGCCTGCAGTCATCATCAGTATCACTAAAAAACCAGGGCAAAATGCAGTAGCTGTAGCTGAGGCAGTGATTAAGCAAATTGATAGTTTAAAAAATGTGTTAATTCCATCAAGTGTGGAAGTAAAAATCACCAGAAACTATGGGGAAACTGCAAATGAGAAAGCACAAAAACTAATACAGAAGCTTATTTTTGCTACTTCAGCAGTCATACTTTTAGTAGTTATTGCATTGGGTAAGCGCGAGGCTGCAATCGTCGGATTTGCTGTGATACTAACATTAATGGCTACTTTGTTTGCCTCATGGGCTTGGGGTTTTACGCTCAATCGTGTTTCTTTATTCGCCTTGATTTTCTCAATCGGCATTCTGGTGGATGACGCCATTGTGGTCGTAGAGAATATTCATCGACACATGAAGCTTAATCCTACTGCAAAATTGGCGGATATTATTCCTACCGCAGTTGACGAGGTAGGTGGCCCTACAATTTTAGCAACCTTAGCTGTTATCGCTGCATTATTGCCGATGGCGTTTGTAAGTGGTTTGATGGGACCGTACATGAGCCCGATTCCGATTAATGCTAGTATGGGCATGCTGATTTCATTGGCTGTGGCCTTTGTTATTACGCCTTGGTTGTCGCGTCTTTGGTTGCGTCATACGCATCATGAAGATGCTGTGACTAAGCGCATTGCACCTTTATTTACACGTATGTTTAATCCCTTTCTTGACGACAAAAATGGCAAAAAGAATCGACGTAAATTAAGTTTTGCCGTGTTGGGTTTGATCGTTATTTCGCTTGTGCTACCTATTGGCAAATTGGTTGTCATGAAGATGTTGCCGTTTGACAATAAGTCTGAGTTTCAAGTGGTGGTAGATATGCCAGCGGGAACGCCACCAGAAAAAACTGCCAGTGTGTTACACGCGATGACAGCCTATTTAGCAACTGTGCCAGAGGTGACCAATTATCAAGCTTATGTAGGCCTTGCTGCGCCTATTAACTTTAATGGGCTGGTGCGCCAATACTACCTTCGCGCTGGCGGTGAAGTTGGTGATATTCAGGTGAACTTGGTGGACAAGCATCACCGTACTGACAAGAGCCATGTGATTGCTAGCCGCGTGCGCCCTGAGCTGCAAAAAATCGCTCAAAAAATGAGTGAAGGTGGACAAGTCGTAAAAGTCAAAGTGGTAGAAGTGCCGCCTGGCCCACCAGTCGTTTCACCTATCGTTGCCGAGATTTACGGCCCTGATGATGCCGAAAGGTTGAGTATTGCAAGACAAGTTCATCAAGCTTTTGATAAAGCTGACGGTATTGTAGATACCGATAATAGCGGCATTGCCGACGCAAAAAAAATCGAGCTTGTAGTGGATAAGAAAAAAGCCGCATTGTTAGGCGTGTCGCAAGCTGCGATAGTGAGCACCTTGCGTACAGGTTTAGCTGGTGAGGATGTGACCTATATGCATGATGCAAGTAAATATCCAGCTGGAACGCGCCTACGCTTGCCACTAGAAGCACAAGGCGATATTGAAGATTTGCTGAAACTATCTGTCAGCACCTCAACTGGCAAACTTGTGCCGATACGCGAACTGGTGACAATTGAAGATACCTTGCGTGAGCAACCCATCTACCACAAGGATTTATTACCGGTAAATTACGTGTTTGGTGATATGGCAGGCAAGCTAGATAGCCCCTTGTATGGCATGTTTGGTATGCGTGATGCGGTGAGCAAGATACAAGTGCCAGGTGGTCAATTAGGCGAAACCTTTATCTCGCAACCAGAGGACAACCAGCGTGGTTACGCGCTGAAGTGGGATGGTGAGTGGCAAGTCACTTATGAAACATTCCGAGATATGGGTGCGGCCTATGCGGTTGGTTTGATACTGATTTATCTATTGGTGGTTGCGCAATTCGGTTCATATCTAACGCCGCTAATTATTATGGCACCAATACCCTTAACCATCATCGGTGTAATGCCAGGCCATGCTTTATTGGGCTCACAATTCACGGCCACCTCGATGATTGGCATGATTGCGCTGGCAGGGATTATCGTTAGAAACTCGATTTTATTGGTTGATTTCATTAACTTAGAAGTGGCTTCTGGCAAGCCGTTTAAAGAGGCAGTAGTTAACTCTGCCATTACGCGTGCGCAGCCTATTGTACTTACCGCTTTATCGGCCATGTTAGGGGCATTCTTCATTCTGGATGACCCAATATTCAATGGCTTAGCAATTTCACTGATATTCGGTATTTTTGTATCAACGTTGCTGACTTTGATTGTGATACCGCTGCTTTATTTTGTAACCTATCGTAATAAATTGGCTTAAAAAAAGATTTAATTAGGAGAATTAAGATGACTTCATGGAAACTCGTTCGCATTATTGCTGGTTTATTGATTTTGCTATCACTTGCGCTAGGCGTAGCTGAAAGCCCATTATTCGTTAGTCATTATTGGTTATATTTCACCGCTTTTATTGGCGTAAATCTATTCCAAAGTGGTATCACCAATTGGTGTTTGATGGAAAATATCCTACGCAGAATCGGTGTCCCTAGTGGTTGCTAATCAGTTTTTCAATATGTTGAATTTAACTGCAAATATTCATTTACGTGTTTTGTTAACCACGCTGTTTGTGCTGAGCGCAAATAGTGCCTATGCACTGGACCTAGTAGATGCGTGGCAGGCAGCCCAAGCAAAAGATCCAACATTTAGTGCTGCACGTGCGGGCGCTGAAGCTGGTAAAAAGAAGAATGACCAAGCCAAAGCGTTGAGCCAACCACAAGTGACCGCATCAGTAGGCGTTGGTGGCGCAAACAACTACAATAAATTCAGCGATGCACAGTTTTCAGCACCTGGATTTGGTAGCTCAAGCGGTGCGGCTTTCAAAACACAGACAGATTTAGGTGCCGATTTACGTTGGAATATTAATGCAGAAAAATCACTCTACAATGCAGAGCGCAGCAGCATGGCCCAACAGTTGAATAAGCAGGCACAATTAGCCGATGTGAAATTTAGTGCGGAGCAGCAACAGTTAATGTTACGCGTCTCTAAAGCCTACTTTGATGTGTTGCTGGCTGAAGCTACGTTAGCTTCAGTAAAAAGACAGCGTACGGCAGTGGCAAAGGCGCTGGAAGTCGCCAAAGGGCGTTTTGCTGAAGGCGATGTGGCGATTATTGATACGCACGAAGCACAAGCAAGAGATGATGCGCTAGTCTCGCAAGAACTAGAGGCTGATAGTAATTATCAAATTGCAGTTGCTGCACTGGCTGATTTAACAGGGACTACAGAACAAGCTTTGGCGCGCCCTGCAGAGCAGGCAAGTTTTCAGAGTTTAGATGCTGGTCAACTAAATGATTGGTTAGCATTAGCACAAAGCAATAGTCCTAATCTACACATGCAGCAACTTCATCAGGGTATAGCACATGATGAAATCGATAAGCATCGCGCATCAACTTCTCCAGTGGTGAACTTGATTGCGCAAGCAGGTGGTGAGGAAATGCGTGGAGTCCTGGGTAACAATCGATCTGATTTGAGTAATCATAGTTTGAGTGTTGGTCTGCAACTGACTATTCCGCTATTTACTGGCGGAATGCGCAACGCTAAATATGAAGAAGCCGTTGCGCTAGAGGAGCAAGCAAAAGATGAAACTGAAGCGGTCAGATTACGCGCTGGCCAACAAGCGCGGGCGGCTTGGCTCGGAGTAACCGTGGGTAAAAGCAAAATAAAGGCGACTGAGCAAGCTTTGCATTCGTCAAAGGTGAAGTTAGATGCAACCGAGCTTGGCAAAGACGCAGGCGATAGAACAACGCTAGACATTCTGAATGCTGAGCAAGATTACTTTATGACGAGAACTGCTTTGTTTCGCGAGCGCTATCAAATGTTGTTGTCATATTTGAATCTTGCTGCTGTTGCAGGCGCATTGGACGAGAAAAAGCTAACAGAGGTGAATTCGTTTTTGACGATTAAGTAGCAGTGTTAAGTTGGTAAGTGTCAGGTAATGATAACAATACTTAGGTAGGTAAATTGTAGTGAAAAGTTAATAAGTCTAATAATTAAAAGTGGAGAAACGAACAATGGCACATATTGTAGTGATGGGGGCTGGAGTAGGCGGAATGCCAACAGCTTATGAATTAAAAGATAAAGTGGGTAATAAACACCAAGTGACCGTGGTCAACTCGGTAGATTACTTTCAGTTTGTGCCATCAAATCCGTGGTTAGCAGTGGGTTGGCGTAAGCGCGACAAAATCACTTTTCCGATTCGTCCATACTTAGAGAAAAAAGGCATTAATTTCATTGCGCAAGCCGTGACTAAAATAGATGCGGAAAATAGCTCTTTGCAATTAGCTGATGGTCAACACCTTGCTTATGATTATCTTGTGATTGCTACAGGTCCAAAATTATCATTCGAAGAAGTGCCAGGTTCAGGCCCGAATGGTGGCTTTACACATTCAATATGTTCAGTAGACCATGCAGAAAAAACATGGGATGCATACCAAGAGTTCATTAAAGATCCAGGCCCAGTCATTATCGGCGCGATGCCAGGAGCAAGCTGCTTTGGCCCTGCTTACGAATTCACTTTTATTATGAATACAGATTTACGTAAGAAAAAAATCCGCAACAAAGTGCCTATCACTTACATCACTAGCGAGCCATATATCGGCCATTTAGGTTTAGGCGGCGTGGGTGACTCAAAAGGCATGCTGGAATCTGAATATCGTAATAATGACGTGAAATGGATTACAAACGCAAAAGTGACCAAAGTTGAAGAAGGCAAGATGTTTGTAGCCGAGCACGACATGAGCGGCAATGTGATTAAAGAGCATGAGTTGCCATTCAAGTTTTCTATGATGTTGCCAGCATTTAGAGGTGTTGACCCAGTAGCAGCTGTGGAGGGTTTATGCAACCCAAGAGGCTTTGTGTTTATTGACGAGCATCAACGTAGTAAAAAATACAAAAATATTTTCTCTGCTGGTGTCTGTGTAGCTATTCCGCCAGTAGAAGCGACGCCAGTGCCTACAGGCGCGCCTAAAACTGGTTACATGATTGAATCTATGGTAACCGCTTTAGTACATAACATTGTGGCAGATTTAAATGGTCAACAAGCAGATGCTAAAGGTACTTGGAACGCCATTTGTTTGGCTGACATGGGCGACGTAGGTGCAGCTTTTGTGGCACTACCGCAAATTCCGCCACGTAATGCTAACTGGATTAGGAAAGGCAAATGGGTGCACTGGGCCAAGATTGCTTTTGAGAAATACTTTATCTACAAAATGAAAAAAGGCAGCACAGAGCCAATATATGAGAAATACGTACTTAAGGCCATGGGCATAGAGAAGCTTGATTAAGTACCTCTAATGTTATAAAGCAAACTGTTAGTGGACAATATAGTCGTTTACAGTGAAGTAAATAAAATCAATAGGTTACAAATGTCGCAAATCAAGTTAAAGTCGTTTACAAAGTTCTAAGTTTTTAAATTCATTCAAATTGAATTTCCATTAAAGTCGTTTACATATCTTTTTAATCATTATTTACATGATGAGTTGATTTTTAGGTAATACAATTTTGTGCAATTAATTCTATTTGTAGCACGAATGTTTAATTGCATTCAAATTTGATCCACCAAACCCATCGAATATAAATCCACCTAAAATTATTTAACATATTAACTTAGATAAATATTAAAAATTTTAATCAATTTTTAATGCACAAAAATTGCTTTTTTGGTTCAAAATAACGTGCATATATATAGTGAGTATTTTTATTGTAAGGAAACAATGCTGAACAGTAATGAATGGAATGATGAATGCTTTTATTGTGACTTCTGCAATAAAGCATTTCGCTCACCACTTTTTGATGTAACTAAAGAATATGATTGCACGATTTTCTTCAATGAGCTGCGCATACCAGAAGTTGAAATCATGGGCGCGAAAGTAATTGCTAATTATTGCTCTAAACTTTGTCGAGAAAAGCATCGTTATCAAATTCTTAAACGTGAAAACATTCAAGCAACTTTTCCAGACATTGGACCAGTTGAAAAATGCTCGTGATGCCAAGGTCCTGTTTTAATGACAAGTTTTCATCTTACATATGTTGAGATGGATACAGTACAAAACTGGGACCAAACAATATTTGGAGCAGATGTTTTAAACTCACAAGTAATTTCTGTAGTTTGTAAAAATTGTGAACCCGTTCCTTTTAATATTGCACGTGCAATTGATTGGAATTCGTAACTGAATTGTTTTAATTTTGAAGATTGAATATTGATTTACACGCTTATTTGAGCCAAAAAGAATAGTTTGGTGCATTAAACTTTGATTCAATAACTAATAAGATGGAGCCAATTGATTATTTACTAAAAAATAGCGATTGGCTCAAAAATCCGCTTAGCGGCCAGTCATCGCAGGCGGCAAGCTGTTCCGAAGCAAAGCTGTCGCCAAGCAGTTAAGCAACACCTGAGGACTCGCACAGTTCTTTGAGTATTTCTAGAGCCTTTGGCCATGCTTGGGTAATGTATTCCTCCCACTCGGCGGAGACGTCTTGGTCGACAACCATGGTCGTGCCTTCCGTCGTTGGTAAGAATGTGTAGTTCTCGTAGGCTGGCGCCCAGGCAAGGATTGCTTCGCTTGTGGTGTCTTCAACTCCATTAGAGATGAAACCAAGGTGTCGGATTGAAATGAATTCGTTTATCCGACTCTCAGCGATTTCGGACACCATTCCGTCTCCACTGGGTGCCAAGAACATTATCTTCGCCCCTGACTCCCATGTGCCCTCAAAGTATGAGCCATCAGCAAATGCTGATGCCCAATGCATGTAGCTTTCATGATTGGTTACGTGTCGCCAGACCACGCTTGCAGGAGCCTTAATCGTTGCGGTGAACTGAATCCGTTTTTTTGAAGGCATCTTAATCTCCGAGCAATTTCACTCTGTGTGGTCAACGTTTAAATTAAGGGGCGCCGTTAGGCGTCCCGCTTGAATGAATAATAGGGACTTCCCCTACTCGGAACGGCATCTAGGTGCCAAGATTGAGTTTTCGCGTGTTCAATCAAAATGAGAGGGGAAGTCCCTATTATTCATTCAACTTTAAACTTACTTTTAGGATCAAAGCAGTATAGTTAAATTATTTGAGGTATATCTAATTATTCAACTATATTTTTAATTTCAATATTTACCGTTGTTCCGTTAGGTTTTACTAGCGCAGAGACTCCTTCCAAATCTCCAGGGTTGGAAGTTGCGTCACCAGTTTTAGAGACTCTCGCTACCAATATCACTTCACTTGCTTGCGAAAGTTTGTGGTTAGGGATAAGGGCTTTGCTATCATCCAACATAAAGTTATAGGGTAATTCTCTAGCTGAAATTTTTTCAATAGCAAGTGGCATGGTTTTACCTCTTGCTGGGCGCGCGAAAATAAACACTGTATCAGTAGGACTAACTTTATTGGCTAATTCAGGTGCCATAGTCACAGCCCCATTAATGCTAGCAGAACTAACTGCAAATGGCTTATTTACTTCCTCTTGCGATTGGATTACTGGTGGTTTAATGCCCGCAAGTGAATATGTTTCTGCTAGTGCAGCATTAACATCTGGTAAAAGCTCTGACTGAGGTGACAACACTTTTTTCAAGCGCTCCCATAAGCTAATTGCATTTGTGTAGTCTTTTTTATCATATGCCACAGTTCCAGCTAACATCAAGGCTTTGTCGTGATGCGGATCTAATTTCAGCGCTTGATTAATCATTGACTCTGGCTTGCCAACTAGTGAACCGCCATTAACCACGCCCAGTGCATCGGCATAATCAGCCAAAAGGCTCGGATCATCTTGAATCAGATTGGCGGCTTGCTCATAGGCGGTTACGGCTTCAGCATGTCGCCCAAGCTGAACATAAGATCTTGCCAGTAATGCCCAACCATCTGCATTATTTGGCTCTTGTTCGAGTTTCGCTTTAAGCTGATTTAATAACGTCTCAAAGTCGGCTGACATCACACTCTTATCATGAGCATATTCGGACCGTGCCACAGTAGCTTCAGGATTAAACACATGCACAGGGCTCCCGATTTTATGATAGACACCTAGCGCAGAAAGTGGAATCAACAATGCCAACACATAAGCTAGGCGCTTATCTGGTGCGCTAACAATGCGTTGTGCACCAAGGTCTGTGCCAATTTCATTGAGCATGCGTCGTTCTAGCTCGGTTTTGGCAATTTGATATTGCTCATCATT
>JAKQIT010000154.1 GCA_029556915.1 Pseudomonadota bacterium
GTGGGCGGTGAGATTTACGAGCCAGATGAAGAAAATCCAATGATCGGCTTCCGTGGCGCAGCACGCTATATGGCAGAAGACTTTAAAGATTGCTTTGCCATGGAATGTATGGCCATGAAAAAAGTACGTGATGAAATGGGTCTGACTAATGTTGAGCTTATGATTCCGTTTGTGCGCACGCTGGATGAAGCAAAAGCGGTTACCGAAATTATGACAGCAAACGGCCTTAAGCGCGGCGAAAATGGCTTGCGCGTGATTATGATGTGCGAAATTCCATCTAATGCATTATTAGCAGAAGAATTTCTGCACTACTTTGACGGCTTCTCGATCGGTTCTAATGATCTTACACAGTTGACGTTAGGCATGGATCGCGATTCTGGCATGCTGGCGGACGGCTTTGATGAGCGCAATGATGCTGTAAAAGCCTTAATTAAAATGGCTATCAGCACCTGTAACCGCTTAGGTAAATATGTGGGAATTTGTGGCCAAGGGCCTTCTGATCACCCTGATTTTGCTGAATGGCTGGTGGCGGAAGGCATACAATCCATCTCACTTAACCCGGACACCGTAGTAGCAACTTGGCAGCGACTCACCAAAAAATAGTGGCTAATTAATTATGGATATTGAATCATGATAAATCGTACCGCATTCTTCGTTTCTGACGGCACCGGCATTACTGCAGGAGCCTTGGGCAAGCTGCTTGAGCATTTTCCTGGCACCAACTTTACCCAGGTGCGCATGCCTTTTACCGATACACTGGATAAAATCAAGCTTGCGCAAGATGCCATCCTGCAAGCATCTGAAGAAAACGGTGCGCGCCCGGTGGTGATTATGTCTTTGGGTGGTATGGAATTACGCAACGCCATCAAAAAATCCGATGCCTATTTTATCGATCTATTCAATACATTTATCGATCCGTTAGGCGTAGAGCTTGATCAAAAACCGCTCACCGGGGCCGGCATCGCACACAGCGGGATGGGCACTAAATACAACGACCGTATGGAAGCCGTTAACTTTACCTTAAACCATGATGACGGCATGACAAATTCTGGCCTGGAAGAAGCGCAAGTCATTTTAATCGGCGTTTCACGTTGCGGCAAAACCCCTACCAGCGTTTATCTCGCCATGCAGTTTGGAGTCAAGGCTGCTAATTACCCTTTAATTCCAGAAGATTTTGAACGTGGCTGTTTGCCTGCGGTGCTACATAAACATATCGACAAGATTTTTGGCCTAACCATCAAGCCGGAACGCCTGCATGCCGTGCGTAATGAACGCAGGGCTGATAGCTTTTATGCCTCTGTAGATAACTGCCGTAAAGAAATTGCTACAGCAGAAGGCTTAATGCGTAACGCAGGCATTACCTGGGCAGATTCAACCAGCCGCTCTATTGAGGAGTTATCGGCAATTATTATGGAAAAAATACAGCATCCCGCAAAAGAGGCCGCATAAAGGTTAATATTTATTAACACGTTAATAGCTCTGAAGAAAGTAGCATTTTAGCCACATGGAGCTATGTAAACTTACCGAACTAACCTATCACCACG
>JAKQIT010000096.1 GCA_029556915.1 Pseudomonadota bacterium
GATTCAGACACAGTGCAACTAAACCAAAAAAGGAGGTGAAAACAAGTGACGTAAAATTAACTTTAGAGATAGAATAATTAACTTAAGGGTGGGTCAATATTCGATGCATTTAGTGGGTCAGATTTAGATGCAATTTAACACATCACAAATGAAACTCATTATTTGCAACAAAAGACCCTAGGATTTGTTGAATTTAGATCTGAATTTATTGAGTTATGACTGCTAATACTCCATTAAAAGTAAAGTATGCTTTACTTTTATGTGGGAAGTAAATATACTCTAAAAATGAATATTCAATCTATCGGTACCATCATTAAACATGAGAGAAATGCATGTGGCTTAAGTCAAAAGGCACTAGCTGTGGCTTCACACCTATCTAGAGTAACTATAGTTAATTTGGAAAAGGGAAAAGTTGGAGACATTGGTGCGGTTAAGCTTTCAGAAATTGCTGATATTGTTGGAAAGCCACTTTTCTCAACAGGAGGGAAAATGGACTTTTTACAAATGATATTGGGCCATATTAACACTAGCTATAAATCAACCATGACAGCTGGCGATCTTGAATACGTTATGATTAATGGGAAATTATTATCTGGCTTTGAGGGGCAAATTTTCCACTTGCTTGAGGAATCACCAACATCCTTAGTTTCTGGTGCTATAAAACAACTGGCAACAAAAAAGAATGTGAGTGTAAAACTGTTATGGAAAAACCTAGCCATGCTTGCCAAGCAAATTAACTCACCAAAAGAGTTTTGGGCGGCAATTGGATAATACACAGCTAAAATTTCCTGATGGTCCTTGGAAAAGCTTGTTGTCGCAAGCTTATACTCTTTTTGACACTATTTCCAATGATGGTATTTTAATCCCTCGCTGGAGTTTGGGTGGTGGCACAGTACTCATGTTTTATTATGGGCATCGAAAAAGTAAAGACATAGACATCTTTATTCCCGACCCACAGTTTCTTGGGTATGTTAATCCGCGAACTGGAGGTTATGCTGAAGACCTAACCTCAAACTATAGCGATGGTGCTGAGTTTGTAAAACTATTTTTTCATGAAGGCGAAATTGATTTTGTTGCATCAGCACCACTTACAAGTAATCCATTTTCATCCTATGAAGTGCTCGGCAGAGACATCTTATTAGAATCACCATTAGAGATTGTTGCTAAAAAGTTATGGCATCGAGGTGACAGGGCTACACCTAGGGATCTCCTTGATTTTGCGATTGTGATCGACCATCAAATTGACGATGTAATTTCGCACGCATCTATATTCAAGAAAAATATTGATATTTTTGTCCAACAATGCGAACAAAGAAGACAAATTATGTTGATGGTATTTGATGCAATTGAAAAGATTGACTGTAATTTAAGCTTCGATGATTGCTTGCAACGTGTTAAAGATCTCCAGCAAAAGTTATATGGTTGAAATACCTAAGAGCTTTTGACAGGCAAAAAAATCCGCAAAGGCGACCTTCAGTGAATTTAAATGATTATGAAAAATTTGCTCTTAGCTGACATTCAGCAACATTCTAATTCAGGCTAATCCGCTCCAGCACACACAGATTTTTATCGAGATTAAAGCTGGCTTTTAACTGGGCTTGTTTGGCAATCAAGCAAATTGCATACATGCGTTCTTCTAAGGTTTTAAACTCTGGTAAAAATGCATCAAGTTGCGTGACAAAAAAACCATGCTGTTTGACCTCTTGCATAATATGGGCAAGCTCTGCTGAAGGGGGTTGTGTGAATTGATGGGCTTTCATCTGGTTTGTAATAAACTGAGTTTAATATTTAATCTAAAAAACAATATATAAAACCTTTTGTTTATCACACATATCATTGCACCACCTCTGCAAGGCTTTTTCCATGCGACCTATAGGCCGATGATTTTCTATCGAGGTTTTTTGCAACTTCAAAATTAATTTTTCTGAAACTCTCTTTACTTTAGTTAAACATGTTATTTTTCTGCCGGTCTGCTAGGTAATGGCAGATCAACAGTTATAGCTTCTGCTTCACTTTTATTTGATTTGTAATCAGATGCAAACTGGAAAGTGAGCGTAAAGTAAGCAGACCTTGGAGCACCTAAGCCCAAAAAGCTTGTGCCTTGCCACTCGCTACTGTTATAGTTAAAGCCGCTAGCACCGATAGATCCATAAGTGGCCAGTGAGAACGCATTTAAACCTAAGCGCCCAGCACTGGCGTATTCTTTATCAAACAAGTTATTGATCTGCATTCCCAACGTCCACTCTGGGGTCAATTTATAACTGGTTTGCAGGTTAAACACTGTGTATCCGGGAGTTTTACCTGAGCTCCAATCGGCACGTGAAATATAGCATTCCGCATTCATGTAGTTTCCAGGGTTGCTAGGGTCAGGTATTAAACATTCTTTAACCACAGGCTCTGCCGGGCCTGCCTTGTGTTTGTTATTTTCATTACCGCGTACAAAAGCGCTGGAATGCATGACTGCGTTCAAACCAATCATCCATTTATCGGTGACTTCATAACTAAAATTGGCATTCAGGTTATGTAACGGAGTGCCTGGCACACGATTACCTTTTTTAACATCAATCTTGCCAAAATTGTTGATTTGCACTGCTTTACCGTCTATTACCGCATTAACAGTGCCTAAGTCTATATTATTGGCCGTGCTGTTATAAGGGCTGATAATTTGAAAGTCTGACTGAAAGGTAGCATCGGTCAAAGAATAATTGAGGCCAAAACTTGCTTTACCCAGCTTGCCTTTTAAACCCATCTCCAACCCTTGGCGCTTGGTATCACCTATGTTTTGAAAAAAACTACGGCTTGGCGCAATGCTGACGAAATAAATATCATCTGTAAGATCCGTCCGATAAAAACTTGTATTCCACTCAATATTAGAGGTTAATAACCCTCTAGCACCTACTTCCAGTGTTTTAGAACGTACCTGCTTTAAATAGGGGTCGCCCGACATCGTGGTGGGTAAGTTACATGTACGCCTGTCAGCTAGTGAACGCTCTTGGTAGATAGGAGGGTCAGTACCTGCCAATTGTATTAACGTATCGTCGTAAGCACACCCTAACTCAATTACTGTAGGAGTTCTGGCACCGCGATTCCAGTTTGCGTAGACATTTAAAGTTTCACTGGCTTGCCACGTAGCCCCCAATGCTGGATTGAATGATCTGAAGCTAAATTTCTCTGGCCTAGTAGACTCAACACTCCCAAGGTCAAAAAAATTCTCTGGTGCAAAAGGGACCAATGCGCCATCAATACCAGTCGGGCATTCCGTTCCATCCACCAAGCCGTCACCATCCGTATCAACTCCATGACACAATGCCAGCGGATTAATTTCATTGCGCAACATCTGAAGTGTCAACTCAGTGTACTTAGAGAGATTATTCACATCCAGCTTATTTTTTACAGTCGTGTGGTTAAATCTTGCTGCCGCCGTAATATTAAGGGCTTTAATTGGAGTCCAGGTTTCGCTGGCGTAGATACTTTTAGTGATGGAATCTCCACTAAAATCATTCAAACGCAAGGCATGTTCTGCATCGCGCGCAAAAAACTCATATCCCAATAAACTCGGGGCAGCAGTGCCACTCCGCTTGGCATCAAGCAAGCCAAGGTATTGCCCACTGATATAGCTGGCATCCGCTTTGTCAATCGAGGCACCCACCATCAACTTATGCTTATCTAAGTTCCAGTTAAGTTGTAATGCGCCACCGGTGCCAACTTGGTCAATTTCGGTTTCGGTAATCAAGGCGGTAGGGGTACCTTCAATTACGCCCGCACCCACACCAAGCTCCAATCCATCAGTTCCCTCGATACCAGAATACGCGCCATCACGGTTAATCAAATAGCCATTTGCATCATTTTCGCACACACCTAGCACTGCACTTCCAGAACATGCAGTTACAGCGATATTAGGATCACGAAGGCCTGAATTGACTGGGTCTAGAACGATTAGTCTGTTAAAGAACCCGTTCTCGTCCACATAACCATTATCCATATCAAAGGCCGTGGCATCGGGCAATAGTCCAAAAACATACTTTGCACCTCTAGGGTTGCCAAACTCATCAGCTCCAGCAAATGTCCCACCTGCAAAGAACGGAAAGTCAGCAGAAGCTTTTACATATTTTGATTGATTTCCAAAAATATCCAATGCAAATTGGAAGAAATCTACTGGTAATGTTTTATTAAACTCCCCTAATCCAGCCGATATTGGCGCGGTGAATAAGTCTGGCGACTCAATCGCTCTGGGATCAGCTGTCCACCTTGGCAAATCAGGTCCAGATAGACCGTCATTGCGGGGCAGCGTCGCTTGACCTACACTTGGAACGGCTGTTCCTGAATTGGTACCAATAGCCAAATTGTTAATATCAAAAGCAGGGTTAATAACAAAAGTTCCTGTTCCAGTACCATTGTCTATCTGATATGAGTTTCCATTATTATCAAGCGCATAGCCATTGGCATCAGCAGCTACATTAGCCACGTATGTATTGTAATCGGGTAAGCCATCGTTATTGATGTCAGAATAACCATAAAGCACTTGTTTTCCAGTTGCGTCTGGGCTGGCAAATCCGTTGAAATTTTCATTTACATCCGTTGTTTTAGATTTACGTTTACTCTTACGGTTATAGAGTTGCCCCGTGACGTTAAAGTTATCGGTCACATCCCAAATGCCCGAGAGTTGGAATTGTAGTAAGTCATTTTTACTTTTATCTGGCGAGGTATAGACTTGACTACGATTCTCTGCCGCCATTTGTTCAGGCAATAGACCGTTACCGGTGAGCTTGTTACCTGCATATAGCATGGATAAGCCCAGTTGCACTTTTTCATTACGCCATTCGGCTTTACTAAACACTTGATTCACTTTACTAGGGGAGTTATCACGCCAGCCATCTTCTAAAAAGAAGTTGCCAGAGGCAAAGCCTGCAATCACACCATTATTACCACCAGCGGATATTTGCAGTTGTTTACGTCCATAAGAACCCGCTAGTATTTCCGCATCTAGTCCTGGCTCGGTAAAGCCACTTTTGGTGCGCATAGTGAGTGCTCCCCCCAGTGTGCCCAAGCCAAAGATGGGGTTAGAACCAGGAAACATATCTAAGCTACTGAGTGCGTTCATGGGAATCATGTCCCAGTTCACGACATCACCGAACGGTTCATTCACTCGAATACCATCTAAGAATACAGAAATACCTTGTGCCGTGCCTAATTGGGGGGATGCAGTAAAGCCACGGTAGTTCACATCCATTTGAAATGGGTTGCCCTGATAATCATTGACGCTCACGGATTGCAATTTGCTATTCATTAAATCGGCAAGACTCAAAGAATGCGATTCTTTAATCTCTTTGGCGGTAATGCTTTGTACGTTGCCGGGGATTTCTTCTTTGGTGAGGCCTAAACCCGGTAAAGGGCCAATTTCGTATGAACGCTTGGCGCGGATGTTGATTTTATCGAGTTGGAGTTCCGTAGTTTGTGGATTTACTAATTTTTTTACAACTACATTATCCCCATCAATAGCGGCCATAAGTCCACTACCAACTAGCAGTTTTTGTAATGCTTCTTTTCGCGTCATGCGACCCTTGATTGCCGGTGCGCTTTTATTCTGAGCAAGTGTATTATCAAACCCTATGCTCATCCCAGAAAGCTTTGCAAACTTTTGCAATGCTAAATCAAGCGGCATTGTGGGCATATCAATGTTGATAGGTGCGGAGAAACTCGCGTTCGTACTTTCTGGAATAGCGGTGTTGAGATCTGCCGCCTGTACAAGACTCGCAAGGCTAAAGCCAGCGGATAATAATAAAATACGGATGGGCTTTAGGGGAAATGGATGTTTTGTTAATTTGAATCTGGTCATGCTCTTCCTCAACATATAATGTAGCTCTTACTACATTAACTTTTGGCGGAAAGAAATCCTGACGTGGCTTTGCAAATTATTTTTAATTATTTTTTTAAATAGTTATTAAAGATCAATTTTGCTTGCTAGTAATTCACCCTTAATTTGCGGCAGAAGCGGCGGTTAATGTGGTGATGCCATCCATTGTTTTTATTTCAACGGGTGCAATTTGTGGCAGATTTTGGATGAATTTTTCAATATTTTTAGTTTTAATTAAGGCGGTCACATGCGCATTATCATGTCTCTGAGAGGCTTCAACAGGCGTGGTTCTATATCTTGATAAAGTTTCAGCGATTTCTTTAAGGTCGGCATCTTTAAATGCAATTAAGCCGTTTTCAAAACTAAAGGCATCCGCTGCATTTTTATCGACACGCTGTACAAGAGCATCTTCTTTTATTTCTGCAACTTCTCCATTACTTAATATGATGTCTGATGTGGCTGTATCAATTGGCTGATGGGCATGCACTTGCACTCGACCATGATCAACACTGACCCGAACGAGATGTTTGAGTCGATTTACCACAAATCGTGTCCCCAAAACGGTAATGCGAGCTTTACCGCTCTCAACTATAAAAGGCCTATCTTCATCGCGGGCAACTTCTATTATCACCTCACCTTGTTTTAATTCGATGCATCGTTTATCGCGGTAATAAGTCACCTCTAAGTCAGTATTGGCGTTGAGTATCATCTTTGTGCCATCGACCAGTGTTTGCGATTTCAGTTGGCCAATTTGAGCCGTGGCTGCCACTTGCATGACTGGCTGCGCATGCCAAGTTTGATAGCCCAATAAGCCAAGGCTAAAAGTGACGATAATGCTGAGGATAGCCGTTGCAGTTTTGATCTTTTTTGCACCGGTTAACTTGTGTTGAGCAAGTGCTGAAGTTAATTGTTTAACGTCAGTGGGTGAGTCTAAATTTGACCAGACTGTTTCAACTTCAGAATAGGCTTTTTGGTGTGCAATATCTGCATACAGCCAGGTTTCAAATTTAGCACGATCGGGATGATCTACCCCTATATGCTGGATGCGCAAAAACCATTGAATCGCTGTTTGACGTAAGGGGGTCATCAGATTATTTAGGTGTCAATGAAGCTAAGCAATGAGGTCTTTGGCCGCTAGTAGTTTTTTCATGGCCGTTATCATATGCTTTTCTACCATATTTTGCGATATACCTAATTGTGCGGCTATCGCTTCTTGACGCATTCCTTCGATTTTAAATAACCAAAACACTTCTCTACAACGGCCGGGAAGATGTTCGATGAGAGCTTGTAAGGCTTGGATTCGTTGGTTAATGTCTGCCATGTGTTCGGCAGAGGGATGGAAGGCTACACTAGCGTCATGTTCATTAAGGTTGTCTTCTATTCTTTCTTGCAACTCTTCCGGTAGCTGAACGTATCGATTTTGATGGTGATAATTATCAATGAGCAAGTTACGCACGATGATTTGTAGGTAAGCATGCGGATGTTGCTCTCGGCTCGGGTTTTTAGATAATGCAAAACGCACTAAGGCATCATGCAACACATCATGAGCGGAATGTTTACAAAAGGTTTGCCTATAAATGCTGGGCAATAAATCTGCATAGGCCCAACGTAAATCAATGCCATTCCAAAACATCATAAGAATTGATTCATTTCTTTCAGTTTATGGTCTGCTGCAACGCCATTGTTTGTATTTTGGAGGATTGATTATTTAGCCGTGATTGACAAAAATTAGCAAAACTTGTGCCAAATAAAATTGTATTTTTATTCATATAGTTAAAAACATTGGGAATAAAGTTTGGCTTAATTTAACCATTTATTTGATGTTTAACCACCAATTTGTGGTTGTAAAAATGGTTTGTCAGAAAAAATAAGTTATGAAATAGAGGTTTTATAAGGGCATTTATATGATGAGGAAAGCGGAAAGCAACAGTCTGCTTTTGGTAGCTAAATGCTAACTGAATATAAAATATGTATGGCTGGTTGGCCCCCTCAATTTGTCGATAACATTCGCATTGCCTCTTTAAAAGGCGCAAGCTATTAATCCCTATAATTTTTTAGGAGATTAATATCATGGAAACTCATACCGTTTCAAAATGTCGTAAACCATGGAATAAAAGTAAGCTGG
>JAKQIT010000128.1 GCA_029556915.1 Pseudomonadota bacterium
GAAAGGAGGTTGCCAGTAAAAACCTACACAGCATTCTCGGTCTCATCCATTAACATTTCATCTGCCCATAGATAAAAATCAGGGTCGCTTAGCACTTCTAAATCCTCTGGGTTATTGAGTAATTCTAAAATGGCGACTTGATTCTGATTATCCATCGATGGAATCACATTGGTAGGATTTTGAGTTTGAGGTGAACTCACCAAAAATACCGCAATGAGTGCACAAAACGCCAGTGAGGCCGCTGGCACTAGATGATTGCCACGCCAAAAATCCAGTGTTAACCATTTTGTAGGTGATATTTTTTCACTTGCAGTATTGAGTGACTGCCGACGAATATCTGCTAAGCGTTGAAGTGTATCGGCATCAATCGCTTCTACGCTACGCGTTAGGCTTGCTATTACTTTATCTTCAAATTGATGATTATTCATGATGTTCACCCGGTTACTGATGGTGTTCTAACTGTGCGCGCAGTTTTTCTAAGGCGCGTGCATAATGTGTTTTGACGCTACTTTGCGAGCATTGCATGGCGGCAGCGGTTTCGGCAATATCCATGCCTTCCCACACCCGCATTAAAAATACTTGCTGCTGACGAAGCGGTAGCTTACTCAATGCGGTGTTGAGATTATCCATAAACTGATCATCTTGCAGTTGTAGATCGGGTGCGCTTGCATTGTTAGCGGGTTGTTGCTCAAGAAAATCTTCTGTATTTTCATCTTCATCCCAATGAAACCAGCTTCTAAAACGGTTACGCACATTTTGGCGCCGATGCCAATCGAGAATGCGCGTTTGTAAAATGCTGTAAAACAGTGGTTTCCATTCATCTTTTGCATGCGTACTGTATTTCTGCACCAATTTAATCATGGCGTCTTGCACAATATCCAACGCATCTTCACGATTGCCGGTCGCAATCTGCGCGATACGAAAGGCACGGCCTTCAATTTCAGCAAGAAAATGTTGCATTAAGTGATCGACCATGTCTCAACGGGTTGAATACGCTATATTACCCTTAAAATTATAACCAAAATATTGTTGTTTACTTTTTAGCGTGATGCGCGCCGCGTCTGTCTAGGCGATGGTTAATGCGCTCACCTTTTCTATCTAAACGGTCATCAATTCGGTCGCCGCGCTCGTCAAGTCGTTGGTCGATGCGGTCGCCTTTACGTTCAAGATGCTCTGCACGCTTATCATGGCCGTGGGTACGGGCTTTATCTGCTCTTTTGTCATGGCGGTGTTCAATGCGGTCGCCACGTCTGTCTAAACGGTCTTCAATGCGGTCGCCACGTTGGTCTAATCTATTTTCAATGCGGTCACCGCGCTGGTCTAAGCGATGGTCTCTATCGGCCAGAGCACTAAAAGAACTGGCAAGGGCCACGAGGGTGCTGGTAAGCATGATTATTTTTTTCATGTTGATTTCCTTTGTTAAGTTTACGCGGGTGCTTAAATCTACGCCCTTATTCAACAAAACGCAGTGGAAATTTGTTTGACGACAAACCATGAAAAGTATTTTGAATTTTGAGGCTTTTTCACGAAGTAAAAGAGCAGCTTATTTTAAATAAAAACATCAAAACCACGTCATTCCAGCGTAGGCTGGAATCCAGTCAAGGTCCAATCACCTGTGATTGACTGGCTAGAGGAGTGTTGCATATTTACATTTGTAACCTATTGATTATAAATGTAAATATAAGATATTTAACGACTATTATTTTATTCAAATATTCGTTGGCATATTGCCTGCCTAGATTCCAGCCTGCGCTGGAATGACGAGTTGGTAGCTTTTTTGAATTTTTTACAAAAAGTATTAACTACGCACGCGCTAATTTGGGTGCAGTCGCTTGCGCTTCAATCAATAGCTTTTCAATTTCAACGGCCGGTTTTGGGCGGCTAAAATAAT
>JAKQIT010000141.1 GCA_029556915.1 Pseudomonadota bacterium
ATGGCGCGCCGCCACCCAATTGACATTGCCTTGAATGGTGTTAATTTCACCATTGTGCGCAATCATGCGGAATGGATGGGCTAAATCCCAAGCGGGGAAGGTGTTGGTAGAAAAACGTTGATGCACCAGCGCCAAGGCAGATACCACCGTACCATCGCTTAAATCTTTGTAATAAACGCCCACTTCATTGGCCAGCAGCATGCCCTTATAGACGATAGTGCGGGATGAAAGTGACGGCAGATAAAATGCCGCCTTATCTTTTAATTCTAGTGCGCGCACCGCATGCTCTAAGCGTTTGCGAATGACAAATAATTTGCGCTCAAATACGTTTTGGTCTGTACCTGATGATGCAATAAACACCTGACGCATCACTGGCTCAACTTCACGGGCAGCCTGCGCAATGTTGCTGTTGTCTACTGGCACTTCACGCCAGCCTAATAGTATTTGGTTTTCTTCGGCTATGATTTTTGTGAAAAGGGTTTCACATGCCTCACGATATTTGGGTAGCTGAGGTAAAAATACATTGCCAACTGCATATTGACCTTCTGCAGGCAATGTAATGTCAAACTTAGCAGCCTCTTTACGCATGAATGCATCGGGTATTTGCATCAGCAAACCTGCGCCATCACCCAATTTAGGATCGTAACCAGTTGCACCGCGGTGCGTAAGATTCGTCAGAAGTTCTAAACCTTGTTGCACGATTTTGTGACTTTTTACGCCTTTGATGTGCGCCACAAAGCCCACACCACAGGCATCACGCTCATTTGAAGGTCGGTATAAGCCCTGTTTGACAGGTTGTCCGGAATCAAACTGAGATGAAGTATCGAAAGCGTTTTCTGAGCCGACTGTGGTACTTAAATCTGATGCCATATTATTTAATCACAAAACATTAAGCGGAACCTTCAATTTTACCGTCTAACGCCTATGAGTTCAATAAGTTAGGCGCCATTTGCGGAAATTATTTATTATTAAGCCGGGGCTTAGCAATTGGCTAGACAATTATCGATGCAAATGCTTTCTTAGCGGTAGCAAGTGTCGTCTCGATATCCGCATCCGTATGCGCGGCTGAAACAAAACCTGCTTCAAAGGCCGATGGGCCTAAATAAATGCCGCTATCTAACATGCTGTGGAAAAACTGATTAAAGTGCTCTTTATTGGATTGCATCATTTCATGATAAGAAGTTGGGCATTTTTCGCAGAAATACAGGCCGAACATGCCGCCCACACTTTGTGCG
>JAKQIT010000142.1 GCA_029556915.1 Pseudomonadota bacterium
TCGAGAGATTTTAAGTCTCTTGTGTCTACCAATTTCACCACCCGGGCATGGGTGACATTAAAACTCTTAATTAGCGCACTTAATAAGCGCACGTATTTTACCACTGCAATACAAAATTTCTGTATTATTTTTTTGGAGGCGCGAGGCGGAGTCGAACCGCCCTAAACGGCTTTGCAGGCCGCGGCATAACCGCTTTGCTATCGCGCCAATCGTGCTAAGCCACTTTTAACAGGCCGTACACAACAAGCTTAAACTAAAACGGCGAAAGCATGTTTGCATTCGCCGTGTATGCCATTTACTCACAATTTTATAACTGTAACAACTTCACACTTTTACAGTCTAAATAAATTTTTGGAGCGGGAAACGAGACTCGAACTCGCGACCTATACCTTGGCAAGGTATCGCTCTACCAGCTGAGCTATTCCCGCGTTGTTAAGACAGGCGCCATTATAGCGATTTATTACATAGCGTCAAGACAAAACACACGATTTAATGCTTAAATTAAGCGAAATTATTTGCCGCGTATTTGCGGCAACGCGGCTTTAATATAATAAGCCATTGATACTAATGTTAAAACAGCCGCTGTTACTATCAGTGCTTGTCCTACTTCTTTGGTTTTAAATATACCAGCGCCAAAGTCAATATCATCCCAATATAACAACAATAATATCGCAATCATTTGTACCGCTGTTTTGACTTTTCCTATCATAGCAACGCCTACACTGCTGCGTTCGCCTACGCCGGCCATCCATTCGCGTAATGCACTAATGGCTATTTCACGCCCAATAATAATCAGTGAAACAATTGCCCCTACGCGTCCAAATTCTATCAGCACAATCAAAGCAGCGGCCACCATCAGTTTATCTGCCACAGGGTCTAAAAACGCGCCAAATGATGATGTTTGATTCCAGCGCCGCGCCAAATAACCATCCAACCAATCGGTAATGGCTGCAATAGCAAAAATAATCGTGATAAAAACATTCACCTCATGCGAAGGCATAGCACTAAGTTTGTGCAAGTTTTCTGGCCAATAAAACGCGCCGACAAAAATGGGAATGAGCAAAATGCGCAGCCAGGTGAGTAACGTTGGGATATTAAGCTTCATAGTTTAAATTCGACCATCAAATGCGTTGTTTAACATGCCCATGTTGAGATTTACGAATGGAATTCCCCATAAATTTTTTCCGCCAAGCTTTGGCTAATGCCTTCTACTTGCGCAAGTTCGTCAATACTAGCATTTTTTACCCCGTCTAAACCACCAAAGCGTGTTAAAAGTGCTTTGCGTCGTTTTGCGCCTATCCCCTCAATCTCTTCTAAACTCGATTGCAAACGGGCTTTGGCACGTTTGGCACGGTGCCCAGTGATGGCAAAGCGATGCGCTTCATCGCGGATTTGTTGTAACAGATGCAAACCTTTATTATCTTTTTCTAAATTGAGCATTTCGCCCGTGTCGGCAAAAATCATGGTTTCCAAGCCAGGTTTGCGCGCTTCACCTTTGGCAATGCCCACCAGCAATATATCTTCCAGCCCCACTTCGGCCATGACTTCCGCCGCCACGCCCAGCTGCCCTTTGCCACCATCAATAAAAATCAAATCTGGGCGTGCGCCCTCACCTGCCGCTACTTTTTTGTAGCGACGCGTCAGCACATCGCGCATGGCCGCATAATCATCGCCCGGTGTAATGCCAGTGACGTTGTAGCGCCGGTATTCGCCATTTTGCAAGTCACCTTTATCAAACACCACACAACTACCCACCGCGGCCTCGCCCATGGTGTGGCTGATGTCAAAACATTCGATACGCTCTACACTTTCAGGCAAATTCAACGCCTCTTTGAGTGCGGTCAGTTTGGCTTCTTGGTTGGCCGAAGTCGCCGCGCGTTGGCTGAGTGCCAACTCGGCATTGGTTTGCGCCATTTTAAGCCACACACGCTTATCTCCAATCGGGTTGGTATTAATTTTCACTTTGCGACCTGCCTGCTCGCTTAACACTTCTTCTAACACCGCCGACTCGATTTTCACCCCAACTACAATCAGTGGCGGCGTGTTTTGCGCCATATAATGCTGGGCCAAAAATGCCTCTACGCTGGCTTCCAGCGTTTCACCGTCACTGTTTTTAGGCAAATAACTTCTATCGCCCAAGTGCCGCCCGCCGCGTATCATCACCAAATTAATGCAGTGCTGGCCTTGCAGTTCAGCACAGGCAATCACATCAGCATCCGACACGTTAAAATCGCTGACAAACTGCTTGGCCTGCACTTGCCGTAAAGCCTGCATGCGGTCACGAAACACCGCCGCCAGCTCGTATTCTTGATTGGCCGCCGCTGTACTCATTTGCTCGCCCAAGGTATTGAGCACCTCGTTGGTTTTACCCTGCAAAAACAAAGCTGCCTGATGAATATCGTTGCGATAATCTTCTTCAGAAATCAGCCCCACGCACGGTGCGGTGCAGCGTGCAATTTGGTGCTGCAAGCAAGGGCGCGAGCGATTGGCAAACACTGTGTTTTCACAAGTGCGCAATTTAAACACCTTTTGCAAAAGTTGAATGCTCTCGCGCACTGCTACCGCATTGGGAAAAGGTCCAAAATACTGACTGCCCTTGCGCTGCGTGCCGCGATGAAACGCCAAACGCGAAAACGTATCGCCCGTGAGCGTGATGTAAGGGTAAGACTTATCATCGCGAAATAAAATGTTATAACGCGGCATCAAGCCTTTAATCAGATTATTTTCCAGCAACAAGGCTTCTGCCTCGTTATGGGTCACGGTGGTTTCAATGCGCGCGATTTGCGCCACCATCATGCGCGTGCGTGGACTGGGGATATTTTTGTTGAAATAACTGGAAACGCGCTTTTTAAGGTCTTTGGCTTTACCAACGTAAATCACCGTATCTTCAACGTTAATCATGCGATACACGCCGGGCAAATTAGGCAGATTTTTTAAGATGGGTTTTGCATCAAACATGGGCATATTTTAGCATTGTCGCGCGCTGGGCATGCGCATCGCGCTGCTTAAATTTAGCTACGATTACTATATTTTTAGTGAATCAAAAAACCACGAAACATCTTAATAAACTACATTAAATAAATAACGTAACTCAGTCCGAGAGATTTTTATCGACCTGTAAGCCGAATAGATAAAGGCTTACAGCGATGGAAAAAAGATGTTGCGTATAAAATACACTACAAAATGATTGTTAGCCGAGCAAATCGCCACCAATTGCCCAGTCCTCATACGCCACCTCTTCAAAGGTAATGTAGGTGTAATTTTTGGGTTTTTTGGCTACGCGTTCTAGCGTTTCGGTGAACTCTTTGGCAATTTGTGCTTTTTGTTCTTTAGTAACTTTTCCTGCTAATTTTATATTCACGTAGGGCATGGGTTTCTCCTTAAAATTGCGTTTGTAAAAAATTGATTATCGTTTAGTGCGCGTGGTCGTGCTTGCGTAAACTAGCTGTTCCCTGCAAAGTTTTAACGATGTCACGTATTAAATTAATGGTAAAAATCAGCAACAAAATTGAAATTAACAAAGATAAAATCGGGTCAATCGGCATCCAACCAGTGAAATAAATCACCACGCCTGCAATAACCGCTGCGAGCGAGCCTAACAAATCGCCCATCACATGCAAAAATGCGGCGCGATTATTCAGTGTTTCAGTATGGTGTTTTGCTTGATGATGCAGTTGCTTGGCAACAATGATATTCACCACCAAGCCCAAGCTTGCAATAATGGTTAAACCCAAACCTTGCACATGATGTGGCTGTTTAAACCTCGCTAACGCTTCAAATACCACAAAGCCAATCACCGCTAATAGCGTAAGCGCGTTAAACATAGAAACGCCTAACTCTACATAGCTGACGCCAGATTTATTCCGTTTAATATGCGGTTTTTTAGCCATAAAACTTGCCATCCAAGCCAGACCAAGCGCTAGCACATCTGAAAACATGTGCCCTGCGTCGCTGAGCAATGCCAAAGAGCCGGTGTACCAACTGCCAACAGCCTCAATAATGGCGAAGCAAAAAATAAGGATGAATGGAATTAAAAAATGATCATGATCGTCATGGTCGCCATGTTCGTGTGAATGTTGTTCGTGCAAATGTTGTGTGCTCATACTGAAATGCTAACCTAAAAATGGTGGATAATGACAGGCAATTTTCATTAAATGTTGATTTATGCTGAGTTATCGTCACGCCTTTCATGCTGGCAATCATGCCGATGTATTAAAACACTACGTTTTACGCTTAGTGCTTGAATATACCAAACAAAAAGATAAGCCTTTTTGGTACATAGACACGCATGCAGGGGCCGGTATGTACAGCCTTACGCAAGCGTACGCCAAGCAAAATGCCGAGTTTGAGCAAGGCATCGCCAAACTCGTGCTGGCCGAAGCATTGCCCAAACCATTGGCCGATTTTGTTGCACAAATTAAGCAGCATAACGCTGGCAACAGCCTGAACTTTTACCCTGGCTCCCCCATGGTGGCTTTTGATTGTCTGCGCGCTGATGACAAAATGCGCTTATTTGAGTTGCATCCTAATGATTGCAAATTATTGATAGAAAATTTTAAAGGGCAAGGCAAACAAGTAAAAATTGAACTGCTAAATGGGTTTAACGGCATTAAAGCCTGTTTGCCGCCACCACCGCGCCGCGCGGTGGTGTTGATAGACCCGCCGTATGAAGATAAGCAAGATTATCAGCACATTGTAACCATGATTAAAGAGTGCCTCAACCGCTTTGCGACTGGCACTTACATGATTTGGCACCCTCTTTTACAACGTCCTGAACCATCCGCAATGATTGAAGATTTAATGTGCTTAAATATTCCGAGCTGGCTGCATGTCACTTTAAGTGTTGAAGCGCCTTCAAGCGACGGTTTTGGCATGTTTGGCAGTGGATTATTTATCATTAACCCGCCTTGGACATTACCAACAACCCTCAATGAAACCTTGCCAAGCTTGACTCAATTGTTAGCTTTAGATAGCCATGCAAGCTTCCAAATAACAAATAAAATCAACTAAATACCATAATTTAAATATGGTTTTAAATTGTCATTTTTTGACAACTTAGTTGAAAATTTGGCAAATTAAAATACTTCCTTTTTATAACAAAAACATAACTAATTGTTTTTTATATACTTTATCAAAATAAAGTCAATGGCATAGTAATTGCTTATATAGTTGCATTATATTTTAACTTTGCAAAAGCAATACTAAAAAACGGAAGAACAATCAAATGCCATTTGATCAGAACAATCCAGATTCATTTCTAAAAGCCTCGCAAACTATTGTTATTATTGACGATGAATTTACCACGCGTACTATTTTGCGCGAAACGGTATTAAGCATTTGTGACAGCATTGTGGTGGAATCATTTTCTAATCCACTATTAGCCATTGGCTGGCTCAACGAAAACGAGCCTGACCTCATTTTATTAGATTACAAAATGAAAGAAATGACAGGTTATGAGGTGTTGTGCGCCCTGCAAGATATCGCGCATTTAGAAGATGTACCTGTTGTCGTGGTGACGGCTGAAACCAATAAAGATGTGCGCTACCAAATGCTTGGCCATGGGGCGACAGATTTTATCAATAAGCCGATTGACCATCATGAATGTTTAATTCGCTGCCGCAATTTGCTGTTGCTAAGAGGCCACCAAAAAGCCACGCGTGATAAAGCTAAAACACTAGAAGTTTCAGTATCAAAAGCCACCAAAGATATTTTGGATCGCGAACATGAAACCCTGTTACGCCTTGCTAAAGCAGGCGAATTTAGAGATTCTGAAACTGGCAACCACGTGATTCGCATGGCAAAATATTCACGCTTTATTGCAGAAAAATTAGGCTTTGATGAAGAAAGATGCAATTTAATTGAAGTTGCTGCCCCGATGCACGACATTGGAAAAATTGGTATTACAGACAGTATTTTGCTCAAACCAGGCAAACTTACCGATGCCGAATTTAGCACAATGAAACAGCACACCAATATTGGTCACGAAATTTTAAAAGGTAGTCCGTCTAAATTTTTAGCGCTAGGCGCAGTAATTGCACTTGGACATCATGAAAAATTTGATGGTACAGGTTATCCAAGCGGGCTAAAAGGTGAAGAAATTCCAATAGAAGCGCGCATTGTAGCCGTGGCTGACGTATTTGACGCCCTCACCTCTGAGCGCCCTTACAAAAAAGCCTGGTCAAATGAAGAAGCCATTAACCTAATTAGCGAGCAAAGTGGCAAACATTTTGACCCACAATGCGTTGCTGCTTTTAAAGCGCAACTAAGCAAAATTACGCAAATTCAAAAACAATTTAATGACCCAACTGAGCCAGCAGCAGTAGAACTCAAAGTGGTGGCGGGCTAAACAAAAATAGCGCGATTAAAACAAATTATCTAGCGCTAAAATCGCCCGAGCAAAAAACACTGCCCTGAACCAGTACTTGGCATCCCATTCTCGCTAAGTGCGTGCGCACTAAGTCGAATGTGAAAGCCGCATGGATACTGGCTTGCAGCGCAGGCAAAAAGAAGACATTAAGTTTCAATACCAACTTTATAAGTTTTACCGTGTCATTTTTTGTCAGTGATGACAACCATTCGTTGGCAAAGCTATATCAACATTAACTATTCGTAGAATTGATAAAAACTGTTTACCTCAAATCAAAATAAACTGACCAGAGTGATTTGAAATAACAATATTTCATATAAAACAACATGTTAATAACAAATACTCTGCTTTTAATCATTCTTTTTATAATGCCAATTTACAATGAATCAAAGTAATAAGATTGTAAATTATCAACATAAAAGCCCCTTCAGACTTTGGCACAATTATTGCTGGAATAAATATTAGTTACTTTTACAGAAATAATGAATCCTTTCTTACTTAATCTAATGTCATGCTGAATTTTGCCCACACCTTAAAGTCCAAGATGACGCTCTTTACTGACTTTGTCGGATTCAGGAAATATGGGGATGAGTATCAACAATCCATTTTCAGATTGGTATTAATCAGTATTATCATTGCATTTGTGATTAACCATTATGATAATCTGGCTCCGACAGTAATTGTTATCATGACGTCCTTTGCGATATTTTCGGTAGGACTGACATTAAATATCAGAAAAAAACCTGCACTAAACACCGCCCGCATTATGTGTGCGATGCTTATAGACGTTACTGGCACATCAATCTCTTTATATGTGACCAATGATATTGGTGGAATCTTTGTGGGTGTCTATCTTTGGCTAACCATTGGTTATGGTTTCAGGTACGGAAAATTTCAGCTAGTTGCTACCTTTGTTTGCAGTTTGGTTGGCTTTGTCATCGCAAGCTTGTTGAGTCCATATTGGCAAAATCACATGATTGGCTTTTACGGCTTACTACTGACGATGATTGCCATTCCATTACACGCAATGGCTCTATTAAATAGATTAAAAGTAGCGGTGAGCAAAGCCGAAGCCGCCAGCCAAGCCAAAAGTGAATTTTTATCACATATTAGCCATGAAATTCGCACGCCTCTAAACGGTATTATTGGTGCATGTCAATTGCTAGAAACCTCCAACTTAGATAAAGACCATACCGCCTTATTTAATGTCATGAAATCATCTTCTAACATGTTGTTAGATTTAGTTAATAATGTGCTCGATTTATCAAAAATTGAAAGCGGTAAAGTAATCAATTCAACTGAAGATTTTTACTTGCAAAATTTAATCACCACAACTGTTAATCTATTTGAAACACAAGCATCACAAAAAGGCGTAGCTATTGGTTTTGAAATTAGCAAAGAAACCCCTTTGCGTATTCACGGTAACTTACTACACACCAAGCAAGTGCTGATTAATTTGGTGGGTAATGCCGTTAAATTTACCGAAAAAGGCAACATTAAAATTAACGTTTATGCCATTGAGCAAGGCAACTCACACGCTACTATTCGATTTGAAGTGATAGATACGGGCACAGGCATTGCGGCAGAATCACTGCCACATATTTTTGAGAGTTTTGTACAGGCAAAAGAATCTAAATATAAATTTGGCGGTACAGGGCTAGGCACAACCATTTCAAAAAACCTTGTAGAGTTGATGCACGGTAAAATTGGCGTTGAGAGTATTTTTGGGCAGGGTTCTACTTTTTGGTTTGAGATTCCATTTGAAAAACTAAGCAGTAGCAATACAGGGCAAGAAAATATTTCTTCAGAAATTATCCCGTTCAAAAAAGCCGAAGCAGCTAAGCCCGTTAAAAATGTTTATCATATTTTAGTGGCGGAAGATAATGACACGAACATTATGATTCTGTCACAAATGCTAGATTTACAACATCACACATACGACATTGTTAAAAACGGTGAGTTGGCTTTAGATAAATTACGCGATGAGCAATATGATTTAATGATTCTAGACTGCAACATGCCAGTGATGGGCGGGCTTGAGGCACTCAAGATTTACCAAAGCATTACGATTGGGCAGCAGCAAATACCCGCTATTATTTTAACTGCAGATGCCACCAACGACACAAGAACACTTTTTGAAGGCTTAGGCGTAGCAGCCTTCTTAACTAAACCTATCCAAAACGATGTACTTGGTGAGTCCATTGAAAGCGCTGTGTTGAGCGCTAACCCAAGCAAAGCAAAAGTGATTCAGTATTGCGAAATTAACCAAGTAAAATCAACATCAAACAATACCGCTAAACCTCAAAAACTAGAAGTTGAAACCGAATATTTAGATGTTGCTAGGCTTGAAACTTTAGCCACGCTGGGCAAAAGCCCTAATTTTATGCAAAACTTAGTGCAGGGTTTTATTTCAGATACTGAACAAAACTTTTCAATGCTCATTACACATGCATTAACGCTTGATTTTGAGAAAATTAACGACTGTGGTCATGCGATTGCTGGCAGTGCAGCTAATATTGGCGCAGATCATTTATCAAAACTTAGCCGCATTATTAACCACATTAAGCCATCAGACAGTACAGACTTAGATGCTTTACTCTCTGACACTCTGGATAGTTACCAAAAAACAAAACAAGCATTGTTGCGATATTTAGCACAGCGTCCTGATAATCAAAACCGTACCGTTGCGCGATAAACGCTTAGGCAAAGTACTTAGCCACTATGTGGCACTGCGTGAAATCGAAAAAACATTACCGTTTGTACCATTGGCTTGATTTGCGACATTCGCAGGCAAATATTGCTTTTCTTGCATAGAAATAAACCTGTCCATAATACTAAATTCACGGTCAGTTAGTTTTAATGCCACATCTACCCACATACGGGTAATATCCATCAATTCATCGTATGTGATTGGATTAAGACGATTTTTAGCCTTTTGTGCGGCTAAATACCCATTAGAAAAACGCTTATTTTTCTCTATCCAATTGTAAACAGCTTTCTCACCCTCACCATCATCTACCAACACATCCACAATACCCATTTCATATGCTTGCTCAGCGGTATATTGTTTAGCTCCCAATATCATTTCATCAGCCACTTTGATGCCTGCTTTTCTCGCAACCAAGCTGTAGCCCCCCATACCTGGGAACATATTGAATAGCATTTCTGGGAAGCTAAATAGACTTTTGCGTTCTGCAATGATGACATCACTGGTAAGTGCGCCCTCCAATCCAGCACCCAAGGCTAGGCCTTGTATCAAACTAATATTGATGATGGAACACCCATTAAATCTCGAAAGACGATTATATAAAAGATCAATCGCTTTAGTTGCGTATGCTAATAACGCCTCTTTATGCTGGTTTCGCGCTAAATCTCTAATCAAAGTGAGTTGCCCACCGAGGTGAAAAACATTTGGCGTAAGTGATGCTGCAACAGAATATTTGATATTAAAAGTTTTGTCTTGTGTAAACAAAACACCTCTGTTTTTGGCTATTTCCTCTTGATGCTGAATAATTTCATTGACTATTTCGTAATTGGCACAAGGCACTATATTTTTTTGATTAAAATAAGTCCACAAAACTTCGTGACTTTCATCGTAACGCACTGCCAATTGTTTGAAATTATTATCTAATCCGTAAACTTCTGCGTTCATCACTAACCCCATATGCTTTTTAAGTTTCTTATGGCATTATAGCGATAGGCTATAAAAGCCATATCACCCAAACGGGTTAATCACAATTGGTCTGGTTAGGAAGTTTGCAAATGGATTCAGTAACAGTGACACGTGAAGATGTAGAAAACTACATTCTCAATGTGCTAAAAGAAGAAAAAAAATTAGACGTCAGTAAGCTTAGTTTTGATAGCACTCTAAAGGATTTAAACATTGACTCATTCGGATTTCTAGAAGTAATTTTTAGCATCGAACATCAATTCAATATTCATTTCCCCAACGATTTGGATCATGTTAAAACGGCAAAAGATGTCGTTGATGAAACATATTCGTTGATTCAGCAAAAAAACAAAGCAGCATAGCATGGCAAACAATCGTCGTGTTGTCATCACGGGTTTTGGCTTGGTATCGCCGCTGGGCAATACGATTGAAGACTTTAGCCAAAATGTATTTGCAGGTAAGTCTGGCTTAAAGCCATTTGTAGGCGAGTTCGCCGACAAACTTAAATGCAAAGTGGCTGCACAAGCTGATTTTGACCCAGTCAATTATTTTAGCCAAAAAAGTGATTATTCGATTTTAGATCGTAATGGTCAAATGGCGCTGCATGCCAGCATTGAAGCAGTTAAACACGCACATTTAACGCTTGATGACCAAGCAAAAAAACAAACCGGCGTGTATATTGGCACCGGCATGGGCGGCATTTTGTCGGTGGAAGATGGTTACCAAACACTGTATTTGCAAGGCGAAAACCGTTTAAAGCCTTATACGGTGTTGATGTGCATGTATAACAGCGCGGCCTCGGCTATTGCGACGCATTTTCAAGTCTCTGGCCCCAACCTCACTTTTTCTACCGCTTGTTCATCTTCAGCCGTGGCCATTGGGCAGGCATATAAAGACATTATGCTGGGTAATATTGATACCGCGCTTGCAGGCGGCACTGACGCGATTTTGGCCTATGCCAGCATTAAATCTTGGGAGGCAATTCGCACCTTGGCGGATGAAGACGCAAACGACATCAGCGCATCATGCAAGCCATTTTCGGCTGACCGTTCTGGCTTGGTGATTGGTGAAGGTGCTGCCACGCTGGTGCTGGAAGAATATGAACAAGCCAAAGCGCGCGGAGCAACTATTTACGCAGAAATTGTCGGCTATGGTGCTGCCAACGACTTTAAGCATATTGCCGTGCCGTCAGTTGAAGGCCAAGCTGCCACAATGGCCGCCGCCATGAAAAATTCCGGCTTAAAAACCACCGATATTCAATACATTAACGCGCACGGCACCGGCACCAAATTTAACGATGAAACCGAAACCAACGCGATTAAGCAGATTTTTGGCGACCACGCCTACCAGTTGGCGGTCAGTTCTACAAAGTCCATGCACGGGCATTTAATGGGTGCGGCAGGCGCGCTGGAAGCCGTCATTACCACGCTGGCCGTTTATAACAACCAATTACCACCCACCATTAACTTAAAAAATGCCGACCCTAAATGTGATTTAGACTATGTGCCCAACGTATCGAGAAAAGTTGAGCGACTAGAATACGCGATGTCAAACTCCTTCGCATTTGGTGGCACTGGGGCGTCGTTAATTTTCAAAAAAATGAACTAAAAAAGTAGCTATTTATATGCAAAAAATAGCTGCCAAAAAATATTAAAAACAGCCCTGAATTTTCAACAAATCATTCCAGCTCCTCGCCAAGCCAGTCTGCATGCGGCTTACAGAGGCATAAAAATCTCTCGGGCGAAAATCTACTTGAAAATGGATGGTTTTTTTAGCGCTTTTTTGCTTAATAAGGCACGGAAATTTTGGCGGCATTTTCTGAGCTATTTTGCACATGAAAAGTGATGACCGTGACGGTTTTTTCATTCTCAGTTTCTACACTCACTTTCCAGTCACCCGCCTGCAAACCTTGTTTGTAGGTGTAGCCCCTAAAGCCACCATCACGGCCGCCAGATAAGCTAAAACCTGCGCGTGATACAGTTTGCCAGCCATTTTTTTCATCATCATATTGCCAGCGGTGATAGAGCTTAGTTTTTAAACCCCGCGGCGCAAACACAGAAGAAAAACAATAGACGCGTTGCCCTGCGCCTACTTGTAAATCATTGCTAGTGTCGCGCCAAAACACCCACCAAGGTGCGGCTTGTTGCGTCAATTGGTAATTGCCATCAATTTTATTAAGCGCATAACCCACTGCAATTTCACGCTTAACGAGTGGCACGGGCGGAATCATATCTACCGCGTAAGCCAGCATTAAAGCGGCAGCAATCACCCAAACTGGCGTGATGCTACCAAAATGCTCAGGTGTTTTTTTATACAGCCAATAAGCAAAGCCAGCACCTAATAACGTGCTTAAATAAAACCAAATGGCATGAATACTACCGATTAAAAATGGCAAGGCAAAGTTAAACAACAGCATGGCGCAAAAGCCAAACAAAGCCCAGCTTAAGGTAAATTGTTTATACTCATCTTCTAAATATTCATTAGCTACTAGCATCACGCCTAATATCAAGGCCATGAACCAAGCTAACCAGTGATTGGCGCTTTTAAAGTATAAAATAAACAAGGCACTCAATAAGTTACCATAAATAAATTGCAGTAAAAAATACGGTAAATTAGGGTAATGCAAGCGTTTATAAAGCTTTACTATGGCGTTTTTAAGCCAAGTTGGCAGCCAATCAGGGAGTTTTTCTATCTGTTGTAACGAGTTAGCCAGAATATAACTTGGCCGGCTAATGGTGTATAAAATGATAGCGGCAATCAGTAGATACGCCGCAAATATGGTTAAATCTGAGGCTGCCACATTACGGCCAATGGTGAGCGCATCCCACAAAAAACCGCCAAAAAAGAAAATTGCCGGAAAGAAATCGGCGAGTTTACGCGCGTGTGACTTGATCTGAGTTAACCAAACACCAAGCAATTAAAAAGCCTCAGTTGCGTCTGCTGCAAAACTGTTTATATCGCGCGCAGTTCAAGGCGCACGGCACGGAAAAACCGGAGTGTACATAAGGTACATGAGGATTTTGAGTACTGAGCAACGCAGAAATGTGCCGATAGAAATACTTTTGCATCAAATGTAGTGACCTATCACATAACCAATCACAATCCCCGTAATCAGCGCAATCGTCAGCCCACGATAAGTCAGCACATCTTTAGAATATCCGCGCTTAATGGCAATATAAGAAACCAGATAACCAATGGCATTTAGCAGCCAGATGACGCCGATAGACAGCACTTTTACAATCAAGGGGCCAATGATGGGAATCAAGCCAATCATGCCCACTAGCCACGTAAAAGCACTGGTAATGATGCCATAAGCCACCGCGCCACCCGCAATCGCTTTTTTATCAACGCCGTATTGCAGGGCAACCCAAATTGCTATCAGCAAAACAATAATCAAAGGCACCATCACCTTCCAACTATTGCGCTGCGGCTTTTTAAAAACGTCTTCTTGGTGGAACCCTGGTGGCTGGAACTGTTCTGTCATGTTGTTTTTCCCTTAAATGCTGTTATTTAGGCACATAAAATTAGAGCGGTCAATGACCGCTCTATAACAACTTTATGCGACTTCAGTAATAGGAATGGTCTTTTTAAGCTTACTCAAAGATTCCAGATAATCAGTCATTTGGTTAAAATTCAAATACTTGTAGATTTCTGCGGTATTGGCCAATTTATTACCGACCGTTTCTAAATATTCGGCATGCGTAGGCATACGGCCTAGTTTTGCGCACACAGCCGCCAACTCGGCTGAACCTAAGTAAACACGAGCATCACGCCCCATACGGTTATCAAAGTTACGTGTGCTGGTTGAGAAAACCGTAGCTTTATCCGCCACGCGTGCTTGGTTGCCCATACATAATGAACAGCCAGGAATTTCAGTGCGTGCGCCAGCCACGCCAAAAGTGGAATACACACCTTCATCGCGCAGTTGTGCCTCATCCATGCGTGTTGGTGGTGCAATCCATAAACGGGTTGGAATGCCGCCTGAGCCTTCTAACACTTTAGCCGCCGCACGATAATGGCCGATATTAGTCATGCAGCTACCAATAAACACCTCATCAATCTTATCACCGACCACTGCTGACAATGGCTTGATGTCATCAGGGTCGTTCGGGCAAGCCACTAGCGGCTCTTTAATGGTATTCAAATCAATTTCAATCACATGTGCATATTCTGCATCCGCATCTGGTTTAAGTAGCTCAGGTTTTGCTAACCATGCTTGCATACTTTCAATACGGCGTTGTAGCGTGCGGGCATCTTCATAACCATTTTCAATCATGTTTTGCATCAACACGATATTGGAATTTAAGAACTCAATCACTGGCGCTTCGTTCAACAGCACCGTACAGCCATTCGCAGAGCGCTCAGCTGAAGCATCGGCAAGCTCGAATGCTTGTTCAACCTTCAAATCTGGCAAGCCTTCAATTTCTAACACGCGTCCATTAAATACGTTCTTTTTGCCTGACTTACCAACGGTTAAAGTGCCTTCTTGAATCGCCGCATAAGGAATCGCATTCACCAAATCACGTAACGTAATACCCGGTTGCATTTCCCCTTTAAAACGCACCAATACTGATTCCGGCATATCAAGCGGCATTGCGCCAGTCGCAGCGGCAAACGCAACTAGACCAGAACCAGCTGGGAACGAAATACCGATAGGGAAACGTGTATGTGAATCGCCACCAGTCCCGACAGTGTCAGGCAATACCATGCGGTTTAACCATGAGTGAATCACACCATCGCCCGGACGCAATGAAACACCCCCGCGGCTAGACATAAACTCTGGCAAACTGTGTTGTAATTTAATATCCACTGGCTTTGGATAAGCCGCCGTGTGGCAGAAACTTTGCATGACTAAATCGGCACTGAAGCCTAAACAAGCCAACTCTTTCAGCTCATCACGCGTCATACCGCCTGTGGTATCTTGCGAACCAACCGTTGTGGCTTTTGGCTCACAATAAGTACCAGGGCGCACGCCAGTAACTCCGCACGCCTTACCCACCATTTTTTGGGCAAGGGTGTAGCCTTTGCCTGACTCTTTTGCTGGTATTGATTTAATGAAGGCATCAGTTTCGCCTAAACCTAGTGCCTTACGTGCATTAGACGTTAGACCACGACCAATAATGAGTGGAATACGGCCACCAGCGCGTACTTCATCTGGCATGGTGATTGGATTCAACTCAAAGCTAGAAAGCACTTCGCCACTCTCACTCAATACTTTGCCTTCATAAGGCTTAATGACAATCACATCGCCAGTATTTAATTTTGAAACATCACACTGAATCGGTAATGCACCTGAATCCTCAGCCGTGTTGAAGAAAATAGGCGCAATCTTGCCACCTAAAATCACACCGCCTGTGCGCTTGTTTGGAATGTGCGGAATATCATTGCCCATAAACCATTGCACAGAGTTAATGGCTGATTTGCGTGAGGAACCTGTACCCACAACATCGCCCACATAAGCAAGTGGCAAGCCTTTTTGTTTTAGGGCTTCAATTAACTTCAAGCCTTCAGGCATTTTATTAATCAACATGGCTTTGGCGTGTAAAGGAATATCCGGGCGGCTCCATGCGTCTTGCGCAGGGCTTAAATCATCAGTATTCGTTTCGCCATCCACTTTAAACACCACGACTTTGAGCTCGTTACCTAATGCTGGTGCATTGGTAAACCACTCAGCATTCGCCCAACTTTCTATCAGTTTCTTAGCATGTGCGTTGCCAGCTTTCATTAACACATCCACATCGTGGAATGCATCAAACATCAAGATTGTGCTACTTAGGGCTTTCACCACATGAGCAGCCATCGGTGTTTCAAGCAAAGTAACTAGCGCTTGTACGTTATAACCACCAAGCATAGTGCCGAGCAATTCAACTGCTTTTTCAGGTGTAATTAAAGGTGAGTTAGCGGTGCCTTTGGCAATATCTGCTAGGAAAGCGGCTTTTACATAAGCCGCTTGGTCAACCCCTGCTGGGGTACGATTGGCAATTAAATCTAGTAAAGTTTCACCTTCACCTGCTGGTGGATTTTTAAGCAATTCAACCACTTGCGCCACTTGCTCGGCGGATAATGGTAATGGTGGAAGTTGATTAGCGCTGCGTTCAGCAACATGGGCTTGGTAGGCTTTTAGCATGGTCATGATAAAGTGAATTAAAAAAAGATAAATTAATTATAAACCAGCCCACATGCAAAACCTTTTGCGGTTCAAAACAATGTGAGCCTTTTATTTGGTTGCGTACAACTTGTTGGCAAATGGTGAACCACAGCTAGCACCTTTGACAGATGATTCAAATCTATCAAGTACCGCACTCTCATAGCCTTTGCCGTGCGTTTTTTCTAAATAAGCACGCACCTCACTGGCATCGGCAAAGCCATTTTTGTCGGTATCCATCGCCTTTACGTTATCTTCAACTGTTGGACCGGCATATTTGCCTTCTGCATCAGTAAAATAATCTAACATAGTCTCTGCGTGGGCTTGGCCAGCAAAAAAAACAAACACGAATAAAACTGTTAAATAGTTACGCATCATCATCACTCTCATTTTATCACTCAGTGTGACTAATAGTAGAGTAAAAAATTCAACTATTATGTGACTTAACGCACAATCGTAATCATTTTATTTTTCCACTGTGCTGGCCCTGTTTGATGCACAGACTCTCCATGCGTGGTAACCGCAACCGTTACGGGCATATCGACAATGTCAAATTCATAAATTGCCTCCATGCCTAATTCTTCAAAAGCCAACACACACGATTTTTTAATCGCCTTGCTCACCAAATAAGCCGCGCCACCCACCGCCGTTAAATACACCGCTTGGTGTTTTTTAATGGCTTCAATCGCTTCTTCGCCCCTCTCGGCTTTTCCTACCATACCGATTAAGCCCGTTTGAGAAAGCATCAATTCTGTATAACTATCCATACGTGTGGCTGTTGTAGGGCCAGCGGGGCCTACCGCTTCATCCCGCACAGCATCTACTGGCCCAACGTAATAAATAAAGCGGTTTTCTAAACTCACAGGCAATTTTTCACCATTTGCCATCATATCTGCCATGCGTTTATGCGCGGCATCGCGCCCCGTCAGTAACTTACCACTGAGTAATAAAGTTTCTCCTGCCTGCCAACTAGCCGTTTCTGCTTTTGTCACCATATCTAAATTCACCCGTTTTGATAACGGGCTCGCTTGCCAATACACATCTGGATATGCCGTCAAATCTGGCGGAACAAGCTCAGCAGGACCAGAACCATCCAGCTCAAAATGCACATGCCGTGTAGCCGCGCAATTTGGAATAATCGCTACTGGTAAACTGGCCGCATGTGTTGGGTAATCTAAAATTTTCACATCCAAAACCGTGGTAAGCCCACCCAAACCTTGCGCACCGATGCCTAAATTATTCACTTTCTCATAAATTTCTAAGCGTAATTCTTCAATTCTATTTGCCGCACCCCTTGCTTTAAGTTCATGCATGTCAATGGGCGCCATGAGTGACTCTTTAGCCAACAACATGGCTTTTTCAGCACTACCGCCAATACCGATGCCCAACATCCCTGGTGGACACCAACCCGCACCCATTTTGGGCACCACTTCTAAAATCCAGTCCACAATGCTCTCATTTGGGTTGAGCATCACTAGCTTGGCTTTATTCTCAGAGCCGCCGCCTTTTGCCGCAATTTGCACCTCTACTTTATCACCCGCCACCAGTGAAACATGCACCACAGCTGGCGTGTTATCTTTAGTATTGGCGCGCTTTCCAGCGGGGTCGCGCACAATTGAGGCACGCAATTTATTCTCTGGCAGCATGTAGGCTTGTCTTACGCCTTCATTCACCATTTGCTCAATATCAAGCGTCGCATCCCACTGCACTTGCATCCCAACCTTAACGAAAGCAACAACAATGCCAGTATCTTGGCAAAGTGGTCTTTTGCCTTCCGCACACATGCGCGAATTGGTTAAAATTTGCGCAATGGCATCTTTGGCGGCGGGAGATTGCTCCATCTCATAGGCGCGTCCCAATGCCTCTATATAATCTTGCGGGTGATAATACGAAATATATTGCAAGGCATCTTTGATGCTTTGAATAAAGTCATTTTGTTTAATCATGGTCATCAAATTCTTTGTATTATCTGGGTCAATATTAGCAAAATATATGCGCGTTTTTTGCGCCAATTTTGCTGATTTTACTTCGTTAAATTTCTACCAAAAAAACCGCCGAGAAAAAATCATCAGCCTGCAAGCCAGTATCCATGAGGCTTGCGGAGGTGCTCAAATGATGTTGCATTAAAAACTGCATAAAATATGCTTTTTTAAACACTCAAATATCCTAGCGCGAACTTTTACCAACAGCTATTTTTGCGCTAATGTCCTTACGCAAAATTTTGCCATTTTTTGTCCTTGGAAAATCTTGCGCCAAGTACACCGTTTTAGGCGTTTTATATGCAGCTAAATGCTGCTTGCCATAGCCTAACAAATCATCTGCACTGGTTTTTGCCTCTGGTTTCAAAATCACATAAATCACCACAAGCAATTTATCTTTTTCAATTTCTTCACCCACCGCAGCGCAATCTGCTACATCTGGGTGGCCTTTATACACACGCTCAATCTCATAAGGGGAAACGCGGTAGCCAAAACTTTTAATAATGTCGTCTTTACGACCCAAAAACCAAATATAGCCATCGTCATCATATTTGGCATAATCTCCTGTGAAAAAATAGCCATCATGTTTATATTTAGCGGTTTCTTCTTCTAAGTTCCAATAGCGCAAAAATAAGCCTGGGTCGCTGTCTGGCACACAAATCATGCCTTCTTCGCCTGACGCTACCGCCTCTAAAGTTTCTGGATTAAGTAGCTGAATATTGTGCCCAGGTTGCGGAAAGCCTGCAGAGCCTGCGCGAATTGGGCGGAACTTGCTTTGAGATAGATAATAAGAAAACTCACTCATGCCAACCGCTTCATAAATCTCCAGCCCAAAACGCTCGCGCCATTGGCTCAACACCTCGTCTGACAAATGCTCGCCCGCGCTCATATAATGGCGCAAACTTGGCAACTGTGCGCCTGTGGTGGTGGTTTTTTGTAATATTTGGCGATAAATAGTGGGTACACCAATAAAGATCGTCGCGGCATGTTTTTGAATTAAATCTAGCCATTTTTGCGCATCATTTTTACCTTCATGCACTATCACGGTTTTACCTAAATACAGCGGGTCCATCAAGCCTGTGCCGAGCACGTAAGTCCAGTTAAATTTTCCTGAGTGCATAATGCGGTCTTGTACCGTATTACTATAATTAAACCAATATTGCGCGGCTGGCTGGCGGCCTAACAAAGAGCGGTGCGCATGCAAAACACCTTTAGGGTATCCCGTAGTACCGGAGGTATAAACCAAATAGGCAGGGTCGTTGGCTTGGGTTTTATACGGCGCATCGCACTCTTGCGTGACTTGTAAACAATTTGCTAAATTCAACACATTAAAGCTGCGGTGTGGTTGCGTTTCTTTAGCCTGTGCTAACAAAGCATGTTTTAAGGTGGGCTCATCACCCAAGGCAGTTTCAATTTGTTCTGCCATCACTTCCCAAGCTGCAGCGTCTGTAACCAGTACTTTTGCGCCTGAGTCTTTGGCTAAATACGCCACTTCTTCGGCAGTCAGTAAGGTTGAAGTAGGCACGGAAATCGCGCCTATTTTCATCGCTCCTAAAAAGGCTATCGGGTAATCCAAGCTATTGGGTAAGCGTATTAACACTCGGTCGCCCACGTTTACTTTTAAATTACGCAACACTTGCGCAAACTGGTCCGTCTTACGCGATAACTCTGCAAACGTGATTTGCGCGGTGCCCAATACATCGTCTTCCACTATCATGGCAATATTGTCTGCTTGCGGTGTACCTAAATGCTTATCAGAACATGCCACACCGATATTAAACGCTTTGGGGATTTGCCATTCCCACTCTGGAAATTTGCTAAATATCATAAAAGTACTCCATAAGGCCAGTTTTGACGAACCACTTGCGCGGGTAATAATTGCAACACATGGACAGCAAACTCCATGTCGCTTGTTTTTAATGCTCGTAACGCATGTGCACGTAATAGCGTTTGTAAGGCTTTACCAAACATCGGCGGGTCTAGCATTTCACCTTCAAATTTAATCGCGCCGCCTAGCAAAGCGTCCGCATCAATGGCCGCTTTTAAAATCGCCACTTTTTGCGCAACTTCTGTTGGCGAGGGCGTATAAGCGGTTTTACATAAATGAATATGCCCAGGGTGAATCACTTGCTTACCAGTTAGACCCATCGCAGCCTCTTGGCATGCATGCTTATACACCACGCGTGATTCATTATCACCATGCAAATCAAGCCAACGGCGCACATCATGTGGCTCTAAAAATTTATCAGGCATAATATTTTGCCCAATCAGCGTTTCCACGCCGCCAATCACGCCTTTACCCGCAATACGTGCTTCAAACATCAATTGATTCATATAAAACTGCAACTCTTCAATCCAATGTTCTGGCGTAATATGAATACCCATCGCTTTTGAAAAGTCATGAATACCAAAAACCACGTGTTTAACTGTGCTGTACTGCATCAGTTCAGGGGCAATTTTGAGCGATTTTGGGTGCTCAATAATCGGCTGAATCGTAATATTTGGGTTGATGCTCAACAAAAAGCTGGATAAATCACGCACTTCGGCTGCGCCATAAGCTTCGCCCGCTTTTGCCAGCATGACCACATCAATATATTCGCCCATTTCGCAAACGAGCTTCATATCTAGCTCGTACTCATCGGTGCGGAAAGAGTTACAGCGAATCGCCACTGTCACGCGTGGATTCATTTTTTTAAGCATAGCCAGTTCTTGCCGCAATAAATCACGACTCATTTCTTTTTGACGACAGCCATCTTCTAAGTCAAAAATCAAAGTATGTGCGCTACTAAAGTGTGCGTGCTTTTTCATCCGCGCAGCGGCTTGATCCATGTCCTCATAAATCCCCAGACTTGGCGCATATTTAACAGGTGGATAATATAGTTGAATCCCAGGCCAATAATCGCCAAGCGCACTGGCATCGAGCGAAAGCGCTTGTTCCCCAATGTGTGTCGTCATATTAATCTGCCTCCTGATGATTAAACTGTGCTGCTTTAATTTTTGTAATCACTGCTGTCATATCTGCATCTTTTTTTGCAGTGTTAGTCCCATTGATATAATCCCAAAAATCATTATCTGGTAGCTCTAACATGGCATCAAACACGCGCAACTCACCTAAACTTAATTGATTAAACTCATCTTTTACAAAACGCTGCAACACAATATCCAGCTCTAATAAGCCACGTCTGCAACGCCAAGCAAGGCGCTTTTGTTCAGCATCTAACATATTTTCTGCGTTCATCATTTTTAGCTCGCCTTAATACCAAATATTTTTTTAGCTGGTTTTTTATCTTTAGCACGTGCAATTTTTAAATCTTTAATATTGGCAATCGCTGCATTTGGGTTGAGCTTTTTCGGGCAAACTTCAACACAGTTCATAATGTTATGGCAGCGATATAAACGGTATGGATCTTCGAGATTTTCTAATCGCTCTTCAGTGGCCTGATCGCGTGAATCCATAATAAAACGGTTGGCTTGCATCAAGCCTGCAGGGCCGACAAACTTATCGGGGTTCCACCAAAAACTTGGACATGAAGTGGTGCACGCGCCACATAAAATGCACTCATACATGCCATCTAATTTTGCACGATCTTCTGGACTTTGCAGACGCTCAGTTTCAGGTAGCGGGTCGTTATTCACCAAATACGGCTTAACTGAATTATAGTTTTCAAAAAACTGCGTCATATCGACTACTAAGTCGCGGATAACGGGTAAACCAGGCATGGGGCGTAGCACTATCGGCTGCTCTAAATCTGCTATTTTTGTAATACATGCCAAGCCATTTTTGCCATTGATATTCATGGCATCGCTGCCACACACGCCTTCTCGGCAAGATTTACGCAGACTTAAGGTATCGTCCAACTCTTTAATGCGCAATAAAGCATCCAGCAGCATGTGATCTTCTTCCTGCAATTGCACATCAAACTCTTGCATATAGGGTTTTTTATCAACATCTGGGTTAAAGCGGTAAATGCTAAATTTCATCTTAGTAAACCCTCTTTTTCGGCTCAAAACTTTCTACAGTAAGCGGTTTTAAGCGTACATCTTTATAATCTAAGCGATTGTTTTGTTTATAAAATAATGAATGTTTTAACCAGTTCGTATCATCACGTTCGCCAAAATCTTCACGCGCGTGTGCTCCACGGCTCTCGGTACGGTTATTTGCTGCATGCATCGTAGCAACCGCAACTTCGACTAAATTATCAAGTTCTAATGCTTCTATACGGGCAGTGTTAAATACTTGGCTTTTGTCTTTTACAACAATATTTTTTGCGCGCTCAGCAATGGCATCTATCTCTCCAACTCCTGTTGCTAACAAATCAGGGAAGCGAAACACACCACAATGAGTTTGCATGGTTTTGCGCATTTGTGCGCCTACCTCAGTCACATTTTCGCCATTGGTCTTTTCTAAGCGTGCAATTCGTGCCAAGGTTGCCTCTGCTACATTAGTTGGTAATGGCTTATGAGCTTTATTTTGCGCAATTTCTGTCACCATTTTGTCGCCTGCAGCTTTACCAAACACCACTAAATCGAGCAATGAATTTGATCCTAAACGGTTTGCGCCATGTACTGAAACACAAGCGCACTCGCCTACCGCATATAAGCCATTAACTGGCTTTTCACTATCAAGAACAACTTGTCCATCTAAATTGGTTGGAATGCCACCCATCATGTAGTGCGCGGTAGGCACCACAGGAATGGGGTCTTTGATAGGATCTACATTGGCAAACGTTTTGGCAATTTCACGGATGCCAGGCAAACGTTTGTTAATCAGCTCCTCACCCAAATGATCTAGCTTCAAAAAAACCGCATCTTTGTTTTTGCCTACACCCCGGCCCTCTTTGATTTCAGTCGCTGATGCGCGCGAAATGACATCACGACTAGCCAAATCTTTAGCGTTTGGCGCATAACGCTCCATAAAACGCTCACCTTCACTATTGACTAAATAACCCCCTTCACCGCGCACACCTTCGGTTATCAAAACTCCAGCGTGCAATACGCCTGTCGGGTGAAACTGCCAAAATTCCATGTCTTGCAGCGGCAGCCCTGCACGTGCCGCCATGCCTAAGCCATCGCCAGTATTGATAAATGCATTGGTGCTAGCTTGAAAAATGCGTCCCGCTCCACCTGTTGCCAACAGGGTTGTTTTGGCTTGCAGAATATGGATTTCACCCGATTCGATCTCAAGCGCAATCACACCGAGCACATCCCCTTCGGCATCTCTTATTAAATCAAGGGCAAACCACTCGACAAAAAATTGGGTATTGGCTTGAATGTTGCGTTGATAAAGTGTATGCAACATCGCATGGCCAGTGCGATCGGCCACCGCACATGTACGCGAAATAGGCGTTTCTCCAAAGTTTTGTGTCATGCCGCCAAATGGGCGCTGAAAAATTTTGCCTGAAGCTAAACGGTCAAACGGCATGCCAAAATGCTCAAGCTCAATAATCGCTTTGGCGGCGTTTTTACACATAAACTCAATGGCATCTTGGTCACCTAAAAAATCTGAGCCTTTAATGGTGTCGTACATGTGCCATAGCCATTTATCCTCAGCCACATTTCCTAAAGCAGCCGCAATGCCACCCTGCGCCGCCACCGTGTGAGAGCGTGTAGGAAACACTTTAGAAAGTACCGCCACTTTAACGCCTGCCTGCGCTAATTGTAATGAAGCACGTAAACCCGCACCACCACCGCCGATAATGACTGCATCAAATTGATGCTTTTCTATTTGATTCATCTCTAAGCTCATAGCCACCTATAAATTCCACAAAATAACACTCAACCAAACGATATAAATCACCAGTAAAATATCTACAACAATTTGTAAATACTGCCTTAGCGTTACATTAAAAATGTAATCTCGCAGCACATCACGCACCCCTAACCAAGCGTGCATGCAAAGTGACGTAAAAAACAAAAATGTGGCAATTCTTAGCCAAATGGGAGAAATGAAATTGCGCCACCCTTCAAACCCTTCTGGGCGCACTATCACTAATATCAACAGCATAAGCACAAAATAAGCCGCCATCACTAAGGCAGTTAAACGCTGCGTTAGCCAAAAACGCATGCCAGGGTATTTGTCTGTTAACAGTTCAATCAGCATAAATCACCAGATACACACAGCAAAAGTCAACACAGAAAACCCCACTAACCACAACACGACTCTGCTCGAAAAGCGCGCTTTTTGTAAGGATGTCATCCAATGTACGTCTTGCAACAAATGACGAATACCAGCAAAAAAGTGGTGAAAAAATGCCCAAGATAAGCCTATCAATACCAATTTAATAAACCAGCCATCAAGTAAATCTGCTAACTCTGCGTAGCTTTTTGCCGAGTGGACAGAAGCTTGAAAAGCCAATAAAAATAATGGCAACGCTAAAAATAAAAACACACCAGAAGCGCGATGCAGGATTGAAACTACCGCATTGATTGGCAAGCGTATCGTCAATAAATTTAGGTTTTTGGGCCGATTTTTTGCTTGTATTTTTTTCATATCGCTAGCTTAGTTATTTTCTTTCGCCGCTTTAGCTACCGCGCCAGCCACACGTGCCAACAAGCGCTGATCAAACGGTTTAGGGATAATATAATCTTTGCCAAATGTTAATTCTTTTAAGTTGTAGGCTTGTAATACCTCAACTGGCACAGGCTCGCGCGCCAACTCACTTAGCGCATGCGCAGCGGCAATTTTCATTTCCTCAGTAATTTGCTTGGCTTTAGCATCTAGCGCGCCGCGGAACAAATAGGGAAAGCACAGCGCATTGTTCACTTGATTAGGAAAGTCACTGCGGCCTGTGGCCATTAAAATATCATCGCGAATAGCATGCGCAATACTAGGCAACACTTCAGGGTCTGGGTTGGCGAGCGCAAAAATGATAGGATTTTTAGCCATCAACTTGATTAAACTCGGGTCGAGCGCATTTTTGGCTGATACCCCGATAAACACGTCCGCTCCAGGCATCACATCAGCCAAGTTTTTATTAGCACTTGGGGCAACGGCTAACTCACAGTTATTGTCATGCAAGTCTGTGCGGTCAGTATCCAACACACCGCTTCTGTCGGTCATGGTGATATTGGTCGCGCCCATGCGTTTAAGCAATTTTGCGCATGAGCACCCAGCCGCGCCCGCGCCTAAAAATACAATTTTTGCAGTGGCTAAAGTTTTACCTTGCAGTTCTAGCGCATTCAGTAATGCAGCTGCCACTATCACCGCCGTACCGTGTTGGTCATCATGAAAAACCGGAATATCCAAACGCTTTTTAAGTTCGTTTTCGATATAAAAACAATGCGGCGCAGCAATATCTTCCAAGTTGATACCGCCAAAAGTCGGCGCAATATTGACCACTGTTTCAATAAAAGCATCTGGCGAACTCGCATTCACTTCAATATCAAACACATCAATACCGGCAAAACGTTTAAAAAGCACCGCTTTGCCTTCCATCACCGGTTTGCTAGCTAACGCACCCATATTACCCAAACCCAAAACTGCGGTGCCATCAGTAATCACCGCCACCAAATTGCCTTTATTGGTATATTTGTAAGCATCCGCCGGGTTGGCGTTAATTTCACGTACCGGCTCAGCCACGCCCGGCGTATAGGCGAGCGATAAGTCCTCTTGTGTGGCGCACGGCTTGGATGATTCCACGCTTAATTTTCCTGGAATCGGGAATTGGTGATAATCCAGCGCACGTTGTTTTAAATCACTCATTTTCGCAGCCTTTATTTTGTCTATTTTTAACGCTTATTTCACACATCTTCATTTGCACTGCCCTGCAAGCCAGTATCCATGCAGCTTCCAGAGGCATAAAATTCTCTCGGGCAATTTTAAGCCATATTTATTACATAATTTAAACAGTGTTTTTTCAAAAACACTCACTCTAACTCACTCATATAATGATGGTCGTCCGTTAAGCACAATCCTAAGCGCCATTCCATCGGCTTATCGCCATAGGTAAACGAAACACGCTCGATACTCAGCAGCGGGTAACCTTCTTTTAAGGCAAGTGCTTTAGCGACCTCTTTATCAGCGGCCACTGCTTTTAATCGCTCTTCCGCACGTATCATGCGCACACCAAATTGCGACTCATACATGCTGTACATCGAACCGTTGCTCTCCTCAACTTTTGCACTGTTTAAACCTTTAAACGGTGCCGCTGGCACAATCAGATGGTCGTAAATCAATGGTCTGCCAGAAAAAGTGAGCAAGCGTTTCACCTCTATAATTGAAGCACCCGCTTTAATATCCAATATTTGTGCAATATACGCATTGGCCTTAGATTTTACGCATGACAAAAACTCATTTTGCAACAACTCTTTTTGCCCATTGACCGCTGTTAGCCTTAAAAAGCGCAGCTTCATACCTTCTGCTTCATGGGTGGCTACAAACGTACCCTTGCCTTGACGACGAATGAGTATATTTTCAGTCGCCAAACTATCAATCGCTTTTCTGACCGTGCCTTGACTGACCTTATAGCGCGATGCCAATTCTATTTCACTAGGAATAATTTCACCTGGGCGCCACTCGCCACCTATCAAGCTCTGCGTAATCAGCACTTTAATTTGCTCATACAAAGGGCGGTAATTGGGTGAGTTAGAAAGCTTTTCCATTTTCTTATCTCTACTTATTTGCAACATGTGATATTTATAACACGCCATAAATAATATGTCTAGTGTTTTATATCTTATATAAGACATAAGATATATGTTGACATTTATAATATTGCGTATATATAATCACTTCAACTTAACTTTTAAGCGCAAAGATTATGGAATATTGCTTACGCCCTCGTCGCTCTATGCTATATGTGCCAGGATGCAACCTACATTATTTAGACCGCGCACGCACCTTGCCCGCCGATTCCGTTATCCTAGATTTGGGTGACCCTATATTGGTCGATGCCAAATTGCAATCCAGAGAAAACGTAGTGGCCGCTGTTAAACAAGGTGGCTATGGCTCACGTGAAGTCGTAGTGCGAGTCAATGATTTAGACTCTATTTGGGGGCCAGACGATATTAAAGCAGTCGCCAATATTGGCGCAGATGCGATTTTGTTTCCTAATATAGAGTCAAGAGAGGATGTATTAAAAGCCCAAGCTGCGTTAGATGCCGCGGGGGGGAGCCAAATGCCGATTATGGTGATGATTGAAAGCCCGATTGCCGTGCTCAACGCCAAAGAAATCGCCAGCGCATCAGACCGTATTACCTGCATTGTGATGGCAACATCAGATTTAATTTCACAACTCCATGCCCGCGTCACGCATGAGCGCTCGGCTATTTTAACTTCACTATCACTTGTGGTGTTGGCTGCGCGCGCTTATGGCCGTTGTGTGATTGATGGCATTACAAGTGACTTTAAAAATATGCACTCTTTTGAATACGCTTGCCGCTTAGGGCGTGATATGGGCTTAGATGGAAAATCACTCGTTCATCCAGCGCAAATTGCGTATTGCAATGACGCCTATACGCCTAAGGCAACCGAAGTGGCCAATGCCAGATTGATTATCAAAGCCCTACAAGAAGCGAATGAAGGCGGCTTAGGCACTGTAGTTGTGAACGATAAATTAGTTGAGCAGCACCATGTTAAAGCCGCGCAACGTTTACTAAAACTCAGCGATATGATTTCTGAACTTGAAGAAGACTTTATCTAAATGACCGTTTCTACCAAAATTAATACTGGGCGCTTCTTTGAAGACTTTGTGCTAGGTGAAGTGATTTTGCACGCCACACCGCGCACCATTACCGCGGGGGATGCCGCGCTGTATATTGCGTTGACTGGTGCGCGTAACCCTTTGCATTGCAGCGAGCCTTTTGCGCAATCTTTGGGCTATAAAACTACGCCTATTGATAACTTGCTAGCCTTTCACATTGCTTTTGGCAAAACGGTGCCTGATATTTCGGTCAATGCAGTAGCAAACTTAGGCTATGCCGATACAAGATTTATTCAACCTGTATTCGTTGGCGACACACTCACAACAAGTAGCGAAGTCATTGGCTTAAAACAAAACTCGAACGGTAAAAGTGGCGTGGTTTGGGTGCGCTCAACCACGGTCAATCAACACAAAATACCTGTGATGAGTTGGGTACGTTGGGTCATGGTACACAAAAACAATCTGTCATCGCCTGCCCCAGCGACAGTTATTCCAGATTTACCGGCTTTTGTAAGCGTAGAACATTTGCAGTTATCGCCTTATATGTCAGCAAAATATTACCAAACCAATGCCACGGGTGGACAATATTTATGGGAAGACTATCAAGTGGGCGAGCGTATTAACCACGCCGCAGGCATGACTATCAACGAGAGTGACCACAGTTTGGCTACCAGACTTTATCAAAATAACGCACGTTTGCACTTTGATGCAAATTTGATGAAAAACTCAGCTATAGGTCAGCGCCTAGTGTATGGCGGCGTGGTGATTTCTGCCTGTCGCGCATTAAGTTTTGAGGGTTTAGAAAACGCACTCAGCATTCTTGCTATCAACGCGGGAACGCATGTTAATCCGTGCTTTGCGGGTGACACCATTTACACCATCACCGAAGTGATTGATGCTTGGCCGTTGCCTAAGCGTACGGACATTGGCGCATTACGTTTGCGTATGGTGGGCGTTAAAAATATGCCTGCACACGAAATCACCGACATTAAAACTGAAAATGGCTATCACCCCAATGTGGTGCTAGATCTTGATTACATCGTGCACATGCCACGCAAACACTAAATTAAAGTATTTAAAGCTAAAGGATAGCACCATGGCAACCCTCGTTCATCCATCAGAAGCACTATTTGGCGGCGAAAAACCTTTTCCGCTTATTCCCGCTTGCGAACATTTTGCTGGCAGCGAAAAACTGATTTTAAAAGCTTTATCACTGCAAGATTCTATAGGTCCAGTGTTTGATATTACCTGCGATTGCGAAGATGGTGCAGCCAGCGGTCAAGAACGTGAGCACGCTGAAATGATTGTGCGCGTGCTCAATTCAGAAGCCAACAAACACAAAATGGCGGGCGCACGTATTCACGACTACACACATCCTTCATGGAAGTTGGACATCGACATTTTAGTCGCTGGCGCAGGCCAAGTGCTGAGCTACATCACGATTCCTAAATGTACAGATATTGCGCAAGCCAAAGAGATGATTGCCTATATTCAAAAAGTGGCGAAATTTAGCGGTATTGAACGTGAAATCCCCGTGCATATTTTAGTTGAAACGCATGGCGCATTAAAGCAAGTACATGAAATTGCCAAACTACCTTGGTTGCAAGTGCTAGACTTTGGCTTAATGGATTTTGTCAGCGCACATCATGGCGCTATTCCAGCAAGTGCGATGCGTAGCCCAGGGCAATTTGAGCACCGCTTGCTCGCTCGGGCTAAAGCCGAAGTGGTGGCAGCCGCCCTCGCCAACGGCGTGGTGCCTGCGCATAACGTCACACTAGACCTTAAAAATGTTGAAACCACGCAAAGTGATGCTTGCCGCGCGCGTAATGAATTTGGCTTTTTGCGGATGTGGAGTATTTACCCTACTCAAATTCAAGCCATTGTGGATGCCATGAAACCCAATTATGACGAAGTGCTTGATGCGGCCAACATTTTAGTGGCCGCACAAGATGTGAATTGGGGCCCCATTCAATATGCAGGTGAGCTACACGATAGAGCTACCTACCGTTACTTCTGGGAAGTTTTACAAAAAGCCAAACTCACAGGGGTTGCTATCTCAGACGAAGCACAGAAAAGGTTTTTTTAATGACACAAATTACAACTGCAGGCGCACGTTTTCGCACCGCCCTTGCCGCTGAAGCACCACTGCAAATCATCGGAACCATCAATGCCTATCACGCCATGCTCGCCACGCAGTCCGGGTTCAACGCCATTTACCTCTCCGGTGGCGGCGTGGCGGCGGGCTCCCTTGGTTTACCTGATTTAGGTATTTCTAGTCTAGAAGACGTGCTTGTAGATGTACGCCGCATTACCGATGCTGTTGATACGCCATTGTTGGTGGATATTGATACTGGCTGGGGTGGCGCATTTAATATTGCACGTAGCGTTAAAAGCGTGGCTAAAGCAGGCGCTGCAGCGGTGCATATTGAAGACCAAGTTTCAGCCAAGCGCTGTGGTCACCGCCCTAATAAAGCCATTGTGAGTTTAGAAGAAATGGTGGACCGTGTAAAAGCCGCAGTTGATGCTAAACCGTATGATGATTTTGTCATCATGGCGCGTACCGATGCGCTAGCAGTTGAAGGATTGCAATCTGCTATTGACCGCGCCTGTGCCTGCGTTGAAGCAGGTGCAGATATGATTTTCCCTGAAGCGATGACTGAGTTAAGCATGTACAAGCAGTTTGTAGATGCCGTAAAAGTGCCCGTACTCGCCAATATCACTGAATTTGGCTCTACTCCGCTTTTCACGGTAGATGAACTAGCTAGTGCCGATGTCAGCATGGTGCTTTATCCACTTTCTGCCTTCCGTGCCATGAATCAAGCCGCATTAAATGTTTACCAAGCCGTAAAAAGAGACGGTACGCAAAAAAATGTGTTGGCTACGATGCAAACACGTATGGATTTATATGACCATTTGGGTTACCACACGTTTGAGCAAAAACTGGACGCCTTATTTAATCAAAGTAAAAAAGCTTAAAGGGGGAAAATAGCATGTCTGAAGCGACCACAACTCTGGAACCAAAAAAGAAAAAAGGCGTTGCGCTAGCGGGTGTAGCCGCTGGCACCACAGCAATTTGCACCGTGGGTCATACCGGCAACGATTTGCACTATCGTGGCTACGATATTATCGAGTTAGCTAAATCAGCCACGTTTGAAGAAGTGGCTTATTTGCTGATTCATGGTGAATTGCCAACGCAAGATGAGCTTAATGCCTATCATGCGCGCTTAAAAAAATTGCGTGGCATTCCACAAGCGCTCATGGATGTTTTAGAGAAAATTCCTAACACCGCGCACCCTATGGACGTGATGCGCACAGGCTGCTCAATGCTTGGCACTCTAGAGCCAGAAACGGCTGACCGTAATACGCATGATGCGAAAAAACTAGGTGACCGCTTAATTGCTTGCTTTGGTTCTATTTTGCTTTATTGGTATCACTTTAGCCACAATAATAAACGTATTGATGTTGAAAGTGACGAAGACTCTATCGCTGCGCACTTCTTATATTTATTGCATGGTAAAAAACCTTCTGACTTACATATTGCTGCGATGAACACTTCACTCGTACTTTATGCAGAGCATGAGTTTAACGCTTCAACCTTTACAGCGCGTGTTGTTGCGGGCACTTTGTCTGATATGTATTCATGCATTACTGGTGCTATTGGCGCGCTGCGCGGCCCCAAACATGGCGGTGCAAATGAAGCCGCCATGGAAATTATCGAGCGTTACAAAAATGCCGATGAAGCCGAAGCCGACATTATGGCACGCATGGCGCGTAAAGAAATCGTTATCGGCTTTGGGCACCCCGTGTACACCATTGCCGACCCACGCAATGAATCAATTAAAGCTGTGAGCAAATCACTATGTGAAGCGGCAGGCAACATGAAACTGTTTGATATTTCAGACCGCATTGAAACCACCATGTGGCGCGAGAAAAAAATGTTCCCTAATCTCGATTGGTACAGCGCTTCAAGCTATCACATGATGGGCATTCCCACGGAGATGTTCACACCAATTTTCGTGATTTCTCGCACTACTGGCTGGGTTGCCCACGTGATTGAACAACGCATTGATAACAAAATCATTCGCCCAAATGCGGAGTACACAGGGCCAGATAATCGCCCATTTGTCGCATTGAAAGACCGATAAATGGTTTCTAAGCGCGCATTACTGTGTTGCGCGGTGCTCGAAATCCTCATGTACGAACAGTACATTCTGGTTTCTGCGCGCCGTGCGCCTTGTACTGCACCACTTAAAAACCATTTCTCTTGAAGCACTAACTGAATTTGCATTAACTTTAGATAAAGGTAAAACATGAGTTCACATATTTCAAATGTACGCCCCGCTCCCGATCAAGTGATTGTCGATATCGCCAATTATGTCGCGGATTATGAAATCAAATCCGATGAGGCGTTTGACACTGCCCGTAACTGCTTAATGGATACCTTAGGTTGCGGTTTTGAAGCTTTAGATTACCCTGCATGCACCAAATTACTTGGCCCAGTTATTGCAGGCACGGTGGTGCCAAACGGTGCAAAAGTACCAGGCACCAACTATCAACTAGACCCAATTTTGGCGGCATTTAACATTGGCGCGATGATTCGCTGGTTAGATTTCAATGACACATGGTTAGCCGCAGAATGGGGACATCCATCGGATAACTTGGGTGGTATTTTGGCGGTGGCCGACTATATGTCACGCAAAAACGTGGCTGAAGGCAAAGCACCACTGACTGTTAAAGATGTGCTCACCGCCATGATTAAAGCGCATGAAATTCAAGGCGTGCTGGCACTGGAAAATAGCTTTAACCGTGTAGGTTTAGACCATGTGATTTTGGTCAAAATTGCCTCCACTGCAGTTGTGACTAAATTACTAGGTGGCAATAAAGAAGACATCATCAATGCCGTATCTAACGCGTTTGTGGATGGCCAAAGCTTGCGCACCTATCGCCACTCCCCTAATACTGGCTCACGCAAATCATGGGCAGCGGGCGATGCAACCAGCCGTGCAGTGCGTTTAGCGTGGATGACTTTGCAAGGCGAAATGGGCTATCCATCAGCACTCACCGCCAAAACGTGGGGCTTTTACGATGTATTGTTTAAGGGCAATGCCTTTAAATTTCAACGTGATTACGGCTCATATGTGATGGAGCAAGTGTTGTTCAAAATCAGCTTCCCAGCTGAGTTCCACGCACAAACCGCGGTGGAATGCGCATTCCAATTGAATAAAGAAGTGGGCAGTAAATTGCAAACGCTCGACCAAATTGCGCAAATTGATAAAATTGTGATTACCACGCATGAATCTGCCATCCGTATTATTGATAAAACAGGCCCATTAGATAACCCAGCCGACCGCGACCATTGCATACAATATATGGCTGCCGTTGGTTTATTAAAAGGCAGCCTCACCGCGCAAGATTACGAAGATGCCGCTGCCGCAGACCCACGCATTGACGCCATCCGCGCCAAAATGACTTGCGTGGAACGCGCAGAGTACACCAAGGATTACCACGACCCAGAAAAACGCTCGATTGCCAACGCCATTCAAGTGTTTTTTAAAGATGGCACCAACTCAAGCAAAATTGCGGTGGAATATCCAATTGGTCACCGCCGCCGCCGCGGTGAGGGCATTCCAGAATTAGTGAAAAAATTTAAAGTGAATTTAAACAGACGTTTTGATGTTAAAAAACAAGCGGATATTTTGGCCTTGTGTTTAGACCAAGCGAAATTAGAAGCCACTCCAGTGAATACGTTTGTGGATATGCTGGTGGTTTAAAAAAACCCACTATTACTTCATCAAGAAAGAGCCTGATTTAAGTGATTAAATCAGGCAATTTTTTGCCGAGAGATTTTTACACCTCTGTAAGCCGCATGGATACTGGCTTACAGAGCACCTAATATGAAGATGCACTAAAAATTGCCAAAAATAGCACTTTTTGATGCGCTATTATAAATGGCGAAATCAAGCAACTTTGATAGCTCTCTATAGTAATTTTAAACTGCAGCAATAAAAGCATTTTGCCACGCCTGCGACTAGGGTAAAATAGCGGTATTATCACAACCGCTGTTTTGAAAGCTCGCACCATGTCACTCACCACACTCAATGCACTCTCCCCACTTGATGGCCGCTACCAAACTAAACTGGATGCGCTAAGACCATTTTTTAGCGAATATGCACTGATTAAACATCGCGCTTGGGTGGAAATTGAATGGTTGAAAGCCTTAAGTGCGGCTAAAGATTTGCACGAAGTTGCGCCATTTAGCGCGGCAACGGTTGCGGAGCTAGATGCTGCCATTGCCCACTTTAGCGAGGTTGATGCAAGCCAAGTTAAAGCCATTGAAATGCGCACTAACCATGATGTAAAAGCGCTGGAATATTGGTTAAAAGAGAAATTTGATGCCAACCCAGAAATCAAAAAAGCCAGTGAGTTTATCCACTTTGCTTGCACATCTGAAGATATTAACAATTTATCCCACGCTTTAATCCTCAAATCAGCGCGCGATACAGTGATGCTGCCGTTTTTAGACCAACTCACTGCACGGCTCAGTGAATTAGCGCATCAACTCGCAGCGCAACCCATGTTATCGCGTACGCACGGACAAACAGCTTCACCCACCACCATGGGCAAAGAGTTGGCTAACGTGGTTTTTCGTTTGCAACGTCAACAAAAACAATTAAAAAACAATGAGATATTGGGAAAAATAAATGGGGCTGTGGGTAATTTTAACGCGCATTTATCAGCCTACCCCACATTTGATTGGGAAAGTTTTGCCAAACAGTTTGTTGAAAAATTAGGCTTAACTTACAACCCGATGACCATTCAAATTGAGCCGCATGATTACATGGCAGAACTTTATGATTGCTTCGCGCGCATCAACACCATTTTAATTGACCTCAACCGCGATATTTGGGGCTATATTTCTGTGGGTTATTTCAAGCAAAAAGTCAAAGCTGGCGAAATTGGCTCATCCACCATGCCGCATAAAGTCAACCCGATTGACTTTGAAAACTCAGAAGGCAATTTAGGCTTAGCCAATGCCGTACTGCGCCACCTAGCTGAAAAGCTACCGATTTCTCGCTGGCAGCGTGATTTAACCGACAGCACCGTTTTGCGAAACATGGGCGTGGCTTTTGGCTACACTCTGTTGGGGTTTGACTCATGTTTACGCGGCCTCAATAAACTTGAAATCAACGCAGCAAAACTCGCGGAAGATTTAGACAATAGCTGGGAAGTTCTTGCCGAGCCTATTCAAACCGTGATGCGTCGCTATGGCATTGAAAACCCGTACGAGCAACTGAAAGAACTCACCCGCGGTAAAGGTGGCATCAATAAAGATTCATTGCACGTGTTTATTAGCGGCTTGGCGATTCCGCATGATGCCAAAGTTGCCCTACTTGCGCTCACGCCAGCAAGCTATATTGGCAAGGCTACGGAGCTTGTAAACCACATTTAATCAGGCTTTAATGCGCACAATGCTATTAGCCAAACTACGCATCAAAAACATCAAATATGGCATATTAGCGCTATTTTTATGGGTAATTTTACTCAGTTGCAATGTATCCGCGCAAGTAGTTGATGGCACGTATGAGGCAGAAATTGCTGTGCAGGCAAGCACTGTCGATGCCGACACCGCTGCAATCAAAACCTTATTAGAAAAACATCTGCAAATCTTCGAATGGCGCAATAATGCGCGCACCACTGCGACTGAATGGCAGCGTTTATTTGAGGCTGCACCGCAAAACATTAAAAATCTGCTTGCTACTGAAGGCTATTTTTCCCCCACCATCACCAGCCAACTCAGTCAAAAAGGCAATATATCGGTTGCGCATTTTGATATTGCGCTTGGCAAGCCAGCCATTATTAGCAGCGTAGATATTCAGTTTAAAGGTGCCATTCGTCAGGCTAGTGAAAAAAGCACTCCCAATATGACGACATTGCGCAATGAATGGCTGCTCGCCAAAGGTGAAATTTTTAGGCAAGAGTACTGGGCGCAAGCCAAACGTAGATTACTCACCAGTTTACTGGTCGAGCGTTACGCAAACGCCACTATTAGCAACAGCCTTGCACAAGTCAATGTAGAAGAAAATACCGTTGCGCTAAAAGTTGAAATCGACAGTGGTAACGAAGTCTATTTTGGCACAATCAATATTGAAGGTTTAACGCGTTATTCGCCAAGTGTGGTCAAAAATCTGAGCCCAATTAAGCCCAATGCTATCTATACACAAACTGATTTACTTACTTTTCAGGCACGTCTGCAAGAAAGCGGCTACTTTAGCAACGTAGAAGTCACCGCCGACACCAAAGCCGCCAATGCTGACAATCAACACCAAGCGCCTATCAAAGTCGTTGTGCTTGAAAACAAAAGTATCAAAATGGGCGTTGGCGTCGGTTACAGCACTAACACAGGTGCTCGCACTCAATTGACCCTTGAAGACCTCAGCCTATTTGGGCGTGACTGGCGATTTGCCAGCAATTTAAAAGTTGAACAAAAAGCGCAATCACTGATTGGTCAAATTCAGTTTCCTATCACCAAAAAAGGTTATCGAGACAGCATAATTGCTGACATCAATCGCACTAATATTGAAGGTCAAGTTCTGACGTCTAGCCAAGTCAAAATCAAACGTGCATGGGGTCCACGCAAGCGCGAGCAATACTTAGGCGCCAATTATTTAATTGAGCAGCAAGATATTGATGGGGGTGAATCGACCACCAAAAAAGTCGCCACACTCAATTATGGTATTACTTTGCGCCATACTGATAACGACTTAGCGCCTACGCGAGGTTACTTAGTCAATAGCGAATTTGCTTACGCACCGTTTGACTCCCTTTCAAATGGGCAATTTTTATATAGCCACATAAAAACACAAGTTTATTACCCAATGACCACCAGCACACAGTTTATCGCGCGTGCCGAAATTGGCATGGTCAATGGTAAAAATAATGCACCTGAGGCATTCTTATTTCGCGCAGGCGGCGACCAATCTGTGCGCGGCTACGCATTTCAAAGTTTAGGCGTGCAAGAAGCCGGTGCAACAGTGGGTGGCAAATTGGTGGCAACTGGCAGCGTAGAAATTGTACAGTGGCTAACCAATCAATGGGGTGCGGCAGTATTTGTGGATGCAGGTAATGCCGCCAATACTTGGGCTGACTTAGAACCTGTATATGGTTATGGCCTAGGTGCACGCTGGAAAAGCCCGCTCGGCCCAATTGGAGCAGATATTGCCTACGGGCAAGAGGTAGATGACTACCGACTGCATTTTAATATTGGCGTGGCATTCTAATGTTGCGCCGCCTGTTTGCCATATTACTTTGTATCACCATGTTAAGCTTTAGCTTTGCTCGCGCGGACATGTCCATCAGCGCCAGTTCTAGCCTTGATACTTTTAATTATGATTTAGAGGGTATTTCACTAAAGCTAGAAAAATTAGATGCGCGCTGGCAGCTTTCACCGTTTGGTGAAGGTAATTTATTGGTAGATAGTATTCGCGCTAAAAGGCTCATCATTACCCTACATCACGGCGCAAAAAAAACGGATAAAAATGGCTTGCCAGAGCGCATTAAACTGCCATTCCCTGCCTCTATTAAAAATGGTGAAGTGGCTGAATTGCTGATTATGGATGGCAATCAACAACATAGTTTTAGCAACGTAAAGTTTGCACTTGTGGCTGATAGCAAAACCATTAAAATCAATCAACTAAGCGCAGCTACACCTTGGGGTGATGCGGCTATTGCCTTACAAATGAACTCCGCAAAACCTTTTACAATGGCTGGCACAGTGGCCATCAAACAAGAAAACCACAGTTCACCATATAACGTTAAAGCTAACGTGTCTGGCGACCTTAATAATCTACTATTTGAAAGTGATTTATGGCTGGCAAAACAAAATGACCAACTGATTATATCCCCAGAAAGCAATAGTAAAACACCAGCCGCCGCCCACGCCCAGTTGATAGGAAAATTGAGTTTAAGTGATGACTACCCAATCAATATTCAGGCCAATATCACCGAAATTCGCCCTGAGCGGCTTGGCAATTACCCTGCCGCCACCCTGAATATGAATGCAACTATACAAGGCAAATTATTGCCCGAAGCCTTGCTAGATGTGCAATACAGCACGCGCGATAGTCTCTGGCAAAGTCAGGCATTTCATAGCACTGGCAAGCTACAAATTCAAAACGACAAAATTCGTAACCTAGATCTACAAGCCACGGTAGCCAACAACGCACTTAAGGCCCAAGGCAATATTGAGAATATAAATGGCCAAGCCAATAACCACATCACTTGGCAGGCTGATTTTGCTGATTTAAGCAAATTTGGCGCAGATTACGCAGGCACGCTAATAGCAGATGGCACGCTAGATGGCGTATTAGAAAGTTTTTCCCTGCGTTTTAACTTAGACGCACAAAAGCTGCACTTACCACAAGGATTTAAAGTAGATAAACTGATTGGGCAAGCCAGTGTGATGCCAGAAGCTGATGGCAAAGTAGTAGGCGACTTTAAGGCGAGTGGCTTGCAATATGGCACGCACCCTGTGATGGATGCGCAACTGACATTGCAGGGCACAAAAATGCAACATCAACTGCTGGCAAATGCGCAATCTAAAGACTTTAAGTTGACCAGCGGCCTACAAGGTGGCTTAAACAAAAGCTTATGGCATGGCATGTTGCAACACTTTGATTATGTTGGCAAAACGCCCATTAAGCTGATGGCACCAGCACCTTTGGCATTTGATATAGCGAGTGAAAACAGAAATGTTTCGCTCAATATAGCGCACTTTCAGTTGGCTCACGGCCGCGCGCTGGTTGAGCAGTTAAAACTCAGCACAAAAGGCTTTGCCAGCACGGGGCGACTTGAGCAACTTAGCTTGGCAGATTTGCCTGCCAACACGCTGCCATTACCTGAAGAATTGCACGGCGATGCTGTTTTTGCGGGCAAGTGGGATATTAACTCGGCTGATAATTTAAATGGCAGCACTCACTTTTGGCGTGAATCGGGCGACTTAAACATTACTAACAGCGGTGCAAAAAAACCGCTAGGTTTAGAAACAGTTAAAACCGATATTCAATTTAACAATAACCAAGTCACGCTCAATACCAGCATCCACGGCCGCAATATGGGCGATTTAGAGGCAAATCTCACCACGCAACTCAGCAAAACCGAGGCTGGCTATAGCTTGCTTGCCAGTGCGCCATTGCGTGTAAATGGCAAAGCACAACTCCACACTTTGGCTTGGCTGCCCTTACCGCCCTCACTCATGGATGCTGATTTAGATGGCGCCATTCAGCTAGAAGTGGCAGGTGACGGCACATTTAAAACGCCAAATTTAGCTGGCAATGTGCAAGCCAGCAAGCTGTTTTTTAGCTTACCATCAGAAGGTGTCATGCTCAAAGATGGCATACTGCAAGCCAACTTTGACAATGACCAATTGCGCATTAAACAAGCCTCATGGCATGGTGGCGACGGCACGATTCAAGCCAGTGGCCTAATGCGGCTCAAGCAAGGTAAACCTTCAGCAGATTTAACATGGCTTGCGGACAAATTCACCGTCATTTCGCGTGCTGACCGCTTGCTGATACTCAGTGGCAAAGGCAACACCACACTTGAAGATGACCTACTGATGATTTCAGGCAACTTTACGGTGGACAAAGGCCTAGCCGAACTTGCCGACGAAACCGCCCCGGTGCTGGGCGATGATGTCGTAATATTAGGCAAAACAGATATTGTAGTTGAGCCTGCCATGCGCATTTTGCTCAATGGCTTACGCATTAGTTTGGGCGATAACTTTAGGCTACGCGGGCGTGGGTTGGATACTGACCTCACAGGCGCACTCACTTTTACCGGCTTAACACAATATCGCCCGCACACCGAAGGCAGCATTCAAGCCAAAAACGGCACCTATATGGCATACGGACAAGTGCTCACTATTGAACGCGGCTTGCTAAATTTTAGCGGCACATTCGATAATCCAGGCCTTAATATTCGCGCCATGCGCAACAGCAAACCCATTAACGCGGGTGTGGAGATTACCGGCAACGCGCAAAACCCTGCCACCAAATTAGTATCAGACCCCACCGTCAATGATAGTGAAAAACTCTCATGGCTGGTGCTCGGCCACGGCATGGAACAAACCACCAAAAACGATTACGGCGTACTCTCATTAGCGGCGGGCGTAATATTGTCGCAAGGCCAATCTGTGCCATTACAAACCCAACTTGCCCGCGCCGCTGGGCTGGATGAACTGAGTTTTTCAGGCGGTGACGCCAGCAGCGCATCGGTAGTATTTGGCAAACGCCTCACCTCGCAACTCTATTTAAGCTATGTAAAAAGCATTAGCGGCTTGCTAGACGTGGCAAGGCTCACGTTTAACATCACGCCACAATGGTCAATTCGCGGCGAAGCCGGTACAGAAAGCGCGGTGGATATGCTTTATACGTTTAGCTTTAAATAAAAGAGTGCGTACTAGCAGACAGTTTCTGCCAGCGCGTAAAGAACCTCCGATATTTCACAGCTTAGGCAAACAACTTGCTAAATCTACAAAATAGCGCTTAAAAATGCCATTTTTTGTTAATTCTACCCTCAACATCTTTTCACTTCCCCGCTAAGCCAGTCTGTAAGCGGCTTACGGCGGTATAAATTCCTCTCGGCGGGTTTTGGTTTAATATAACTAATCATTATATAAAAAAATTCGGCTGGTTTTGTCGGTATTTATAAGCAAAATTTCTGGCAAAAAATTACAATTTTTGCCAAATTGTTGCGGTAAATATTGCTATACTTTTGGTTCAAAATCACTAGCTCAACATCACTAGCAAAAACCAAGCAAAATCATGCATGATCACGTTAAATTTTTCACCAAAACCGCAGCTGCCGCATTCGCGTGTTGGGCATTAATTTTTGCTGGCGGGCTGCTCGCCACCGCCATGATTGCTTATATTTTTAGCGTAAAAGCCAGCCAAGCGTCATATAACACCTTGTATCTTGTGCTTTCCAGCTTGGCGTTTTTAGCCATTTATTTCATCGTTGCCAACAAAACCTCGCTGAGCTTTATTTTAAGCCGTTTATTTGATGAAAAACTGTCATCGGTATTGGGTGAAAAAGTCTGCGGCCTCATTCAAAGATTTAGTGAAAAGCAGCCCAACTGGGCGCAATCGCTTAAAAACGGCGCAGCGCTTAAAGATAAATTGCTTGATTCTAGCCAGCAAGACAGTAGCTTAAATAAGATTCAGCGCAAGGCAATTGCCTATGGCTTAAAAAAAATAAATCTGGATGATATTGATTTTAAACAAGAAAATAGCAATTTACCGCAAATAGTGTCAGATAGATTGATGCTTACACTTTCAGAAACCGCAAAACACAGCTATGGGCTTTTTTGGGTGGTCGCCAGCGCGCAATCGCTGCTGATGCTGGCTGTGTTGGCGTATAACTTAAAGTGGCTATGACCGAAATCTTAATTCTTTATTACAGCCAAGGCGGCGCGGTGCGCGACATGGCACAGTTGATTGCGCGCGGCGTGGAAAGTGTGTCTGGCGTGAAAGCGCGCATCCGCACCGTGCCTAAAGTCTCGGCCAATTGTGAAGCAACTGAATCTGAAATCCCCGTCAGCGGTGCGCCTTATGTAGAGCTGGCGGATTTAGAAGAATGTGCAGGTTTAGCACTCGGCAGCCCGACGCGCTTTGGCAATATGGCTGCGCCGATGAAATATTTTTTAGATGGCACTTCTGCGCTGTGGCTGAAAGGCGCGCTAATTAACAAACCGGCTTGCGTGTTTACCAGTTCTGGCAGTATGCATGGCGGCAATGAAAGCACGCTGCTCACCATGATGTTGCCGCTGATGCATCACGGTATGGTGATGGTCGGTTTGCCCTATTCTGAACCTGCATTAAGCACCACGATTTCAGGCGGCACGCCGTATGGTGCCAGCCATATTGGTGGCGCATTAGATGACAAACCCATCACCGAAGATGAAAAAAAACTGTGCATGGCACTGGGCAAACGGCTCGCTGAAACCACTTTAAAACTTTCAGCTTGATTTTGAATATGAACTTAGCGCAAGAGGCCTTACAATTTTTACGCACCACGCAAAGCGGCGTGCTCTCTACATTTTCTGCTAAATTTGAAGGTTATCCATTTGGCTCGGTGGCACCATTTGTGCTAAACCATGCGGGAGAACCCGTGATTTTAATCAGCACCATTGCCGAACATACCAAAAATATCAACCTTAACCCAAAAGTTTCTCTGCTTGTGTTTGCAGGCATGGAAGATTTACAAGCCAATGCGCGCTTGACTTTGCTGGGCGAAGCGGTGCTGGCCGATAAAGAAGATGCTAACCTGCGCGCACGTTATTTACGCTATTTTCCGCAAGCGGCGGGTTATTTTGATATGCACGACTTCTATTTTTACCGTATCAAAGTAAGCCATGTGCGCTATATTGCCGGGTTTGGCAAAATGGGTTGGTCTTCACAGGATGATTTTACAACAAACGAAACATCACAGCTTGCCGAGCAAGAAACGGCTATTATTGACCACATGAATGCTGACCACCAGCACAGCTTAATAGCATATTGCCAGCATTTTCATGGCTTAAACCCAGAAAGTGCGCAAATGTTGGGCATTGATAGTGATGGTTTTGATATGCGCGTACTGCTTGAAAATAGCGAAAAAATCGTTCGCTTTGATTTTGAATCGCCCATTCACGATGCTGCCACAGCGCGCACTGCATTGGTGACAATGACCAAACTCGCGCGTCATGATTAAGCGCCTGCAATGGGCTGCAAACCTGAGTTTAATTAGCCTAATTATATTGTGCCTTGCGTGGGAAACGGTTTTAGCCCCGCTCAAACCCAGTGGTAGTTTATTGATGCTCAAAACGCTGCCATTGCTACTGCCACTTCGGGGCATTTTGCACGGCAAACGCTACACCTACCAGTGGGCATGCATGTTTATTTTGATTTATTTTACCGAAGGCGCCGTTCGCGCGTGGTCTGATAATGGTTTATCGGCGCGCTTGGCAGTATTAGAAGTGGTATTTTCGCTGATTTTCTTTATTAGCGCGATTTATTACGCTAAACTCACACGAAAGCCTTACGCAAAATAAGCTCAATAAATTATAATTGCGTGCATGAGAATACTATTATCCAATGACGACGGCTACTTCGCGCCAGGTCTTAATATTTTAGCTGAACATATCAGCAAACTGGCCGAGATTACCGTGGTTGCTCCAGAGCGCAATCGAAGCGGCGCGAGTAACTCACTAACGCTTGATCGCCCTTTAAGCGTTAAAAAAGCAGCCAACGGCTTTTTTTATGTCAATGGCACCCCTACTGATTGTGTACATATCGCGCTTACTGGCTTGATGGACACGATGCCAGATATGGTGATTAGCGGTATTAATGATGGCGCCAATATGGGTGATGATACGATTTACTCTGGTACCGTAGCGGCGGCAATGGAAGGCTACCTGCTCGGGATTCCATCCATTGCAGTTTCGATGTCGCAACATAACTCCACATATTTTGAAACAGCAGCGCGCGTGGCGGTAGAGCTAGTACAACATTACAAAAAAAATGGTTTTAGTGCGCCCACCCTGCTTAATGTGAATGTACCCGACATCCCTTACAACCAGTTGCGCGGCAACGTCATTACCCGTTTAGGCAAGCGCCATAAAGCCGAACCTGTGATTCAACTACAAACGCCAAGAGGTGAAACCGTCTATTGGGTGGGTGCTGCCGGACAACCCAACGATGGTGGTGAAGGTACAGATTTTTACGCGGTAGCAAACAATCAAGTCTCTATTTCCCCTATTCAAGTCGATTTAACTAATCACGTGCAGTTAGCCGATATTCAAGACTGGCTTGAAAGCTAAAACGGATTTTTAACGTGACTATCGCAAAACCTCCGCAAGGCAACACTTTTTCAGGCATGGGCATGACCTCGCAGCGCACGCGTGACCGCATGTTAGCGCGCCTGCGAGAGCAAGGCATAAAAGATGAAATTGTACTCTCAGCAATTGCCAGCATTCCGCGCCATATTTTTGTGGATGAAGCCTTATCCATTCGTGCTTATGAAGATGTCGCCTTGCCGATAGGCTTTGGCCAAACCATTTCTCAGCCTTACATTGTGGCGCGTATGTCTGAAATTATCCGTCATGGCAAACCCTTACAAAAAGTGTTAGAAATTGGTACGGGTTGCGGCTATCAAACAGCTGTGCTTTCAAAAATTGCCAAAGAAGTGTATTCGGTTGAGCGCATCCGCCCCTTGGTGATGAAAGCGCGTGGGCACTTGCGCGAACTTAAATGTACGAATGTAAAGCTTGGGCATTCGGATGGTAGCATGGGTTTAACTGAATTTGCCCCTTATGAGGCGATTATTGTCACTGCGGCAGCCAGTCATATTCCACAAGATTTATTAGACCAACTGGCCGTTGGAGGTCGATTAGTGATTCCTGTTGGTATTGATGAACAAGTGCTGACCTTGGTAGAACGTAAATCTGAAACAGATTACAAACACAGCAAATTAGAACCGGTGAAATTTGTACCGCTTCTTGGGGGCATTAGCTAATGCGCGCTAGCAAACTGATTTTTCGCTGGCTGTGTTTATGCGGCTTACTTTTACAATTAGTCAGTTGCGCAAGTTCGCCACCTGCGCCAGTGGTTGACCGTACACCTGCAAAACCTAGCCAAGCTGACAGCAAAGCACAAACTAGCACAAGCACAAGCAAACCGACTACTAGTAAAATCAGCGATTGGCGACCAGACACTTATATTGTTAAAAAAGGGGATAATCTACTAAGGATTAGCCTTGAGCTTGGTTACTACTACAAAGAAATAGCCCAAGCAAACAACATTTCTGCACCTTATCAAATTAAAGTTGGGCAAGTGTTGCAACTGAAAGCCCTTAAAGATAAAGCTTTGCTTGAATCTAAGCCCACAACAACCAGTACGGCTAACGCCAACAAAGAAGCGAATGTGGAGGATGTGGTAATTACGCCGATTGGAACAGAGCCAGAAACAACCGTTGCAACCACCTCTGTCGTTCAGCCCGTCATCATTGCGATTACTGAACCTAAGGCAATCCGCGAACCTTATTCTGATGAAGCGCTTCGCAATCCATTGCCTGTGCCTAAAATTGTGTTAGAAAACACTGAAATCGCAAAAGTCGATACGACTGACACAACACCATCCAATGAAAAGGTAAGCCCTAATACGCAAACTTCTTCTGCAACCAATACCACCGCTAAGTCTGAAGCTAAACCAGCTGAGTTTAACGAAGAAACTGGTTGGGCGTGGCCCACCAAAGGTAAGGTGATTGCAAACTTTAACGAGGCAAGTAATAAAGGCATTGATATTGCAGGCACACTGGGACAAGCCATTACGGCAGCGGCACCTGGCAAGGTGATTTACAGTGGCTCTGATTTACGCGGTTATGGTAAGTTGGTGATTATTAAACATAATGCAAACTATTTATCTGTTTATGCGCACAATAACCATATTTTAGTGAAAGAAGGGCAAACCATTGCACGTGGGCAAAAAATCGCCGAAATGGGCAGTACAGACAGCAATAAAGTAAAGTTGCATTTTGAAATTCGCCGCCAAGGAAAATCGGTGGACCCTAGCAAATATTTACAGGCCAGCGTTGCAACAAATTAGTTAAAGGGGATACACAATGGCAAAACCACGTGAGAAGCAAGACCCAAATAAATACCTAAAAAATAAAGATATAAAAGCTGAAAGCAAAAGAAGCGTGCTGCTTGCAGTCGTCCGCATGGGCTTGGTGCTAGCGGGCATTGCTGGGCTGGCGATGGAGTTTTTTAAAGACGGTGGCTTGATAGTAAAAGCAATGAGCTGGTTATTTGATAGCGGTGAACACATGCTGTTTATCCCTGTCATCATTTTTGTGCTGTGGCTAGCAAACCGCATGATTAGCGCCGAAGGTCATGGTGACATTAAAAAAAGTGGCGAGTTGCCCATGTATATTATGATGGCATTGGGTGCTTATTACATTCTTAAATTTTTCGAATTTATTCCTTAGTTTTCGCATAAAAAAAGCGGCTAATAGCCGCTTTTTTATTTATCTCATCAAATCAAATTACTTGGTTTTACTATCTTGTTTTTGATAATAGTCTCGCACCGTGGTCATATCAAACTCACGCGCCCAATCAATCAGCGCATCTAGCGCAGGTGCGCCTATTTCCCCCTGTTGTGCGTGAATACCTGCTTGTTCACGAATCACCAAAATACCTGGAATCTTTGACACTTCAAAATACTGCGCAATTTCTGGTGATTGCTCAGTATCCACCATGCCAAACAAAATATCTGGATTTTTATTGGCTGCGGCTTCAAACACTGGCGTAAAATCTACACATGGCTCACACCAGGGCGCCCAAAAATCCACAATCACAAACGGATTTTTTTCAATGGTGTCTTTAAAATTAGCTTTAGTAAGGGTAACAACTGCCATGATATTCTCGACTTAAAAATTAAACCGAGATTCTATCAGAAAACACCAAGAGACTAACGCATAACGTTGACTTTCATGTGCGTGCAAACTACCATCAAGCCAAATCAACGAAAGATTGGATTTCAAATGCTTGCTGCCTTAATCATTCTTCTTATTGCCGCTTTACCGGTGATCCTGATTTTGGTGTTTTCTGAACTCATGGCCGCAAAAGAAGGCAAGGTGAATAGGCAAGACCGTATTTTGAAAATCGCAAAAGGTGTCGCTTGGTTTTTATTGGCTTTGCTGGTGTTGCTGTATGTTTATGGGATGTTCAATCATGAAAGTGGCCGACTTCATCTAAGTGGAATGATTAAAATTATTATGTCGTTTTTTGAGTTTATCAAATAACAGCATCGTAATTAGGCTAATCACTCAGCGGCTTATCCCAAGCCCCCGCAAAAAACAATTCTTCCATCGCTAGGCGCTCACGAGGTGCAAGTTGACGCGTGCGCAAATCATCAGGCAGTGATTCTGTCGTGTCACCATGCCCTACCGCCACCATCGCCATCAGCTCAAATTGCTCGGGCACGTTAAAAGCTGCGCGCGCCGCATCCACACTAAAACCACCCATCTGGTGTGCCACCAATCGCAACGCTGTCGCTTGCAAGCATAAGTTCTCAACCGCCGCGCCCGTGTCGTAGCTCGCCCAGCGATTAGGTTTGCCATTGTGGCGAAACAGAGTATTGGCACACGCTAGCACCAGCAAGGTGGCGTGTTTTGCCCACGTTTGGTTGCTCTCAGCAAGCGTATCAAAGGCTGCCTGCCATGCCTGAGGATTTTTAGCCTTGTTGCACACCACAAAGCGCCAAGGTTGGTCGCCGTAACAACTCGGTGCCCAGCGGGCGGCCTCCAGCAATGCCGTAATTTGCTCATCCGTGACCGGCTTGCTGGGGTTGTACGCGCGCCCGCTCCAGCGGTTGGCGATGATTTCATGAATAGGCACTTGGGTGATGGCTGGTTTTTTCATGCAGAAGCTCCCAAAAATGGATAATCGGTATAGCCTTTTTCTGCGCCACCGTAAAAAGTATTGGCGTCAGCTGCATTTAGCGGCGCATTTTGTTTAAATCGTGCAACTAAATCTGGGTTGGCAATATATGGCACGCCATAAGCAATCGCATCCGCATGACCGCTGGCAATCGCCGCATTGCCACGCGCTTTATCGTAGCTTAAATTAGCGATGTAGCCGCCTTTAAAGAGTTTTCGGAATGCTACAAAATCGAATGGATCCGCCTTGCCACCGCCGTGAATGCCGCCTTCCACTGCGTGTAAATACGCCAAGTTAAAGCGATTCAGCGCGTTGGCAACATACTCAAACAAAGCTTGTGGGTTGCTATCGTGCATATCGTTAAACGGGTTGACTGGTGATAAGCGCACGCCCACTTTATCGGCGCCCGCCGCTTTTACCACCGCTTCAACTATTTCCATCAGTAAGCGCGCGCGGTTTTCAACACTGCCACCGTAATTATCCGTGCGCTGGTTGCTGCCATCACGCAAGAATTGGTCGAGCAAATAACCGTTAGCTGAATGCACTTCTACGCCGTCAAAACCTGCCGCCAGCGCACATCGGGTGGCATGCACATAATCTTGCACAATGGCGGGCAATTCACTTGCATCCAGTGCGCGCGGCGTGACGTAATCTTGCAAACCTTGGTAGGTAAACGCTTGGCCAGCAGGTTTAATGGCGCTCGGCGCAACCGGCAACGCGCCAATGGGCAACAAGCTGGGATGCGAAATGCGCCCAACATGCCAAAGCTGAATGACGATTTTGCCGCCTTTGGCATGCACAGCATCGGTGATTTTCTTCCAGCCAGCCACTTGTGCGTCTGTATAAATGCCGGGCAAAGCAGGGTAACCATGTGCCATGGCCGAAATTGGCGTAGCTTCGGTGATAATCAAACCAGCTGTGGCACGCTGTGCATAATAAGTGACATTTAAATCTTGCGGAACGCCGCCCTCGCCTGCGCGATTGCGGGTGAGCGGCGCCATGATGATGCGATTATTTAATTGAATACTGCCAAACTTAACGGGTGAAAATAAATCATTTGCCATTCAAAACTCCTTAAAAAATCGCCTGTATTTTAATTTAATTTTAAGCCAACATCTTTTTGATGCCTCTGAAAGCCGCATGGATACTGGCTTGCAGAGGCATGAAATTTTCTCAGGCGAAATGAACTTATTTTTTGGCTTTTTCTGGCGTTGGTTTTACGCCTTCAATCAGCAAGGTAATTTCAATATCATCGCCCACCGGTGCACCTTCTTTTTTCATCCAAGTAAAGCCATAGTCTGAGGCTTTAATGGTAGTGTGCGCTTCAAAGCCTGAGCGCTCACCACCCCACGGGTCTTTACCAAACCCCAATACGGTAAAGGGAATGCTCAATTCTTTGGTCACCCCATGCATAGTCAGTTTACCGGTCATCACACCTGCACCCGCACTGGAAGATTCAATTTTGCTGCTCACAAAGGTGATGTCCGCAAAACCCGCTGCATCTAAATATTCCGGCTTTTTAATATGGTCATCGCGTTTAGCATGCCCAGTGCTAATACTCGCCATACTGATTTTGGCATCCACGCTGGAATTAGCCAAATTTTCACGGTCAATTTTAATGGTGCCTTTAATATCGTTAAAACTGCCTGAAGTTTTGGCCACCACATGGCGAATACTAAAATTGGCAAAACTGTGGGCGGTGTCAATATTGTAAGTTTCAGGGGCGGCCACCGCAGTGCTACTGATAAATAATGCAGCAATTGCGCTTAATAAGGTGTGTTTCATCATTTTCCTTTCGATTGTTAATTGTCACTTTTTATATGCCTAAACATTATGCTTTCTTGCTTGATGGCTCTTTGGGTAAATCAAACCACAGCAATTCTGCGCCTGATGTTGTTTGCAAATCAAGCACAGTCTCTTGCTCAATTTGTGCCGCATCCCCCGCGTGAAGTAATTCACCATCACAAGTTAACGTGCCAGAAACCACTTGTAAATACGCGCAGCGATTTGGCAACAGTTTTTTTTGCAAGTTGTAGCCAGCTTCTAACATAGCCGCATCAAGATGCACATCTTGCTGAATCTGAATGGCAGTCTCTTTTACCAGCGGTGATGCAATAGGACACCAGCGATTACGTTTTTGTTCAGAAGAAAAATGCTGCTCTGCATAATGCGGCGTTAAGCCTGCATATTGCGGCAAAATCCAAATTTGCAACAAATGCGCCGTATGGCTAGACGATGCATTGATTTCACTATGACGCACACCCGTGCCTGCCGACATATATTGCACATCGCCAGCCCTTATCACAGCACCATTTCCCATACTATCTTGATGCCGCAATTCGCCCGAAATCATGTAAGTAATAATTTCCATATCTCTATGTGGATGCAGCCCAAAGCCCGTACCTGCGGCTATTTTATCTTCGTTTATCACCCGCAATACGGAATAGCCCATGTATGCAGGGTCACTGTACTCTGCAAACGAAAACGTGTGAAAGCTCTCCAACCAACCGTGTTGAGCATAACCGCGTGTAGATGATTTTCTAATCGTTATCATAATAATTATTCAATTAAATTGAACCATGTATGGCATAATACATGCGTATTAAGTACAATTACAGCAAATTATTTTGTATTTATTATTCAATTTATTTGAACTTATGACTCTTAAATTATCAATAGAAGCTTTAGAAGTGATGGACGCTATTGACCGCAAAGGCAGCTTTGCAGCCGCGGCTGATTCACTGTATCGCGTGCCCTCTGCCCTTACCTACACTGTGCGCAAACTAGAAGAAGATTTGGGCGTTTTATTATTTGACCGCACAGGCCATCGCGCACGCCTAACGGACGCAGGCGCAGAGTTACTGAATGAAGGCAGGCACTTGCTTGAAGCTGCGCAGCTGCTAGAGTCGCGTGTTAAACGGGTAGCCACTGGGGTTGAGACTAATATCACGATTGCTATGAGCGATTTATTTAACATGCAGGCAATATATCAAGTGTTACAACATTTTTATGCGCAAGGATTTGGCACACGCGTCAAACTCACGCGTGAAGTTTTTGGCGGTAGTTGGGATGCGATTATTTCTGGTCGCGCAGATATTTCTATCGGTACACCAGGTGAAACACCTTCAGGCTCAGGTTTTAGTAGTCAACTATTGGGGCAAATTGAATTTGTATTTGCCGTAGCACCGCACCACCCGCTGGCTACACTCAACACTGCGCTAGACCCAAAGGATATTGTTAAGTATCGCGCAGTGGCGGCCGCAGATAGCTCGCGCAATCTACCGCCCCGAACTTCAGGTATTTTAACGGGGCAAGATGTGCTCACCGTGTCTAACATGCAAGAAAAATTACAAGCACAAATGGCGGGCTTAGGGGTTGGCTACTTGCCTAAAAAACTTGCAGATTATTATGCCCAACAAGGTTTACTGGTCATTAAAACTGTCACCGAGCCTAAACCTGAAGTATTGTGCCAATTAGCATGGCGTAGCAAAGGCGGAAAAGCACAACTTTGGTTGGTAAAAGCCCTACAAAAATGCACATTGAACGATTTTTTATAACTTCACTCTTGATAAACATGAAGTATGCACATCTTAAAAACCGCTGTAGAATCCTAATCGCAGTTTTCCTATACAAAATTTTATAGATAAGCAAATTTGCGCCTACTTATTTGCTGATGATTTATTAACCTAACATTAAAGATTGAAATGCAAAATCTCACCAACCAAATCATCACAGCGGTTAAAACCGTTGTTTTAGGCAAAGATGAACACATCAAACTCGCACTTTCTTGTATTTTAGCGGGTGGGCATTTATTGATAGAAGACCAGCCTGGCATGGGTAAAACCACATTGGCGCATACTTTGGCGCAAGTGTTGGGCTTAAAATTTCAGCGCGTGCAATTTACCAGCGATTTACTGCCCGCCGATATTTTAGGTGTATCAGTATATGACAGAAATTCTTCCAGCTTTAAATTTCACCACGGCGCAGTGTTTACCAATGTGTTGCTAGCAGATGAAATTAACCGCGCCACGCCCAAAACCCAAAGTGCGCTGCTTGAGGTGATGGAAGAAGCACAAGTAACGGTTGATCGCGTCACTTATCCACTCATTCAACCTTTTTTTGTGATTGCCACGCAAAACCCGACACAGCATTTAGGCACTTTTCCACTGCCAGAATCACAGTTAGATCGTTTTTTAATGCGTATTAGCCTAGGCTATCCTGACAACATTGCTGAGCGGGCGTTACTGAAAAATCAAGGTGGACGCGCACTTGTCACCCAGCTTAAACCCGTGTGTGATGCTAAAACGCTTATCGCATTGCAGCATCATGTGCGTAAAATTCATGCGAATGACAGCTTGCTAGATTACCTACAAGCTGTGGTGAATTATACGCGCACGCAGTTTGCCGTCGGATTATCACCCCGCTCTAGCCTAGGGCTACTGCAAAGTGCGCGTGCATGGGCGATGCTTGCTGGGCGTGATTATGTGATTCCTGAAGATATTCAGGCCATACTGCCTAGCGTAGTGGAACATCGCTTGCAAAGTAACCTTCAAACAAGTGTTGCCAAGCAAATTTTAAGCAATGTCGCCATTGCCTAGGCCGCAATGTCAGCGCAATTTTGGCCTTTCACTTTTTGGAAACGAAGTTGGTGGCAACAATGGTTTCGCACGGCTGTTAGCACCAGCGCAATTACCACCCTTCATCCTCGTGTGATTTATATTGTACCCACGCGCTGGGGCATATTGTTTGGAGTCATGGCATTTTTAATGTTGCTAGGCTCGATTAATTACACCTTGAGCTTAGGCTTTTATCTCACTTTTTTACTCGCTTCACTGGGTATCGTGGCGATGTTTCACACTTGGCTCAATTTCGCGCATATAGAAGTTGAACATTTAGGTGCGCAACCCGTGTTTGCAGGCGAGCTTGCCCAAGTACAACTAAAAATTAGCGATAAAAATAATCGCACCCGCTACAGCATAGCTATTCATTTTGATCAAAATACAGTGGTGTATGCCGATATTGCGGGCAATGATAGCCCGTTGGTTGCCGTGCCACTTGCTACGCAGCAACGCGGCTGGCTAAAACTGCCCAAATTAGTATTGCACACCGAATATCCGCTCGGGTTGTTTCATGCATGGTCGGTCATCCGTAATACCCAGCAGACCCTTGTGTATGCCAAGCCCAGCGAAAAAAACAGCCTAAGCTCAAATAACATTAGCGCAGGTGATGACAAGCCGCACCCCAACCAAATGGGTGATGATGATTTTAATGGGCATAAAAACTATCAAATTGGTGACACACCAAGCCGCTTAGATTGGAAAGCTTCAAGTCGTAGCGTAGGTTTGTTGACCAAACAATATAGTGGTAATGTGCAAGAAACGTTGTGGTTAGACTGGGCTAATACCAGTGGTTTAGCCTTTGAAGCACGCATCTCGCACCTCACTAAAGCGGTGATAGATGCTAACGCTGCACACCTTACCTTTGGCCTCAAATTACCTGAAACAACCATTCAACCTAGCCGCGGTAGCGCACACTACCACGCCTGCTTGCAGGCGCTTGCCTTATTATGATGAACGAGCCAAGCAAAGCGCAATATAGATGGTTGCTGTTCACACTTGCCTTTATTTTGGTGCTGCATAGCCTTAATTTGCCCATTTGGGTGGTGATCATCAGCATTATTTTTGGCACATGGCGCTATTTAGTTTTGCGCAACAATTGGGCGATGCCCAAAATACTTATCCTTGCACCTATTACTATTTTTATTGGGATTGGCATTTTGCTGACCTTTAAAGGTCAGTTTGGACGCGAAACCAGCTTAGCAATGTTGATTTCGATGCTGTCGCTTAAGCTCTTAGAAGCCAAAACTAAGCGTGATTATATTTTAGTAGTGGTGTTAGGCTACTTTATTGTCGGCAATTTGTTTTTGTTTAACCAATCCGTATTTACGTTTTTAGTCAGCATTGTGCCTTTGTTGTTGCTAACTGCCGCGCTGATTCAGCTTAATTTACAAATACAAGCCCCTGCACTTTCTGTACTCAAATTATCGGGCAAAATGTTGCTACAAGCAGTGCCTTTAATGCTCATTTTATTTGTGCTGTTTCCGCGTATTCCTGGGCCATTGTGGAGTTTGCCGCAATACGCTCACGGCGGCATAGGTTTGCCTGGTTTGAGTGATTCGATTAAATTTAACCAAGTCAGCCAAAATGCGATGGATGACAGCGTGGCTTTTCGGGTGAAATTTAAGGGTAAAATTCCCCCGCAAAATCAGCTATATTGGCGCGGGCCTGTGCTGTGGATTAGCACAAATGATGAGTGGAATATCAGCAACCAAAATGGCCTCATTGCGCAAGAGCCGCTTACCACGGCAGGCGAAGCCCTTGAATATAGCATCACACTTGAGCCGCACAAACAAAAATGGCTGTTAATGCTCGATATGCCTAGCCGCATTCCTGACTTTGCCACATTTACACACGATTATTCTGTAGTGTCAAAAGAGCCCATCTACGCGCGCATTCGCTACGATGCCACTTCATACGCACAATATCGCTTAGGCGCAGCACGCCTCAGCAAACGTGAAAAAAACTTTAGCTTGCAACTAAATGATGGTGAAAATCCTCGTACGTTGGCACTTGGTCAACAGTGGCGCGATTTAAATGCACAAGATACGGTGAATGCAGCGCTCACACTTTTTAGAGAAAAAGATTTTTATTACACGCTAAATCCACCCATTTTAGGCAAAAATCCGATTGATGATTTTTTGTTTAACAGTAAGCGTGGCTTTTGCGAACATTACGCCATTAGCTTTGTGACGTTGATGCGTGCTGCTGGCTTGCCTGCCCGCGTGGTTACAGGTTACCAAGGCGGCGAACTCAACCCCAATGACAACTTTTTAATTATTCGGCAAATGGATGCCCACGCATGGGCCGAGGTTTGGCTTAAAGACAGAGGCTGGGTGCGGGTGGATCCCACCGCAGCAGTTTCGCCCGCACGGGTTGAGCGTGGCTTAGTAGAAGCCGCACGCGCAGCAAGACCTGCACCCGGCCAAACCAAGCCTGAAACCAGCAACTTGCCAATAACCACGCGCAGTAAACAAATCCCTATCATTCATCAAGCAATGTTACGCTGGGACAGCATAGACAACGGCTGGAATCAATGGGTGATTGGCTATAATCAGATAAAACAACAAAGTTTCTTAAGCAGCATTGCAGGCAAAAAAGTAACGACGCAAACGATGCTGATTTGGCTAATTTGTGCCACCATGTTGCTCGGCATCAGCACTTTATTGGTGATATACCAAAAAAATCAGGCAAAACTCAACCGTGCACAAAAATTCTACGCGCAATTTGTACGCAAATGTCGCAAGGTTGATTTGCAGCCACAGCCTTTTGAGGGCGCGCTGAATTTTGCACAGCGCGCCGCGCGCGCACTGCCCCACCAGCGTGACGAGTTGATGGCTATTGCAGAAGCGTATAATCAGCTGCAATACAGCAAATATAGCGAAATTGAAGATAACACGCTCATTACCGACCTTGAAAAACGCATTAAAAACTTTAACCCACGCGCATGACAACTGAGCAAACACAAATTAAGCAAGACGCCGATTTTATGCAACAAGCGTTGGCGTTAGCACAATTAGCTGCATCGGCTGGAGAAGTGCCAGTGGGCGCAATTATCGTGAAAAATGGCGAAATTATTGGCCGTGGCAGCAATACTCCGATTGGTTTGCAAGACCCAACCGCGCACGCAGAAATCATCGCCATGCGCCAAGCCGCTCTGCATTTAGGCAATTACCGGCTGGTGGACTGCACTTTGTACGTCACTTTAGAGCCATGCGCCATGTGTAGCGGCGCCATTCAACACGCACGCATAGCAAGGCTGGTATTTGGTGCGAGTGACCCAAAAACGGGTGCATGCGGCAGCGTGGTGAATTTGATGAATGAGCCAAAATTAAATCACCATACCGAAGTTGTGAGCGGTGTTTTAGCGGCAGAATGTGGCGCAGTATTGAGTGATTTTTTTAAGCAACGTAGAGCACAAAAAAACACAAATTTTTAGTTAACATTTGCCCCGAGAGAAATTTACACCGCTGCAAGCCGCATGGATACTGGCTTACAGCGGTGCTAAAAGGAAGTGTGCTTAAAATCAAGCAAAAAAATGAAAATGATACGCATAAAAAAACCTGCAATTTGCAGGTTTTTTTATGCGCAATATCAGCGCGTTTTAATTAGTCATCGCTGCCCATAAATGACATCAACAAACTTAATAAATGCGTAAACATATTATGCAAGCTAATGTAAATGCTCATGGTCGCCAACACGTAGTTGGTTTCGCCACCGCGCACAATTTGGTTAATTTGATACAAAATATAACCCGCCATCAACAACACTACAACGGCTGAGATAGTGAGAGATAACGCAGGGATTTTAAAGAAGAAGTTAGCCAAAATAGCTAAAATCACCACCACCATGCCGATGGTTAAAAATTTACCCATTGCGCTAAAGTCACGTTTTGCGTTTGAGGCGATGCCCGCTAAGGTTAAAAATGAAATCGCAGTACCACCTGCAGCTAGACCAATTAACTGTGCGCCATTACTAAAATGCAAGGCATATTGCAAAATTGGACCCAACAATAAGCCCATTATAAAGGTGAAGCCAAGCAACAACCACACGCCTGCAGCGTTGTTGGCATTTTTTGCTACCAGCCAAGACATGCCATACACCGCCGCCATCACACCAATAAATAGCATAATGGGGCTAGTTGCCATCATCCAAGCAAAATTCAGGTTAATTCCAACCCAAGCGCCAATCACGGTTGGCACCATCGTCATGCCGAGCAAGGCATAGGTGTTACGCAATACTTTATTTTGTGTTTCAACCGCTGTGGTTTCGCGGCCAAGAACTTGAATATTATCTGACATATTGTTTCCTCGTTTTAAAGTTGCCAAAAGGCAATGTGAATAAGATAGCGATTATTGTTAAAAGTTTCAAGTGTTAATTTGTGACAACTTGTATAAATTGAAATGGTATTACGCAAACAAATTACCTTCTTCAACCCCCACTTGCGCGACCTGATGCACGGCTTTTACAAAATCACCATTTTCATGTAGCGCAACTAAACTTGGCGGGTGGCGATGACCATGCATTCTGGCAAGGCGGCTTAAGCTCTGCGCAGAAATAGTCCATTTCAAGTTAGCCAGCAACTCATCCGCCATCGCTGGTTGATTACATAACAGCACCATATCGCAACCTGCGTTGAGCGCAGCTAGCGCACGTGTTGTTACGTCACCGCCAGCTGTGGCGGCTTCCATACTTAAGTCATCGCTAAAAATCACGCCGTTAAAACCTAGTCGCTCACGCAGCACTTTTTGCAACCATTTTGATGAGAATCCAGCAGGTTTATCATCTACTTTATTGTAAATCACATGCGCTGGCATAATCGCCTGAATACCATCATCAATCAACATTCTGAAAGGTTGCATGTCATTTTGCGCAATTAGGTCAAAGGGGCGCTCATCCACCGGCATGCTGACGTGCGAGTCAGCCACCACAAAACCATGCCCAGGAAAATGCTTGCCCACGGCCGCCATGCCGCCTTTTTTTAAGCCTTGCATCAAGGCAAATGCTAAATCGTTAATCGCTTGTAGGTTAAGGTGAAAAGCGCGGTCACCAATCACCAAGCTATCACCATAATCCATATCCAACACTGGGGTGAAACTAAAATCTACACCATGCGCGCGAAGCTCAGCCGCTAAAATCCACCCTGCTTCGGTTGCCAACTCTTTGGCCTTTTTTGGATTTTTGTCCCAAATTTTGCCAAATTCGCGCATCGGTGGAATTTTGGTGAATCCTTCTCTAAAACGCTGTACGCGCCCACCCTCATGGTCAACCGCAATTAACAAAGGCGGCTGGCGCACTGCATGAATGCTTGCTGTTAAAGCTTTTAGTTGCGCATTATTTTCATAATTGCGCTTAAATAAAATCACCCCGCCCACCAGCGGGTGTTGCAAACGTTTGATGTCGTCTGCGCTAAGCTCTGTACCAACAACATCGAGCATAATGGGGCCTAAAGACATACGCTACCTTTACTTATTTTTCTGTTCTAACGTCTAGTTTATCACGCAGGTAGTCACCACCTAAGTTAATCGCCAAAATTAAGCTCATCAAACTTAAACCCACAATCAACACATAATGTGGTGCAACCAGCATGTAACGCACGCCATCTCGCAACATCGCACCCCAGCTCGCATTGGGTGCTTGAATGCCAAGCCCGAGAAAAGAAAGGCTCGCTTCGGCAATCATCACACTAGCGAGGCTGTAAGTGGCTTCCACCATCAAAATAGAGGCCAGCAATGGCAATATGTGTTTAAAAAGCATGCGCGGCACACTGGCACCCAGCGATTCTGCCGCCAACACATGTTGGCGATTGCGCAAACCGAGTGCCTGCCCACGTGTGAGCCGTGCGTAACTTACCCAACCCGTCATACTCAGTGCAATCATTAAATTGACCAAACCTGGCCCTAGTACTGCAGCAAATGCAATGGCCAATAAAATACCTGGAAAAGCTAAAAAAACATCGGTGATTTGCATTAACACTTGGTCAACTTTTCCGCCATAAAAGCCAGCAATCAAACCCACCGCCACCCCAACTGACATGGTAATAATAGTCACCACTATTGACACAATAAAAGACACTTCCACGCCGCGCAAAAGCCGCGCAAAAATACTGCGCCCCAAATCATCTGCACCCAATAAATAAGTGCCGCTAGGGGCGCTTAAAATAGCGTTTAGGTCAATCGCATTAGGGTTAAGCTGAAACAAGCGTCCAGCCAATATCACAATTACCCAAAATGACAAAATAGTGATGGCAAATTTTTTCACGTTAATTAGCCCCAAACTTTACGCGTGGGTCTGCTAGTCGATACAGAATATCCGTCACCAAATTCACTATCACATAACTTAACGCCACCACCAGCACACAAGCTTGCGTGACAGGATAATCACGTTTTTCAATACTTTCTACCAACATGCGGCCGATACCATCCCACGAAAAAATCGTTTCGGTAATCACCGTGCCCGCCAATAAACTGCCCATTTGTAAGCCAACAATGGTGATAATTGGCAACAAGGCAGCGCGCAAAGCATGGCGTAAAATCACGGTTTTTTCGTCTAAGCCTTTTGCACGTGCGGTGCGAATGTAATCGTCACCTAACACTTCCAACAGGCTCGTGCGGGTCATGCGCGTGAGAATGGCGCTTAGCCCAAAACCCAGTGTCAGCGCAGGTAAAATAATTGAAGTGCGCGATTCCATGCCACTCACCGGCAACCAACCCAACCACACGGCAAAAATCAACATCAACATTGGCCCTAACCAAAAGGCTGGCATGGCAGAAAGCCGCACGCTAATCAGCGTCACCATAATGTCTTGCCAATGATTCGCTTTAAGTGCTGCATAAATACCCATCGGCACGCCAATAAAAATACCAATCAACAACGACAACACCGCTAATTTTACCGTGGCCGGATAGCGCGTTTTGAGCATTTCAACAATCGGCGTTTTGGTGTGTATAGATTGCCCAAAATCGCCATGCGCCAATTTATGCAAATAGCGACCAAATTGGGCCATGATGGGCTGATTTAGCCCTAACTCGGCACGCAAAACTTCGCGGTCGGCGGTGCTGGCAGATTCGCCCAACATCACCTCAACAGGGTCGCCCGGCACTAAATGAATGAGCAAAAAAGTGAGTAAAAGCACGCCAAAAATAACGGTAGCAAAACTGGAAATTTGTTTAAATATCGAGGTCATTAAATGATTATTTTAAACGGACAAAACCCTGCGAGAAAAATTAGGTGCCCTGCGAGCCGCATAGAATAAGGCTTGTAGCGGTACTAAAATGATTACCTCTTTTTTTATTTGATTTTTCAAGCTAATTTCACTTACTTAATCAGCACGTGCGTGCCCACCCTAACTTGCTCAAATAGTGCCATCACATCTGCATTGCGCATTCGCACACAACCATGCGAGCGCGGCACGCCCATCGGCTCAGAATCTGGCGTGCCATGAATGTAAATATAGCGCTGCATCGAATCTACATTACCCAACCGATTTTTGCCAATCTCCGTACCGCTTAACCACAAAATACGCGTTAAAATCCAATCGCGATTGGGAAATTGCGCCATGAGTTCAGGCGTGCAGATTTCACCCGTCGGTCTGCGCCCAACAAACACGGTATTTAATGGCGCATCACCCCCAATTTTTGCGCGAATGATATGTTCACCCAACGGTGTGCAGCCACTATTTTTATCGCAACCCGCACCATTGGCAGCAGTTGAAATGCTATATTGCGCTTTTACGCCGCCATCACTGTTTAATAGCGTAAGCGTTTGGCGTTGAATTGAAATTTCTATGTGCATGTAATGAATAAATCTACAAATTTGCAGCGTAAATCACTTGAGATAAGTGATTGTAGCAAGGTCATCCCAATTTCCATCCAATTTTGCAGAATACCCCGTAATATTTTTACGCATTGCCGCAAATTGCCCCTCATACCACAACGGAACATAAGGCAACTGCTCGTGTATACGCGTTGTTGCGGCTTGCCAATTTTCTTTTTCCAGCAAGGCATCGAGTTCAGCATCTACATATCTACCCCGGTTAAAGCCATTGGGTGGGAAACTTTGTGAGCCAAATGCTTTGCCATAAATTTCTGGTGTTTTGATGCCCACCCAAGTCAGGCCATAAAGTTGAAAATTGCCTGCTTTGACATCGGCAAAAAAAGTACCCCAATCCAGACTTCTGATTTCAAGGTCTATGCCTGCCGGTGCCATTTGCGCTTGCATAATGGTGGCAAAGCGCACCCGCTGGGCATCGGTGCTGGTTTTATAGACTAACTTCAGCGGCAACTTCACACCCGCCGCTAACAAAAGCTGCTTAGCTTTAGCGGGGTTGTAATCGTAATCGTATGGCGTTAGCTTGCTTGCAACCTGATTAGTGTAATGCTCAGGTGGCAATATCTGGTCGGCAATACGGCTATGTTCAATCATCACTTTTTCAATGATTGCCGGACGATTGATAGCGTGTGCGATGGCTTGCCGCACTTTAATATTTTTTAAAATAGGGTCATTAAAATTTAAACCCAAATAAGAGAAATTCGCACCTTTTCCGGTTTTAACACTAATTTCTGATTTGCTTTGTAGATGCTTGACCAATTCTGGCGGCAGTTCACCTTGTAGTATATCCACCTCGCCATGCAATAGTTTCAACACGCGCACGGTGGGATCTTTCACTTCAAGCAAGCGCAATATTTGCCCGTCATTGAGCCGTTGCAAAGTGAGGCTATTTCCCCAACTCATCAATTTTATCGCACCACTTCCTACCGGACTGCGTGAAAAATCATGCTTTTTTGCAATTAAATCGGCTGGTAAAATGCCAATAAGCAACTTGGCAGGAAAATGCTTATCTGCTTGTTTTAATTTAAAAATAAGCGTATCGGCATCTAAAACGGTAATCGAATGAATGTTAGCAAACTCCGCCGCATGGGGCGAGTCGTTTAAATTTAAAAACGAATCATAAGTGGCTTTTACATCGGTGGCATTTAAGGCTTTAGCATGATGAAAAGGTGCACGATTTTTATTGAGCGTAAAACGATATTCAGTCGCGCTTAATTCAACCCAACTGGCCAAGCTAGGCATAGGCTTAGATTGCGCGTCAAAATCTACCAAACTTTGATAAAGCAAGCTGTTTACCCGTTCAGAAGCGGCATCGGTGGCATAACGTGGGTCTAAATTCAGTGGCATATTGCCAATAGCAAAGACAATATCAGTGCGGGCTTGCGCGTTGACAGGCAAATGCGCGCAACTTAATGCGATACACACCACTAGCGCATTGATTAATTTTTTGAATTTCAAATTTAAGACAACCTATTTAAGCCTTGCAATAGCGCACATTATGACTTATTTTCCTATCATTCATCTACTGGCAACAACAAATCAATTACGCATAAAAATAGCTATTAAATTGCGCATCTTCCAAGGTACTGCCCTGCAAGCCAGTATCCATGCGCCTTGCAGGGCAGCGATTTTTGCTCGGGGGTTTTATGACATTGTGAAGTAAGTGACAAAACGCTCGCAGACAAGTAGTATATAAACCGAACAAGCAAGGAGTCGTTATGCAAATAAAATGTGCCAGCTGTGGAAAAGAAAATCGCTTTCCGGCAGATAAAGTGGGGGCAAACCCAATCTGCGCAGCTTGTCGCACGCGTTTACTTTCAGCGCCTATCGCGCTGAATCACGCCAACTTTAATGAAGTTTTATCACAGTCTATATTGCCCGTGATAGTCGATTTTTGGGCACCTTGGTGTGGCCCTTGCAAAGCATTTGCGCCCACTTTTAGCGCAAGTGCTGCAAAATTTGCTAACAAATTAATTTTTGCTAAAGTGGATACTGAAGCTGAGCAGTTATTGGGCGCGCAATATAATATTAGGTCTATCCCTACCTTAGCTTACTTTTGGCAGGGAAAAGAATTGGGGCGCATTAGTGGTGCGCTACCAGAATATCAGCTAAATGAATTAGTTGAAAAGGTGATCCAACATTGCAAACAAAATAAGTAACTTAATTCTCAACGCGCAAATGCATCTCACTGAGCGATGAAACAACTTTTAGTTTATGCCGACTCGCTATCGTGGGGCATTATTCCCCTCACGCGCAATCGCTTGCGCTTTGAGCAACGTTGGCCAGGTGTGTTAGAAATTGGGTTACGTGCGCACGGAAAAAATTTGCGCGTGATTGAAGACTGCCTCAATGGTAGGCGCACAATGTATGAGGACTCCATAAAGGAAGGACGAAATGGGCTCATTGGGCTACAGCAACGTATTGAAATCAACTCACCGCTTGAAATCGTACTATTGATGTTGGGGACAAATGATTTTCAAGCAAACCATCATCACAATGCATCACACGCAGCTTTGGGCTTAAAAGCACTTATTCATAGTATCCGCACTGCCCCCATTGAACCCGGCATGCCTATTCCAAAAATATTAGTGATTGCGCCACCACCAATCCAAACGCCAAAAGGTGAAATATCACAAAAATTTAAAGATGCAGACAAAAAATCAATTGGACTCGCAAAGTTGTATGAAGAACTCAGTAGCCAAGAAGGATGTTATTTTTTTGACGCAGGCACAGTTACCCAATCAAGTAAAATAGATGGCGTGCATTTAGATGAAGAGCAACATAAAGCACTTGGCTTGGCGCTGGTGAATTATTTAGTAAATATGGTGTGACTGCTTTACCATAAAACCTGCTAAGACAAGATGTGAACAAACAAAAACCAGCACGAAGCTGGTTTTTTTGATGAAGTCTTTTATTTACTTGGTCGGGACGGTGTGATTCGAACACACGACCCCTTGCACCCCATGCAAGTACGCTACCAGGCTGCGCTACGCCCCGAACATTAGCAAACAAAGCTAACTTCGCATTATATCGCATAACGTCATTTACCGCTGCGATGTCTTTAGAAAATTCTGCTTTATGCAGCTAGTTTTGCTGATATGCGGAGTAAATTTAATATTTCAAATAACTCTGCTTTTGCTGATGCAAAGTCAAAGCCTGTAGTTTCAACTTGACTACGTTGACTTTCGGTTTCTTCTGAGGTAACTTGCATTACGTTAGCATTAACTTCAAGTTCACTTGCATCTTCTAAGCGATGGCGGGCACCACTGATTGTAAATCCTTGCTCATACAATAAATCTCGGATACGTCTAATAAGCAATACTTCATGGTGCTGATAATAACGGCGGTTGCCACGGCGCTTGACAGGTTTTAGTTGGGTAAACTCTTGCTCCCAATATCTGAGTACATGTGGTTTTACACCACATAAATCGCTTACTTCACCTATCGTGAAATATCGTTTTGCAGGAATAGCTGGCAATTGCACTTTTGTAGTAGATTCACCCATCGCTCGACACTCGTATTAAATATTTAAAAACCAATATACACTACTATCATTAGCCAGCAAATAGCCCATGTGGCCATTCAACTAACTAGCGTAATGCTCTTCCACCTTACTTTTTAGTTTTTGACTCGCGTGGAATGTCACCACACGACGTGCTGAAATTGGCATTTCTTCGCCAGTTTTAGGATTACGGCCTGGACGCTCTGATTTTTTTCGTAATTCGAAATTACCAAAACCTGAGAGTTTGACTTCATCGCCAGCTTCTAAGGCAATACGTACCTCTTCAAAAAAGGCTTCTACCATATCTTTTGCTTCACGCTTATTCAAGCCCACTTGCTCGTACAGCAAGTCTGCAAGTTCAGCTTTTGTTAATGTCATGTTGCGCTCCCGTATCGCTGTTTTTTTATTAATTTAATTTCTAAGCTCTGCACCAAGCTTTGTTCGTAACAATTGTAACAGATTATTCATACTTGCATCCACATCATTATCAGTCAAAGTTGACTCAGTATTATGCATAAGTACTGATAATGCAAGGCTTTTTTTATTTTCTGCAATACCTTTACCTTGGTACAAATCAAATAACGCCACCTCACCTACATATTGAATTTCAGCCTGTTTAATAATATTCAAAACATCTGCAACTGCAACACATTCATCTAGCACAACAGCCAAATCACGCCTTACGGGCATGAACTTAGAAACTTCTTTATAAGTCGGCACAGTTTTACTTATAACTGAGGCAATTTCTAACTCAAACAAGTAAGTGCTTCTTGGTAAGTCATAATGTTGTTGCCATTTAGGGTGCAATTTACCCAACCAACCTATAGCCTGACCATTCAACACAATACGAGCCGACTGACCAGGGTGCAGTGCGCTATGCTCCGCTTTTTCAAAAATTGCACTCGCACCTACTAAACTAGCCACATGCGCTTTCACATCAAAAAAGTCCGCTTCATTACTCGGGGCAGCCCATTGTTCTGGTTTTACGCTGCCATATACCAAGCCTGAAATACACGTTGTTTCTTGATACTTACCATCCAGTTGCTGATACACCGCACCAATTTCAAACAAAAATGCACGTTCTTGCTTGCGGTTTAAGTTATAAACCAAGGTATCTAGCAAGCCGCCCCAAAGGCCTGTACGCATCACGCTTAAATTACTTGCTATCGGGTTTTTTAGTTTAATCGGCGTAGGGTTGTCCATTAAGCCTTGTTCCCAACTTTCATCCACAAAGCTGTAGGTGACCACTTCTTGATAGCCATTGGCCACTAGCTTATCGCGCACTTGATTCAAATGTTGCTGTTGCTCGGGCGCAGCTAACATATTTAATTTAGCCACGGGCGAAGTTGCTGGAATATGGTCATAGCCATGCAAACGCGCTACTTCTTCTATTAAATCTTCTTCAATTTCAATATCAAAACGATAGCTTGGCGGCGTTACTGTTAAAACACCCTTTTCTTCAGCAAAACTAAATCCCAATTGCGTTAACAATTGTGCAACTTTAGCTTGTTCAAATTGAATTCCTAATACCGAAATTAAGCGCGACATACGCAACTTTACAGGGCGGCGCACGGGTAGCGCACTCGTTAACTCAACCACCTCACCTGCTTGACCACCACAAATTTGCTGAATTAAGTGAGTGGCATATTCCATCGCATTACGCGTATTGCCAAAATCTACACCACGCTCAAAGCGGTAGGACGAATCAGTGCTTAAACCTAATCTTCGTGCTTTACCAGCAATCACGGATGGCGCAAAAAAAACGCTTTCTAAGAAAATATCTGTCGTTTCATCACTGACCGATGAAGGCTTACCCCCCATAATGCCTGCTAGGGCGAGCGCACCTTGCGCATCGGCAATCACAAGGTCATCTGTTTTAAGATTTACCGTTTGATCGTTCAATAAAGTGAGTGATTCGCCTGACTTTGCAAAACGCACTTGAATATCACCCGTTAATTTATTAGCATCAAAAGCATGCATGGGTTGACCAAGCGCTAACAGCACATAATTGGTAATATCTACCACGGCACTAATGCTTCTCACACCACTACGCTCTAATCGTTTCACCATCCACGAAGGGGTTGCAGCTTTTGTGTAAACGCCTTGGATTAAACGGCCGCAATAGCGTGGGCAAGCCACTGGCTCGCTTACTTTAACTTCTTTTTTGGCTGTAATTTGTGCTGCTACAGGGGTTATGCTTTCAAATTGAGTAGTTGCCCCAGTAATTGCCGCAACATCGCGTGCTATGCCGGTTAAACTTAAGCAATCACTGCGGTTGGGCGTGAGTTTTAATGTGAGTAAATGGTCATCTAGGTCTAAATACTCACGAATACTTTGTCCAACAATGGCGTTGTTATCTAGTTCTAACAAACCCGTCGCCTCTGCACTGACACCTAGCTCTTTAGAAGAACACATCATGCCAAAAGACTCTACACCGCGCACTTTTGCTTGTTTAATAGAAATGCCCGGTAACTCAGCACCTACCATTGCACATGGCACCAATAATCCAGCGCGTGCATTGCTTGCACCACAAACAATTTGTAAAGGTTCTGCTAAACCAACATCCACACGACACACTTGCAAACGGTCTGCATCAGGGTGTTTTTCTGCGGATAAAATTTTAGCCACTACCACTTTACTAAATGGCGTTGCTACTGGTTGCATGTCTTCGACTTCAAGCCCAGCCATGGTTAATGCATGACTAAGCGCTTGACTGTCTAGGTCAGTATTGACTAATGTTCGTAACCAATTTTCTGAAAATTGCATATCAAGCTTTCACTACTTGAATTGCGATAAAAATCGCAAATCATTATTAAAAAAGTGGCGTAAATCATTGACCCCGTAGCGCAACATGGTTAAGCGTTCAACGCCTAAACCAAACGCAAAACCTCGGTATTTTTCACTATCAATATTGACGTGCTTAAATACTTCTGGGTGCACCATGCCACAGCCACCAATTTCTAACCAGCCGCCATTCCAACTCATATCCATCTCAGCCGACGGCTCAGTAAAGGGGAAAAATGATGGACGAAAGCGCACGGTTAAGTCATCACGCTCAAAGAATTTTTGCAAAAAGTCTTGCACTACACCTTTTAAATTAGCAAAGCTAATGTCTTCATCCACCCACAATCCTTCTACTTGGTGAAACATCGGTGAATGCGTGGCATCAGAATCAACACGGTAAACGCGACCAGGCGCAATAATTTTTAATGGCGGTGTTTTGTTAGTTTTAAGCGCGTTTTCCATATAGCGCACTTGCACGGGTGATGTGTGCGTTCTGAGCACATTCGCTTCATCAATATAAAATGTATCGTGCATTGCACGTGCTGGGTGATCTTCTGGAATATTCAGCGCGGTAAAATTATAAAAATCCGTTTCAATTTCAGGGCCAGTAGCCACTTCAAAACCAATGGAGTGAAATAGCTGCTCAACCCGTTTTAAGGTAAGTGTCACGGGGTGCAACCCACCTTGAGACTGCGCGCGCGCTGGCAAGGTGATATCAATAGATTCTTGGGCTAATTGTTTGGCTTGTTCAGCATTTAATAGCGCCTCACGACGAGCGGTAAGTGCCGCTTCCACTGCTTGTTTTACCACATTAATGGCCGCACCAGCCGCTGGGCGCTCTTCTGCACTTAATTTACCTAAGCCTTTAAGCGCCTCTGTGAGCGAACCTGTTTTGCCCAAGTATTTAGCCTTGGCCACTTCCAAATCATTCATGGTGGCACTATTAGCAAAGTCTGCCTGTGCTGCTGAAATTAAATGCGATAAATCGGACATAGGTGAGCGGTCTTTACACGTTAAACATTTTAGAACAAAGATTTTACAGTAAAAAAAAGAGGCTTAAAGCCTCTTTTTTTATTGCTTTACACTTAAGCGGCTAAAGCAGTTTTTGCCATTTCTACAAATTTAGCAAAGGCAGCTTTATCAAACACTGCTAAGTCAGCTAATACTTTACGATCCACTTCCACTGAAGCTTTTTTCAAGCCATTCATGAAGCGGCTATAAGTTAAACCTAACTCACGTGCGCCTGCGTTAATACGCGCAATCCATAATGTACGGAATTGACGTTTTTTCTGACGACGGTCACGATAAGCATATTGACCAGCCTTCATCACCGCTTGTTTAGCAACGCGGTAAACGTTTTTACGACGACCACGGTAGCCTTTAGCGGCTTTTAAGATTTTTTTGTGTCTAGCGCGAGCGATGACACCACGTTTTACTCTTGGCATGTCAGGCTCCTTATTGCGTAGGCATCATGGCGCGAACGCGATTGATGTCTGTTGCTGAAATCATAGAAGTACCGCGCAACTTACGTTTTTGCTTGGTGGTTTTTTTGGTGAGGATATGGCGCAAGTGAGAGTGCGTACGCTTCACTTTACCATTACCTAAGAATTTGAAGCGCTTTTTCGCGCTACTCTTAGTTTTCATTTTTGGCATTTTAGTCTCCTTTAGAGTGGTTAAGAGTGCTTAGGCATGCCTTTTAGCCGTGACACTCAGGTTTACTGCATTTTACTTAAAACTGTTAGCTCTTTCTCTGTGGAGCTAGCACCATTACCATTTGACGGCCTTCCATTTTTGGAAACTGCTCAACGATAGCAACCTCTTTTGTATCAGCTTCTACACGTCTTAACAAAGCCAAGCCAAACTCTTGGTGCGTAATCTCGCGGCCTCTAAAACGTAAAGTGATTTTCGCTTTATCACCATCTTGTATAAATTTGATGATGTTACGTACTTTAATGTTGTAATCACCATCGTCAGTGCCTGGGCGAAATTTAATTTCTTTCACCTGCACCTGCTTTTGTTTTAATTTAATTTCGTGCTGTCTTTTACTTTCGGCATATTTAAACTTGCCATAATCCATCAACCTACACACAGGCGGATTTGCATTGGGTGCTATTTCAACTAAGTCAATATCTGCTTCTTCTGCTTTTGCAAAAGCTTCACGCAAGCTCATGATGCCAAGCGGCTCGCCCTCAATGCCAACCAAACGTACTTCCGAACCGGTAATATCACCGTTAATTCGGGTTTCTTTATCCTGTGCTATATTAAATTCTCCAAATAATTAAGCCGCGCTTGACAGAAAATCCCCACAAATTGGGAGCGTTAAACTTTAGCTTCTATTTCCGCTTTTAAGCGTTCAACCAACGCTTCAATCGGCATAGAACCTAAGTCTTCGCCTTTTCTGGTACGCACGGCCACATGTTCTGCTTGCATCTCTTTATCGCCAACAACCAACAGATATGGCAACTTTTGCAAGCTATGTTCGCGTATTTTATACGTAATCTTCTCATTTCTCAAGTCAAATTCGCATCTAATGCCATTTTTCTTTAAAGTTTCAACCACTTGGCCTACATATTCGGCTTGTCCTTCAGAAATATTCAACACCATCGCTTGCACAGGGGCTAGCCATAGTGGCATAGCGCCCGCATAGTTTTCGATCAAAATACCTAAAAAACGCTCCATCGAGCCGACAATCGCACGGTGCAGCATGACGGGACGTTTACGTGAATTATCTTCAGCCACGTATTCTGCACCCAAGCGTTCTGGCAAATTCGGGTCTAGCTGGATAGTGCCACATTGCCACATCCGGCCCAAACTATCTTTAAGGGTAAATTCAATTTTCGGGCCGTAAAACGCGCCCTCACCTGGCTGATATTCAAAATCTAAGTTGTTGATTTTTAGCGCATTCGCCAAGGCGGTTTCAGCTCTATCCCAATCTTCATCGGTGCCAATGCGTTTTTCTGGGCGAGTAGAAAGCTTCACAATCACATCGTTAAAACCAAAGTCTCCATAGACTTTATAAAGCATCTTGATAAAGTCCGCCACTTCAGCTTCTACTTGCTCTTCGGCGCAAAAAATATGCGCATCATCTTGGGTAAAGCCGCGTACACGCATTAAGCCATGCAACGAGCCTGAAGGCTCATTACGGTGACATGAGCCAAATTCGGCCAAGCGTAAAGGCAAATCGCGATAACTGTGCAAAGTGTTGTTAAAAATCTGCACATGGCCGGGGCAATTCATCGGTTTTACTGCGTAGTCACGATTTTCTGATTTAGTCACAAACATATTGTCGCGATAATTTTGCCAGTGGCCAGACTTCTCCCACAAGGTTCTATCCATGATGGTCGGGGTGCGCACTTCTTGATAATTGTATTCGCGGAACATTTTGCGCATATATTGCTCCACCTCTTGCCATATGCTCCAGCCGCGCGGATGCCAAAACACCATGCCTGGCGCATCGTCTTGCATGTGGAAATAATCGAGCTGCTTACCGAGTTTGCGGTGGTCGCGCTTTTCAGCTTCTTCTAGTTGAAATAAATAGGCTTCAAGCTCATCTTTATTGCGCCAAGCAGTGCCGTAAACGCGTTGCAACATTTCATTATTGTTATCGCCACGCCAATACGCGCCTGCTAACTTCATGAGTTTAAAGGCTTTTAATTTACCAGTACTAGGCACGTGCGGGCCACGACAAAGGTCTGTAAATTCGCCCTCGGTGTAAAGAGATACCTCTTCACCCGCAGGGATAGCGCTAATCAACTCCGCCTTATATTTTTCACCTATGCTATTAAAATAGGCAATCGCCTCATCGCGCGGTAACACTTTACGAGTGACCGGCTCATCTTTTTTGGCCAGCTCAGCCATTTTCTTTTCAATGGCAATTAAATCTTCAGGCGTAAACGCGCGTTTATATGAAAAATCATAATAAAAGCCATTATCAATGACTGGGCCGATGGTCACTTGCGCATCGTGGAACAACGTTTTCACCGCATAAGCCAACAAGTGCGCGGTAGAGTGGCGAATAATTTCCAAGCCCTCGTCATTTTTATCAGTGATAATCGCCAAATCACTATCAGTTTCAATGAGATAACTAGTATCCACCAATTTGCCATTGACTTTACCCGCCAGCGCCGCCTTCGCCAAACCCGCACCGATGTTCAAAGCCACATCAGCCACCGTCACAGGCGCATCAAAGCTACGTTGTGAACCATCAGGCAAGCGAATAACAGGCATAAAATTAACTTTCAATAAGGCGATAAAAATTGAACGCGGATTATCGCACAAACCTGCGCTTTACGGCAATTTGAAATCGCAATTATTGAGGTAAAACGCAGGGTTGTTGGCTATACTTTAATATATGAAAAATAGCCCGTTTATTTAGGACAAATGAAGACAACTTCTTTTTTCCAACCCACCAAGCCCGTCTAAATGCGGATTACAGAGGCATGAAAATCTCTCAATGGATTTTTATGAACTTTTTTAATAAAATATTTGCAAATAACAAAAGTTTGAATTTATTGATTTTTTACTCTACTTGAGGCATAGTCGTCTCACCAATAACACTAATAACGGAACGCATATGAAAATAATTAGATTTTTTCTTTTTGCAGCACTTACTACCAATCTTATTGGTTGCGCATCATTATCCGCACCACCATACAGCCCTGATTATCAAACCCTTGATAAATTAAAAACACTTAATATCCAAAAAATGGCATTAGGCGAGTTTCAGCCTAGAGACCCAGCCGCCTCAGTCAATAAAATTAGCTTAAGAGGGTCTTCCTTAAAAGCTCAAGAAGGCGCTTTCTCAATTTATCTAGAAAATGCAATGCGTGACGACTTAAAAGAAATAGGGGTGTTAGACCAAGCTTCAAGTACAAAAATTGATGCAATGGTCATTAAAAATGATATAGATATTTCTGGCATCAGCAAGGGCTCAGGAAACATGGAGGTTAAAATCTCAATTCTGAAAGATGGCAATTTAGCACTTGAAAAGGTTTATACCACCACTACAAATTTTGAATCCTCATTTGCTGGTGCTGTTGCTATTGGCATTGGGCAAAGAGAGTACCCGAACTTAGTTAGAGCATTTCTTAAGGATATTTACAACGACCCTGAATTTATCAAAGCGGTGCAAAAATGATGTTAAAACTTAGTGGGATCAAATCAATCATTCGCTGTAGATTTTGGCTCATTCTTTTGCCGTTTATAGCGGCCTGTGCGCACCCTATCACGATTATTCCAAACAAAACGCCAGAGAGGATTGAGACCTCCCTTAGCACTAAAAAGGTGGCTTATGTGATAAGTGAGGCGGATAGGAATAATCAAGTTACCACTTCTGGTGGCGGAGGTGACAAAGTAACTTATTATCCTTATCGCGATTTAGAAAAAGCTATTCGAGATGCACTACGCGCAGTCTATACAGATGTGATTGCAATTCAATCTAATGCTGACACTAAAACTATTGCTGATAATAATATTTCACTAATTTATACCCCAGAGATCACTACCACATCCAGCTCAGATTCAGCATTTACATGGCCACCCACCTATTTTAGAGTGGAGTTAACTTGCAGCGCCAATGAGCCAAACGGTAAAGAGCTGACTAAATTAAAAGTGACAGGAAGTGGGAACGCGGAATTCTCAGAGTTTAAGATCAATACTGGCCTTGCTGGCAGCCGAGCCTCTAGTGATTTATCAGAAAAACTTAGGCAAGAAATATTAAAAAATCCTGCGTTGCAATAAGCTCAAAACCTTTGGTCCTGTTTAGTTTTAGCTTTGAATTCCATTGAAAAAACACTCCCACATTATTTAAACTAACTGCCAAGCCTTATTTTATGGGGCTTTCAGAGGCATAAAAATCTCTCGGGGATTTTTATGCCTAAAATGCAAACATTCGACTACGAATTTTTTGTAGATTTGATATACCTGATTCAACATATCAGCTACAATTTTTTGCTTAATCTTACCGTGTTTTTTTATGCAGACCGATAGCCAAAATTTAGCTAACCACACACCCATGATGCGCCAATATTTAGCAATTAAGGCGCAATACCCCGATATGTTAGTGTTTTACCGCATGGGGGATTTTTACGAGCTATTTTTTGAAGATGCCGAGCGTGCATCGCGTTTGCTGGGCATTACCCTTACACAGCGCGGCACGAGCAATGGTGCGCCGATTAAAATGGCGGGCGTGCCTTATCATGCGGCGGAAGGTTATTTAGCTAAACTCGCCAAACTAGGCGAAGCCGTGGCAATTTGCGAGCAAATTGGCGACCCCGCCACCAGCAAAGGGCCCGTAGAGCGCCAAGTGGCACGCATTTTAACGCCTGGCACGCTCACCGACACCGCATTGCTTGATGAATCACGCGATAACCAGTTGCTTAGTATCTTTCAGGGCGATGGCGTGGTTGGACTGGCGCGACTTAATTTAGCCTCAGGTACATTTATTTTAAGTGAAATCGCCATTGGCTTGCTTAGCCAAGAAATTGAGCGCATTGCGCCGAGCGAAATTTTGCTGGCGGATGATTTCACGCACCCTGCCATTAGCGCCACCAAAGCCACCAAAAAGCGTTTAAGTGCATGGCAGTTTGACTATGACAGCGCGTTTAATGTGCTGACTGCGCAATTTAACACGCGCGATTTAAATGGCTTCGGCTGTGCTGACTTACACTCCGCCGTGTGCGCAGCAGGCGCTTTACTTGACTACGCCAAGCACACCCAACGCACCACGCTGCCGCACATTAACGCGTTTAGCGTTGAATCCACCAGCGAATATTTGCAGCTCGATGCCGCCACACGCCGCAATTTAGAAATTGATGTCACCTTGCGTGGAGAAGCCTCGCCCACGCTGTATTCGCTGCTCAATACCACTCAAACGGCGATGGGCGCGCGGCTGTTGCGCCATTGGTTGCACCACCCTTTGCAAAACCGTAATTTGGTGCTTAAACGGCATGAAGCGGTGGCTGAGTTGATTCAAAATGAAAGCCATTTGCCACTTAGCCGCACCTTAAAAACGGTGGGCGATATTGAGCGCATTGTAGCGCGCGTGGCGCTTAAAACCGCACGGCCGCGCGATTTATCCAGCTTAGCGACCAGTTTGCAACAGTTGCCGCAACTACAAAGTTTGTTATCTACAGTGCAAACCAGCCTGTTACAAACACTAAACGCGCATTTAACCGCGCCGCATAACGTGGTGCACCTGCTTACCCACGCCATTAAAGCCGAGCCCAGCACCGTGTTGCGCGATGGTGGCGTGATAGCCGATGGTTACGATGCCGAGCTCGATGAATTGCGTGGCTTACAAAATAACCACGGTGAATTTTTACTGCAATATGAAGCCGCCGAAAAAGCCCGCACAGGCTTAACAAACCTGAAGGTGGAATACAACAGCGTGCATGGCTTTTACATAGAAATGAGCCGCGCGCAGGCGGAAAATGCTCCGCCAGAATATCGCCGCCGCCAAACGCTTAAAAATGTAGAGCGCTTTATCACGCCAGAGCTTAAGGCTTTTGAAGACAAAGTGCTCAGCGCAAATGACCGTGCACTTGCGCGCGAAAAAATGCTATATGCTCAAATTTTAGAGCAATTGATGCCGTTTATTAGCGCCTTACAAACCAATGCTGGCGCAGTAGCTAGCTTGGATGTTTTGTGTAGCTTTGCTGAGCGCGCGCAAGCGCTAAATTATGTGGCGCCGATATTTAGCAATGAGGCTGGTATTCAAATTATAGGCGGCCGCCACCCTGTGGTAGAAAGTATCGCCCAACCTTTTGTGGCCAATGACGTTAGCCTAAACCCATACCGCCAACTATTGCTCATTACTGGCCCAAATATGGGCGGTAAATCTACTTTTATGCGGCAAACGGCGTTAATTGTATTGCTCGCACATTGTGGCAGCTACGTGCCAGCAACTTCGGTTATAATCGGAGAAATTGACCGTATTATGACGCGAATTGGCGCATCGGATGATTTAGCGGGCGGCAGATCAACCTTTATGGTAGAAATGACCGAAACTGCCAATATTTTGCACAATGCCACGGATAAAAGTTTGGTGTTGCTGGATGAAATTGGCCGCGGCACCAGCACCTTTGATGGCTTAAGCCTCGCTTGGGCGGTGGCCAAACAGCTACTTGAAAAAAACCGCGCCTACACACTGTTTGCCACCCATTATTTTGAGCTCACCCGCATAGTGGATGACTTTAAACAAGCCGCCAACGTGCATTTAGATGCGGTAGAACATGGAAATAACATTGTGTTTATGCACAAAGTTGAAGAAGGCGCCGCCAACCAAAGCTACGGCTTGCAAGTGGCGCAGTTAGCTGGCATCCCCAAAAGTGTGGTGGCCAGTGCCAAGCGAAAGCTGCAACAATTAGAGGCCAGCCAAATTGCGCAACATACACATCAACCCGATATGTTTAGCCAAAACGAAGCGCCAATTGAAACCCCAACCCACCCTGCGCTTGCAGAACTTGAAGCGCTACAACCCGATGATTTAACCCCAAAACAAGCGCTGGAATTTTTGTATCAATTACAAAAAATTATCAAAAACACATAGATATTAAGCAATTGAAAATAGATAAAAAAATGATATTTGGCTTGACTCTGGCTTTATTTTGCTTGTAATGTTTCTTTTATAAAGCATTACTTTAACCAAGCCGAAAAACCGATTATGATTAAAACCTTGCCAAAAATTGAAGGTGAAATGACTTTTAGCGAAAGTTATAAACTGACATCGACATCAATTGAGCATGCGTATCAAACCTTGCGAAACCAATACGTGACAACTGAAACTGCCGCATTTTTACGAAAAAATTTACCTATTCAAAATACTGAGGATTATTTTGACGATGAGATATACCTAGCGATTGATTATAAATACATCGACACAGCATCAGTAGTTGTAACCGTATTCTGGCATGGTGGACAAGATGTGCATGAAATTAAACTCCTAAACAACCAAGCTAAGTTAACTATCACAAACTACGCAGACTAAATCTAACCCCAAAATGTGCGTTAGAATTTTTGTACAAAATGAAAGAAATTTTAGATAAAAATTAATTTAAAAATCGCCCGAGAGAATTTTGATGCTCTGGAAGCCGCATAGAATAAGGCTTGCAGAGGAGGTGAAATGATGTTGTGCCAAAAATAGGCGTTTTTTATTAAAAATGGATTCCCGCTTTCGCGGGAATGACGGGTGATGTCAGCTGAGTGAAACGAAAAATCCAGCAGTTTGAACGTTACAACAATCTGGATTCTTCGCTATGCTCAGAATGACGGCACTCAAATGGTTTTGACTTTAAACTCCCCTGCTATCGCGCCTACATTTTATTTAATGATGGGAGTTTTCGGTAAGCGGCTGTTTGAGCCAAATTGATTTTATTTGGCGAGTTTCCGATTGCCGCCCATACTTATGCAAAAATCAGGAAACAAGCGGTAGGGGGTGTCTTTTTACTTTGGTTACTTTCTTTTGGACAAGCACAAGAAAGTAACTCGCCTAGGGGCGAAAAAGTACTTTTTAATCTACTTAAAAACGGGTCTGAAAAAACTGCGTTCATTACTGACAATACAACGCGTATCTTCAGCATACTTAAACGCAGCTAAACAATCTGCGTCTTGAAGAGATTTCGCACGATATTCTTCATAAAGAGCCAAACTAGGAAAAGTAAACATTGCTAAAGCAACATTATTTGCACCCTCAGATGGCAAAAAATAGCCATGATGCTGCCCACCCATTTTTTCAACCAATGGAATCCAGAGTTTTCCATAACGCTCAAACTCTTCGAGCTTATAAGGGTCAATTACATAGCGAAGATAACAAGTTATCATGATTTACTAGTGATGATGCCCACCCGCCCCATGCACATGCTGATGCGAAACCTCTTCAGCATTGGCAGTGCGTACATCCGTAATCGTCGCGGTAAACACCACGCGCTCGCCCGCCCAAGGGTGGTTGCCATCTACCACCACTTTACCATCGGCAATTTCGGTTACGGTGTATAAAATCACTTCACCAGTTTCGTCTTCACCTTCAAATTGCATACCGACTTTTAACTCAGCCGCTGGAAAAGCACTGGCTGGCTCAATTTGCACTAATTCTTCATCGTATTCACCAAAGGCATCATCTGGTTGTAAGTCAACAATCACCACATCGCCAATATTTTTACCATGTATGGCTTCTTCAACTTTTGGGAAAATATTATCGTAACCGCCATGCAAATACGCCACTGGCTCAGAGCTAGCTTCTAGCACATTGCCATCGGCATCTTTTAGTTCGTAGGTCATGGTGACGACAGTATTCATGGTGACTTGCATGGTATATTCCTCTGTAAATTTTAAAAATTATTAGCGTGAATTTTAATCTATTTTAATCTGTAACGTGGTTAATATTTTACGCATTTCGTGCAAAATTAACGGCCACGTCCACCAGTACGATGCTGCGCGTTTGGATTGTGGTTAGGCTTGCGCGGTTTTCCCTGTGCCTGATTTTGTCGATTAGGTGGCTGGCGTTGCTGCACAGTTGGCACAAATAAGCCAGTTTGCGGCATCGATTGATGGCGTGCCGCTTCAGACATATTTTTGGTGCTTTGACCAAGTGGCTTTGGCTGAACGCCTTGGATCAAAATACTTTCTTCCACGTAAGTTTTTTGGTTTCGCACCTGTGGCTGGCCATTGCGTGGCACATTATTTCTATTTTGACTTCTATTTTGGTTGCGCCCTACGTTTGGGTTTGCGCCGTCTGCGCGTGCTTCTTTAGGTTTACGTTGTTGCTGGCCTTGCCCATGCCCGCGTGGCGGCCTGCCATGGGGTTGTGTGGAACGCGGTGGCTCAGGCTCGGGTTTGTCAGAAGGTACAAAGCCTTCCACTTGCACTTTAGGAATCTCGCGTTTAATCAGCTTTTCAATGTCTTTCAGTAGCTTAAGTTCTTCTCTATCCACCAGTGAAACAGCCGCGCCACTGCTGCCTGCACGACCTGTACGGCCAATGCGGTGTACGTAGTCTTCTGGCACGTTGGGCAATTCAAAATTCACCACTTGCGGCAATTGGTCAATATCCAAGCCACGCGCGGCAATATCAGTCGCCACCAGCACACGTACTTCACCTGCTTTAAAACCTGCTAATGCTTTGGTGCGCGCACCTTGGCTTTTATTGCCGTGAATCGCAGCAGCAACAATGCCATCGCGCTCTAATTTTTCTGCTAAGCGGTTGGCACCATGTTTGGTGCGAGTAAAAATAAGCACTTGTTGCCAGTTGTTTTGTTGAATTAAATAGCTCATTAATTGGCGTTTATGCGCTTGCGCCACCATGTGCACGGTTTGTTCCACCAACTCGCTCGCGGTGTTGCGACGGGCCACTTCAACAAAGCCGGGGTTATGCAGCAAGCCATCGGCCAGTGCTTTTATTTCATCAGAAAACGTGGCTGAAAACAGCAAATTTTGGCGTTGCTTAGGCAACATGGCCAAAATCTTTTTAATGTCGCGAATAAAACCCATGTCGAGCATGCGGTCTGCTTCATCCAACACTAAAATTTCCACACCTGATAAGTCAATATGTTGCTCACCCGCATGGTCAAGCAAGCGGCCAGGGGTTGCCACTAAAATATCCAGTGGCTTTTTTAAGCGCGCAATTTGCGGGTTAGCATTCACGCCACCAAAAATCACCGTTGAGGTGAGCGGTAAATATTTGCCGTACGTTTGTACAGACTCTTCAATTTGCGCGGCTAGTTCACGCGTAGGTGATAACACTAAGCAACGCGGGCGCCCTGCTTTTTTATCGGTAAGCGGCTTGTGGCTCAAAATATGCAAAATCGGCAAAGTAAACCCTGCTGTTTTGCCAGTGCCGGTTTGCGCGCCAGCAAGCAAATCGCCACCACTTAACACGAGTGGTATTGCTTTGGCTTGAATAGGGGTTGGAGAGGTGTAACCAGCGTCAATAATGGCGCGTAAAATGGGTTCGGATAAGCCTAACTCGTTAAAGTTAAGCGGTGTTTCAGTGGTCAAAGTATAAAGCTCCAGCTTGATGTAGCCACCCTATTACTTATGAAGCAACACCAATCGAGGAAGGCAAAGTTATTATCTTTAGCGTGATTTGAAAAATCAGAAAGATTAAGTAAGAAACCTACGCAGATTGGTTGGCGCAGGATTTGAGTTTGTAGCTGGCATTATACGGAAGATTTAAATTAAAGCGAGCATTGCGCTGAAATCAACCCATGCAAAATATGAGCCAAGCGAAAACTACTTAGCCCACTTGCCATTCACATTGATTACTTTACAAGCAGGTTCACCTTTTTCAAGATACTGTTTGCACTGCGCAATAGCTCCCAAAATTGCATGTTTACGGCTGGTGAGATCGGACACCCAGCCCCAAGCACCACTTGAAGATTGCGCAAAAGCTTTATTGGTTTTTGCAGGCAAATATTCTTCATTAAAGCCCTTTAAGGCGTCGTTGCTTAAAATACGCTCCGTGCCCGCAGCTGCAACATTAGCGATTAAAAACAAACTCACCCATAAAAATTTTGTAACGATTTTTTTCATCATATTGTTCTCGATAACGGTAAATTTAATCAAGCAAGCATCTTCGTTTTGATGAATATTCTACAACTTTATCGGCAATATTTCACGTCTAAACATGATGCTAAACAACTAAGCTAAACGCCCGAGAGAATTTTACACCTCTGGAAGCCGCATTGATACTGGCTTACAGAGGATGTGAAATGATTTGTTGTTAAAAAAGGCTATTTTGAAAGATTTTTTGTTTCAATTTTAAGCAAAAAAATTCACCTAAAACTGTCACTCTTTACAACGTTCAGATTGACAACATTCGAGACTACCTCGCATGCAACTTGCGCCAAACCCAAGGAGCTACAGCTTTGCCATCTACCCAAAGCCCCAGTTTCTGCTCTTTTGCTTTTACTTGCGCTTGTTCAACTTCCCAATCGCCCCCATACTTTTCATCATGCCAAGCCAAACCAAGTGCTACCAAATGCAAACTCGCATCTACTTGATTACACTGCAATCTACCCAGTGAACGTAGGTATTTATCTTTCGCCACAATATCAGTTGTTGCCACAATATTTTTGCCTTGGCAAAGCTTAATAAGCGCGCGGCGTGATTTTACACCAAACGGCTGAGTGCGTTCGGGTGCATCCATTTCGGTAATGCGCAGTTTAATGTCGTTTTTTTGGCTAAAGGTGTTTTTGGGGTGTAGTTTTACGGTGTCGCCATCGTAGACATAAGTCACCATATATTGCGTTTCATCTGCCTTGCAGGGTGAAATCAAGGCGAATAAAACTAGACAGCTAAAGCAAAAGCTACGCATCAACTGATGGGCGGCCTTGACCTTGCTTTCCATCTAACAAACTATAGTAATTCGATGGTACTAGCACGGTTGGTATTGGGTCTGGCTCAGTTTCAGGGTAATCTTTACTATAGTGCAGGCCACGGCTTTCTTTACGTGAAATTGCACTTTCTACAATCAATTCAGCTACTTGCAATAAATTACGCAACTCGATTAAGTCATTACTGATTTTAAAGTTGCTGTAAAACTCATGCACCTCATCGCGCAACATGTGCAGACGATGCAAAGCGCGGCTCAGGCGTTTATCGGTGCGCACAATGCCTACGTAGTTCCACATAAAGCGGCGTAGCTCATCCCATGTGTGGGTAATCAGCACCTCTTCATCTGCGTCAGTCACGCGGCTTTCATCCCAATGCGGCAATAGTGGCGAGGCTTTAGCTGGCTGACTTAAAATATCTTCCGCTGCGCGCTGACCAAATACTAAACATTCCAGCAAAGAGTTGCTCGCTAAACGGTTTGCCCCATGCAAGCCCGTGCAGGCGGTTTCGCCTATCGCATATAAGTTTTTGATGTCGGTACGACCTTGATCGTCCGTCATTACACCTCCACAAGTGTAATGTGCGGCTGGCACCACAGGAATAGGTGTTTTGCTAATATCAATGCCAAAGCTCAAGCAGCGTTTGTGAATGTTGGGAAAATGCTCTTGTATAAAATCTAACGGTTTGTGCGTAATGTCCAAATACACGCAATCGATACCGCGCTTTTTCATTTCAAAGTCAATGGCGCGGGCAACCACATCGCGCGGGGCGAGTTCTTCACGCGCGTCATGTTCTGGCATAAAACGTGTGCCATCGGGCAACCGCAACAAACCACCCTCACCGCGCACCGCCTCACTAATTAAAAATGATTTTGCGTGGGGATGATATAAACAAGTAGGGTGAAACTGCACAAATTCTAAATTGGCCACACGGCAGCCCGCGCGCCATGCCATTGCAATGCCATCCCCCGTGCTCACATCTGGGTTGGTAGTGTACAAATATACTTTGCCCGCACCACCCGTGGCCAGCACGGTATTTTGCGCGGCTATGGTAATCACCTTACCCGTAAATTTATCAAGCACATAAGCACCCAAACAGGCATTATCGTCACCCGGTTTAATTTTCGCTCTTACAACTTTGCGCCGATTCATTTTACGCGTGGTGATTAAATCTACCGCAATGTGGTTTTCCATCATTGTGATATTAGGGTGCTGTTTTACTTTTTCTGATAATGTGGTTTGTACGGCGTGCCCAGTCGCATCCGCCGCGTGAATAATACGGCGGTGGCTGTGGCCGCCCTCGCGGGTTAAATGGTAACCGCTGTTATCGGCCTCGCGAGTAAAACCCACGCCTTGCGCAATGAGCCATTCGATAGATGTTTTGGCATTTTCAGCCACTAATCTCGTTACAGCCTCATCGCACAAACCACCGCCCGCCACTAGCGTATCGCGCACATGATTTTCGATAGAATCATCATTACTTAATACCGCCGAAATACCGCCCTGCGCCCAATCACTGGCAGCGTCATTAATACCGCGCTTACTCACCAAACAAACACTTTTGTGCTCAGCTGTACGCAAGGCTAATGTTAGCCCCGCAAGGCCGCTACCTATAATTAAAACGTCATATTGCTGCATAGTGTGCTGTGTGCTTGTTTGAAGATAAATAGAGTGAACTAATAAGAGTTTATCGCTGTCTTTGAAATAGGCAATAGCAAAGCCGTAAAAATGCTTAAAAATATTTTGCTTGCTGGCTTGACCACAACTAAGGGAATACACCATGATGCAATTTGATAAAATACTTAAAATGACAGAGTTAAATTTAGTGCAACCTGCTGCGCAAAATATCGTCAGGCAAGGTTATACTTCACCTCATCATGTATCAGAAAATAAAAACACTGCATTTACACCTGCGGATAAATTAAGTTTAGTCACCGTGAAAACGCCTACACAACCGCTACCCGATACCCGTGAAATTGACCACGAGCTTGTGCTGCGCGCGCAACGTGGTGATAAGCGTGCTTTTGGATTATTGGTGGATAAGTATCAGCGCAAGCTCGCGCGCTTGCTTTCACGCATGGTGCGTGACCAAGCCGAAATAGAAGACATTGTGCAAGAAGCTTTTATTAAAGCCTACCGCGCGCTACCAAACTTTAGAGGTGACAGTGCCTTTTACACATGGCTATATCGCATAGGCATTAACACCGCTAAAAATTATTTAGTGTCGATGGGGCGTAGGCCAACTGTGAGTAGCAATGTAGAAATTGAGGACGCTGAAAATTTTGAAGATGGTGATGAACTGCGGACGATGGAAACGCCTGAATCTGCCATGGCAACTAAACAAATTGCGCAAACAGTGAATGATACCGTAGCGAGTTTGCCGGAAGAGTTGCGCACTGCCATTACCCTGCGTGAAATAGATGGCTTGAGCTACGAAGAAATTGCTACTGTAATGGATTGTCCTATTGGCACGGTACGCTCACGCATTTTTAGAGCTCGCGAGACAATCTCAGCAAAATTAAAACCATTATTAGACACACCAGAAAACAAACGCTGGTAGTCATTATTGAATTTAAAAGCGTATTTTAGAAAAAAGTTTTAGGGGCAACACATGAGCGAACAATTATCTGCACTAATAGACAACGAGCTGTCACCTGAAGAAGCCGAGCACGTATTGGCTGCATTGCATGCCAGTAGCAATACGGCACAAACGTGGGAACAATATCACTTGATTGGCGATGCTATGCGTGGTGGTGATGGATTAAGCACAAACTTCAAGCGCAATTTAATGCGTAAAATTGAAGTTGAGCCTACGGTATTGTCACCCAATGCCACTTTGAAAAATACCGATGTTCAGCATACAAATGTTGAGCGTGAAATGCCAGCCGCATGGGCGATGGCCGCTTCAATGGCTGGCGTGATGATGGTGGGCTGGATGCTATGGCAAACCCAAACGAGCCAAGATGGCACCATGTTGATGGCAAACCAAGCCAACAACAAGCCAAATATCCAAGTGGCGCAGCAAGATGCGCCTGCGTTAGCCGAAGCTGATATTCCAGATGAGTATTTAGTGGCGCACCAAGCCACTGCTCCAACTGCTAGCTCATATTATATTCAACCTGCTAGTTTTTCTAAATAATGCGCATGATGGCTTATGGTTGTTAGTATGAAACGTTTTTTTGTCAGTTGTGTTTTAGCATGTATGACACTGAATGCTTATGGGCAAAGTGACGCTGTCCACTGGCAAATGTTGCAAAAAGCGTCTGCGGCAGCGCACGTATTAAGCTATCAGGGTATTTTTGTATGCCAATCAAACAAACAACAAGCCAAATCAGTGCAAATTAAACACTTGTATGATGGGCAACAAGAGTTTACCCGCAATATAGTGCTGGATGGCGCACCGCGAGAAATGTTTAGCCAAGGCAATGACTTGGTGATATACAACCCTAAAAACGAAAAAATCGTGATTGAAAAACGCCGCCGTCATCATTTGTTTCCCGATGTTTTGCCGGCAGATATTGAAAGCTTGAAACCTTACTACACCCTAACTAGCGGTAGTTCTGAGCGCGTTGCAGGCCGTGATGTGCAAATTTTATTATTAGAACCAAAAGACCAATATCGCAACCGTCACCAATTTTGGATTGATGCTGAATATGGCCTTGTTTTAAAAACCGTGACATTAAACAGCCGAAATGAAACCATCGACAACGTGGCTTTTAGCCAGCTTAACTTATTTAACACGGTTGATTTAGACTGGTTTAAACCAAAAATAGACAGCAATAAACATTATGTGATGGAAGAAAACTCGCCCATTGCTGACAACAGCCCTAGCCCACACTGGCAGCTAAATGACTTGCCAGCGGGCTTTCGCAAAGTTGACCAAATGGCATTAACGGTAAAAGGCAAGCAATTGCCGATTACGCAAATTGTTTTTTCTGACGGCCTAGCTACTGTGTCTTTATTTATAGAGCCGTTAGCTAAAAATGGAAAACAAAAGCAAGGTGCAAGCAACGTGGGCAATACTAATGTGTACTCTCGCGTTGCAGGTTTTTTACAAGTGACTGCGCTGGGCGAAGTGCCAGAAGCCACCACAGCGCACATTGCCAATGCTGTTACATTTATCAAATGATACCTCCACTATTTTAGTAAAGCCTTATGTTAGAAGAATACGCAGTTGTCACCGCCTGCCAAGGTAATGAAGCCACACTTGAGTTAGAACGCCGCACCGCTTGTGGTCTATGTGGGCAAAAACGTGGTTGTGGCAATGCCACATGGGGCAAACTGTTAGGACACAATAGTCACAACTTTACCGCTCAAAACACAGTCAATGCGCAAGTGGGTGATAGTGTGGTGGTAGGCATAGAAGAAAATGCCGTACTCAAAACCTCTTTTTTACTCTACGGTGTGCCCCTGCTGGGTTTAATCGTAGGGACTGTAGTGGCAAATGCAATATTTGCAAATCAATTTTATGTAATGATTGGCGCAGCTTTAGGTTTATTTGTTAGTTTTATGTGGGTTAAAGGACATTTGACTGGCCACACTCATGCTGGAAAATCTTACCAACAAAGTTTCCAAGCTAAAATTTTGCGATTTGCAGAAAATGATGCAAATGCTGCTTGCAAGTCTTGAAATACTCAACAAAATCCCCAGATAAATCTTAAAATGTAGTAAGAAAATTTGAACCCTAATTTTAATAAACGAGGTCTATACATGTTAAAAAATTGGATAACGGCCATCAGCTTTTGTCTGACGACCCTTTCTACGCAAGCATTTGCTGAACTACCAGATTTTACGCAACTAGCAGATAAGCACGGTGCAGAAGTTGTTAACATTAGTGTCACGCAAAGCATGCGTAGCAATGCAGGCATGTCGCCTTTTGGTGGTTTAGAAGGTGATGAACAATTACAAGAATTTTTAAGACGTTTTGGTATCCCCAATATGCCTGGCATGCCTGGGCAAAATGGCGAGCCACAGCCTGATTACAAATCACAATCACTAGGTTCAGGTTTTATTATCAGTAGCGATGGTTATATTTTAACCAATGCCCACGTGGTGAACGGTGCGGATGAAGTGATTATCAAACTATCCGACAAACGCGAATTTAAAGCCAAAATTATTGGCACAGATAAACGTACCGATGTGGCCTTAATTAAAATTGATGCCACTGGTTTACCAAAAGCCAACATTGGCGACCCAAGCAAACTGAAAGTGGGCGAATGGGTGGCGGCAATTGGCTCACCTTTTGGCCTTGAAAACACCATGACGGCGGGTATTGTGAGTGCAAAAGGTCGCGCCCTGCCACAAGAAAATTTTGTGCCTTTTATTCAAACCGATGTGGCCATCAACCCTGGTAATTCAGGCGGCCCTTTGTATAATTTAAATGGTGAAGTGGTCGGCATTAACTCACAAATTTATAGCCGCAGTGGTGGCTCCATGGGCTTATCATTTAGCATTCCAATTGATGTCGCGATTGATGTTTCTAATCAGTTAAAAGCTTCAGGCAAGGTCACACGCGGCTGGCTTGGCATTGCAATTCAAGAGCTCACCAAAGAACTCGCTGAATCATTTGGTATGAAAAACACCAATGGCGCATTAGTGGCAGGAGTTGAAAAAAATAGCCCTGCTGACAAAGGTGGCTTAGAAGCTGGCGACGTGATTGTTAAATTTGATGGCAAAACCATCATTACATCAGCCGATTTACCACGCGCAGTTGGCGCAACCAAGCCAGGCAAAGTGGCTGCTGTTGAAATTTTACGCAAAGGCAACGCAAAATTGCTTAATGTGGGCGTAGGTGAAATGCCTAACGACCCCAACGATGACGCGCAACCTAGCAAGCAAACTGCACCTAAGGCCGAAGCGAACAAAATTGGCTTAACCCTTAAAGAGTTAACGCCTGCGCAGAAGAAAAAGCTCAATGGTAAAAATGGCTTGCTCGTTATTGAAAGTACCGGCGCTGCCGCCCAAGCGGGCATTCGCCGTGGTGATGTGATTTTGGGTTTAAACAACTCAGAATCTCAAAGTGTTGAGCAATTTAACAAGCAAATTAACGCCGTAGCTGCTGGCAAAACGGTGGCAGTGTTAGTGCAACGTGCAGAAAACACCTTGTACGTGCCGATTAAAATCACGAAATAATTAACTCAAATATTGGTCATTTTTAACCCGCCTTTTGGCGGGTTTTTTTGCACGAAAAACCGATTAAAAATCCCCCGTGAAAAAATTATGCCTCTGTAACCCGCATGGATACTGGCTTGCAGAGGTGGTCAAATGATGTTGTGTGAATTTAAGTGAAAAAACGTTTAAAAATATTACTGCTCGGCATGTCCAATGACACCTAAAAACACGCGCACCAGACCATACACAATCCAAGAAAAAAACCGCTTAAAAATATTGCCGCGCGCCCATGCTTGGGGCGGAATAACTATGGCATCATTTTCAATCGTTGCCAACACATCCGCGCGTAAGGTACTAGCAAACTGATGATCTTGCACAATAATATTAGCCTCGCGCGATAGCAACAAGCTAAACGGGTCAATATTGGATGAGCCCACTGTCGCCCAAAAACTGTCTATCACCGCCACTTTGCTGTGCATAAAACTTTTGCGGTATTCATAAACTTCAATGCCACCATTTAAAAGCTCGCTATAAAACGCGTGGGTAGCAAACATCAAGTAATATTCGAGGCGACCTTGCAGTAATAGTTTTACGTGCACACCACGTTGTGCAGCTGCTAATAAAGCCTTGCGAAATTTTCTGCCTGGCACAAAATAAGCATTGGCGATGATGATTTCACTGTGCGCATGAGCAATGGCGGCTAAATACGCCTCTTCAATATCGCGCCGATGTAGCACGTTATCGCGCAATACAAAAGCAGCTTGTATGCCGCCTTTTTTATATTTGGCGGTGGGCGCTTGTGTATGCGGCATGATCGTACGCTGACCAAAGCCATTTTCAGCGCGCATTCGCAGCCACGCCATGCGCCGCCACAGTTTTTGCACACTTTTGTTTAAATGGCTAAGTAATTTCCCTTCTACACGCACTGCGTAATCAATGCGCGGCGGCACGTTATTGGGCGCAGGGTTAGGAATATCAAAATCATCAATAATATTGATGCCGCCGACAAAACCCACTTTGCCATCAATCACCGCAACCTTATGATGCAAGCGTCTGAGCCGATTTTTTTTGAACGTCCAAGGCGAAATTTTAGGACGATAAAACATCACTTGCACGCCTGATTCTTCTAACATTTGTACAAAACTTGGGGCAAGCTCTTTGCTGCCAAAACCATCAAGCAACAAATGGGTCGCCACGCCGCGTCTGGCAGCGGTAATGAGGGCATTGCCAATGCTGATGCCTACCGCATCTTGGGCATAAATGTAGGTTTGGATGAAAATAAAAGCTTGTGCTTGCCCAATGGCAACTTCTAGTGCAGGAAAATATTCCGCACCGTTGCGTAACAGTTGAATATGATTGCCGCCAATAAATTGCGTCATGGTTAATTTATTACCAAATTTTTGCTCAGCGCTTCCTTAAAGTGGTGGATAAAATGGCATGATCCGACACTTTCATAAAATGCGATCCTGCGTGCACTTGCGCGTGTTTGATCTCAAAACCACGCACATAAATACGATCTAAAGGCAGCATAGGCAACCAAGATGGAAAACTACGCGCATGTTGCCCGCTATGCTGCTCAAACACCTCGTGCAAATGCAAATGCTGAGCAAATGCACGGCCTGTACGCATGTTCCAATCATTAAAATCGCCTGCAATAATCAGTGGCGCATCTGCCGGCACATGTTGCTCGATATAACGAGCAATCAAGCCGAGCTGCCGCCGTCGCCAATGTGCAAACAAACCCAAGTGCACACAAATAGCGTGTAAAGGCATCTCCCACTTAGGGACATTTAACTCGCAATGCAACATGCCGCGCTGCTCAATATGGTGCGCAGAAATATCTTGGTTATGCGTATTGAGAATCGGAAACTTGGACAAGATTGCATTGCCATGGTGCCCTGCAGGGTAAACCGCATTTTTGCCGTATGAAGAATCCGCCCAAATTTGCTCGGTTAAAAACGCCATTTGCCCGGCTTGCGGCCATGCAGAAAAACGCTTGCTATGATTATCATGCGCGTCGCGCACCTCTTGCAAAAAAACCACATCCGCATGTAACTGCTGCAATAACTCGCGCTGATGATGCAAAGAAAATTGTGCATTAAAATGGGTAGTGCCTTTATGGATATTAAAGGTGGCAATATGTAAGGTATTGTGCAAATCAAAGTCACTTAAAAAGTGTAGATTGTTTATCATACAACAAAAGCACATGAGACGATTTATTGCTAAAAAATTCAGGCTAATTTGCTTTTTGGCGAATACAATGTGTTTGTATGAATAGACGTGAACTTTTATTAGGCAGTGCGGCGTTTGCAGGTGCAATGCTATTTGGGCGCGCGCAGGCAGCGCAAGCTAAACCCTCGCAAGCAGCTTATATTTCACACGCTCATTGCTTAAAGCACAATATGGGCGCGCAACACCCAGAGCAACCCGCCCGTTTACTGGCGATTGAAAGTGCCCTAGAAAACGCTGGCTTACTCAACCAAATGCAACGTTTTGATGCGCCAAAAGCCTCAAAAATGCAATTAGCGCGCGTGCACACACCAACTTATATTGACCATATTTTTAAGGTTTCCCCCAAAATGGGTCTCAATGATAGCTTAGTACTGCTAGATGCCGACACCGCCATGAACCCCGATAGTTTAGAAGCTACCTTGCGTGCTTCTGGCGCGGCGGTGTTAGCGGTTGATTTAGTGATGCAAAATAAGTCCAAACAAGTGTTTTGCAACACGCGCCCACCCGGCCACCACGCGGGGCGCGCCAATGCCGCCGGCTTTTGCATTTTTAACAACGTGGCCGTGGCTACCGCCCACGCTATGGCGCACTATGGTGTGCAACGTGTAGCAATCATTGATTTTGACGTGCACCACGGCGACGGCACAGAAGATATTTTTCATGATGACGCGCGCGTGATGTTGTGCTCCAGTTTTCGCCACCCCTATTACCCGCACAAAGGCGCAGATAGCGGCAACGAGCACATGCTAAATGCGCCATTAGCTGCTGGCAGTGATGGCAATGCACTACGTGAGGTTTTTAATCAACAATGGCTACCTGCACTTACCAAATTTAAGCCACAACTCATTATATTTTCCGCAGGTTTTGACGCGCACGCAGAAGACAAAATGGGCGGCCTAACGTGGCTGGATGAAGATTACGCGTGGATTACCCAGCAAGTAAAAATGATTGCTAACCAATTTTCACAAGGCCGCATGGTTTCGGTGCTTGAAGGCGGCTACGCGCTGGATGCACTCGGGCGTAGCGCAGTGGCGCATGTTAAAGCGATGATAGACATATGACCAAAGCCCTTATCGTCGGCTGTGGCGATTTAGGCCAAGCCATCGCCACCCAACTCGCTTCGCTCGGCTTCAACACCTTTGGTGTGCGCCGCCAAGCTTCAAGCCTTGCTGGTGTGCACATGCTGCAAGCCGATGTAACACTGCCAGCAAGCCTTACCCAACTCACTGATATTCAACCAGAAATTCTTATTTATTGCGTAGCGGCGAACGGCCAAACCGATGCGCAATATCAAGCGCATTATGTGGAGGGTTTACGCAATGTGTTAGCCACGCAAGCAGATAACGCGCAGCTGAAGCATGTGTTTTTTGTTTCCAGCACGCGCGTGTATGGGCAGGTGACAGATGAGTTATTGGATGATGCCCTTATAAATGAAACCGTGCCTGCAGTGGCGGCGGATTTTGGTGGCGAGCGTTTGTTAGAGGCTGAGCGATTATTAGAAAATTTACCTTGCGCACATACAGCGCTGCGCTTATCGGGCATTTATGGCGCTGGGCGTTTGCGCATGATTAATCTAGCTAAAAACCCCACCACTTGGCCTGTGCAAAATAGCTGGACTAACCGTATTCACCGCGATGATGCAGCGAGTTTTATGGTGCATTTAGTGCAACAAGTCGCCAACAATGTTGCGCTTTTGCCCTGCTATATCGTCACCGATAGCGCCCCTGTGAGCCAATATGAAGTGCTGCAATGGTTAGCTGCGCAGCAAAAAGTAGCATTTGAAACAAAAATGCCGCCCATACAAGGAGGCAAACGCTTAAGCAACCAAGCCATGTTAGCCAGTGGATTTCAATTAAAATACCCAGATTATCGCGCTGGCTATGCGGCTTTGTTAGCGGCTGAGTCTGCTTAGGAAACGCGGAATAAGTCGGCGAACGGGATGAGGTGCAAGGCGCACGGAGCACAAAACATGAGACATATCAATGAGATAGACGAGTTGGTGAGCACCGCGCAACGAAGCTATTCGCCCGTACAGACACTTATTCCGTGTTCCCTTAATTATTTTAACCCTTCTAGCTTGCCTACTAGGTCTGCATCTTTAATGGCAGACTTCAATGCATCCATATCGGCGCCTCTTGCGCTCACAGTTAGCATAAAGCGATTCGCCACCACCAAGGTCACTTCGTTAAAAATATTATTTGCATCGGTTTTATCTTGCTTTTCAGAGCCTTTGTTATCGCCCACAGAATAAGGCTTGGTGTAGCCGGTTTGCGTTTCACTTTCAGTGCCCATCATAATGCCCAGTTGCGATAAGCCAAAAATCGCTGAACCCGATTCGCCCGCACCATCATAGACTTGCAGCTCATAATGAATCGCGTCTTTTTCATACTTAGCATTAGCCGTGAGTATGCCCATCGCGTTGGTGATTTCAAAACTTGATCTTGCAATGCCGGCAATGCTGTCTGGCAATATAGATTTAAGCTGGTCGTTAGTGACTGGAGTTAATTTTTTGAGTTCTTCAGTGTTTTTTTGCGTATCTTTAGAGACATCAGCCAAATCATTTAGCTTGCCAACCGCACTAATCGCATCTCCAATGGATGGCTCATCGGTTTTTGCTTCTTCTTTTTTTCCACAAGCACCCAACGCTAACAATAACGCTAAGCTCAACACCAGTTTTTTTGACATAAACACCTTCCTCTTAAAGTTAAAATCTAATTAAATTCTTATCAATTGATGGCAACATTGTCGGCTTGCCCGGCCTATTTTTCAACCTATTTTTTAGCTTAAATGAACACAACATCATTTCACCACCTCGGCAAGCCTTATTCTATGCGGCTTACAGAGGCATAAAAATCTCTCGGGGTAAAATAAGCCTATTTTCATCAACAATTCAGGGCTTATTTGTAGAGTTTTTTAAACCAGCCCTTTTACCCATTGCCCGTACACTTGACTGGCCACTTTATTAAGAAAAAAGCAGTGTAAAGGCAACGTTTCTTGCATCACATCTGCCTGCTGTACGCCGGGGCTACTTGCAGAGGCTTGCAACTCATCTTGGCCTAAATCACACCACATTTTCACCATATCGGCGGTGACTTCAACATGGGTTTGAAACCCTAAATGCTTGCCAACTGAAAACGCTTGGTTTTGGCAATGTTGGCTGGCTAACACATGCGTAGCGCCAGCTGGTAAGCTAAACGTTTCGCCGTGCCAATGAAAGGCGTTAAAAATTTCTATTTCACCAAACCATTGTTTTGCTGCCGGGTTGTCTGACACTTTCACTTCACCCCAACCAATTTCTTTCACCGCATTTTGTGTAATGGTGCCGCCTAGCGCTTTGCTCATGAGTTGACCTCCCAAACAATGCCCTAACACAGGAATGTCTCGTTTTATCGCTTCACGAATTAAATCCAGCACCACATTAATCCACGGTAAATCATCATTTACACTCATCGGGCCGCCCATCAGCACCACGCCGCTATAGCCTGCTATAGAAGCTGGCAAGGTTTCAAGCTCAAAGGTATTCACAACCTGCCAAGGGATATTTTGCTGCGTTAAAAAATCCCCTAAAAAGCCAGGGCCTTCATGCGCTACATGCTTAAAAATAATGACTGGTTTCATATTATATTTTTAGGGTGCGTAATTGAAAAAATTTATATTTGACGCCACTCTCCCACGCTTAAATTATCTAGCGTGTAATGGCCAATCGCATAGCGAATTAAGCGCAAAGTGGGAAAACCAATTTTCGCGGTCATACGGCGCACTTGGCGGTTTTTACCCTCACTAATTTTAATCTCAAGCCATGTGGTCGGAATCGCTTTGCGCTCACGGATAGGTGGCACACGCGGCCACAAGTTGGCTGGCGCATCCATTAAGCGTACTTGCGCTGGGCGCGTTGTAAAATCGCCCAAATCAACCCCTTTACGCAAAGGTGCTAAATCCACATCTGTTGGCGCACCTTCAACCTGCACCCAATAAGTTTTCAATTCTTTGTATTTTGGATCACTTAAACGGTGTTGCAAGGCGCCATCATCGGTTAGAATAAGCAATCCCTCGCTATCGGTGTCTAATCGCCCTGCGGCGTACACATTGGGGATAGCAATAAAGTCTATTAACGTGGCGTGCCCGAGTTTTCCATTTGGAAGGCTATGTGGACTGAACTGGCACACGACGTTAAAAGGTTTATTAAACAAAACAATCATTTGAATTAAATTAGCATAAGGAAAATAGGCATGGCTTCTAAAATCACCGTACCAAGCACTGGCACTAAAATCACCGTCAATAAAGATAACACGTTAAATGTGCCGAATAACCCCATTATCCCATTTATTGAGGGCGATGGTATAGGCATCGATATTACCCCGCCGATGATTAAAGTGGTAGATGCTGCAGTGAATAAAGCTTACAACGGCACACGTAAAATTTCTTGGATGGAAGTATTTGCGGGCGAAAAATCTACCAAAGTTTACGATGCGAATACTTGGCTTTCAGATGAAACCATGAAAGCGCTCAAAGAATATGTGATTTCAATTAAAGGCCCTCTCACAACCCCTGTTGGCGGCGGCATTCGTTCTCTTAATGTCACGTTACGCCAAGAATTGGATTTGTATGTTTGTTTACGTCCTATTCAATATTTTCAAGGTGTGCCCAGCCCCGTCAAACACCCAGAAAAAACCGACATGGTGATTTTTAGAGAAAACACGGAAGACATTTACGCAGGCATTGAGTGGGCGGCAGAAAGCGATGAAGCTAAAAAAGTCATCGCTTTTTTAAGTGATATGGGCGTGCGTAAAAAAATTCGTTTTCCAGAATCATCCGCCATTGGCATCAAGCCAGTTTCAATGGATGGCAGCAAACGCTTAATTCGCAAAGCCATTCAATATGCCATTGATAACAATCGTAAATCAGTCACTATTACCCACAAAGGTAACATTATGAAATACACTGAAGGTGGCTTTAGGGACTGGGGTTATGAACTTGCCAAAGAAGAGTTTGGTGCGGTAGAAATAGATGGCGGCCCATGGCTGGAAATTAGAAATAAAGCCCTACCGAATGGCATTGTCATTAAAGACTGTATCGCCGACGCATTCTTACAAGAAATCTTGTTGCACCCTAGTGATTATGATGTGGTTGCGGCGCTCAATTTAAATGGCGATTACATGAGCGATGCGCTGGCCGCACAAGTAGGCGGCATTGGTATTGCGCCAGGCGCCAATTTAAGCGACACCGTTGCCATGTTTGAAGCAACGCACGGTACCGCGCCAAAAATTGCTGGCAAAGATTTAGCCAACCCTAGTTCAATTATTCTATCAGCGGAAATGATGTTGCGTCACATGGGCTGGACTGAAGCTGCCGATTTAGTACTAAAAGGTGTAGCAAAAGCGATTATCAGCAAACGTGTGACTGGTGATTTCTCAAGTCAAATGGAAGGTGCAACCCAAGTAGGCACTGCCCAATTTGGTGAAGAAATTATCGCTAACATGTAAATTTACTCAGCATGTCAAAAATAACGCCATAAACCCTGCTTTTATTAAACGTGCAAAGCTTGTAGATAAACACTACTATTTAACAAAAACATAAGCTTTGCACGCTTAATGTCTGATTTATACCACTTTTTTTCTTTTTTAAATGCATAAATGCTTTACAAAAAAATGTCTTAAGGGCATCATTAGCAGGTAGTACTGTGATTTTTTTAAGTTTTAGGAATAATCTTTCACGCATTCAATGGTTTTTAAATGTCATCAGTAGCAACAGCACAAAAATTATGCGGCCTTGCACGCACTTTAATTCAGGAAAAAGCGCTTTCTGAAGAAGAGGCTATGGCGCTACAAGCTAAGGCGGCGACCGCCAATGTGCCATTTATCACGCAGTTAATTGCCAGCAAAAAACTCAGCGCCATGGCGATTGCAGAGACTTCCGCCAAAGCATTTGGTTTTCCTTACTTCAATTTAGACAGTTTTAATACCGACTACCTACCTAGTAAAAAAATTGATTTGCAGTTGATGCGCGACAACCGTGTTTTAGCATTGCAGGTACGAAATAATGTACTGTTTGTGGCGATTTCAGACCCAACTAATTTACACGCACTAGACAGCGTGCAGTTTCAAATGGGGATGGCCCTTTCCCCCATCATTGTAGAAGACGACAAACTCGGTCGCTGGATTGACAAAGTTATTGAAGCAAGCGACTCAAAACTAAGCTCTCTGAACTCGGGCGATGAGTACGACTTGGGTGAAGATAGCCACGAAGAGCCAGAAGTCGATTTGCAATCACAAGAAGTTGATGACGCACCCGTTGTTAAGTTTTTAAATAAAATGCTATTAGATGCGATTAACATGGGTGCATCAGACTTGCACTTTGAGCCTTATGAAAAATTTTATCGTGTACGCTACCGTGTGGATGGTATTCTGCGCGAAATCACCCAACCGCCTCTTTCAATCAAGGAAAAGCTGGCTTCACGCATTAAAGTCATTTCGAGCTTAGATATTGCTGAGAAACGCATTCCGCAAGATGGTCGCATGAAGTTAGTTGTTTCTAAATCTCGCACCATCGATTTTCGCGTCAGCACTTTGCCACTCATCAATGGCGAGAAAATTGTGATGCGTATTTTAGACCCGAGCAGTGCTACGCTTGGCATTGAGGCATTGGGCTATGAACCCATTCAAAAAGAGCGCCTATTAAACGCAGTAAGCCGGCCATATGGATTGGTACTGGTTACAGGGCCAACGGGGTCGGGCAAAACTGTTTCGCTCTATACTTGCTTAAATATTTTGAATAACCCTGGCGTGAATATATCAACCGCAGAAGATCCTTGCGAAATTCCACTTGCGGGAATCAATCAGGTTAATGTTAATGATAAGCAGGGTCTTACTTTTGCTGCCGCATTAAAGTCGTTTCTAAGGCAAGACCCTGACATCATTATGATTGGTGAGATTCGCGATTTAGAAACTGCTGACATGGCAATTAAGGCTGCTTCGACTGGTCACATGGTGCTTTCAACGTTGCATACTAATGATGCACCTTCCACCCTCACGCGTTTATTAAATATGGGTGTAGCGCCTTTTAACATCGCCTCAGCAGTATCACTCATTACTGCACAACGCTTAGCTAGACGCCTATGTAAAAGCTGTAAAGTTCCTATTGATGTACCACAACAAGCCTTGTTAGATGTAGGTTTTATAGAAGAAGATTTTAAAGAAAGTTTTCAGATTTACGGCCCCAAAGAAGGCGGTTGCGAGATGTGTAATGATGGCTATAAGGGTCGTGTTGGTATTTATCAGGTCATGCCCATTACCGATGAAATGAGTCGTTTGATTATGTCTAATTGCAATGCACATGATATCGCCGACCAAGCTAAGCGTGATGGAGTGAATGATTTAAGACGTTCTGGCATATTAAAGGTGATGCAGGGTTTAACTTCTGTCGCAGAAGTCGAAGCTTGCACAAACGAATAAAAATGCGTGTATGCAAAAACTCGTTATTTTTAAATGCAATTTGCAGCAGAAATAAGCATAGGGGATTGATATGGCAGTAAATGCTAAGGCCACCAAAGAAGTTATTTACTCTTGGGAAGGCAAAGACAAAAAAGGTAAAGTTGTCAAAGGTGAAATGAAAGCATCTGGGGACTCCTTTGTGAGTGCCACTTTACGTCGCCAAGGAATTACTGTAACAAAAATCAAAAAGCAAAGTGCATTTAAAGGCAAAGGTACTGTAAGCGACAAAGATGTCACTCTTTTTACACGTCAACTAGCCACCATGATGAAGTCTGGAGTTCCTTTACTGCAATCATTTGACATTGTGGGTAAAGGTCATAGCAACCCAGCTGTTGGCAAACTATTATTAGACCTCAAAACTGACGTAGAAACTGGTAGTAGCTTAAGTGCCGCATTCCGCAAATATCCACTTTATTTTGACACCCTTTATTGCAACTTAGTGGGTGCGGGTGAGCAGGCAGGTATTTTAGATACACTTCTGGACCGCCTTGCTACTTACAAAGAAAAAATTCAGGCAATTAAGTCAAAAATTAAATCTGCACTTTTTTACCCAGTGTCAATTATTGTCGTAGCATTTATTATTGTCGCTGTTATTATGATTTACGTTATTCCTGCCTTTAAAGAGCTATTTTCTGGCTTCGGTGCCGACTTACCTGCGCCAACAATGATTGTCATGAATATATCTGATTTTTTTGTAGAGTGGTGGTGGGCTATATTTGGCACTATTGGATTTGGTGTTTGGTTTTTCTTCTACACTTGGAAAAGATCAGAGAGTATGCAAGCTAGTATGGATAGGCTCTTGCTTAAGATTCCCATTTTTGGACCGCTCATTCGAAAAGCTACCATCGCACGCTGGACACGTACACTTGCTACCATGTTCCAAGCGGGCGTGCCTTTAGTGGAAGCACTAGATTCTGTTGCTGGCGCTGCAGGTAACCGAGTCTATTATGATGCAACCAAGCGCATTCAAAGTGAAATTAGCACTGGCACAAGTTTAACTGTTGCCATGCAAAATGCCGATGTATTCCCTAGTATGGTATTACAAATGTCCGCCATTGGTGAAGAATCAGGTGCTCTAGATTCAATGTTAGGCAAAGTAGCAGACTTCTTTGAAGCTGAGGTTGACGATGCAGTAGAAGCGCTAGCTAGCTTAATGGAACCTGTCATTATGGTTGTATTAGGTACATTGATTGGTGGCCTTGTGGTAGCGATGTACTTACCAATATTCAAAATGGGTGCAGTCGTTTCATAACAGCCCACTTGACAAATAAATTAAAAAGAATGGCTAACAAAAAAGGGGGGGGGAACTGTTAGTCATTTTTTGACAAAACTTGCCACAACCCAATCCTGTCTATTTAGAAAATGTTAAAACAAAAATAACAACCAAATTCATTTAAACGCTCTGCAAGCCAGTATTCATGCGGCTTACAAGGGCTTTATTTTTTATCGCACTATTTTTACAAAAAAAATGAACCAAGTTCAGCGACAAATATAACGTTTCATCTTACAATTCCCTTAAAATTTTTAATTGGATAAGCGGTCAATTTAGCTGATAATATTAGACATTCCACAATATTACTTTTAGCTATGTCTGCCAATCACAACAAAACTAAGCTTTCCGCCATTACACTTGCTGCCTTAGGCGTTGTTTTTGGTGATATTGGTACCAGCCCACTATACACAATCAAAGAAGTCTTTTCAGTTGGCACGCACCCTGTACCACTTAACGAAGTCAATATGTTTGGTATATTGTCTCTAATTGTGTGGTCGCTCATTATGGTAGTTTCGGTCAAATATGTTGCGTTTATTATGCGCGCAGATAACCGTGGTGAAGGTGGCATCATGGCGTTATTGGCACTAGCAAGCCAGAACGCCGCAGGCAACCCGAAAAAATTACGCACAATTATGCTGCTAGGCATATTGGGAGCTTGTATGTTTTATGCAGATGGCATGATTACACCAGCCATTTCTGTGCTGTCTGCTGTCGAAGGTTTAGAAGTAGCCGCGCCTGTACTTCACCCATTAATTTTACCAATCACATTGGTAGTGTTATTTGCTTTATTTTGGGCACAAAGTCATGGCACGGCATTAGTTGGTGCTTTTTTTGGTCCCATTATGTTGCTTTGGTTTAGTACACTGGCTTTGCTGGGCATTTCTGGTATTGTGCAAAATCCTACAATTCTACATGCGCTTAACCCTATTTATGCGATTCAGTTTTTTTCAACCAGCCCTTGGATTGCCTTTGTAGCGTTAGGTGCTGTGGTGCTCTCTGTCACAGGAGCTGAAGCTTTGTACGCGGATATGGGACACTTTGGTCGTTTCCCTATCCGTCTAGCTTGGTTCGGCTTTGTATTACCAGCACTTATTTTAAATTACTTCGGGCAAGGTGCACTTGTCCTACTGCATCCAGAAACGGTTAAGAACCCTTTCTACTTATTAGCGCCTGATTGGATGCTCTACCCACTCATCGTATTGGCCACTTTGGCGGCGGTGATTGCTTCACAAGCGGTAATCACAGGCGCATTCTCTGTTTCACGTCAAGCATTGCAACTCGGATTTTTACCCCGCATGCATGTAGAACATACCTCCGAAAGCGAAGAAGGACAGATCTACATGCCTCGCGTTAACTGGGGGTTAATGTTGGCAGTTATGGTACTGGTGTTAAGTTTTAAAACATCGGGTAACTTAGCGGCCGCTTACGGTCTTGCCGTCACGGGGGACATGATTATCACTACACTGCTTGCGGGCATTGTATTTCATCACCTGTGGGGTTGGAGCAAGACTCGCACAGGCCTGTTGGTAGCCTTGTTTTTAGTGTTCGACTTGTCGTTTTTTAGTGCCAATGTACTCAAAATACCAGATGGGGGCTGGGTGCCATTAGTGCTTGGAATTATCATTTTCACTTTAATGCTCACGTGGAAAACCGGCCGCTCACATCTATACACGCGACTTAAAAATGAAGCAATGGCGCTCGAACCATTTATTGCTGCGATTGGTGCACACCCTCCTACCCGCGTAGCTGGAACAGCAATTTTCATGACACCTAATCCTGATGGTGTACCGCACGCAATGTTGCATAACTTAAAGCACAACAAAGTGCTGCATGAAAATGTTGTGATTTTAACAGTGAAATTTTTAGATTTTCCCCACACATCCGCCGAAGAGCGCGTCAACGTAGTGGCGCTTCCGCATAAGTTTTATCAAGTCACCGTTCGCTATGGTTTTAAAGATGAGCCTGACTTACCTCGTGACCTTAAGGTATGTGCTGAATCGGGTCTGGTGTTAGATGATATGGATACCTCATACTTTATTGGTAAAGAAATCCTCATCGCCAGCGAAAAATCAGGAATGTCCATTTGGCGCAAAAAAATCTTTATCGGCTTATTTAGAAGTGCTGAAACCATTACTAATCAATTTAAACTCCCACCTAACCGAGTAGTCGAATTGGGCTCTCAGTTGAAAATATAGTTTGGGTTAGCACTAGTTTAAGTCAACTTTTTAATACTACTACATTCAACCAAAGGCCTAGCGTATGCGTTAAGACGGCATTGTTGAATTATCGAAAGGCATCTCATGAAATATTTTTCACTCATTATTGTCGCAATCACCACTCTACAATTTTCTGGCTGCGCAACTACAACTAAAGATAGCGTGTCAGGCGTTAAACGTTCTCAATTTATGCTATTACCCGCAGCATCTGTCGATAAAATGTCAGCGCAAGCCTACAACCAAACCATACAAGAAGCGAATAAAAAACAAGCGCTTAACGTTGATAAAGCGCAAGTGGATCGTGTGCGTGCTATTTCAAACCGCTTGATTGCACAAGTCGGCGTGTTTCGTCCTGATGCCTCCAAATGGGCTTGGGAAGTCAACGTTGAAAAAAATGACCAGTTAAATGCATACTGTATGCCGGGTGGAAAAATCATGGTGCTCACCGGCATGATGGATAAATTGCAAGCCACTGATGATGAGTTGGCAGCAGTGATTGGCCATGAAATTGCCCACGCGTTGCGCGAGCATGGTCGTGAACGTATGTCACAAGCCTATGTACAACAATTTGGCCTTCAAGCACTCGCCTCAATGGTGACAGGTGCAAGTGGTGGCGCATTAGTTAAAGGTGCGGGCATGGGGTCGCAACTCTTTTTTGCACTACCTAACGGGCGTGAGCAAGAACGTGAGTCTGACCGTATTGGGCTAGAGTTGGCTGCTCGCGCAGGCTTTAACCCAGATGCGGCTGTGACATTATGGGAAAAAATGAGTGCTGCGAATAAAGGCGCGCCACCAGAGTTTTTAAGTACGCACCCCGCCAGTGAAAACCGCATTGCCGATTTAAAAGCACTCGCGCCAAAAGTGCGCCCACTTTATGAGGCTGCAAAAGCGGGTAAATAAGGCTTAAAAATATTCAATTTTTAAGCGTAATTTTTGCCCGAGCAAAAAATACTGCCCTGCGAGCCGCCTAGAATAAGGCTTGCAGCGGCATGCAAAAGAAGATGTGGATTTTAAGCCAAATTTAACAGTTTTAATTTTAAGCGCATTTCTCATGCGCTTTATTTTTTTGCCGCGCTAATTTAGGTTAAAATAACGTTTTTTAATTAGCCAACAAGCCGAGAGAATGATGGATCCACGTCAAAGTATTATTGAAGCCGCGTTCGAAGACCGCGCCAACATTAACCCAGCCAACGCATCAGCAGAAATTAAATCTACCGTTGCATCTGTGCTTGCCGATTTAGATAGCGGCAAATTACGTGTCGCTAGCCGCATTGGGGACACCCAGCAATGGGAAACCCATCAATGGCTTAAAAAGGCCGTTTTATTGTCGTTTCGTTTAGAAGACAATGTGTTGATGGATGACGGTGTGACCAAATATTTTGACAAAGTACCACCAAAATTTGCCAACTACACTGAAGCAGATTTTAAAGCTGGTGGCTTCCGCGTGGTGCCAAACGCGATTGTGCGTCGTGGTTCATTTATTGCAAAAAACACCGTATTAATGCCAAGCTACGTCAATATTGGCGCGTACGTGGGTGAAGGTAGCATGGTGGATACTTGGGCAACTGTTGGTTCATGTGCGCAAATTGGTAAAAACGTGCACTTAAGTGGCGGCGTGGGCATTGGTGGTGTGTTAGAACCCGTGCAAGCCGGCCCCACCATTATTGGTGACAATTGCTTTATTGGTGCGCGTTCTGAAGTGGTTGAGGGCGTGATTGTTGAAGACAATTGTGTCATCTCTATGGGTGTTTATATCGGCCAGTCCACTAAAATTTACGATCGCGAAACAGGCGAAGTGTTTTATGGTCGCGTACCAGCCGGTTCAGTCGTGGTTTCAGGCAATTTACCCTCAAAAGATGGTAGCTATAGCCTTTACTGCGCTGTGATTGTTAAAAAAGTCGATGCTAAAACTTTAGGTAAAGTCGGTATTAACGAGCTGTTGCGTGGTATTTAACAAACCAATGGGGATTGTTTAGTTTTCAACAAATTTTACAATTGTGTCGTAATTTTGACGAAATAACTTTAGTCAACCATCCATTTCACATAAAAAATCACCCCCTAAATTAGGCTGCAAGCGAGCATTCATGCGCTTTTGCAGCCTTTTTTACACCCTTTAGTTTTACCTTGGCACACACATTGCAAATACAGCATTATCAATTTTAATAGGATGTCTTACCAAAGGTAGGGTTGTTAACATGATAATGAGTCAATTTAATACACTTTTAATCTCTTTCGCACTGCTACTGAGCTGCATGGCTGGTTTTTTTGTGGCGCTTTACTATCATCGTCATCAACGCAGTGTGAGTCAGGCTGACGTTGAACATGTCAACAACATAGTCGATGCACAAGTACCTAACCTAGCCTTTGTAGGTGAGCTAGCCGTTGAAGAAAATGCCAACGCTGAAAGTTCAGAACTCAATCAATTAGCCCTGCTTGACCATTTAACACAATTACCTAACCGCCGCGCGATGATGCAATATCTTGAAACGGCTATTAACCGTAGCGAGCGCAACGGTTCTAGCCTTGCGCTAGCGTTTATTGATGTGGATAACTTTAAACATATCAATGACACACATGGCCATCAAGTGGGCGATGAAGTGCTACAAAAAATTGCGAAAAGATTAGTAGCCGCAGTGCGTGGCTGCGACAAAGTAGCGCGCTTGGGCGGCGATGAATTTATTGCCATCATTGAAGATGTTGAAGTTGATCAAGATTGTATCGCGATTGTGGAACGCATGGTGAGCTCAGTACGCGAATCATGCAACGTAGCACACACAGAAATGCATTTATCTGTATCTGTTGGCGTGGCGATGTATCCTAAATCTGGTGATATTGACGAATTGATTCAAGCGGCAGATAAAGCCATGTATCGCGCCAAAAAAGATGGCAAAAATCAATATCGCTTTTTTGATGAAGAAATTGCGCTGGCTGCTGAGCAATTGCTTGAAATGCAATTTGATATTAGAAACGCACTTGCAAATGAAGAATTTGTATTGCATTACCAAATTAAAATCGACAGCATCACCCGCACCCCCGTAGGCGCTGAAGCATTTTTACGCTGGCAGCACCCTACACGCGGCTTATTACCTCCATCAGACTTTATGGAAGCTGCTGAGCGTGTGGGTTTAAGTTATGCAATTCATGAATGGGTAAATGTGCAGTGCTGCCGCACCTTGCAACAGTTACAACACTTACATATTCCATTTCACATTGCCATTAACTTATCGCATCAACAAATGGCCAACCCAAACTTGGTGGGTGAAATAACTGAATTGCTTAATCAGTACGATTTACCACCTTCTAGCGTCATTTTTGAAATCACCGAAGATGCAGCGCTCAGAAATCAAAGTTTGTTTAATGCACAATTGGAACGCTTTAAAACAGCGCATATTAAAGTGGCGATTGATGACTTTGGTACGCAATCTTCAAGTATCGTGAATTTACAAAATATGCCGGTGAGCGAGCTGAAACTTGACCCAACATTTACTGCGCAAATTACACATAACCATAAAACACGTAGCGTTATTCAAGCCATTATTGAGCTTGCCCATGTGCTTGGTTTAAATGTGGTGGCAGAAAACATTGAAACTGAAGAGCAACGCAAAGCATTAGCTGGGTTAGGTTGCGACCACATGCAAGGTTATTTATTTTCACGCCCCATGCCAGAAGAAAGACTGTTGGGCTTGCTAGTTAACCTTAACTTGCAGCTTGAAACTTCTGGCCAAGCCTTCATGAAAAACTTTCAATCCGCACCCAATGCGCACCGATAAATAGCCTAATTACACTCTTTAAATTAAGGCTGTTTTTCGTAATCTTCCTATCAGCACCTCTGCAAGCCAGTCTGCATGGGGCTTACAGAGGTGCTAATTTTTCTCGGGCAAATTTTTGGATAAAATAAAGCTATTTTTCATCTTCACATCAAGCCCGCATAAAACTGTTAAAATACCACTTTAACTTTTTACCTTTAACACCATGCAACTGTTTGGCATCCCCAATTGCAACACCGTAAAAAAAGCGCGCGATTGGCTTGACCAACACAATATCGTTTACACGTTTCACGACTTCAAAAAAAATGGTGTCAGCCAAGCCCTGCTAGAAAATTGGCTAAGTCAAATGCCGTGGGGAAAATTAGTCAACCGCGCTGGCATGACGTGGCGCAATTTGTCTGAGCCTGAAAAAGCTGCTGTGGTAGATGTAGCCTCTGCTATGCAGTTAATGCAAGCAAAAACATCGGTGATTAAACGCCCAATTTTAGTTAAAAGCGGCAAAATTTTAGCTTTGGGTTTTGATGAATCCAATTATCAAAAAATTCATAACATATGAAAGCAAATCAACCTGTCAGTTTAATTAGAATACTATTATTATTTGTCATTGTAGTATCTTTGGCCTTTTGGTCTTATCAAATTTGGGACTCAGACTATGTTTATTTGCTAAGAAAACATTATTTATCAGAAGATACTATCATTCTTGACTTTAACAAGCTAGAGCCTATTTCTATCCAAGAAGCTCAAAAAAGCTATAAACTTAATTGGTGGTGCGGCAATAACGACTTACTAGATTTTGGCGAAAAATTTTGTGCTGATGAACTTAAAGGATGGGATGACATTCCTGCCATGTTAGTCGTTTTTTGGTTTAAAAAAGAAAAATTAAATATGGCAAAAATTGATATTCCACTTTGGCATCATTCAAAGGTAATTGAAAAAATAAAAAGTGAATATGGCGAGCCAATTCACAAGTCACGGCAAATTAGCTACTTAATCGCAATGAAAAAATTGGGATTACTTGTTTTAACAAAAGGTAAGTTACAAGATAGCGACGAGGTTTATGTAGAAAATCGCGGCATATGGGAACTAAAAACCGGTGGCTGGATAGAAACAGAGTTAAAACAAAATGATTATCTATTTACCCATAATACGGTATTGTGGTACAGCCCTGAAGCGGTTAAGCAAATCAAATCACTCTCAACAATGCCGAGTAAAAGCAAATGAGCAAAACACTAGACTTAGCAATTGACCTACTAAAACGCCAGTCGAATACGCCTGAAGACGCAGGTTGCCAAGAGTTGATGATTTCACGCCTTGCGCCTTTAGGCTTTAAAATTGAGCGTATGCGTTTTGGCAATGTGGATAATTTTTATGCGCGCCGTGGCACTACCAGCCCTTTGATTGTATTTGCTGGTCACACCGATGTGGTGCCAACAGGACCTTTGGATAAATGGCACACGCCGCCATTTGAGCCCACTATTAAAGATGGCATGTTGTATGCACGTGGCGCGGCGGATATGAAAACTTCTCTTGCCGCTTTTATTACCAGCATTGAAGAATTTATCGCCGAAAACCCCAACCACGCAGGGTCTATCGGTTTGTTGATTACTTCAGATGAAGAAGGTGTGGCGGTAGATGGCACCGTTAAAGTGGTGGAAGCGTTAAAAGCGCGCGGTGAGTATTTTGACTATTGCATCGTCGGTGAACCCACCAGCAACAAGCACGTTGGCGATATGATTAAAAATGGCCGCCGTGGTTCGCTTTCAGGAAAATTAACAGTAAAAGGCGTGCAAGGCCATATCGCTTATCCGCATTTAGTGAAAAACCCTATCCATTTAGTCGCCCCTGCTATTAAAGACATGGTCGAAACCGAATGGGATAAAGGCAATGAATACTTCCCCCCTACTTCATGGCAAATCAGCAATATGAACGGCGGCACAGGCGCCACCAACGTGGTGCCTGGTGAAGTGGAAATTTTATTTAACTTCCGCTTTTGCCCAGAACTGAATGGTGCTGGTAGTACAGAAGCCAATTTAAAACAACGCGTTCTGGGCATTTTAGATAAGCACGAACTCAACTATGACTTGGAATGGGAATATTCACCACCTTACATTACCCCGCGCGGCAATTTGGTGGATGCGATTGAAGTAGCCATACAAACGGCTTATGGAATCAAGCCCGAACTTTCTACCACCGGTGGCACGTCTGACGGGCGCTTTATTGCCGATATTTGCAAACAAGTCATCGAGTTTGGCCCTTTGAATGCCACCATTCATAAACTCAATGAATGTGTCGGTGTGGCGGATGTTGAGCCATTGAAAGAAACGTACAAATTGACGATGAAAGCATTACTCAAATGACCGCTTACCTAAGCCCCACGCAAGAGCTATTGACCATTCGCGATTGGTTGCGTTTTGCGGTGAGTCAATTTGAAAACTCGGACATTTTTTACGGTCACGGCACAGACAATAGCTACGATGAAGCGGTATGGCTCATCATGAGTGCGCTACATTTGCCAATGGACACGCTGAATAACTTTTTAGATGCGCGCCTCACCAGTTTTGAACGCGAAAAACTGGCTAACTTTATTGAAAAACGCATCACCAAGCACACGCCCACCGCTTATTTAGTGAAAGAAGCGTGGTTACAAGGCTTTAAGTTTTATGTGGACGAGCGCGTGCTCATTCCGCGTTCGTTTATTGCCGAGCTGTTAGTGAATGATTTAAGTCCGTGGATTGAATATCCAGAAATGGTCGGAAGCGCAGTCGATATTTGCACGGGCAGCGGCTGCTTGGGTGTGCTACTCGCCAACAGTTTTCCGAATGCGACGATTGATGTAGTGGATATTTCGCAAGACGCGATTGATGTGTGCAATATCAACATTGCCAACTATGGCTTGCAAGACCAAATTACCGCGGTAAAATCAGACATGTTTAGCGCGCTAAAAGATGAAAATAATGTGTGTAAACAATATGATGTGATTATCAGTAATCCGCCGTATGTGGATGCGCCCAGCATGGCGGCGTTGCCCGCAGAATATCAAAATGAACCGCAATTAGCACTCGGTAGTGGCGATGCTGGCTTAGACCACACCCATACCTTATTGCGTGAAGCGGGCAATTATTTAAATGAGGGTGGCATTTTAATTGTAGAAATCGGCCATAATCGCGATGCGCTTGAAGCCGCCTACCCGAATATCGTCTTTAACTGGCTAGAGACTTCATCTGGCAACGATTTTGTATTTTTACTAACCAAAGAGCAATTAGTTTAAGTCTTCGCTAAACTGCTCATTTTTCAGGCAAACCATTGAACAACACCATTACTTGGCAAGAAGCCAAACAAAGCAAAATCTGCGTTTGGCATTCAGAAAATGCCGCCTCTGCGCCTAAAAAAGTGCAAATCGCCGATGACACTATCAAAGCCGACGACGCTTACAAATTGTGCTGTGAAGGCACAGCATTACTTTGGCGTGGCGATTTTCAAAATGCCAAGCAACTATTACAAGCCCTGTCGCGCCGCATCGATCGCCCTGGCAAAAAACCAAAAAAAACTGCGGCTACAATGCTAGAAGCGTTTCATTTGCATCGCCAAGCGCAATCACAAAAAGCGCGCATTTTAGGCATGTTAGTGGTGGAAATTAGCGTGGGCTACCACATTAACTTACGCCGCGCACCAGATGTAAAAGCCGCTTGCGAGCACGCTTATGGCAAAAGCACTGAAAATATAGTCGTGAGTTTGCGTGAAATTTTAGGCTTAATCGGCGCTTACGAATGGCATAAAAATGGCGTAGAAATCGCCGCGATTAACAACAAAATTTACCCCAGTTATGGCGTTTTCTCGCCGATTCGCGGTGAATATTTAGATTTGGTAGATAAAGCGCCACTGCCAAATCCATGTAATATTGCATTTGATATTGGCACGGGTACGGGCATTTTGTCAGCGATTTTAGCGCATCGTGGCATTAAAAAAATTATCGCCACAGACAATGCCCCACGTGCGCTAGTTTGCGCTAAGCACAATTTTGAGCAATTACAGCTTAGCAACTACGTGACATTGATTGACACCAACCTTTATCCATCAAGCAATGAAAAAGCTGATTTAATCGTCTGCAACCCACCGTGGTTGCCTGCACACCCCAGTTCGGCATTAGAATCCGCCATCTATGATGAAAAAAGCCAAATGCTCAAAGGTTTTTTAAACGGCCTGAATGCACATTTAACAGATTCGGGTGAAGGCTGGCTGATTTTATCTGATTTTGCTGAACACCTAGGCTTAAGAACGTGTGAGGAGTTGCAAAACTGGATTGATACTGCTGGCTTAAAAGTGATTGAAAAGTTAGACACCAAAGCCAAACACAACAAGCCGCTTGATAGCAATGACCCTTTGCATGAAGCACGTAAGTTGGAAATTACTTCTCTATGGCGGCTAAAAAAGCTGTAAAAAAACTGCCGTTTTTAGCGCTTTTTTAAAACAAATCATTTCACCACCTCTGGAAGCCGCATGCAGACTGGCTTGCAGAGGCACAAAAATTTCTCGGCTAATTTTAAGTGATAAAACGCTTACTTTTTACTATCGCAATTTGGGTTGCATGCACCGTATATGGTGAGCGAGTGGTCTTGCATTTCAAAGCCTAATTTTTCAGCGGCAGATTTTTGTCTTTTTTCAATTTCCGCATCGTAAAACTCTTCAACGCGGCCGCATTTAATGCACACGATATGGTCGTGATGGCTACCGCCATTGAGTTCAAACACCGCTTTGCCACTTTCAAAATGGTGACGAATTAGCAAGCCAGCTTGCTCAAATTGTGTCAGCACACGGTAAACTGTGGCTAATCCCACGTCTTCACCAGCATTAATCATCACTTTATAAATATCTTCTGCCGACAAATGACGATCTTTACTGTTTTCAAACAGGCTTAGAATTCTCAATCTTGGCAATGTGGCTTTTAAGCCAGCATTTTTTAAGTCGTTTTGGTCATGCATGATGGTTACCTTAAAGGGTTGCGCGCGCACAAAAAGCTTGCAGAATTTGGGTGCTTGGCGGCAACGTGTTATATTAACGCTTATTCAAATTAAAGTCATTTTTATGCGTTATTTACCTACTTTACGTTACCTGCTTATTTTAATTGCCCTCGCCTGCACCGCCTGCGGCACGGCATTACCATCGGTTAAACCGTATAAACTCGATATTCAGCAAGGCAACGTAGTGACCTCAAAAATGCTCTTGCAATTACGCCCTGGCATGACTAAATCGCAAGTGCGCTATATTATGGGCACACCGCTGATTCAAGATAGTTTTCACGGTAATCGCTGGGATTACGTTTACCAAATGCGTGAGCAAGGTAAAGTGATAGAACAACGTCGCGTGATTTTAGACTTTGAAAATGAGTTGCTAGCTAAAGTGCGTGGCGATGTAACGCCATCTTCAGGCGATAAAGCGGCCACAGAATCTGACACAACAAATACTGGCACTCGCACTATTAACCCAAGTGCTAAACCTGCTGAAAAAGGTGTGCTAGATAAATTAAAATTCTGGAAAAAAGACGAAGTTAAACCAGAAAACACTAAACCTACTGATGCTACTAGCCCAGCAAAAGAAGTAGAAAAAGCCGCACCAGAAGCCAGCAAACCAACTGAGGCTGTGCAAAAAGTAGAAGACGCTGTTAATCAGGCTGTTGAAGCTGCGCCTGCTACAGCGCCTGCTTTGCCAACTTTACCGGTAGAAAGTGCACCCGCTGAAGAAGGTAAATCTATTTTATCTGTGCCACTAGAATTACCTAGTACAACTGCACCCGTTGCACCCGCGCCTGTAGAACAAGTACCAGAAGTTGCGCCTGCAAAGGCTAACCCAAAAGTTGAAGTACCTGAAGTTGAAACGCCTAAAGTTGCAGAACCGGCAAAACCTGTTGCCGTTGAGCCTGTTGCAACTCAACCTGTTGAAAGCATCAAAGAAAAAGCGGTAGAAAAAGTATTGCCAAATAAAGAAGTGGAAATGCGCAATGCAAAATCAGAAGTGATAACGCCAGTTGAAAGTAAAGCAGAAACTGAAAAATATAAAGAAAACAATGAGTTACCTGAAGAAGACGAGCCAGGATTTTTTGATAAAATGTTAGAGAAAATTGGTTTTTAATCATGGCAAAACCTATCAAAGTGGTTATCGCTGGTTGCACGGGTCGTATGGGCCATGCATTACTAGAGTGCGTGTTTGCTGATGCAGATTTAGCATTACACGGTGCGGTTGATCGTGCCAGCAACCCACAAATCGGCCGCGATGCTGGCGAACTATTTGGCAAAAATGCGGGCGTTAAAATTTCAGCCAGTATGGACGATGCGCTTAAAGGCGCAGATGTATTGGTAGATTTCACACGTCCAGAAGCCAGTATGCAATACCTCGCCGCCTGCGAAAAGGCGAATGTAAAAATGGTGATTGGTACCACTGGTTTTTCGGCTGAAGAAAAAGCCCTCATTACTAAAACTGCTGAAAAAATCAGCGTTGTGTTTGCGCCCAATATGAGCGTGGGCGTGACTTTGCTCATCAACTTGGTTGAGCAAGCGGCAAAAGTATTAGCACAAGGCTACGACATTGAAGTGGTAGAAATGCACCACCGCCACAAAGTGGATGCGCCTTCAGGCACTGCGTTGCGCTTGGGCGAAGCGGCTGCCAAAGGCATCGGCAAGTCACTAGACGAATGCGCGGTTTATGCGCGTGAAGGCGTAACAGGCGAACGTGAAGCAGGCACTATCGGTTTTGCCACCATGCGTGGCGGTGATGTGGTGGGCGACCATACGGTGGTGCTGGCGGGCGTGGGTGAACGCGTAGAACTCACTCATAAAGCGAGCAGTCGTGCGACCTTTGCACTAGGTGCGTTACGCGCTGCCAAGTTTTTAGTGGATAAAAAAACGGGATTATTTGATATGCAGGATGTACTGGGTTTTAAGTAACCCCTTTTCTCATATACCCTAGCTTTAAAAATGGCTTAAAAATGTCACGCATGAACAAACTCGCCATTGCTATTGCATTGGGCTTTTTCGGCTTTATTATTTGGATTATTTTTCGCACCGATACCAACCAGCCAACCGTGTTTCACCGCATCGCGCTCGCCCTGCCATATGGCGATAAAATCGGTCATTTCTGCATCTTTTTTATCCTCACACTCAGCGCAAATCTCGCATTTCAATTAAAGCGCATTCGCGTTTTCGGCGCGCACTTATTTTTTGGTGCGGTGCTGATTTTGCTTTTTGGGCTGGCAGAAGAACTCAGCCAACTTTATTTTCCAAAACGCACGTTTGACCTCAAAGATATTACGGCTGATTTACTTGGCATTTTTACAGCGAGTTTTGCGACAAAATGGCTAGCAAAAAAATTTAAAATTAGCTAAAAGATTAGTTAAGAAAAGAACTTAAAAAAACCTTAAATTAACACAATATCAATTCACCTCCTCTGTAACCCAGTATCTATAAGGGTTACAGAGGCATAAAATTCGCTCGGCGATATTTATGTGTCAAAAAAAGGCATTTATTGCTTAGCCACGCCCGCGGTTTCTGTCGCTTTTATGCTGCATTTTAGAGGGCGTTAAATCGCTGGTTTGGCGCACGCGTCTATTGGCTGGCTTTCTGGGTTTTGATGTATTTGACGCTGGTTTTTTAGTCACAGAGTTGGGCGCTTGATTACCACGATAATTTGAACGCCCATCTTCAGCAGCATCTCTAGGCAGTCTATCTAGCGCGCTGATGCGTTGCTTGCGCACTTTGGGCACAAATACACTAGTCGCTTTGTCTTTTTCGCGCTGTGTTAATTGCCTTAATGGCGCTTTTGGCACTGGCAAGCCCGCCCATTCTAGCAAGCCCACCACTTCTTTTTGCTCTAATTTAAGCATGGTGCCGCGTTTCACGCGTGGTGGTAAATTCACTGGGCCAAAGCGCACGCGCATCAAACGGCTGACAGGTAACTGAAAAGCTTCAAACAAGCGACGCACTTCGCGGTTACGGCCTTCACGCAATATCACTTGATACCAATGATTCGCCCCTTCGCCACCTTGGGGACGAATGCTATCAAAGTTAGCCGGGCCATCTTCAAGCTCGATGCCTTGCGTGAGCTGCAACATTTGACCTTCTGTTAACTCACCAAAAATACGCACAGCGTATTCGCGCTCCACCTCATAGCGCGGATGCATAAAGTGGTTTGCCAACTCACCTGACGTGGTAAAAATCAACAAACCGCTGGTGTTCATATCCAAGCGGCCAATCGCAATCCACTTGCCATGTTTCACTTTTGGCAACTTATCAAACACACTCGCGCGGCCTTCTGGGTCATCCTGGCTGACAATTTCGCCTTCAGGCTTATGATAAATCAGCACTTGTGGCAATTCGGCTTCAAATGGCAATTTAAGTGGGCGGCTATCTAAACGCACCACATCATGCTCACTTACACCCTGACCTACCGTGGCTGGCTGACCATTCACTGTAACGCGACCACTGGCAATGAGTTCTTCCATATCGCGGCGTGAACCCAAGCCAGCCAAAGCCAGCAGTTTGTGCAGACGTTGCGTGGGCGCTGGTGGCGCGTTTTCATCCACTTCAATTTTTTTGAAATCGGTTTTTGGGCGACGTGGAGTCGCTTGTGGATCGCGCTGGGTTTTAAAGGGGCGTGCCATGGTGTTTCGCTAATGGGATTGAATAACCAGCATTTTACCGCATAAGCATATAAAACTCAGATATTCCTTCAACTTAGTATTACCTATCTGTCGAGCGGAATTTCCTGCTGTGCAAAGTCTTCCATCGGTGGCAATTCGGCGAGTGAGCGTAAATTTAAATCATCTAAAAAGTGCTTAGTGGTGGCATAAAGTGAGGGTCTGCCTGGCACTTCGCGCTGGCCAACCACATCAATCCAATCGCGTTCTTGCAATTGACGCATCACGTTAGGGTTCACCGCCACCCCGCGAATCTCTTCAATATCACCCCGCGTGACTGGTTGACGATAAGCAATAATTGCTAGAGTTTCCATCACCGCGCGTGAATATTTTGGCTGTTTTTCAGGGTTTAAGCGCGCAATAAAGGCGCTATATTCTGGCTTAGCTTGAAAGCGATAACCGGTTGCTACTTGCACAAGCTCCATGGTGCGTGGCTCCCAATCATTTTTTAGCTCATCCAATACCATACGTAAAGTCGCGCGCTCCATGCGGCCGGCAAACAGTTTGAGCATATCATCTAAACTTAAAGGCTGCGGTGAAGTAAGCAAAGCGGCTTCCAGCACTTGCTTCATTTCTATAATATTTTCCGGTTCTTTCATGTTCAAATTATTCTGCTGAGTTAACTTGCAAATAAATCGGCGAAAAAGCTTCTTGTTGCGTAATGCGAATTAAGCCTTCTTTTGCCAATTCTAAAATGGCTAAAAAATTCACCACCAATTTTGGCAAACCCTCATTCACCACGTCAAATAACTGCGAAAATTCCACCAAACCATCAGCTTTTAAGCGACGTAAAATCTGGCTCATGTGCTCGCGTACAGAAAGCTCCGCTCGGCCAATTTTGTGGTGGCTGTTGAGTTTTGCACGTTTCAACACATTGCGCCACGCCTCCACCAGCTCATCTAAGCTGACTTCTGGCGGCTTAATTTCGCTGACATGCTGATAATACGCCGCCGCTACCACAAACTCTTCACCCGCTTTAGGCATGTCATCTAAACGTTGTGCAGCGAGTTTAATGGCTTCGTATTCCATTAAACGGCGCACCAACTCGGCGCGTGGGTCATCCTCTTCAGTAATTTCAGCAGGTTTTGGCAACAACATGCGCGATTTAATTTCAATCAGCACCGCCGACATCAACAAATAATCGGCGGCTAGCTCTAAATTAATCGCCTTCATTTTTTCTACATAGCCCATATATTGCGCGGTGAGTTGCGCCATCGGAATATCAAGAATATCGAGATTATGCTTGCGGATGAGGTAAAGCAATAAATCCAGCGGGCCTTCAAACGACTCTAAATACACCGCCAACGCATCGGGCGGAATGTACAAATCTTGCGGTAGCTCAGTTAAAAGCTCGCCTTTGATTTTGGCCTGAACGCTGGTTAAAAGAGAGGTTTCTGACATGCGATTATTGTAATGTAATTAACGCCGATGAACGCAAATACACACAGATTTTTTGCGTAATAAAAAGTACGATAAATTAACGATAAATCGCCCGAGAGATTTTTGATACCCTGCAAGCCGCATGGATACTGGCTTAGCGGGGAGGTGAAATGATATGTGCAAAAAATAAGTCAAAAATTGATAAATTTTTGCTCAACATTTGGTGTTAAAACTCCCCCTGCTACCGCGCCTGAGATTTGCATAATAATGGGGAGGTTTCGGCAAGCGGCTGTTTGAGCCAAGTGATTTTATTGGCGAGTTTCCGATTGCCGCCACATTGTTATGCAAATCTCAGGAAACAAGCGGTAGGGGGTAGCGTTCTTTTTGGATACTTTTTCTTGACTAAGCAAGAAAAAGTATCTCGCCGATGGGCGAAAAGGTATTTTTGAAATTACATTCGGCGTACCGCAAGCAGGTACGCCCTACCGTGCTAGCATGGTAAATTACCCTGAAACTCTGCTAATGATTGATGTCTCTTCTTATGCAAGGAAATTAGTCTGGCACTGTACCAACGACTATCACATTCAATTGCAGTTGTATATCTATCAATTTTTAACTGCGCCGCCCCACGAAAAGTTTTTAGATTTAAATGATTGGCATGTTTTTCTTCTAAAGTGTAGTTGTCAAACTGCTTTTTTTGCTTCATTAGCTCTTTGTATTCCGAGCTACTTAATAACAACTTAGCAGCTTTATCTCCATTGGTGAAAAGTATTACGTCTGGGGGTGTGTCATAGCCTGGGCTTGAACTATGTGGAGTAGGAAGAAAATTCATAGATGTTGGGTTTGGGTAAAATAAAACTTTAGGTTTAAGTGGCTCATCATCATAACCACCTAATCCTACTTGGTAGTCACCATCAATCAGAATTGAGCCAGAAAAGCTTGCTTTCCCATATTGGTCTATATTTTTGAGTTTTAATGGAGTTTTCTCTATAGCTAAATAACTAACATCATCAGCATGAGCTTGAGTAAAAACAAAGACAAATATAAGAGAAATGACTCCAATAAAAAACTTACCCATAATTCAATCCCATTGCATCTCTCACTTCCCGCATCGTCTCCCTCGCCACTTTACGCGCTTTCTCACACCCTTCGGCCACAATATTCTTCACTAAAGTTGGGTCTTCGGCATATTGCGCGGCGCGCTCTTGAATGGGTTTGAGTTCTTTTAATACACCTTCAATCACTGGGCCTTTGCATTCAATGCAGCCAATCGCCGCATTTTTACAGCCATTTTGCACCCATTGCTGGGTAGTTTCATCGGAGTAAATTTCATGTAATTGCCAAACTGGGCATTTAGCTGGGTCGCCCGGGTCGGTGCGCCGAATACGCGCGGGGTCAGTCGGCATGGTTTTGATTTTTTTGGTAATTGCGTCAGGCTCTTCACGCAATGAAATGGTGTTGTTGTAGGACTTAGACATTTTTTGCCCATCCAAGCCCGGCATTTTTGAGGCAGGAGTGAGTTTATATTCAGGTTCCACCAAAATTATTTTGCCGCCGCCCTCTAAGTAGCCTAGCAAGCGCTCTTTATCGCCCATGCTCATGCCTTGTTGTTCTTCTATCATGGCGCGGGCAGATTCTAGCGCTTCTTCATCGCCGCTTTGTTGGTAAGCGTTGCGCATTTCTTCATACAAGCCAGCACGTTTATTGCCGAGCTTTTTAATTGCGGCTTCGGCTTTTTCTTCAAAGCCTGTTTCTTTGCCGTAAATGTGGTTAAAACGGCGGGCGATTTCACGGGTAAATTCAATATGTGGAATTTGGTCTTCGCCCACCGGCACTTGGGTAGCTTTGTAAATCAAAATATCCGCACTTTGTAATAGTGGATAGCCTAAAAAACCGTAAGTGGATAAATCTTTGCTGGATAATTTTTCTTGTTGGTCTTTATAAGTGGGCACGCGCTCTAGCCAACTCAGTGGTGTAATCATGCTTAATAATGTGTGTAATTCGGCATGTTCTGGCACGCGCGACTGAATAAAAATCGTGGCGCTAGCCGGGTCAACCCCTGCGGCAAGCCAATCAATGACCATTTCCCACACGGATTCTTCAATCACTTCTGGTGTATCGTAATGTGTGGTTAAGGCGTGCCAATCGGCCACAAAAAATAGGCATTCATGCTCATGCTGCAAGCGTATCCAATTTTTAAGTACGCCGTTGTAATGCCCTAAATGCAGGTTGCCGGTTGGGCGCATGCCCGATAAAATGCGTTCGATTGCCATGTGAGTTTTTTAAAAACCTTAAATTAAATAGGTGCTTATTATAACAAGTTAAAAGAGACTAAAAATAATGCTGTGCACAATTGCGATGAGTGGATCTAAAATTTTACCTAACACCCCAGTAAATAATAAGGCGATTAAAATAATAAAGCCAAAGCGCTCAATTTGAGCAAAGCGCACGGCTAAATCATGGGGTAGCAAGCTCACGGCAATACGTCCACCATCTAGCGGCGGCAAGGGCAGTAGATTAAGTACCATCAGCACAATATTGATGCTGATTCCTGCTTTTGCCATCAGTGCAAGCGGCACGGCAACATTATCTGGTGCGCTCATGGTGAGTTTAAACACAATCGCCCAAATAATTGCCATGATAAAGTTAGATGCCGGCCCTGCTGCGGCCACCCAAAGCATGTCTTTTTTTGGGTTGCGTAATGCGGCAAAATTAACAGGCACAGGCTTAGCCCAGCCAAATAAAATACCGCCTAAAAAAATGGTCATCGCTGGCAGTAAAATTGTGCCGAATAGGTCGATATGCTTAAATGGATTTAAGGTGATGCGCCCAGCTTTATCAGCCGTAAAGTCACCAAAATGCCTAGCGGCATAGCCATGCGCGGCTTCATGCACGGTAATGGCCAAAATAACAGGCGGTGCGAACATGATGATTTTTTGTATGATTGAGAATTCCATTTTTTCCTCTTAGTGATTATCTTCTAAGCCAAACGGTGCTAAATCACCCTGCCCCGCCCGAACCAGTGTAGGCACATCGCCTGTTAAATCTATTACTGATGTTGCACCAGCCGCACAATGCCCCGCATCAATCACTAAATCAAGTTGATGCTCTAATCGGTCACGAATTTCCCACGCCTCTGACATGGGCTCATCTTCACCCGTAATATGTAATGTCATACTCAACATGGGCGCATCAATCGCTTCTAATATGGCTTGCACCACGGCGTGATTTGGCACGCGAATGCCCACCGCATTACGTTTGGCGTGCTGCAGCTTTTTAGGCACTTCACGCGTGGCATTTAAAATAAAAGTGTAAGCGCCGGGCGTGTTTGCTTTTAGCAAACGAAATTGGCTATTATTCACCATGGCATAGGTACCTAGCTCGCTTAAATTGCGACACACCAGCGTAAACAGGTGCTTATCGTCCACGCCACGAATTTGCCGAATGCGCGTTTGCGCATCGCTAAACCCGAGCATACACCCTAAGGCATAACCTGAATCTGTCGGGTAGGCAATCACGCCACCCTCTTGCAAAATTTCGGCCGTATGCTTAATCAGACGCGGCTGGGGATTATCTAAATGAATATTAAACAGTTGCGACATATTTAAGCGGCTAAACCATCACCCAAACCAGCCACCTCAGGCCAATCAAGCCAAACGGGCACGCAATTATTGGGTAAAGCTGGTAAACGCCCCATTTCCATAAAACTAATACCAACGCCGTGATAATCTGACCCTTGCGATGACTTTAAACCAAATTGGTGGGCGATTTTCGCAAACTGCTGATATTGCGGTGGCGTGTGGCTACCGGTGACCACTTCAATAGCCGTGCCGCCATATTTTCTAAACTCATGCATCAATAATAACATGTTAATCATGCCTAAATCATAGCGACCAGGGTGGGCGATGACTGCGATACCACCACTCTCTTTAATTAAAGTAACGGCTTGCTCTAAACTCATCCATTGATGGTCAACAAAGCCAGGTTTACCTTTGACTAAAAACTTTTTAAACACAGACTTTGTGTCTTTAGCATGCCCACTTTCAACTAAAAAGCGTGCAAAATGCACACGGGTAATGACATTTTGCTTAGCAATATTCTTTGCAGCTTCATAAGCGCCCAAAATACCAACCTTGGCCAATCCTTCGCCCATTTGTTGCGCCCGCAAGTCGCGGTCGGCATACACTTGATTCAGCGCTTGATTTAGAGCAGCGTTTTGTGGGTCAATTTTTAAGCCAACAATATGGATGGTTCGTTTTTTCCATGTAACCGAAATTTCAACGCCATCAATAAACTGCATATCATAAAGTTTGGCAGCTTCTCTGGCGATAGCCAAGCCGCCCAAGTTATCATGGTCGGTGAGGGCTAATACTTTAATGCCTTGCCCAGCCGCATAAGCAACTAAATCTTGTGGCGACCGCATACCATCTGAAACGGTAGAGTGGCAGTGTAAATCAATCGGGTCTGACATTTAGGTCAACCATAAAATAGCTCAAAAAAACAAAAAGTGTATAATGCGCTTGAAATTAACACCTTATGACACAACATTCATCATATCAAATTAGCCGCACACTCTAAAGCACACATATGAAGTTTTTATTTGACCTTTTCCCTGTTATTTTCTTTTTTTTCACGCTTAAAGTATCAGAAAAAACGGCGGGGGCTGGCGCTTTTTTGAGAAGCATTTTAGATGCTGTAGGCATCCACACCGCTGTTAAACCAGATATGGTGCCTATTATGCTGGCCACTGTAGCCGTTATTGTTGCCAGCATTATACAAATTGCATGGGTTAAGCTACGCCACGGTAAGGTAGAAAAAACATTGTGGATTAGTGCGGTTTTAGTAGTGGTGCTGGGTTTTCTCACCCTATATTTGCAAGACGATGCATTTATTAAGTGGAAACCAACCATTTTATATTGGTTATTCGCCGCTGCCATTTTTATTAGCCAATGGTTTTGGAATAAAAATATTATCCGAGCCATGATGGATAAAAATGTAGAGTTACCTGAGCATGTATGGACAAAAATGAATCTCTCTTGGGCAGGTTTTTTTACAGGGCTGGGTTTTTTAAACCTTTTCGTGGCCAAAACATTCAGCACTGACACTTGGGCTACCTTCAAGTTATTTGGCGCAACAGGCATTATGTTTGTGTTTATTATTGTGCAAATGTTAATGATACAAAAGTACCTACCTAAAGAAGACGAATCTAAAAAGGATGAGTCATAATGTGGTATGCGATTATGGCTGAAGATGCTCCCAATAGCCTTGAGCAACGACTGAATCATCGTCCTGCACATTTGGCGCGTCTAACCGCTTTGCAAGATGCAGGACGATTGTTACTGGCGGGACCTTTTCCTGCCATTGACAGCACAGACCCTGGCGCGGCAGGCTTTACTGGCAGTTTAATTGTGGCTGAGTTTAGCAGTTTAGATGAAGCTAAAACGTGGGCTAACGCTGACCCATTTGTGGCTGCAGGTGTCTATGCCAATGTTATCGTGAAACCTTTTCGCAAAACGCTACCCTAAGTTGATGATGGATTTAGTTACCGAGATTACCCAACGCTTGCAAGTGCTTGAACCTACCCAGTTGGAAATAACCGATGAAAGTCACCTGCACGCAGGGCATGCAGGCAATATGGGGGGCGGACACTTTAGCTTGCGCATAACAAGCTCGCATTTTTTTGAAAAATCACCGATAATACGCCATCGTCTTATTTATCAAGCCCTTACAGATTTAATACCAACAAAAATTCACGCGTTAAGCATTCAAGCGCACGCACCTAGTGAAATTTAACTCAGGTGAAATTAACCCAAGTGAAATTTAACCCCTAATTTTTATTTTTAACCATGAGGATGTTCGCATGAAATTAACCCAAACCTTAATCGCCGCAGCCGTTTTAGCTTTATCATCAAACGCTTTTGCAGCAGAAACCATTGCCACCGTTAACGGCAAAGGCATCAATAAATCTGTTTATGACTACATTGCTAAAGATGCAACAGCACGTGGCCAAAAAGTAGATGACCAAGTTAAAATGGCCATTACCAACAAGTTGGTAGATTCCGAAATTGTTTACCAAGAAGCGCAAAAACTTGGTCTAGATAAAACATCTGACTACCAAGCGCGTGAAGAGCTTACTCGCCGTGAATTACTGACTTCTGCTTACTTACAAGATTTTGTGAAGAAAAACCCAATTTCAGAAACCGACAAAAAAGCTGCTTATGAAGAATACAAAAAAGCTTATGGCGAAAAAGAATATAGTGCTCGTCATATTTTGGTAAAAACGGAAGCTGAAGCCAAAGAAATTATTGCTAAATTGCAAAAAGGTTCAGATTTTGCCAAATTAGCCAAAGAGAAATCATTAGACCCAGGCTCAAAAGATAAAGGCGGCGATTTAGGTTGGTTCTCACCAGCAACAATGGTAAAACCATTTAGCGATGCCGTAGCAGCTTTGCCAAAAGGCAAAACAACAGCCGAACCAGTACAAACACAATTTGGCTGGCACGTGATTAAAATGATAGACACGCGTGCATCACAGCCTTTATCTTATGACAAAGTAAAAGAGGGTTTAGAGAAAAACTTGCAACAACGTAATTTAGAAAAAATGATGGCAGATTTACGCGCAAAAGCAAAAGTTGATATTGCAAAATAAGTTTTCTTAATCTGTTTTCTTGCTAATAAAAAAAGACTCATTTCGAGTCTTTTTTTATTTATCTGCCCCAGTAAAAAATGTCCGAGAGAAAACAGCACCTCTGCAAGCCCCATAGAATAAGGCTTGCAGAGCATCACAAATAATGTTTGTTTGAAAATTAGCCAGTTAAGGCTTTTTTATCAAAAAATATTGCAGTTACAATTTAAGTGATATAAGTCAACTACAACTTGCAAAAACTGTGAGATAATAAGAACTATTATCATTTAAGAAGCTCATATAGAGTACTATGCAAAGTTTGACGCAACTCGCTATTGGTCAACCCGCCACCATATCTGCTATTGAAGCGGATGAGTCGCTTTTTCATCGCCTATCTGCACTTGGCTTTCGCGTGGGCAAACCTCTAAGTATCATTCGCCGCGCCAATTTTAATGGCCCACTGCAAGTGCGCCTTGGTACAACCGATATTATTTTGCGCACTGCCGAAGCAGCACGCATCCACATAAGCACTAGCTAATATGAAGCGCATCGCATTATTAGGCATGCCTAATACGGGTAAATCTACCCTGTTTAATCGCATTAGCGGCGCTTCTGCGCGCGTGGGTAATTGGCCTGGCATTACTGTTGATTTAGCCAGCGCTAAAATTTTGCTCGGCGGGCATATTGCTCAATTGATTGATTTGCCTGGCATTTATGATTTACATGGCTTTTCTGAGGATGAGCAAGTCGTTAGGCATTTTTTAGAAAACAATGCCATAGATTTAGTTGTCATTGTGCTTAACAGTGCACAAATCGACCGTCAATTATCGCTTGTACTACAAATCAAAAAACTCAACTTACCAGCTGTATTAGCATTGAATATGTCTGACGAAGCCAAACATGCTGGCATTACGATAGACACTGAAAGCCTCACCACCGCCCTTAACATGCCAGTAGTAGCCATTAGCGCTAAGTATGGCGATGGTTTACCCAAAGCTTTGCAGGCAGCCACGCAAATCATTAGCCAAAATAAAACGGCAACCAACCCGCAAGAAATCGCCCAGTTGTTGCAAGAAGACAGTCAAATTGAGCGCGAAATGGAAACCTTAGTGGCGCGCCATGTGCAAATTCCTGCCACACTTAGTGACAGCACCACAGATAAAATTGACCGCGTTTTGCTGCACAAGTGGTTGGGTTTGCCGCTATTTTTTGCCGCGATGTTTTTACTGTTTCAGTTTATTTTTACCGCAGGCAAACCCCTGCAAGATGGTTTGGCTTGGCTGTTAGAAATGGTGCGCTCCAGCGCACTAGAGCCCCTTTTTGCCAATGCACCAGCATGGCTAAGCGGCCTGATGTTAGATGGCATTTATAATGGTGTAACCACCGTGGCGGCTTTTGTGCCCATTATTATTTTATTTTTCATTGTGATGGCGATGGTTGAAGACAGCGGTTATTTGTCTCGTGCTGCTTTTTTAATGGACGCATTGATGGCAAAAATGGGCTTGGATGGTCGCGGCTTTGTAATGATGCTGATGGGCTTTGGTTGTAACGTACCAGCGCTGATGGGCACGCGTATTATGCGCTCACGCCCCATGCGTTTGCTCACCATGCTAGTGATTCCATTGTCACTTTGCTCGGCGCGCTTACAAGTGTTTATTTTTATGATAACGGCACTTTTTACTGCGCAGCAAGCGCCCATTGTGCTGTTCGCATTGTATGTGATGAGCTTTGCCACCATGTTTTTAACGGCGATTTTATTTCAGGGCCAATACAAAAATGCTGAGCCATTTTTATTAGAGCTACCGCCCTATCGCTTTCCTACTGCGCGCCAAATATTACTGCGTGGCTGGCAAGAAGTCAGACATTTTCTCAATCGCGCCACAAAGTTTATCATCATTGGCGTGGTGCTAGTGTGGGCGTTAACGCATTTTCCTACCGATGTGCCACCTGCGAGTACCGGCACGTATGCAGGGCAAATCGGCGCTTTTTTTGCCCCTGTGTTAGCGCCGATTGGCATTGATAACCAATTTGCCATCGCGCTCATTTTTGGCTTTGTCGCTAAAGAAATTGTAGTCGGTTCGCTCGCAGTTATTTTTGGCTTGCAAGGCGATGCACTCACCGCGCAAGTGGCCATGCAAATTGATTGGGTGCAAGCCATGAGTTTTATGCTATTCACACTCATTTATACGCCGTGCTTATCCACGGTGGCTACACTCAAAAGTGAATCAAAAAGTACCGCGTATATGTGGCTTTCAATCGTTTGGTCGCTCGCTTTGGCTTGGGTGGTGAGCTTTATTTTTTACCAAGGTGCGCGAGCCTTGGGATATTAAATTTTTAGCTAAAATTAAACCAACATCATTTGTTCACCTCTGTAAGCCAGTATCCATGCGGCTTCCAGAGGCATAAAAATCTCTCGGGGGATTTTTTATGTGCGAAACATAAAATAAACTGCGCCCATCAGGCACAAGCCGGCCCACAAAAAATCAAGTTTCAGTGGCTGATTCATATACAAAACAGCGAACGGCACAAAGACGGATAAAGTAATCACTTCTTGCAATATTTTGAGTTGCGCTAGTGACATCACGGTAAAACCGATGCGATTAGCTGGCACTTGAAATAAATATTCCATCAGTGCCACCCCCCAGCTCACCAGCGCAGCAATGAGCCAATGTTTATGATTGAGATTTTTAAGGTGGGCGTACCAAGCAAACGTCATGAAGACGTTGGAGATGGTGAGCAAAAGAATGGTTTTGAGAATGGTGGTCATAAAAACTGATAGATTTTTAATATAAAACAGCAATCACACGAAAGCTAGCCGCAGGCAGTACTGCTGGGTACGACGAGGCGAAGCTGACAAAGTGAGTGCTGAATTTATATTAACAAATCAAACGGCGGATTCGCCGGTTTCGCCAGTCCTAATGCGAATCACTTGCTCTACACTTGATACAAAAATCTTACCGTCGCCAATTTTCCCCGTGTGTGCAGCTTTGATAATCGCTTCAATCGCGCCATCCACCAACTCATCGCCTACCACCAACTCTAGCTTAATTTTTGGCAAAAAATCTACCACATATTCTGCACCGCGATAAAGCTCAGTATGGCCTTTTTGGCGACCAAAGCCTTTAACTTCGGTGACAGTTAAGCCGTTGATGCCAATCTCAGAAAGTGATTCACGTACTTCATCTAACTTAAAGGGTTTGATAATGGCTTCAATTTTTTTCATGGGATTTTCCTTATAAAATAACGCAGTTACAACTAAAAATTAAACTTAACAGTAATCGGGTAGCGCCTATCTTTACCAAAGCCGCGGTCAGTAATGCGTACGCCCACAGGCGCTTGGCGACGCTTATATTCGTTCCTATCAATCAACTTAATCACGCGGTTCACATCTGCCACTTGATAACCCAAGTTGACAATATCCTCTCGACCTAAGTCATCTTCGACATACGCTTCAATAATACCATCTAAAATATCATAAGGTGGCAAACTGTCTTGATCGAGCTGATTAGCGCGTAGCTCAGCAGATGGCGGGCGCGTAATAATGCGCTGTGGAATGACGTGTGATAGGTTGTTGCGATAATTGCACAGCTTATACACCAAGGTTTTTGGCACGTCTTTAAGTAACGCAAAGCCGCCTGCCATATCGCCATAGAGCGTACAATAGCCAACTGCCATTTCACTTTTATTGCCAGTAGTCACGACAATACTGCCAAATTTATTTGAGAGCGCCATCAGCAACATGCCACGAATACGCGCTTGTAAATTCTCTTCAGTTGCGTCAAACGGCAAATCACCAAACTCAGGTTTTAGCGCAATCTCGTATGCTTCATACATCGGCTTAATGGCAATTTCACTATATTTTACGCTTAAAATCTGAGCCATTTCACGCGCACCATTCACGCTGATGTCGGCGGTAAACTCTGAAGGCATCATTACCGCATGCACATTTTTAGCCCCAAGTGCATCTACCGCAATCGCAAGCGTTAACGCAGAATCGATACCGCCCGACAAGCCTAGCACCACCCCAGGGAAACCATTTTTACGCACATAGTCACGCAAACCTAAAGTGAGTGCTTGATAAACTGAAGCTTCTAAACTTAAATGTGGCGTCACATTGCCTATCTGCGGTTCTGCGCCTTTGAATGAAATAATTTCTAAAGCGGTTGCAAACGCAGGTAAATGATGCGTTATTTCAGCGGCACTATTCAGCACAAAAGAGCCGCCATCAAACACCAATTCATCTTGCCCACCTACCATATTGGCATAAATAATAGGCAAATTGGTTTCTGCTACGCGGTCGCGCAGTTTATCTAAACGCGTGTGATGTTTTTCTAAATGAAATGGTGATGCATTGAGCGAAATGAGTAAAGATGCCCCAGCCTCTTTTGCCAGTATTGCTGGGGCAGGTTCCCAAACATCCGCACAAATCAGCACGCCAATATCTACTCCCTGATGCTTAAACACCAACGGCGTTGTACCCGATGCGAAATAGCGTTTTTCATCAAACACACTGTAATTAGGTAATGCGTGTTTGTGGTAAGTGGCTAAAATCTTACCGCTTTCTATAACAGATGCAGCATTAAAACAGGCATCACCCACTTGATGGGGATGCCCAACAATCACGGTAATCCCTTGAATTTCTTGGCTTAACTTCTTTAATGATTGTTCGCACGCATTTAAAAAATCATCGCGCAACAACAAATCTTCAGGCGGATAACCACAAAGTGACAATTCAGGCGTAATTAATAAAGTTGCACCTTGCGCTTTAGCTAACTTGGCCTGACTGACAATTTGCGCCGCATTACCCGCTATATCACCAACCATGCAATTTAGTTGAGCAACGGCGATTTTCATATTTTTAATAATTACCACCCGCCGCTTTAATCATTTGCACAATTTCAGTGTGTTGACCTTTAAGTGCGTACACCAGTGCAGTTAGGCTATATTTGTCTTTGGCTTTTACATTCACCTTGTTATCAAGTAACAGCTGCACTAAGTCAGATTTGCCACTTGCCACAGCCACATGCAAAATTGGCGTACCTTCGGCATCTTTGTGGTTCACATCAGCACCCGCAGCAACCAATACTTTGGCGGCCTCTAATTGCGCGTTTTTAATCGCCCATGTTAACGCGGTCCATTGCGTACGGTCTTGCTGGTTAACCTTGGCGCCTTGTTTTGTAAGAAGTTCTACTGCAGGCGCATGACCTTGGCGTGCCGCAATCATTAGCGCAGTTGCACCTAATTTATCTTGCGCATTCACATTGGCTTTGTGGTTAAGTAAAGTGGTAATGGTTGCAACATCACCACTTTTTGCTGCGTACATCAACACGGTTTTACCACTATCGCTCTTAGCGTTAATATCAATGCCTTGCTTCACAATTAAATCAACAGTGGGAGCAAAACCAGAAGATGCCGCTAAACCTAGCGCACTCCAACCTGATGCATCGCGAATTTTCGGGTCAGCCCCTTTATCAAGAAGCACGCCAACAGTAGTCACGTGATTCTTTTTTGCAGCATACATCAATGGTGTCCAGCCACTATTATCTGTAGCGTTTATGTCTGCTCCTTTAGCAATCAGCGCAGATACAACTTCTGCTCTATCTTTGCGAGCGGCATACATCAAAGCGTTTACACCATTTTCATCTTTAATATTTGGGCTTGCACCGCTGGCTAACATGGCGTTTACAGTTGATAAATCCCCTTTTGAAGAGGCTGTGAGCAAGTATGAAACATCTTCAGTCGCAATTACAGGCGTAGCCAGCAGACAAGCCAAGAAAACTACTAAGATTTTTTTGATTAGACGATTCATTATTGTTTTGCTTTAATCGCGGCAAGCACTGCCTCACCCAAACCTGCCGGTGAATTAGCCACCACCGCACCGGCTAACTCAAGCGCACGAATTTTATCCGCGGCCTTACCACTTCCCCCAGAAATAATTGCCCCTGCATGTCCCATGCGTTTGCCCGCAGGTGCCGTTTGCCCTGCGATGTAGGCAGCCACAGGCTTAGTGACATTACTTTTGATGAATTCTGCAGCGGCTTCTTCATCAGAGCCACCAATCTCACCCACCATGATAATCGCCTCTGTTTCGTTGTCAGCCTCAAACATTTGCAAACACTCAATAAAGTTTAAGCCTTTAATGGGGTCACCACCGATGCCGACACAAGTGCTTTGGCCCAAGCCTAATGCTGTGGTTTGGTACACCGCCTCATATGTGAGCGTGCCAGAGCGCGAAACCACGCCCACTTTGCCACGCAGATGAATGCTACCAGGCATAATGCCAATTTTGCATTCATCTGGCGTGATAATCCCTGGGCAATTTGGGCCAATTAACTTAGTGCCATTGGCTTTCAGTGCTGCTTTTACGTTTAGCATATCCAACACAGGAATGCCCTCTGTAATACATACCACCAGTTCAATTCCTGCATCACTCGCCTCTAGTATTGAATCAGCCGCAAAAGCGGGTGGCACGTAAATCACGCTGGCATTTGCGCCCGTTTCTCGCACCGCATCGCGCATGGTATTAAATACAGGTAAGCCTAAATGTAATTGACCACCCTTACCCGGCGTGACCCCACCTACCACTTTTGTACCATAAGCTAATGCTTGTTCAGAGTGAAATGTGCCTTGTTTACCAGTAAAGCCTTGGCATAATATTTTGGTGTTTTTGTTGACTAAGATACTCATACTAATTCACCGCCTTTACAGCCTGTTGTGCGGCATCGGTTAAGTTTTCTGCCGAAATAATATTGAGCCCACTCTCACGTAACATTTTCTTACCCAGCTCAACGTTTGTGCCTTCTAAACGGACTACAACAGGAATGGTCATTCCCACCTCTTTTACCGCAGTGATAATCCCTTCAGCGATAATATCGCAACGCATGATACCGCCAAAAATATTCACTAAAATCGCCTTTACGTTTTTGTCTTCCAAAATAATTTTGAAAGCCTTTGTGACTGTTTCAGCCGTCGCCCCCCCGCCCACATCTAAAAAGTTGGCTGGTGCGCCACCGTGCAACTTAATCAAATCCATGGTCGCCATTGCCAAACCTGCACCGTTGACCATGCAACCTATGTTGCCATTAAGCGCGATATAATTAATGCCTGCATGATGCGCGGTGGCTTCTTTGGCATCCTCCTGACTCCAGTCACGTTGCTCAGCGATAGCTTTTTGGCGATATAGCGCATTATCATCAATACTCATTTTGCAATCTAGCGCAAACAATTTACCCTCTATTGTCACGACTAATGGGTTGATTTCTAATAACGATAAATCATTGTCTTTAAATAATCGGTATAGCCCTTTAAGCATTTTACTAAAGGCACTAATTTGCTCACCTGATAAATCTAACTTAAATGCTAAATTACGTGCCTGAAAATCCACCAAACCGTTGAGCGGATCGCATGACTCTTGCAAGATTTTATCTGGGCTAGTGCGCGCGATTTCTTCAATATCCATCCCCCCCGCACTAGAAGCTACCACAACCACTCGCTCTAATGTGCGATCTACTAGCATCGATAAATACAACTCGCGCGCGATGGGTAGCGTTTCTTCAATCAATACTTGGTTCACCGGCTGGCCATCTGGTGCATTTTGATAAGTCACCAATGTTTTGCCTAGCAACTCGCTCGCGACGGTTTGCGCCTCTTTAGGCGATTTGACTACTTTTACTCCGCCGGCTTTACCGCGACCACCAGCATGCACTTGCGCCTTAACCACCCACGCTTGGCTATCAATTTCAGAAGTCACCGTTGAAGTTTGTTTGGCGAGCGAAACCACTTGACCGCGAGGCACAGGAATGCCGTATTTTTGTAGCAAAGTTTTAGATTGATATTCGTGTAGATTCATTTTATAGTGGATGCAGGATTAATTTTTAACCAAATGCTATTTTCTCGCAAAATCGAAGTATAAGCTAGTAAAACCCTATAAAGAAAGGCAGTGAAATTATGACAACGCCATCACCGACCCTAAGAGATATTACAGGCATGGGCTATGCACAATTTGGCCTTTCAAATGCGGCGCTGGTGATGGTGGATTGTCAAAACACTTACCGCCAAGGCATTATGCAACTTACTAATGTTGAACCTGCTATTAAAGAAGCACAAAAATTACTCCATTTAGCGCGTGATTTAAAAATTCCTATTATTCATATTCAGCATGATGCGGGTACAGGGACTCCTTATGATGTGAATGCTGAAATTGGGCAAATTTCATCAGAAGTTGCCCCCATCAATGGTGAAAGCGTCATCACTAAAAACTACCCCAATGCGTTTGTCGCCACGCCACTTGAAGCGCAATTAAAGGCTTTAAATATTAAAAATGTAGTGATTACGGGTTTTATGACACATATGTGCATCAACTCTACCGCACGTGGTGCCTTTAATTTAGGTTTTAACCCACTTGTGGTTGCCAGTACATGCGCAAGCCGTAGTTTAACTGGTGCCAATGGCAAAGTGATTGATGCGCAAACCATGCACGACAGCGCATTAGCCGCTATTCGCGATTTGTTTGCGGTGGTGGTGGATGATGTGGCCAGTTTAAAAGTGTAAAAATTATTAGCTTAGTGCTGACAGCCGCTATAATCTAGTTTTATTCATTTTAGAGTTCTTTTTCATGCGTTTAGTTGTTCAAGGCCGCGCGATTAGTATTGCGCACCTCACCCATATTCACGGTTTAATTGGCGGTAGCACGCAATTTATGCAAATTGCCGAGCATGCATATTATCTGCCAACCAATGAAACAAATATTGAAGAAGTGCAAAGCTTTTGTGCTGCGCAGCAAATTGATTGCGCTTTAGTGCCAGATAAGCAACGACTCAGCCAGTTTGGTTTGGCGGTGATGGATATGGATTCAACACTGATTTCGATTGAGTGTATTGATGAAATTGCTGACATGATGAGCATCAAACCGCAAATTGCTGAGATTACTGAAAGTGCCATGCGCGGCGAACTGGATTTTGCAGCTAGCCTGCGTAAACGTGTTGGCTTACTTAAAGGGTTGCCTGAAAGTGCGCTTCAGCGCGTGATTGATGAGCGTTTACAGCTCAACCCTGGCGCGCGTGAATGGATTAAAGCCTGCAAAGAAAATAATATTAAAACCATGGTGGTTTCAGGTGGATTTAACTTATTTGCCCACCACGTAAAAACTTTGCTTGGCTTAGATTACGCGGTAGCAAATACCCTTGAAATCATCGATGGCAAGCTAACAGGCCAAGTTCTGGGTGACATTGTAGATGCCGAGCGCAAGGCACAAGAACTGACTAAACTACGCGACCAATTAGGTTTAACTGCTAAGCAAACAATTGCTATTGGCGATGGCGCTAACGATTTAAAAATGATGGCGGCAGCTGAAATTGGCGTGGCTTATCACGCCAAACCTGTGGTGCAAACACAAGCCACTTACGCACTAAATTTTGTTGGGTTAGACGGTATTGCGAATCTATTTACAGCATAATATTTAAACTGTAAACAGGTTTAAAATTCGCTCGAGAAAATTTTAATGCTCTGTAAGCCGCATGGATACTGGCTTGCAGAGGAGGTAAAATGATTTGTTGTAAAAATTAAGCTTTTTTCATGCTTTTTTAGCGTTAAAAATTGTGCTTAATACACAAATGATTTGATGAAATTCAGCTCGCCAATTTTGCGAAGTGGCACCACAAAATCCTCGCGCCGTTCACTTGGCGTATTTTCATTAAACACCAAAGTGATGCGAGTCGTAATAATGGGTTTTTGTAGCTGGCTTTGGTCAAAGTTATAGCCCGCTTCGCTCAGGTTGCCCCAATAATTGATGTAAATATTGTAAACCCCGCGCATAGGAGTGGAAGTGCTAAACATTTCTGGGCCAGGACCATCCACGCTATCCACATCTAGCCCTCCTCCCGTAGTTAAAATGGGGCTAGACCACGTGACATGTTGCGCATCGGGCGTGAGCACGTGTAAATCCACCTCGGCCTCGGGTGCATCCCACGCGCAAATGATGCGTAATTTAGGGAGTTGTTGGGTTGGGTTGGCTTCATAAAACTGCACACGTTTAGCTGTTTTGCCATCGGCGGTTTTAAGTTCTACACTATTTGAGCCACCCCCAAAAGCATAATGGCGTGTATAGCGACCTTCAGCATCGGTATTAAGCGGTAATGGGTTGCCGTTGACCACAAGTTTTGGCACACGGTTTTTGCCTGCAGCCTCTATGTGGCCTTTAATGATTGCGCGGTTGCGCTGCGCGCCGCGATCTATAGGTGAATAAGGGTAAGTGACGCTGGTATCAGCACTTTTGTCCGTCATGCCAGAATAATTCCAGCCGCCGCGCGGGCTGGCTAATGGCGCGTCATTTTCTGCCAACGCTGCTTCAGCGAAACTAAAACTTAAAACCAGCAAACAGATTTTTTTTAAAAATATCGGCATCAATTTACGCCATTATTTACACAAATACTAAAGTATTTATTCTACTTTAATTCGTTTAAGCTGCATGATTATTTATTGGCAACTTAATCCTCTAAAATAACGATTTAAACGTGCGAGAGATCTTAATGCCTCTGCGAACCGCATGGATACTGGCTCACAGAGCTGCCTAACTGAAGATGGATAAATAGTTTGAATTTTTAGGTTAATTTAATCTGCAGCTTTTACCGCTGCATCTTCAGCATGTTTATTTGGTTTAGTGCCAGGCAACCAGCCAAACCGAGTACCGATGACTGAAATAATCAGCGAAATCAACGCAACATATAAGGCGTATTCCTTTAAAAAATGGATGGCCTCTTTTTTTTGCAATGCTAAACCTTGCATGTAGCCGTCTTGAAACGCACCAGAAATAGTCTTTGCACCAACATTATCCACATTAATGCCAAGTTGCACCGCAACAGCCATATACAAAATAAAGACACCAAGCAGGATATTAAAGAACCAAAATACACCATACAGCACACGTTTTTTATGCATCTTTTGACCTTATCTTACTTTTATGACCATCGCCATCGCCAGCAAACACTCCAATGCATACACCACGCCTGCCACTCCGTGCCACATTTTGAATTGGCCAGCAAACATACTTTGCATGACGTCCAGCGGCAATGCTTGGGTTTTCAGATTTTGCAGGTGCGTTTGAATGCCAAAGTGCCCAGTCAACACCAGCAATAACATGCTCAACACAAGCCAAAAAAAACTTTGCCTAAACGCGCTTGTGCCGAATTCAAATAAACGCTGAATAATTAAATAACTGGCACTCACCAAGCCAATATAGCTCACCGCGGCAAATAGTTTGCCAGCAAGATTGCCCGCTAATTGTCTATCGGGCAGGCTGTCGAACAAGATATAGGCGGCTAACCCAGTCATCCATAGTGCGCCAGCCCAAAGCGCAACGACCAACAGTGACAGGCCTCGTAACATGATTAAAGCACCAATACTAGATGTACAACACTTCGATAACTTCGTATTCTTTAATGCCACCTGGCGCGTTGACTTCGGCCACATCACCCTCAGATTTGCCAATCAAACCGCGTGCAATAGGAGAACTGACGGAAATTTTGCCGCTTTTGATATCAGCCTCATCGTCACCTACTATTTGGTAGGTTTTAATTTCACTGCTGTCTAAATCTTCAATGCGCACTGTTGCACCAAACACTACGCGACCATCAGCATTTAAGGTGGCAGGGTCTATAATTTGTAAATTTGATAATTTGGCTTCAAGCTCAGCGATGCGCCCTTCAATAAAACTTTGTCTATCTTTAGCTGCTTCATATTCGGCATTTTCTGATAAATCACCTTGCGCACGCGCTTCTGCAATTGCCTGAATCACGTCAGGTCTATCTACACCCCGTAAGCGTTGTAATTCTTCTTTTAATAATTCTGCGCCTTTAATGGTCACTGGGACTTGAGTAACTGCCATTATGCTTAACCTTCTTTGAAAAAACGATGATAAAAATAAAACCACACCCGCTTGGGTGTGGTTAAAAAATAATGTATTTGTTAGCGTGGTTAAAGTGTATTTTAACTTAGCTTTTTATGCAAGTTTTGTAATGATTCTACCGTTAACTCTTGCATGTGTGCCATGCCCATGCAAGCTGCTTTTGCACCAGCAAGTGTAGTGTAATAGGTCACTTTATTCTGCAAGGCACTACGGCGAATTTCATAGCTATCGGCCACCGCACGTTTATCTTCCGTCACATTCACAATAAAGCTGATGTCATTATTTTTAATCATATCGACAATATGCGGGCGACCTTCGGCCACTTTATTGACAGATGTCACATTTAAACCATGTGCCGTTAAAGCTGCTGCCGTTCCTTTAGTAGCTACAAGTTGAAAACCTAAATCATGTAGCGCATGGCCAATTTCGATGACTTTTTTATAATCTTCTTTACGCACACTGATAAACGCACGGCCGTCTTTTGGCAGTTTGGTAGATGCACCAAGCTGAGATTTTACAAACGCTTCAGCAAAAGTTGCGCCCACGCCCATCACTTCACCCGTTGATTTCATTTCAGGGCCTAAAATCGTATCGACTCCAGGGAACTTAATAAACGGAAACACGGCCTCTTTGACAGAGTAATAAGGCGGAATCACTTCTTTAGTCACTTTTTGTGATTTAAGTGATTGCCCAACCATACAACGCGCGGCGATTTTAGCTAACGGCATTCCGCAAGCTTTTGAAACAAACGGTACGGTGCGTGAAGCGCGTGGATTGACCTCTAACACATACACCACAGAACCTTCACTGGTTTTTTGAATGGCAAACTGCACATTCATCAAACCCACCACGCCCAAAGCACGTGCCATTTGTTTGGTTTGGGCGCGTAGCTCATCTTGCAGTTTAGCTGACAAACTATAAGGCGGTAGCGAGCATGCTGAGTCGCCTGAGTGCACACCGGCTTGCTCTACGTGCTCCATAATGCCGCCAATAATCACATCGCCAGTATTATCGCAAAGCGCATCTACATCTACTTCAAGTGCATCATTCAAAAATCTATCCAACAATACTGGAGACTCATTAGAAACTTTCACCGCTTCGCGCATATAGCGTTCTAGCTGGCTTTGCTCTTGCACAATTTCCATCGCGCGACCACCCAACACATAACTTGGGCGCACCACGAGTGGATAACCAATTTCTTCGGCCAAACGAATCGCCTCTTCTGGCGCGCGCGCCGTGCGATTTGGCGGTTGTTTTAAGTTGAGCTCTTGCAACATTTTTTGAAAACGTTCACGGTCTTCCGCTTTATCAATCGCATCTGGTGTCGTTCCAATAATCGGCACACCGGCTTTTTCTAGCCCGCGCGCTAATTTAAGTGGGGTTTGTCCACCATATTGCACAATCACACCTACTGGTTTTTCAAGTGCAACAATTTCTAGCACATCTTCCAGCGTGACTGGCTCAAAATATAGGCGGTCAGAGGTGTCATAATCGGTTGAAACGGTTTCAGGGTTACAGTTCACCATGATCGTTTCATAGCCATCTTCACGCATGGCAAACGCAGCGTGTACACAGCAATAGTCAAACTCAATACCCTGACCAATGCGGTTAGGCCCGCCGCCTAAAATCATGATTTTTTTCTTATCTGTAGGTGCCGCTTCACACTCTTCTTCATAAGTAGAATACATATAGGCGGTTTTGGTCGCAAACTCTGCGGCACAAGTATCTACGCGCTTATACACAGGGCGCACCTGCAAAGCTTGGCGATAGGCACGCACTGCATGCTGGTCAGTATCTAGCAATTTAGCTAAGCGCCAATCAGAAAAACCGCGACGTTTTAACTGCAACAAAGCGGCTTTATCTAAGTCAGCAATATGCTTGCCTTTTAATGCTTGTTCACGTTTAACAATATCTTCAATTTGCACCAAGAACCACGGGTCAATTTTTGAGATATTAAACACCTCATCTACGCTCATGCCCATTCTGAAGGCATCACCCACATACCAGATGCGCTCAGGACCTGGCACACCCATCTCTTTAGTAATAGTGTCTAAATCCGTTGTTTTCTCGACTAGACCATCGACGCCCACCTCTAATCCACGCAACGCTTTTTGGAAAGACTCTTGGAAAGTGCGACCAATCGCCATCACTTCGCCAACAGATTTCATCTGTGTAGTTAAACGGTTATCTGCTTGCGGAAATTTTTCAAACGCAAAACGGGGGATTTTAGTGACAACATAATCAATCGAAGGCTCGAATGAAGCAGGCGTTGCACCACCCGTGATTTCATTACGCAACTCATCCAACGTAAAACCCACCGCCAACTTGGCCGCCACTTTCGCAATCGGAAAACCCGTTGCTTTAGAAGCCAATGCGGACGAACGTGACACACGCGGATTCATTTCAATCACAATCATGCGACCGTCATCTGGGTTAATGGCAAACTGCACGTTCGAGCCACCCGTATCTACGCCAATTTCACGCAGCACGGCCAATGAGGCATTACGCATGATTTGGTATTCTTTATCGGTCAATGTTTGGGCTGGCGCCACGGTGATGGAGTCACCTGTATGCACACCCATGGGGTCTAGATTTTCAATCGAGCAGATGATAATGCAGTTATCCACAGAATCACGCACCACTTCCATTTCGTACTCTTTCCAACCGAGCAATGACTCTTCAATCAATAACTCTTTGGTAGGGGAAGCATCTAAACCGCGCTCGCAAATGGTGATAAATTCTTCTCTGTTATACGCAATGCCGCCGCCACTGCCGCCCATGGTAAACGAAGGGCGAATAATCGCTGGATAACCAATACTAGCCTGCACTTGTAGCGCCTCTTCCATGCTGTGCGCAATTGCAGAGCGGGCAGAGCCTAGCCCAATTTTGGTCATGGCTTCTTTAAATTTCTGACGATCTTCAGCTTTATCAATGGCTTCTTTTGAAGCACCGATTAATTCAACATTAAACTTTTTAAGTACACCATGCTTGTCTAAATCCAATGCGCAATTAAGTGCCGTTTGGCCACCCATGGTAGGCAGCAGCGCGTCTGGACGCTCTTTAGCAATGATTTTTTCTACCACTTGCCAAGTCACAGGCTCAATATAGGTTGCATCCGCCATCTCTGGGTCGGTCATAATGGTCGCAGGATTTGAGTTGACCAAAATCACACGATAACCTTCTTCGCGTAGCGCCTTGCATGCCTGTGCACCTGAGTAATCAAACTCACATGCCTGCCCAATCACAATAGGGCCAGCACCAATAATTAAAATGCTTTTAATGTCTGTACGTTTTGCCATAATTTTATTTCGCGCTTTGCATCATTTCTATAAATTGGTCAAACAAGTAGCTCATTTCCGTAGGCCCTGGACTTGCTTCTGGGTGACCTTGAAAACTAAACGCAGGTTTATCGGTGCGGGCAATGCCTTGCAAACTGCCATCAAACAATGAAACGTGCGTGACTTTTAGATTTTTTGGCAAGCTGGCTGCATCTGCTGCAAAGCCATGATTCTGGCTTGTGATATAAACGCGATGCGAGGCTAAATCTTGTACAGGATGATTCGCACCGTGGTGGCCAAATTTCATTTTCATGGTTTTAGCGCCTGATGCTAAAGCGAGCAATTGATGCCCCAAGCAAATACCAAAGGTTGGCATACCGCTATCTACAATCGTTTTAATAGCGCTAATCGCATAATCGCACGGTGCAGGGTCGCCAGGCCCATTTGATAAAAACACGCCGTCGGGTTTGTAAGCCAGCACATCCGCTGCTGAAGTTTGCGCAGGCACAACAGTCACTTTACAGCCACGCGCCACCAACATACGCAAGATATTGCGCTTTACGCCGTAATCATAGGCCACTACGTGAAACTGCTTAACAGGGGCGGCAGTAAAGCCTTGGCCTAACGCCCATTCACTTTCAGTAAATTCGTAAGATTTTTTGCAGCTAACAACTTTGGCTAAATCCATGCCATTTAAACCTGGAAAGCCTGCAATAGCGGCTTGCGCGGTGGCAATGGCTTTTTCCTCATCAGCTTCACCTGCCACAATAGCGCCGGTTTGTGCGCCTTTTTCACGCAAAATACGCGTAAGTTTGCGCGTATCAATATCGGCAATTGCTACGATTTTATTATCTGCTAAGTAGCTAGAAAGCGATTGGCAACTTCTAAAGTTTGAGTGAACGATAGGTAAGTCACGAATAATTAAACCACTAGCATATATTTGCCCAGACTCTACGTCTTCAGTGTTCACGCCATAATTGCCAATGTGGGGGTAAGTGAGTGTGACGATTTGTTTGGTGTACGAAGGGTCGGTTAAAATCTCTTGGTAGCCGGTCATCGAGGTGTTGAACACCACCTCAGCGGCAACCTGCCCTACTGCCCCAATTGAAGTACCACGAAACACAGTTCCATCTGCTAATACAAGTATGGCGGGCAGGCTTTGTGACACAATAACTCCTTGATTTATAATACTAAAATATATTCCATCGTGAGCAGATGGTAGATACGCAAAACGGGAGGAGCGTTGAATACTCTTCCCGTTTCAGAATTAACGAATTATAGCGAATTTTTTACTGCTAATCAACGTGAACTTACATTTTCATTAACTGTTTATCGTGCCATTTTCGCATTAACAATTGCGCAACAATTGCCCCCATCAGCGCGATAAACATATCCCACTGCGTATCCCACACGTCTCCTTGCGTGCCCAAAAAAGCCTCCGCAGCCGTACCAGAGCCAACCGCCACCCACCATTCTACAAACTCATACACCGCGCTAATGCTCAAGCAAATGCAGCACACGATAAAAAACAGCCAAGCCCCACGCTTGACAACATTTTTGCGAATTAAGATTTCGCGCGCAATCATGGCTGGGATAAATCCTTGTGCTAAATGCCCGACTCTATCGTAATAATTTCGACTTAAATCAAACGTATCGCGCAGCCAGTTAAAGGCAGGCACTTCGGCATAAGTGTAATGCCCGCCCACCATCAAAATAATGGCGTGGGCTAAAATCAACCCATATATCAAGCGTGTAAGCGGAAATGATTTGTAGGTAGCCAACAAAACTGGCAAGGCGATGACGACGGGTAGCACTTCTAAAACCCAAGTGAAATAATCGTGAGGCTTTACGGCAGACCACACAAAAACCACCGCCAAAATAAAAAATAGCCCCGTAAAAAATGTGCGATTTTGCATACCGATTTTACCCTCAACTTTTTACACAATTGCTTACATCATTTCGCCCGAGCATTTTTTATGCCTCTGGAACCCGCATGGATACTGGCTTACAGAGGCAGTCAAATGAAGATGTGAATTTTTTTGCTATTTTTATGCAGTTTTTTCGTCAAAAATTTAAACCACAATTTTAAATAAGTAGCGCTAATTCCGACTCACTAAACCCCGCTTTACGTCTGGCTTCAAAATTAAATGGCGGGCGCAATTTTGGCGCATTGTATTGACTACATAATTGCGCAAAGGACGCCATCGGCTCTAAACTGCGTTGCGCACACAACCAATGAAACCAGTGATTACCCACCGCCACATGGCCAATTTCATCGCGCAAAATAATGTCTAAAATTTCTGCTGCTTGCATGTCGCCCACTTGTGCCAATTTATTGCGTAAGGGTGGCGAAGCATCCAAACCACGCGCTTCCATGGTGCGCGGCACCAACGCCATGCGCGCTAACACATCGTCTGAAGTGCGCTCAACCATCTCCCACAAGCTGTTATGGCCCGTAAAATCACCGTATTGAAAACCTAAAGTTTGCAGATGCGCGTTGAGCAAATTAAAGTGATAAGCCTCTTCAGCCGCGATATTCAACCAATCGGCATAATATTGCCGCGGCATGTTGGCAAAGCGCCAAACCGCATCCAATGCTAAATTGATGGCATTAAATTCAATATGTGCAATCGCATGAATCAACGCCGCGCGGCCTTCAACGGTGCGCATGGAGCGTTTTTCAACTTGCAAAGGTGAAACCAGTTCTGGCTTGAGCGGGCGGCCAGGAATCGGCGCATTGGCCGTTAGTAAAACAGCTGCATCTAAACTGAGTTCCTCCGCCAGCCATGCCTGATTAAGCGCAGCGACGCCAACGGTTTTATCAACCACTTGTTTGCAAGCTAGGCAATGTAGCGCGCTTAGACGAACTTCTTTCACTTTATATCAACAGATTACTTAAGAGGAATAAAATCAAGTTCCCCAGCTTTCATATCAGGCACCATCAGATATTTTTCATCTTTAGTAATGGCAATATCCGCCGCAGATTGATAGCCGCCTTTTAGCAAGCTAACATCACCTTTGGTGTTCACACTAAACACTTTGCCATTTTTCCAGTCACTCACGTACATAGTGCCATTGGAGTGATGCACAATACCGTCGCCACCGCCAAAGCCTTCAGCAATGTCATTTAGCGTTTTATTTTTTTGGTCTAAGCTATATAAAACACCGGAAGCAAAATCTACCACAATCAGCACATCACCGGTATCATCAGCCAACAATCCATTCGGTGCTTTTAGGCGCGGCTCTTGAATGGCGCTCACCACCAAGCTCACCTGACCCTGCGGATTCATTTTAAAAATTGCGCCACCTAAACCCGTACCAAAAATATCACCACTGTCACTTACATATAAATTGCCTTGCGGGTCTGCTTCTAAATCATTTAAAAAATAGGGTGAACCGTGCAGCGCAGTTGAAAAAGCTTCTGCATTGGCAAATACGCTGGATTTGCCTTCTGGCGTGATTTTGAGCACTTTGTTTTTGTCCGCCACATATAAATTGCCGGCAATTACCGCCAAGCCTTTTGGGTCATCCAAACCGCCAGCAAAAGTTGAGGTTTTGCCCGTTTTATCAATCAAGGTGATTTTTCCATCGCCATCTTTGCCGAATTCGCCAATTTCAGACACAAAAATACGCCCATCTTTAGCTTGCACCACAGACTCTGGCGTTTTCAAGCCAGTGATTTTTTGCATTGGAGTGCTGGATGTTGATGCGCTATTAGCGCAACCGACCATTGCACTCGTCAACATTAATATTCCGATAAAAGATGTAGTTTGCATGACAGCCCTTTCAATTAGCTCTTTAGATAACAGTATTTTACTTGCTTTTGACCTAAGCACCACGACTTATTCATTGATTTATTGTTCGTTTAAAGTTACGCTAGTACATCAAAATAAAGCAAGTATTGCTGCACATTTTCATTATTAAAAATGCAATAAATAGCTTGCAAATGGCACCACAGTGGGGATAGCAATGGGGAAGCGTAACGCTCATCAGGTTTCAATCAAGACCGTTTTTGGCATTTTAGTCGCCTGTATTTTTGCGGCTGAAGTGTTAGTGATGCTGTTGCTCACACAGTTGCCGCCGCTTGGCATGCTCCATGCCGCTTTTTTAGACGCAGCGCTACTTATTTTGTTAATTGTTCCCGCCTTATATTTTTTTGTTATTCGGCCAACGCAGCGCTACATTAAGCAACACCAAGCCATAGAAGATGAGTTACGCATTGCCGCGATTGCCTTTGAAACCCAAGAAGGTATTATTATTACCGATGCTGATAGCGTGATTTTGCGGGTTAATAAAGGGTTTACACAAACCACAGGTTATACGAGTGAAGAAGTTATTGGTAAAAAACCAGATATTTTAAAATCAGGTCTGCATGATGAAACGTTTTATGCGGCCATGTGGGATCACATTCGTGACCACGACACTTGGCAGGGGGAAGTGCTAGACAAACGCAAAAATGGTGAGATTTTTCCTAAGCACCTCACCATTACCGCCGTGCGCAACGCAAACCACGATGTTACCCATTATGTGGGCATGCATGCGGATATTTCGGATGTGCGTAAAGTAAAAGGTGATTTACTACGTGCAGGCTTGCACGACCCGCTAACAGGTTTGCCTAATCGTTTATTGTTTAGCGAACGCTTAAATTACGCACTTAAACAAGACTCACCCAACCATATTTTAGCGGTGGTGATGATAGACCTTGACCACTTCAAGCCCATTAATGATACGCATGGCCACGATATTGGTGACAAAGTGCTGATAGAGGTGGCTAATCAACTCAAAATGGTCACACGCGATAGTGATGTGATTGCGCGGCTGGGTGGCGATGAATTTGTCATTTTACTTAACGAAATTTCTAGCATTGAAGCCTGCGAGCAAACCCTAGAGCGACTTCGTCTCGCACTGGCCACACCGCATACGATAGATGGCTTAAAACTCAACTTGAGCGCCAGTATAGGCGCAACCTTGTTTCCTGAAGATCACGCAGATGCGGATGGCTTGTTACGACACGCCGATGAAGCCATGTATATTGCTAAACATGGCGGCAAAAATCGCTATGTGTTATATGACGCTTCTGCGGCAGCCTTGCGCACTAATTTACAACAGCGTATTACTGAAATACGCTACGCGCTAGAAAGTAACGAGCTCACTTTATATTATCAGCCACAAGTGGATATGAAACTGGGTGAGATTATTGGCATGGAAGCGCTCATTCGCTGGCAATCACCAAGGCATGGGCAAGTGATGCCTATTGATTTTATGCCGCTGGTTGAAAACTCTGAACTTGCCGCCCCGATTGGTTGCTTTGTGATTAAAACCGCCATTAAGCAACTCTCCCTTTGGCGTCAGCTTGGTTTTAATTGGCGAATTTGCATCAATGTTTCACCGCGCCATTTAGAGCATGCAGACTTTATTGATACGCTAGAGCTTGCTTTGATGGATTATCCTGACGTGCCGCCAGAAATGATAGAGCTTGAAATTGTCGAATCTTCTGCCCTTGAAGACATTGACCGTGCGATTGATGTGATGCTAGAAGTGCGTAAACTTGGCGTTAAATTTGCACTCGATGACTTTGGTACCGGTCATGCCTCACTCACTTATTTGCGCCGCTTGCCAGTGCACACGCTCAAGATTGACCGCAGCTTTGTGCAAGACATGCTTGAAGACCCCAGCGACCTCATTATGATTGAAGGCATCACTTCATTGGCCAATACTTTTGACCACGTAGTGTTGGCTGAAGGCGTTGAAAACCTCAATTTAGGTGCGTTATTGATTCAAATCGGCTGTCACCAAGCGCAAGGTTACGCCATTGCCAGAGCCATGCCAGCGCTTGAAGTAGAAAGCTGGGCTAATAGCTGGCGCTCAGATTTAAGCTGGCAGCAAGCCGCCCGCCGAGATTGGCGGCGCGAAGATTTGCCTTTGCTCTACGCCGCCATGTCACACCGCATTTGGGTCAACAATATGCAGGCATTATTAGATGGGCGCAGTTCGGCCATTCCGCAATTAGATGAACGTTTATGCCGCTTTGGCCTGTGGCAATACGGGCTAGGCTTTAAGCGATATGGCAAACTGCCAGAGTTTGCTGAAATCATGCCTTTGCATATAGAAGTACACAAAAAAGGCCGCAATATTATTAAATTTCTCACCGAGCACCACGTTGAAGGCGCAAAACTAGAAATGCAAAAACTGTTTGCTTTAAGAGACCAACTGATTTCAAAAATGGAAGCCTTGGCTGACCGCGTCACCACCGACTAAAAAAGCATTTTTGCAACACAAAAATCGCCCGAGAGATTTTTATGCCTCTGGAAGCCGCATGGATACTGGCTTGCAGATGGTGTGAAAAGATGTTGTGTTATTTTGCTTAAAATTTAAGCAATTTTCAGGCTCACAAATGATGTTAATTTTATGCTTAAAAAAGCACAAAATCATCAGGGCTAAATGAATGCTAGAATGAGTAGTTTTTATGATGAAATTAGCAACCAACCCGAGCCATAAATTGAGTTTTGATTTGATGTCTATTTTATATTGGAGCCACAATGAAGGCATTTGTTGTTAATAAATATGGCAAGGATGGCTTGCACATTGCTCAAATAGCGGAGCCTATCATTGGGTCTCGTGACGTTCTGGTGCGCATCAGCGCTGCCAGCATCAACCCGCTGGATAAGATGGTGCGTAACGGAGAGTTTAAACAACTGTTAAAATACAAAACGCCGTTTGCACTAGGGCACGACTTCGCAGGCACAATAACGAGTGTAGGTTCCGACGTTCGAGACTATAAGATTGGTGATGAAGTTTATGGGCGTCCTCGTGACTTGCGTATTGGAACCTTTGCGGAATTTATTGCAGTCGATTATGCAGACCTAGCTCTCAAACCAAAATCGCTTACGATGGAAGAAGCCGCAGCAGTTCCACTGGTAACGCTTGCCGCATGGCAGGCTTTGGTCGAGCTAGCGCACCTTAAGCCGGGCCAAAAGGTACTCGTGCAGGCTGGCGCAGGCGGGCTTGGATCGACGGTCATTCAACTTGCCAAACATCTCGGCGCATACGTTGCCACGACAGCAAGTAGCAAGGACGCAGACAATTTGCGTATCTACGGTGCTGACGAGGTCATTGACTACAAGGCTCAGGATTTTTCCGAAATACTCTCTGGTTACGATGTTGTGCTCGACTCGCTTGGTGGCGACAATCTGATGAAATCACTGACGGTGCTAAAGCCTGGCGGTCTTGCTATTAGCGTTGTTGGACCGCCAGATACTGCATTTGCCGTTCAGTTGGGGCAGCCAATATTAAAGCCCATCATGTGGTTGCTAAGTCGCAAAGTGCGAGCACAGGCAAAGAAACTGGGGGTGCGTTACTCGTTCTTCTTTATGCGCGCCAATGGCGAGCAACTGAAAACATTATCTTCGCTTTATGACGCCGGAAAATTGCGTCCTGTAGTCGACCGCACCTTCGAATTCAATGAGACACTTGAAGCTATCGCATATGTAGAACAGGGTCGGGCAAAGGGCAAAGTTGTCATTACCATGCCTTCATAGCAATTATAGGGCGTCTATATTTAGGCAACTATCCACGATAGCGTATTGCACAGTATGTAAGTTTTTCAATATTGGAGTTAAAACTTCGCGCTCAAACCATTCATTCTTGCAGTCACGAAATATCGATGGCGGTTTTAATTTGCAACTGAACTTTACTCTGCCCGTTGTAGCGGTTGGTTTGCAAGGCATAGGCAACTTGAACCGGGCTTGGCAGAAAATTGGTTTGGTTAAAGTAAATCGCTTCAATAACTAAGGACTCTTTTTTCAAAGATAGTTTGAGATGTTTTTCAGACAGTAAACGTTGATCGACAACTTCAAACGTATCAAAAAATAATGGGGATACAAAACCTTGCCCCCACACTTGATTTTCAAGCATTTCTGCTGTGGCAAAATGCATTTCATCGGTTTGCAAACTGCCGTCAATTTCAAGCACAGATTCTAAATCTGCTTCCGTAATCAAGTTCTTGACTACTGCCTCAAAACTTTGTGCAAACTGGGCAAAATCAGCCTGTTTAATCGTCAACCCTGCTGCCATGGCATGACCACCAAATTTTAAAATTAAATCCGGTTGATGCTTGCTGAGTAAATCTAGCGCATCACGCAAATGTAAGCCCGCAATGGAGCGGCCTGAGCCTTTCAACAAGCCATCACCTGTATCGGCAAAAGCAATCGTTGGCCGGTGAAAACGTTCTTTGATACGCGAGGCTAAAATACCAATCACGCCTTGGTGCCAATCAGGTTGGAATAGACTCAAACTAAAATGATTTTCAATGGCGACATCTTCTAGTGAAAGTGTTGCACCATCTTGCATGTCGGCTTCAATGCTGCGGCGTTGCAGGTTTAGCTCTTGCAATTGCTGGGCAATTTTCATGGCTTGGTTTGCATTTTCTGCGAGCAAGCATTGAATGCCTAAGCGCATATCATCCAACCGCCCTGCCGCGTTTAGGCGTTTATATTGCATCCTTTATTTACGTCTTAAAATGTCCAACATGGAATTGTTAAAAAAAAAGAAAAAGGTATTAATTAAGAATAAATATTCTTATTTAAAAATAGCTTATATCTCTTAAGAATTGGTAATTGGTTTATAAAGTATTTTTTATCTCAAAAATCACTTTTACGGACTATATGCACAGATTTTTAATATCTTTGATTTTAAATAATCAGAAAATATGTCATTTACATATCATAATCCTTATATCTTGAAAATTGTAGTCACAACAATAATGCACCTCGAGTTCAAAAAATGCTAACCCCCCCTAAACCCATATTTAAACCTCGTGAAAGTCATGAAGAAGTTTTTGCAACCCTAGTTGGATGTGGTACGCCAGATTGGCTTGCTAAAATTTTGTCATCTAGATTAGATAAGCCCATTGAAGTTGAATTGCTTTATTCTAATGATCTTGCTGATGTAGTAGACCCATCATCAATACCTGATATGGATGTCGCAGTTAGGCGGATAGTTAGAGCAATCAAAAATGAAGAAAAAATAGTATTAGTCTGTGATCATGACATGGATGGAACTGGCTCTGCAGCTGTGTTATGGGTCGCATTGATTGATTATTTCAACGTTAATGAATCTTTGGTTAATGTTGTGACAAGTCATCGGCTCACTGAAGGTTACGGAATTACTGAGCCAGTTGCACAAAGAATTATTGAGTTAAAGCCCGGCCTAGTTATATCGGCAGATAAAGGTAGTAGCGATGAACCAAGAATAAAGAAAATTGCAGAAGCTGGCATTGATGTAATTGTCACTGATCATCATGAAATAGGCATCAATGGTCCACCTAAATCTGCTATTGCAGTAGTCAATCCGATCAGAACTGATTCAAGCTACGACAAGCATGTATGCGGTGCAGGTGTGGCCTTTTTAACTATGGCAAAAGTTAGAACAGCTTTAATTGTAGATGGAGTTAGGCAAATGATTCCAAGCTTAGCGCCTCTCTTAGATTACGTAGCTGTAGCAACAATCGCAGATTGCGTTTCAATGAAACCAGATAAAGCTTCTACGAACAGAACATTTGTTAAGCGAGGCTTACAATTAATTAATAATAAAACAAGGCCCTGCTGGGAAGTGTTTTGTTCTGAACTTCAGGGGCCTGTTGATGCGGAAACGATTGGTTTTAGACTCGCACCTGCAGTAGCCGCCGCAGGGAGACTAGATTGGGCTGAAGTGGGTTTTAAGTTTTTAATAGCAAAGACTAAAGCAGAAGCTCAAAAATGTTGGCAAGTATTACAGGATGAAAATGCATTACGAAAAGAAATTGAGAAAAAATTAAGGGAAAGAGCAATTCCAGAAGCATGTAAAAAAAACGGTCAATCAATCGTTTTATTTTTTGAAGATGGTCACAGTGGCGTTCATGGAATTACCGCAAGCAGGTTAGTTGAGGCTTTCGGAAAGCCCGCAGCGATATTTTCACCCAAGGGTGCTGGAGTTAAAAATTCGACTTCAAGTGATACGATAAAGATAGCCTCCGGATCGTTTCGTGCAATACCAGGATTCAATGTAAAGGAAGCGCTATCTTATGTTGATGAAAGATACCCTGGTCTTCTTTTAAGTCATGGTGGCCACCATGGGGCAGGCGGTGGCACGATTTTAATATCTTCATTTGATAGTTTTGTTAACGCTTATGAAGAAGCTGTGAATGAGCAAATTGGTGATAAAGAATTAAAGCCTACAATATGGGTCGATGATGAGTTACCAATAGGATTAAGCGATATTAATGTATTGAATGAACTAGATAAATTAGAACCTTGGGGTCGAGATTTTCCTTATCCAATATTTAAGGGTAAATTTGAAGTGAGGAATATTCAATCCTTAGGCGATGGAAGTCATCTGAAGTTATCCCTCTGGAATGGCATAAGCCTTAAAGACGCAATATGGTTCAATGCGCTTCAAAGTGGTTCTGAAATTGAATTTAAAATTGGGAGTACTTTGAACTTAGTTTACTCTTTAAAGAGTAATTGGTATCGTAATAATAGAAAAATCCAACTCCAAATCGTGTCTCAAATTGATAACTAACGGCTCTGTATTTATATAGCAATGGATCGAGATAAATTAATTTAAGTATTTAAGCTGGATAAGTATGGGAATGTAGCCTCCGTCATTTGAAAGTCATGATTCCGTGTTCGATGATAGTTCAGTGCTTGCAAATATCCATGAGATGCCAGAATTGAGTCAAACTGTTTAAATTTAAGATGCTCGGTGATCCAAGTAAAAAAGTTAAATGGATTAATCAAATATTGGCTTGTAATTCGAATTTCATTTATAGATGCTACTTGTATATGACATTTAGAATGAGTATCTACTTTGCTATCATAATCAAGCCTTATATATGAAGTGTTAACTATATCTATTCCACGGTTAACCCAAGCTTCGGCACCAAAATATAGTTCTTCCAAAAGATCTACACCGCTCAACTCTGCACTTTCAAGAAGACTATTTAAAGCCCCTGAGATTTTCACAGGAGTAGGGTAAAAAGCCAGTTTTGCTTTTCTTAATTCTTGATTTTCCCATTCAAAGAAAAATTGAAAAAAAGAATTATCTTCTAATAAAAATGAATACTGTCTGTTATCAATTAATCTTTGATATACCGCAGCGTAAGCAAATCCTTTATCAATACCTGGCTTATAATTCCTCCAAGATATTGTGCTAGCGGTTCTGTCAGTATTGCTATCCAAAAGAATTTTTGAAAAACAAACGTTAATATCATTCAAAGATCGCCCAACAACTTGATCATCCATATGGTCTATTCTTGGTCATCAAAATTATGTTGTTCTTGGAATAACATTTGCTGCGAAAACTCTTTTAACAAATTTGGGTTATTTCGAGCTATCTTCTCAAGTAATGCCTGGTCGCTTTCAACAGAACTATCAGTTTGAGCTAAGATGAATCTTCGGCGTGCAATTAGATCATCATTTGGTCTTTGGTAAATGAATTTAGGTATATCTTTTTGGATTTCATTAATTTCTTTTATGAGTCTATCCATAGGCTCGCCAACCCCAGTGAGATAACACCAACCTCGAGATCTAGTAGCAGATACAAAAAAGGAGTTTCTTTTCCTAAATGTTGAATCAGTCGGTACTGTTTCACAATTTGCAACAAAGACTACATTTGCTTCGTTTCCTTTAGCTTTGAATGGGGTTGTTAGTACAACACAATCTTTCTCATAAAAATGTCTAGCAGACTCTACAAATCCGGGCATTATGGATCTAATTCCAAATTCATTAAGCTTTGATCTAATCGACTTTAAGAACGTCTCAGACGTTTTAGTGTTGATTGCTATTACGAATATGTCGTGGGGATTAACTTCCTGGCTCTCAATCAGATATTTTATCTTTTCAGCAATATACTTAGTTTCAATTTCTTGACTATCTGCCTTTTCTAATTGAATTAAACTATCTGGTAATTTTCCCCAATCTTGTATGATTTTTTCTAATAAATTAGTGCTATTTTTATCCAATCTCTCAACTTCCACCGTATCGCCTTCTTTAATTTGGGCTACTCCTAATGGAGAATTAACTTGATAGCCTAGCGCTTCCCAATCTGCAACTCTATCTACGCTATCTACAACCCCGCCAGGTCTTTTAATTCCGAGGGCAATCCCATGAGCCACCATAAGAACATTTCTTGGGTTTCGATAACAATTTGATAGTACGAAATCTTTTGCAACTCCACCAGCATATGTTCCTGACAATGTCCCTTGAGGAAATCTGGGATTGCCATCAGGATTTTTCCCAAAAAGTTCATCGAATTCCCTTATGCGAAGAGATTTTAAAGATTGGAAATCATCATAGGCTACAACAATCCGTTTAGGATCTTTAGTTAATTTATAAACAATTGCAAATACTTCATTAGGGAAGTCTTGTGCCTCATCTATTAATACCATGTCATAAATTGGTTTTAATGAGTTTCCCAAAAGCGTTTCGATTTGTTGATAAATAACAGATAGTCCGTCCATGTTGCTTGGAACATCCTTAAGTGTAAGGGGACTTATCCCATACTCATCACATATCTTTGAATACAACCCTCTTCCTGAGGTTCTGCCACCCCAAGCATGAAGGATATCAATGGAACCCTCAGGTAGGCTTAATTTGCTCTCTTTTGCATAATAATCCCCAACTTGTCTTTCTATTAAATTATAGAGGCTTTGAGTATTAAATAAGTACAGTATTTTAAAATCGGGTGCTCGCAAAGCAGTTAGAGCTGCTTTTAAGGAAAGAACTACTGTTTTGCCTGTGCCTGCAAGACCCCGGATTCTTTGAGGTCCATTGGGAATTTGCATTGACACTTGTCGCTGAGAGTTATCTTGTTTAAATGTTCTATTTAATGATCTCACAATATATTCATTGACTGTTTTAGGTTTAACAGAAGAGTCAACTGGAGATGAAATGCCTCTATAATCCCAAGTCCCCTCAATTAGACTTAATATGTCATCAAATTGCTTATCTGTACCCTTCCATATCTCATTATTAAATTCAGATTTGATGGTGTCTTGATAGGTCTCAGACCCAAGCTTAGATATGCTGGATTCAAAAAGTCCAAAGTTTGTTAATTCTTCAAATTTATTTTCTCTAAATATTAAGACTGGACTTATTGGAACGAGTAGTTTTTTAGTTTTTCTGTCATAAAGACTAGCCGATCTTTTAAATCTTGCCTCAATTTCATCTCTATATAATTCGAGAACTAAATCTCTGGAATGAGAAATTCCATTTGCGGTTTTCCATGTTCTGCCATCTTCTTCGACGGCAGTAACCTTGTCATGAATAACATCTATTAGAACGACACCATGTTCTTGTGTAACTACAATGAAGGTAGGAACTTCTGATATCGAAGTAGCACCTAGGAATGGTATTTTGTAGGCGCAATAGCCATGAAAGCTTGCGATTTTTTTCGTTAAAAATTCCCATACTTCAAGGTCGTAAGGGTTGTTATCAATTTCTAAAGACCCAGGTAGGTATTGAATTGCCATAGCATTCTCAGATTTATGATTATCTAATAAGCAATTGTAGAACAGAACTTAGCTGCATAGTCTATCTTAAAGATAGAGCTATCAAATAATCTGACAATGAATCGACTGGAATTATGTCTTTAGTACTTACTGGTAGTTCTTTTGTATATTTGAAAGGCACTATGATATTAGTAACTAGTGGATTGAAAAGCTTCAAATTTAGTGTTGGGATATTTAAAAACTTCTCAAGTTTTGGACGGTTCTGGTCTAGCCATGTAATACGCCTTATATGTTTATGAAGGTGATCTCCTACATTACCTTGAAATCTTGAGCAGTTTTGTGCAATTTCGGAAATGGTACGTGCTCCTTTTAAGCGTTTACATTCGATCGCTAAAACGTAGCCTTCTTCAGACCAAGCAAGGACATCAATATCGCCTAGATTGGGAGATTTTCCAGCTCCTAATTGTGTCATTTTCACTTCTTCAAGTGCTTGCCATCCTAACTTTCTTAATAGAGCAGCTACTTCGTGTGTAAATGATCTACCAGCTTCGTCTACACGTTTTCCTATATAAGATCTCATGTTACGTGACACGAATACGTCTTTATCGAATTTACCATTAGAAATAGAATCTATGATGTATGCGAAAGACTCTCGCATGGTGCCTACACCAAAAACATATGTAGTTTCGTCTAAGTTTTTACACTCAATTAATGGCCGTAAAATAACCGACAGCTTACGCTCAAACCTCCAAGGCTCTACATCGCTGGGCTTGACTGGGGACTGTGGAGCCCAAGTGTTGCGTGCTTTCAAAGAAAATGAATTCAAAAAGGCATCAATATCTTCGGGATTGACTGGACGATCTTCGCATAGGTTAACAATTTCGTCGCGTGTCTGTGATATCACGACGGTATCTTTATCGAGACACAAGTCCATCAAACATCCCACAATTTCAATTAATTCTGGAAAGCCAAATCCGTATTCAGCACGGAATGCGGAAAGAAATTCCTCTGTACCAAATTCCCCTTCTTTTTCTGGATGATCTCGTTTTTCACTTGGTAAAACCCAGTTTTCATAATCTTCTGCTGCAGCCACATATTTTGCATTAAAGCCTGCTTGGGTATATGAATTGCCAATCTCAGAAAGAATATCTGCGGTAAAAGCATATGCCCCGCTTGGGTATATACTGATCCCTTCGGAGGCTAGGCCGTGATAAATAGTCTCCGAGTCTCGACCAAGATTGATTAAGGCGCACATTAATCCATATAGCTCATCAGTACTATATTCGTCTAAGGTCAAACTACTTTCCTCAGAGCATTCACAAACAGCAGCTTCAATAAGCACCCTTAGAGTCAGAGTTCCTTCCGAGCGTTCCCGCTCAACCTTTTCTGCTGCCGAGGTACCACTATCATTACCATATAATGCTCTAACGGCTCTTGCTGTTGAGCGCCAACGATGTCTATCATTAATAAGCGTTTCATGTAAAAACAAAAGCTGACTAACAACATGTTTTTTATTATAAAGTTTGAGCTTTTGAGCGATTTTATGAAGTAAGTGTGTCACTGCATTATTCAATTCTTGACAACTTTCTTCAGTGCTAAGTGAACGCTTCTCTTTGCATGGGGGTAGCCAAGAAAAGGCCGAACGCATGTTAAAGCCTATATGTTCTTCAGGACGCCTAAAAATAGGTCTAGCGTGAGTACTAAGTAGATGCTCGATGGCCCTTTCGCTTTCAAATGTGTGGAGAATTTTTGCATCTGACCCACCAAGTATACTAAGTGCCTCTGCATCATGACTAAATATTGCAGGATTCGAGGTTTCAGCTAGCATGTAAAATGCAGCTATGACTCGGCCAAGTAGCTTAACTTCCCCAGTATTTTTTATGCCAACGAAATGACGAAGAAATGCGGGGCCAGCAACAAGTCTAGCTACTGGTAGTGTTCTATGTAGCAGTAATTCTAAGCTATCTGAAAGTGTTGAACTGTCTCGCGCCTCTTGGGCAGAAAGCAATCCCCTAAAATCAATAAGTAACTCAACTACTGGCTGAGAAAAAGATATTGACCCCTCTGATTGTTTAAGAAATTTATAAACCAGTTGCTGCAAACCTTCCCAAAGCTTGAAACAAGCATGTCGCACTGAATTGTCACTCGAGTTTGTTAATGAAGTAACCCATACAGTTGTCGTTTTAAAAAGAATACAAAAGCCTAAAGCATGGCGTTCGATTCTTGTAAGACTTATATAAATGGGGAGATCTCTTATTGAAGAATAAATAGAATCCGAATCTGCTTTAATTACACGCTCAGTAGCACCATGTACTGATAACTCACAATGTTCATCCAGAGATTTTCTCCGCTGAATTCTAAATGATGTGACATGGTCAGTAGCAAGATGGATAAATCCTGAACCAGCATGAGGAATATCTGGCAAACGCAAACAGCAACTTTGTTCTATCCAATATGCATACAGATTTATTAAGCCATTCATGTTGAAAAACTCTAGTCCCTCTGTGAGCATCAATTTGCGCTGCTCAAGCATACAAATAAGCTTGTCTAATGGACCATCCGAATCCTGTAATATAAATATCAAATCATGAATTCGGCATAAATCGAAACTCCAACGGTGACGAGTTTCTGGGAATGTTATTAAGAAGGGCTGGCCAAGGTGCCCCAAAAGCAGCAAAGTGTGAGCTGAGTCAACTTGATAATTTGTATCAATATATAAACGGAAATTCTCAATATGCACATCTAGTTTCTTCTCTTCTTCTTCGCCATATTCAGTTGGCTGTAATAGCCCGACCTCTGCGAATTGAGCTAGAGGATCTGACAAAAACATCAGATGTATGTATCTTCGCTTTCCTACTCTAAATAAATGACTCTGACAAAATTCAGGAATTTGTGACAGTTCGTGAGGGGTAGTAACATACTCAACTTGGTGGCGACTTGTAGATTCAACCATTTTGACTGCCTGTTGCATTACTTCGCTCATCAACCAGTCTTCAAGCTTATCAAGCCATGTGTGATTTTTTGCTTGTTTTAATACAAATCGTTTTACAGCATATGTAACTGAAGTAGGCAGTGAGAGTATTAATTCATTGCCATATTGAATTAAAGGCTTTACATGCAACTCTGACTCTTGGTTACTCTGCTCAAGCAATGTTGCAGAATCTGATAAGTTAAAGATAAAAGGCTGAAGCAAATCTAAAGAAATACCTAAAGATTCAAGGTCGGAAATGGTTAATTTGGCACGTATGCTCCATTTATCCCATGGGTCTGAAGGCTTTATTAAAATAGAAACTTTTGGTGTAGAAGGCTCTATCTGCCATCTTTTAAGGCCTGCGCGCTTAAGAATAAAATCTGAGATCTTTAATAAAGCTACTGCTGGAGCCAAAGATTTGAGCTCATCTTTACTACCATATCTTTCAATGGCCTTAATAAGCAAACTTGTAGAGGCATCGGGCGACTCCCACAAACCTCCCAGCACTAAGAAATCACCTTGATTCGTCAATATATTTGAGACGAAGACATACATGGACGCCCACAGTTTGCCAAGCTTTCATTTGATGATTTTGAGTTGGTAAAGATTGCAGCCATACATCCGGATTTTATATGAAGCTCATCGCTTCTATCCCTGATGGAATATGCTGAGTAGCACCTTATCATCCT
>JAKQIT010000143.1 GCA_029556915.1 Pseudomonadota bacterium
AGGATGATAAGGTGCTACTCAGCATATTCCATCAGGGATAGAAGCGATGAGCTTCATATAAAATCCGGATGTATGGCTGCAATCTTTACCAACTCAAAATCATCAAATGAAAGCTTGGCAAACTGTGGGCGTCCATGTATGCTAAAAAGGAATTCAACAATGACCCGCAAGGCAACCTTGCGCGCGCTAAAGACCACTTTGCTGCGGGTGAAACCACCCAAACGGCCGATGATATGGGTAAATACAGCGTGGAAGATGTGAAGCAATGGTTGGATAAACACATCCAAACAGAAATGCATAAAAATGACGGAAAATATGCTTTTTATGATGCACCGACCGGTGAAAAACTTGCACTGACTTACGAAAAAATTGATTTTATGCGGACGTTGCATGGATACGGATTTTTCCCGGAAGTGGTATTTAATCACGCGCAAGATAAAGACAAAAAATACCTGATAGATTTTTGGATAAAACCGAAAAATGGGGAATTGAGTTTATACGATGTCCGCATTTATAAGGCTCCGAAAAAGCAAGACGGTAAATGGGCGTTGGTCAAACGTCAACCTAAGCCATGGTGGTGGATTCCTGCCTCGGAACACCCAGGTGAAAGTGAACAAAAACGTAGTTGGGAAGTGATTTCCGCCATAGAAGAGCATATTGTAGCCGAGCGTAGTCAACATGCAGGTTTATACCAACTTAAAGATGATAAAACCGGTGAAAAGGTTGCACTGGAGTTTGTTGGAGTACATCAGCCAGTACGCAAGTTGAAAGATGGAAGCGGGTTTTTTGCCTGTTCTGACTTTCGTAAGCAAGGTAGCAAAGATGAATACTACGATATAGATTTTTGGTTAGATGAAAGCACCGGAAAGGTTCGGGTTAATAGTGTGCGTGTGCATAAAGTGCCAGAGTTGCGTGATGGTGAATTGATACAGGTGCCACGTTATCTACATGACCCTGCTAAAACAGAGATTGTTCCTTAGTAATAATATTGGGAAAAATTCCTATATTTATATAGGAGAATTTTCATAGCCGATAATCAACAGCAGTTCTAATATGTCGACATGTGCACATTTTTAAACTTGGACTGTTTTTTTAATGTATGCAAACTCCAAAGGCTTAAGCTGAGCGCCCACTGGGCGTTCAGCTTTTTTTATTTTTTTATTTACGAGAGTACGCAATGAAATTTAAATTCAAAATCATTTTAGTCAATCTAGGTTTGGTGATGTTATCTGCTTATGCCCAAGCTGAACCGCTTGCCTATGTTCCGAATGAGAAAGACGGTACAGTTTCGGTGATTGATACCGCAACTGACAAAGTAGTAAGGACGCTACCGAAGAAGGGCAAGTTCGGCAAGAAAATTCAGGCAGTAGCAATGGATCCGAGTGGTGAGAAGCTTTATGTCGTGGTACGCGACAAAAATGCAGTCGCCGTGGTAAATTTGAAAAGTGGTTTGCAAGAAAAGTTAGTGAAAGTTGGTGATGAACCGGAAGGCATTGATATTTCACCTGATGGCAACACTTTGGCTGCGTGTTTGGAAGAAGAAAACGCGATTTCATTTGTAGATATTAAAACCGCCAAACTGGTACACACCGCCAAAACGCAAGGCAAGAATCCTGAGCATTGCGTATTTTCACCCGACAATAAATGGTTGCTTGCCAGTAATGAAGAAAGCGGCAATGTGGATGTGGTTGACTTAACAACGCATCAATCCGTGCATTTAATTCAATCTACCAAGCATCCGCGCGGCATCGGCTTTAGCCCAGATGGCAAACTTGCTTACATTGCCAACGAGGCGGCAAATTTAGTGGAAATTGTTTCAGTGGGTGATTGGAAAGTGTTGGAAAAAATCCCTGTTGGTTTGCGCTCTAACGGCGTAAAAGTCAACCAAGATGGCAGCCGTGTTTATATCAGTAATGGCGGTGATCATAACGTGATGGTGATTGACGCGCAGGCCAAAAAAGTGATTGCCACCATCCCGGTTGGTCAACGTCCTTGGAATATGGCACTGACCCCCGATGGCAAAAAATTGTACGTTGCTAATGGCCGCAGTGGCTCGGTTTCGGTGATTGATACGGTGAAAAACGAGAAAATCACCGATATATCTGTAGGCAAATTCCCTTGGGGTGTGGTGATTCACTAACTGAAAAGATGACAAAGGCCGATAATTCGGCCTTTTTATTTTTATGGTCAAGACACTATTCTCATTTTTTTTGTTCCTTCAAAGCAGTTTTGCTCACGCTGCCCCCATTGTAGAAAACTGGAAAGTCATTCATGAGGCATTTTTTAACGGGCGCGAAGTACGAGAGGCAAAAGAACAAATCAGCATTCAAGCGCCCGAGCAAGCTGAAGATGCTAGCCTAGTGCCGTTTGCCTTTAAGGCAGATTTCGCGTCGCATATCATTCAGAAAATTTACCTATTCACTGATGCTAACCCGATTTTGCATACTGCTACATTTTTTCCCGCGTCAAATACGCAGCAATTTTCAGTCTCTACGCGTATTCGACTAGAAAAAAACAGCGTTGTTCGCGTCATTGCCGAAACTCAGGAGGGCACCCTGTGGATGGCGCAAGCGAATATCAGAACGCCCGGTGGCGGCTGTGGCGGCGGCGGATACAGTGATGAAGCGCAACTGCGTGAAAGCGCCGGTAAAATGAAATTACGCCATCAAGAAAACACGCAGTTTGCTTTTAATATCAAGCACCCGATGCGAACCGGTTTTGAACGCACAGCGCAAGGCTATTTTGCTAAAGCTTGGTACATCAACCATCTCAGTTTCAAAAACGGCGATTTGGAGTTGCTGAAAATTGAGGTTGGCCCGGGTATTAGTGCTGACCCTTATTTTTTGTTTAGCACGCAGCAAGTTGTGCAAACGATATGGGTAGAAGCAAAAGATAACGAAGATAAAGTGTTTCAACAAAATTTCATTTTTGACTAAAATTTTTTACTGTTTTAATTGCCATTAAACCCCCGAGAAAATTTTATGCCTCTGCAAGCCGCATGCAGACTGGCTTGGCAAGCAGGTCAAAAGAAGAGTTAAAAAAATTGCACGAATTTTATGCATGAACTTTTTGCATTTTAGACACTCATAAGCAAAACATACGGGAGATTGCCATGAAAAACACACTCTTTTCAGTTGTTCCATTTGTTTTTGCAGTTATCGTGTTCCCGGCGGTAGCGGAAGAAAAAAATCCCTTACAAGGCATCTGGGAATGGGTAAATATCAAAAATAGTTGCATGGAAACCTATATTTTTGACGCGGCAAACACTGGACATATCACCAGTGGCGAAGAGACTTCTAACACCAGTTACACCATTACAAAAACACCTTCTGCCCAAGGTTATTACGAAGTTAACCTTAAAATCGAGAAAGATAACGGTGGAAAAGACTGCGGTGAAAGTGTAGAAGACAACACCGGCGAGACATATAAAAAATTTGTGATGTTTCACCCATCCGGTAATCAGTACGTGTCGTGCGACAAAGAAGATACATCCAGTTGTGTCGGGCCGTTTCAACGCCAACAATAAAGATAGCCAACATGCGCTTATTCTGGGTGCGCAATTTAATACTCGCTAGCATTAGTGCCTGTGGGCTGCCTTTGCAAGCCGATGAGGCAGATTTCAACATCAATCCATTAAAAACCCCCATAATTACCGAGAGAAATTGGGTATTGCCCGAGTTTAACCAGCAACTCAACCAATTTTTTGCTTGGTTACCTAAAAAAATATATGTGGATGAAGAGCCGGAACAACATTCCATCACGGATTTTTCTTGGGTTCAGAAAAATAATTATCAGTTAGGCTTTACCGACAAGATATTGATTCGCGGCATGGTGCTATCTACACGCGAATATCACGATGACAACAAATCTGACATTGCGCCGATGGATATTGTGATTGGTTGGAAAAAGATGTCCGACCCCGATGTGGTAAGCAAAGTGTATATCATGCAAAACAGACGATTTTATTTCTGGAAGGTCAATGAATTTCCTATTTCGCGCGGTGAAATCGAAGGTTACAGTACTAACTTGCATATCGTGCCGGACAATGAGCAAATAGCAAGCCGCCTAAAAAATATGCGAGTCGGCGACATCGTAAGCTTGGAAGGTTACCTTACCGATGTGAAGGACGAGGACGAACGTATTTGGGTAACTTCGCGCGTGCGAAACGATAGCGGCGATGGCGCGTGCGAGATTGTGTTGGTGAAAAATTTCAGCATCATTGACCGCTTAAAACCTAACTGAAAATTGCGGCAGTTTTAGGCCAATTTCTCGCTAAAATTCGCCCGAGAGATTTTGATGCCTCTGCGAGCTCCATGCAGACTGGCTTAGCGGGCAGGTGAAAAGATTTGCTATGATAATATGTGCCTAAACCGTTTAAAATTTATGCGGCTTTTCTGCCATAAATGCAGCAAATACATCCCGATTTCGGGAAAAACTCCCTATCAAAAACTAGCCGTTTTCTGGTTTACTAGTAAGTCTATTTTTACACCAAAGTGTGGCCTATGGCGGCAAATAATCAACAACAATTACAAGATTGGCGCGACCGCGCAATGACCTTAGAAGCAGAACTCAACGGCATTATTTTAGGCTTGCAACCAGCAATTCGCAGCTTGCTCATCGCCATTTTTGCGCGCGGCCATGTGTTGCTTGAAGGTAATGTGGGTGTTGGTAAAACGACGCTGCTACGGGCGGCAACGCGCGGTATCGGCGGTGGTTATCAGCGCATTGAAGGCACCATTGATTTAATGCCGCAAGATTTAATTTACCACACGTATATTGATTCTGAGGGCAAACCCAAAGTTGACCCCGGCCCATTGCTGATGCACGGCGAAGATTTGTCCGTTTTCTTTTTTAACGAAGTCAATCGTGCGCGCCCGCAAGTGCATTCGCTATTGTTGCGGGTGATGGCAGAGCGCAGCATTACCGCATTTAACCGTGAATATCGCTTTCCATATTTGCAAGTGTTTGCCGACCGCAACGCGGTGGAAAAAGAAGAAACTTTTGAGTTGCCAGGCGCGGCGCGTGACCGTTTTTTGATGGAAATTGAAGTAGCACCGGTGGAAGATAGTGCCGTGCATAAAGCCTTGACCTTTGAAACGCGCTTTCATGACACCGATAAACTGATTGCCCAAATTACGCCAGACCGTTTGCACCATAAAGCATTGACCGAATTTGCGCCGCAGATTCAAGATTCGGTGCAGGCCAATGTAGCGGTGCAAGATTTTGTCGAACATATTCGCAAAGCCACACATCGCCCGCAAGATTACGGCATTCAATTGCCCGATGTAGAAATGGACGAACTGATGCTGGCCGGCATGGGGCCGCGTGGTAGCAGTATGCTGGTGCGTGCGGCTAAAGTAGCGGCTTGGCTGGATGGGCGCGATTATTTGGCTCCTCAAGATATTGCCGCTGTGCTACATGAAGTGGTGGCGCACCGTTTGTTCTTCACACCGATTTATGAATTACAACGTGGCTGGCTGGCGCGAGCGTTCACCCAAGCGGTGCTGCAACACGTGCCAACGCCTTAAGCGATGCAGTCTTTGATTCACTATCGTATCCGCTGGAAGCCTGCCGGTAATCAGCCGGGCAGCAAACGCGGACAATCAGCTGGTATGGGTGACCAACTACGCGCCTTAGTGCTGTTGCGCGATCATCCCGACCCGCGTCGGCTGGATTTGCGTACCAGCTTGCGCGATCCGTTTGAGCGGCTGTGGGTACGTGATTTTTATCTTAATACTGCGCTGAATGTCATTGTGCTGGTGGACGCATCTGCCTCAATGGCATATGTCGGTCGATCAAACCGCATGGCGGTGGCACAAGACATTAGCGCACAACTGGCACTTTCTGCTTACCGTTCTGGTGATGCCTTTGGTGTGTATTTAGCCAACCAAAATATTCTAAAAAATGGTGTATTGCCGCCGCGCATGAACCGCTCGGCGTACTGGTGGGTGAAGCAACATTTTGCGCAAATTGCGCCCAGTGGTGAAAATGCCGATGGCTTGCTACAAGTGGCAGCGCAGCTTTCCAAACGACGTAGCTTAGTGTTTGTGGTGTCGGATTTTCGCTGGGAGGCCGGCAAACTTAAAGCCTTGCTTAAGACCTTGCGTCATCACGATGTGGTGCCGTTGGTGCTACGTGACCCGGCCGAATACGATGCCATGCCGACAAGCGGCATTGCCACCTTGCAAGATGCCGAAACTGGGGCTACACGCTTTGTATGGATGCGTAACGGGCTCATTGAAAAAGTGCGAAATGCACGGCTAGCGCATTGGGGGCAAATTGACGCGACTTGCCGCACATACGGTTGCAAACCGCTGTTGGTACATGGCGAATTTGAAAATGCGCAACTCACACGCTATTTTATGGAGCGCATGGCATGATGCGATGGCTCTTTTTTGTACTACTATTTTTTTGTCAGCTTGCATGGGCAAACTTGCCAGTTAAAGTGAGTATGCGCGATAGTGGCTATACGCTTGGAGACACCTTGCATATGCGAGTGGAAGTTCCACTCCCAAATGCACAAATTGATATGGAAAGCCTGCCATTGGAAGGTCGTGCGGCTTCTTGGCTGGATTTGCAAACCTTAAAAGTGAGCGAGCAACACGGTAAAACCGTGCTGGATTTAACGTGGCAGTTATTTGGCACAGTGGAATTTACTCAACCAATCAAATTACCAGAAATTGCCATTAAAACCGTGGGCAAAAATCCACAAACGATTCAGATTCCAGCACAAACATTTTATTATTCTGCAGTATTGCCTAGAACTATAGAAAATGAACAGCCGCGCCCTAATTTGCCGCCGTTGCATCTTGACGAAGTCACACCAAAAACTTGGGCGATTATTTTTGCAGCCCTTGCTCTGTTAACGGGTTTAACATGGGCTTGGGTGCTGGATAAGTTACCAATTTTGCCGTTTCAACCCGGTCCGCTTACACGCTTATCACGTCAATTTAAGCTAGAAAATGCGCAAGTTTTAAGCCAGCAGGAATTACAACAAGTACACCACGCGCTAAATCTTGCTGCAGGGCAAAGTTTGTATCCCCAAACCTTGGGCAAATTGTTTGAAACTGCACCGTATTTACAAAGCGAGCAAGTGAAAATTCGCGACTTTTTCGCAGCCTCTTGGCAGGGTACATATAGCGGGATTACGCGAAATATTTCTGCCGGATCAGTACAAGATTGGCTTAAACGTGCTGCGTTGGCAGAACGCATGGCGCGTAAAACCAAACGATAGGGCAGGGTGAGATGAGTCAGTTTCATTGGTTCAAACCAGAAATATTATGGCTGTTGCCGTTAGCGTTGTTGCCTTTACTGACGCATGGCATTAAAAGATTTCCATTTCCCAGTTTGCAGGATTGGCCGCAAGATCGCGCTTCTCGGTTATTGCAATGGGCAGCGCGTGGCTTGGCAAGTTTAGCATTAGTATGCCTGATTATCGCTGCCGCTGCGCCATATCGCGAAGGTGGAGTTACCAGTAAAATCGGCGAAGGCGCGGAAATCGTGGTCGTGTTGGACAGAAGCGGTAGTATGTCCGAAGGTTTAAAAGGGCGCGATTACAATCGCCAAGCTGCAGAAGCGCATGAATCGGATGCGCATTTTTTAAGCAAAATCGAGGCCTCTCGTGCTGTTCTACTCAAATTTATGCAAGCACGCCCAGCAGATACTTTTGGTTTGGTGGTGTTTAATGCTGCGCCGATTAGCGTTGCACCGTTGTCATCTGACCGCGCCCTGCCAGAAGCCGCACTCTTAAGTGCACAAAGTCAAAGCACCGGTTTTACCGCACTAGGGCGAGCTTTGGGCTTGGCATTAGATTATTTTGAAGGAAGACCTCACACCGCCACACGCTTGATTTTGCTGGTATCAGACGGCGACGCCTTAATTGAGGAAGAAGATCAGCAAATTCTCAAACAGGCTTTTGCCCGCCAACGTGCGCAACTAATGTGGATTTACGTGCGTGGCGAGCGTGAGTTGAGCATTTTAGACTCTGTCATTGCGGGTGATAACGAATATATTACCCAAGCCGACAAAGATTATGCCGCGCGCAAACAATCAGCCAGTATGCATGAAGTCTTCGGGCAGTTGGGCGTGCCATACCAAGCGTTTGAGGTCGATAGCGAAGAGGGTTTTAACAGCGCGATTGCTGCCGTTTCGCACGCCACCAACAAACCGACCCGTTATGAATATCGATTGCCGCGTCAGGATTTTGGGCAATATTTTTACATACTCACCCTGATGCTTTTGGCCGCGATGTTTTGGCTAAAGAAATCAGAAATTCAGTTTTGGAGGCCGCATCATGCGCATTAAGTTGTTTTTTCTGCGTTATGCCGCCAGAATATTAGCCGTGTTTACCTTGGTATTTTTTGCACTTGCTTTTTGGCAGGGTTATGCATGGAGAGAAGCGCTGGCAGGAAATGTAGCACTTGTTAATCGTAGTTTAGCAAAACATACAGTGAACCCGAGCGATCATTGGCAGGCATACGGCATTGGCTATTTGCAGGCGGCAGATAACAAGCCACAACTTGCGGCGCGGGCGTTCACATATGCTGAGGCCTCAAATGACTCAGAAATTCGTGCGCGTGCCAAATATGCTTTAGGCAATCTTTATTTTGGCCTGGCTATGAAATCAGCCAATATCGAAGCAGGAGGTGCTCATCAGCAAGCTGTTGCGCAAATCGAGTTGGCACGTGAGGCTTACAAAGGCGCGATACGGCTAAAACCAGAGCTTTATGATGCGCGCTATAACTTGGAGTTGTTAGACAGGCGTAGTCCAGAACGACGCACGATGGCATGGAAAGCAGAAACAGATGGCGTGACTCTACAGCCTTTCAAACGCAATGGTACCGCGATGATGAGAGACAATGCGCGGCGGGGACTTCCGTAAACCCCTATGTTGCATAAATTTGTCTTTTGGTGGAAACGCTTTTTGCTCGGCGCGCGTCACGCTTGGCAAAACGGCTCCTTATTTTATGTGTTGGCGGCTTTGTTGTTGTTACCAGTGTGGTTTAACCCTGTCACGCAGCAGCAAAGTTCCGTGCAAGATACACTGTATGTGATTGATATTAGCGAAAGTATGAACGTGCGTGACGTGGATTACCCCAAACCGCACAGTGCACGGCTGGAACTTGCCAAGCACGCTGTACGCAGTAGTATGAGCCAGCTAGCATGTGGTTCACGCGTTTCAGTAGGCTTATTTGCTGGCGATGAAACCGTTGTACTATTTGAGCCGCTGGAAATCTGCCAGCATTTTCCCGCCATTGAGCAAGTAGTGGCAAGGCTGGATAGCCGCATGCGCTGGATTGGGGATTCGTGGATCATTCGCGCCATGCTGGGTGGTATTAAAGAAGCGCAAAAACGGAAACTTAACTTGGTGTTCATCTCTGATTTTGATGAAATGCCGCACCGTAGCGCACCGCGCCTAACGGATTTGTTGGAGGTAAAAGGCAAGGTCAAGGGTGTGTTACTGGGCGTGGGTGGCGAAGCCCCGCAACCTGTGCCACGTTTAAACGGTGTGGGTGAAATCATCAGTTATTGGACACCTGAAGAAGCTGTGCTTGAAGGCAACCACCCCAATTTGCTATCTTATGTTAAAGAACTCAAACCGGGAGAAAAGGCTCCGGATGGTGTGCTAGATGAAGTGGGCGAGCATTTATCCGCATTTAACCGTAGCATGATGCAATCTACTGCCGCTGCAGCTACGATGGATTTTTTGCATATTAAAAGGCCACAGGAAGCTTTACCCATATTGCAAAACGTGAGTTACCAAAAAGAGGCACTTGCTGAACGCGATGCGCGATGGTTATATACATTACCAGCGATATTCCTGATTTTAATTGGCTGGTTTTGGCAAAAACTATCGAGAATATTCACTAGGAATTTTTATTTCCGATTTTGACGAAATGCTGCGCCATTCTATACATAGGTTAACTGATCTGATAGAAGTCAAAGGGAAGGCTAAATGGTTATTATTAGGAGTTGGGGTGAAGCACCTCAACCAATCCCGCGCCTAGATGGAAATAATCAAATTATTGGCTATTGGACTCAAGAAGACGCAGTGCTTGAAGGTAAGTATCCCAACTTGCTCGCTTATGTTAAAACGCTACAATCAGGCGAAAAACCGTCAAAATGAACTTTAGATGATGTTAGCGAACACTTGTCAGCTTTTAATCTTAGTTTATTGCAACCGGCTACACAGGCTGGAGCATTAGAGTTTACAAAAGTCAAAACCCCAGCCGATGTAATTAGTGCGTTGAAAAAAACGGTGTTTATCAAAAAAGTAGATGGCATAAAGGGATGCACATTAGATTTTTTCCATAGTCAGGTATGTTGTTCGTGTTAATAGATTGGTTCTGGGATTAATTTAATGGAGTTTCCTAACTTATCCTTCTTTATGAGTACACCTTAGGTGTAATTGTGAATTTATCGCACTCGCGATTAAATACATCACAGTTAAATCAACCCCGAGGAGAATAGTAATGGCAACAAAAGGCTTTAAATATAAAAAACAAGCAATCAAAGACCAGCAACCATCGATGAATGTGCCTGGTGTTCCAGCTTGGCTCGGCGATACATTTGTATCAGCTGACAAAGATAAAACAATTTGTGCAGGCTTCTTCCGTTTGGAAAAAGGCGATAAATTAGTTTATGACTATGATTATGAAGAAATGAAAATTATCGTTGACGGTACTTTTATCATTTCTGATGAAACTGGTCAAAAAGTAACTGCAACAATGGGTGATGTATTTTACTTCCCAAGTGGCAGTCGTATTACTTTTGAAACTCCTAACTTTGCAGTAGGATTTTTCTGCGGCCAACGTGCGCCTTTGTAATTCAAATTAGCCTGTCACAAGTTACATCTGCAATTTGATTGCAGATGTAATCGCAAAAGAAAATATTTTTTTATAAAAATAAGCGCCTTGCTTGTAGTTGAGTTGACTCCCACTTTAGGTGATCGTAATAACCTAGTGCTTTGGTATTTTCTATGTCTACTAATAGCTGCGCGCGCGTTGCACCGTTATGTTTAGCCCAATCTAATGTGTTTTGTAGTAGTTGCTTACCTATTCCTTGTCCGCGATATTTTACATCAACCACCATATCTTCAATCCATGCTGAAGCCGCGCCTTCTGCTGTGGAAATGACTAACTGTGAGGTGACCATACCAATAACCCTACCCGAAGCATTTTTAGCTACTTGGATGTTGGCAGTAGTGTTGTTTCTAACAAGTAGCTCAAGACCTCTTTTTTGTTTAGAAAAGTCTGGTTTAAAGTCCACTTCAATTGTAAATAAAACTGATAATAAGTTAACTAAGTCTGGGATGTCTGACACTTTTGCTTCGCAAAAAAGGATTTTTTCCATAAATTAATTACTCTTCAGAGTGATTCTTATCTGGCGCATCGTAATGAATAATTGCTAGAAATTTAATTGGAGTTTGAATAAAACTTTCGGGTCGGTGCGGAATATCTCCTTGGAAGGTTAGGGAGTCGCCTCTGCTAAGTACAAATGTTTCTTTTCCAACTCGATACTCAAGTTTTCCCTCAAGCATGTGTATGAATTCAGTTCCAGGGTGCTCAAACGCTGGAAACTCTTCATGAGAATCTTCTAGTGTGATTAAAAATGGTTCAAAAGTTTTGTGGGGACCTTGATCATACGCTAGTAGATGATAAGTATGACCAACTCGCGTTCCCCTTCTGACCACTTCCATACCTTCACCATCTTTAACTAGCTGAGCTGCTCCACGAGGTAAGTTATAATTTTGAAAAAGCTTCGATAAAGTCACCCCTAAAGCATTTGCAAGTTGCTCTAACGTTTCAAGGCTAGTGGCGGCTAAGTTATTCTCTATTTTACTCAACATGCCTCGGCTAATGCCTGCGCGCTCTGAAACTTCCGCTATCGTTAAATTATGATCTAATCTTAATTGTCGAATGGTTGTGCCTAAATGTCGCCCAAGAGACTTGTTTTGTTCTTCTGCTTTACCTTCTTCAGATTCTTTATATGCGGTCATTATAATTTTCCGTTGCAGTTATTAAATCGCATATTACTAGAGACTGAGCCAAGCTTGCAAAATAATTCGTATAACTCACTAAAGTTGCACTTAATTACAGTTATTTGTGATAAAAGTTTCACTAAGTTAATAATTGTTAATGTATTATAAAAACATATTCAATTTTATTACAGCAATTGAATCAGTAATGTCAGTATTTATGCCAGATAGTTTTATTGTTTATTAGGAGAGTAATGTGAGTGAACGTATTGTGATGAGAACTGGTGAGGCGCTGGTTGCAGGTGGCCCTCCAGGTACTGCAGCAGAACCTGAAATCATTATTGGTGAGTTAGATGGACCAGTTGGAACGGCTATTGCCACATTAACAGGCGATCAAGTAGCTGGTCATACACGAGTTTTTGCAATATTAAATACTGATATACAAGTTCGACCTGTGACGTTGATGGTCAGTAAGGTTACGGTGAAAGAAACCAAATATACCAATATTTTAATGGGTACCGTTCAAGCTGCGATAGCAAATGGTGTTTTAGATGCAGTACGTGCTGGTGATATTCCTAAAGAGCGTGCAAATGATTTAGGTATTATTGTTTCAGTCTGGCTGAATCCAATGGTAACTAAAGATGAAAATTTAGATCATAAAATTTTGTTTGAGATTCATCGTAAAGCCACGGCTACCGCAATTCATAAAGCTATGAATAATAAGCCTGATATTGATTGGCTGCTCGAAAACCAAGACAAGATTACACATAAGTATTATCAAATGGGTTTGGACGGTAAGCTTTAATTTACTTGTTTTTATTTGCCCATTTAAGACATGTTTCAATAAGGTCGCTAAGCAATGGCTTAAGCTTTAATGCTAACGCTTCGTCATATTTATATGGGGGTTTTTCCTCCATATAGATAGACTGGCTCATTTCCAACTGAATTGCATGTATATTTTTTTCAGGCGCCCCATAGTGTCTTGTAATGTATCCACCTTTAAATCGACCGTTAAATACATAGCTGTAATTCACAGCATTATCAGATTGGATCATCGTTTTTTCGATGGCTTCTTGTAAAGAAATATTGCAAGAGCTTATATTTGCCGTTCCAAAATTTAAATCTGGCAGTTTACCGTCAAAGAACCTTGGAACATGAGAGGCGATTGAGTGCGCATCCCAAAGTATCGCTATGCCATGAATGCTATGAATTCTTTCTAACTCAGCTTTTATTTTTTTATGATATGGCTGCCAATATTGCTTAATTCTTTCTTGTACTTCTTGCTCATTCGGTTGCATATTTTTAAGATAAATTAGCTCTTTCGAAAAAGTATCAATTGGGCATAAACCAGTCACATCTTGACCTGGGTAAAGCGAAGTATTTTCAGGAGGTCGGTTAAGGTCAATCACATTGCGTGCAAATTCTGCGTGTAATACAGAAATATCATATTTTTCTACTATGCTATAGAGTAGCGGGAGATGCCAATCTACATCGGGAAGATTCTGAGCGTTGGTCGTTAATCTACTTTTGAGTTCATTGGGTAGCGCTGTGCCAACATGGGGCATAGAAATCAAAATCGGTGAGTTTCCGCCGTGAAAATGAAACGTTTCATCCATCCTAAGTTTTCCCTCATGCATTAGCAATGTACTACTTTGGTGGTACTACCAAATATCTAAGTTCTCTAAGTTATTAATATCTATAGTAGGAGTTAATAAGACTTTAACATAAGTTTCATAATAATAAAAAAAGTTTCATTTATGTGTTGACTTCAATAAATTGATATGGCTTAATACGTTAACAAAGTTTCATACAGATTAAAAAAGTTTATGATATTAAAAACACAAAACATGTAACTTAATTAATTCAAAGTTTAAAAATTAGGTTTGATGGAGTTAAGAAATGCCCTTAAGACTACTAAAATTTGCACTCTCAAAAGAGCACCCAGCACCTCGCTTTTTCAAGGCGCATGAGACTCCAAAGAAATCTTATGATGTGGTTATTATTGGCGGTGGCGGACATGGTCTAGCTGCTGCATATTACTTAGCTAAAGACCACGGCATTACTAATGTTTGTGTACTTGAAAAGGGTTACATAGGCGGAGGAAATACAGGTCGCAACACGACAATTGTACGTTCAAACTATTTGACACCGGAAGGTGTAAATTTCTACGATGCCAGCGTAAAGATTTATGAAGGCCTTTCTGAAGAATTAGATTTAAATCTATTCTACTCAACACGCGGTCACTTCACGCTTGCACACACCGAATCAGCGATGCGTACCATGAGATGGCGTGCTGAGGTCAATAAGCACGTAGGCGTTGAAAGTCGAGTGGTTGGACCAGATGAAATTGCTAAAGCTTGTCCTCAGTTGGATTTGAGCTGTAGCGGTCAAGCACCAATATTAGGTGCTCTTTATCATGCGCCCGGCTCAGTGGCGCGTCACGATGGCGTAGCTTGGGGCTTTGCACGCGGTGCAGATCGTTTAGGGGCAGAGATTTATCAAAATACTGAAGTGCTAGGTATTGATGTTAAAAATGGTAAAGTCTGTGGTGTTAAAACGAACAAAGGCTACATCGAAACTAAACAAGTGTTATCTGCAGTAGCAGGTTTTACGCCACGAATCACTGAAATGGTGGACTTAGAAACGCCAATCGTTATTCATCCATTACAGGCTTGCGTTACTGAACCAATGAAACCTTGGTTGGATACTATCTTGGTTTCAGGTAGCTTGCATGTTTACGTGAGTCAATCTTCTCGTGGTGAGTTGGTCATGGGTTCTTCACTAGATCCTTATGAAGTCCATTCAACACGTTCTACGCTAGATTTCGTTGAAGGACTCACTTCTCATATGTTGGATATGTTCCCTTTCTTATCAAATGTCAAAGTGGTGCGCCAATGGGCTGGTATGGCTGATATGACGCCTGACTTCGCTCCGATTATGGGTAAAACGCCAATTGAAGGTTTTTATATTGATGCTGGTTGGGGTACGTGGGGTTTCAAAGCTACGCCAATTAGTGGCAAAACTATGGCGCAAACCATCGCAAATGATAGTGCGCCTGACTTAATTCACTCATTCCGTTTGTCACGTTTTGAAGATTATGAACTGACAGGGGAAAAGGGCGCTGCGTCAGTAGGCCACTAATGGCTTATTCACGATAGTTAAATAAACAGAGGAATATGAAATGAAATTACTCACATGTCCCATGAATGGAACAAGACCGCTAAGCGAGTTTGTTTATGGTGGTGAATACCGCCAAGCGCCAGATCAAGATACTTGTAGTGATGCTGAATGGGCTGCGTATGTGCATAACCGTAGCGGCGCACCGGGCGACAAAAAAGAATGGTGGTATCACTCACCAAGTGGCACATGGTTTATTGCAGAGCGCAACACGTTAACAGATAAAGTGACTCGTAGTTATCTTCTTGGCCAAAATAATACTACTCAGGAGGAAGGCAAATGATTTTTCGTACACCCAAACAGGCCGGTGAATGGGTTAACCGTACAAAAAAAGTCAGCTTCACTTTTGAAGGCGAAGAGTTTTCGGCATTTGAAGGCGATACCATCAGTAGTGCATTGTGGGCTGCAGGTCAAAAAGTATTAGGACGTAGCTTCAAATATCACCGTACACGTGGTGTGCTAAGTTTAGCTAACCATGACGTCAATGTGATGGTAACAGATGGCATGGATACCAATATTCGTGGTGATGTTGTAGAAGTTAAAGATGGTATGAAGTTACTTGCTGTTAATACCAGTGGTAGCGTAAAAAATGATAAGAATAGTTACATTGATTCAATCTCACCATTATTACCAGTAGGTTTTTACTACAAGGCTTTCCATACGCCACGTCGCTTATTTCCATTCTGGGAAAACGTCATCCGTAAAGCCGCTGGACTTGGTGTGGTTAATTTTGATTATCCTCGCATACTAAAACGTAAAACACATTCACATTGTGACGTGTTAGTGATAGGTGCAGGGCCAACAGGTTTAACTGCTGCGCTGACAGCAGCCGGAGCTGGACTTGAAGTCACAATTGTTGATGAAAATGCACATTTAGGTGGTAGTTTGGGCTACAACCGTGCTGGTGATACTAGTTTAGTTTCTCAGCTTGATGGTTTGCTAACTAAAGTAGCTAGTCTGCCAAATATTAAGGTGATGGCTGGCGCTTATGCGGCTGGTTATTATCCAGACCATCTAATTCCAGTTGTAAGTGATTCTGGCATTAATAAAGTGCGTGCTAAGTCTGTAGTAGTTGCCTGCGGTGCTTTTGAACAACCTCCAGTATTTAGATATAACGATTTGCCAGGAGTGATGCTTGGTAGCGCCGCACAACGTTTAGTTTATCGTTATGCCGTTAAACCATTCAATAACGGCATTGTTGTGACTGCCAATGATTATGGATATCGCGTTGCAATAGATTTGCTTCAAGCAGGCGTTAAGATTGTTGCTCTAGTTGATATGCGTTCAGCGGGTAGCGTTGCAAATTCAGCAGAGCTTGCAAAACGTGGCGTCAAAGTTTACACAGGTCATTGTGTGTATGAAGCCCTTGCATCTTCAGACAAGTCTGGTGTCCGTGGTGCAGTCATTTGCGTATATGACGAAAAACAAAATAACGCCTTGACGGATAATAAATTCACCCTTGAGTGCGATGGTATCGCGATGAGCGCTGGATGGGCGCCAGCTGCAGCCTTGTTATATCAGGCTGGTACAGGTATGCAGTTTGATTATAACGTAGAGCAGTTTGTGCCTAGCCGCTTGCCAAATGGTATGTTTGCCGCAGGTAAAGTAAATGGTGTTTATGAGTTAGAACAACGCTTACAAGATGGCGTTCGTGCTGCCAATGATGCAATTCGTCATTTAGGTTTACAAGCGCCGCAAAATGAAGCTGTAAAACACGTTGGTAGTTTACCAAGTCATCCATACCCAATGGTGCCACATCCAAAAGGTAAAAACTTTGTCGATTTCGATGAAGATATTCAAATTAAAGATTTTGTGAATGCCGCAAAAGAAGGTTTTGACAATATCGAACTAATGAAGCGCTTTACCACAGTTGGCATGGGTCCTAGCCAAGGTAAGCACTCTAATATGAACGCAATTCGCATTCTCGCTAAGATTCGCCAGTTACCTGTAGAAAAAATTGGTACAACAACTTCAAGACCATTCTTTCACCCAACACCAATCGGGCACTTAGGCGGACGCGGTTTCCATTCACACCGTTTGACTTCCTTGCACGATTGGCACCAAGCTAATGGCGCTGTGTTTACTGATATTGGTGCATGGAAACGTGCAGCTTATTATCCTGCAGCTGGTCAATCTAAAGAAGACGCAATTCAGACTGAAGCTTTAGCCGTGCGTAAAACAGCGGGCATGATTGATGGTAGCTCATTCGGCAAAATTGAAATTCATGGCCCTGATGCGGCACTGTTCTTAGAGCGCTTCTTTACCGGTGTGTACACAGACCAAAAAGTTGGTTCATGCCGTTATGTGATGTTGCTTGATGAAGCAGGCGTTGTCATTGATGACGGTATTGCAAGTCGCCTTGCAGATGACCTATTCTATATTTCAATCGGCACATCTAATGCTGCAGCGGTGTATCGCGAGATGCAACGTTCACAACAAATCTGGCTGCTCAATATTGGCTTAGTTAATGTGACTGGCGCTTTTGGTGCGCTCAATATTGCTGGCCCAGCAGCACGTGAAATTCTCTCAACATTGACTGATTTAGATCTTTCATATGAATCACTCCCCATGAGTAGTGTGCGTGAAAGTCAGGTGGCAGGTGTGCAAACACGCATGATTCGCGTGGCGTTTGTGGCAGACAACGGATATGAGTTACATGCACCTATGGGTCAAATGCCACACCTCTGGAATGCCTTAATTGAAGCTGGCAAAAAACATGGTTTACGCCCATTTGGTAGCGATACTCAACGTTTGCTTCGTCTAGAAATGGGTCACGTAATGCCTGGGGTAGATACGGATGGTTTAACTAACCCATTTGAAATCGGTGCCGAATGGGCAATTTCAATGAATAAACCTTATTTCATTGGCCAAAGAAGTCTGGCGATTCTAACTAAACGATCATTAAGAAAACAGTTGGTGCCATTCACTTTAGCTGAAAACTACAAAGGTGAAATGCCGTTGGACTGCAACTTGGTGGTTGATGGACGTGCCATTTTAGGTCGCGTAACCAGCATTAGTTACAGCAAATATTTGGATCGCTGCATCGGTTTTGCCTATGTTTCACCAGCTCAAAAAGCTGTTGGTTCAACGTTCCAAATCCGTGTAGATAGCGGAACACTTGTAACTGCAACCGTGGTTAAAAGCCCATTTATCAAAACTTTAAAGGGAGCATGATATGCAACAGTTTGACGTCAAAAGAATCATTCAAACATCACCTGTAGCGCATGCTCAGCCAAGAGCATCTGCTAAATGGGAAGTAATTAATGACATGGATACTGCAGTTGAGTATGAAAGCGCTGCCGTAGAAGAAGCAAGAAAAAAAGTGTTAGGTGTTGCTGATGTCAGCTGTCTCTCACGCTATGGCGTGAAAGGCCCAAATGCAACGCAGTGGTTGCTCGAGCGTGGGATTGCGATTCCAACCACACCAAACTCATGGACTTTGTGCGAACAAAAAACATTGGTACTACGCCTTGGTTCAAGCGAATTTTTAATTGAAGACCAGTTAGGTGGAACGGCTTGTAGCCGACTAGCTAGCGACACTGCTCGTGTTGCAAGTGTTTACAAAGTTCCACGTGCAGATGCTGCATTTATCGTGAGTGGTAGTGGGGCACTTAACATGTTGTCAGAACTTTGCTCTTTAGACCTACGTGAAAAATCACTTGCTGCTAAAGATTTGATTATGACTCAAGTGGCAGGTATTTCGGCAACAGTCATTCGTCAAACATTAAACGGTGAGCAAACTTATCGTATTTGGTGTGATGGTACTTATGGCCCTTACATGTGGGAAGTTTTAACGGAAATAGCTACTGAGTTTGGCGGCGGCGCAGTTGGTTTATCAAAATACCAAAACTAAATGGTATTAGTGCCACACAGTATGCAGAACAGATTTTTATTAACAATGCGGATACATTAGATTTTCAGGGAGAAGTAAATGAAATCATTAGATGAAGCAAAGAAGTTTTTAAAAGACAATAACGTTAAATACGTTTTGGCTCAGTTCGTAGATATTCATGGTGTGGCTAAAGTTAAATCTGTACCAGCTTCACATCTAGAAGATATTTTAAAATCAGGTGCAGGTTTTGCCGGAGGTGCAATTTGGGGCATGGGAATTAAACCCAATGGCCCAGACTATATGGCAGTAGGTGATTTATCAACTTTAAGCTTAATTCCATGGCAGCCAGGCTATGCCCGAATTGTGTGTGATGGTCACGTTAACGGTAAGCCTTATGACTATGACTCACGCGTAGTTTTAAAGAAGCAAATTGATCGTCTAAACAAAAATGGCTGGACTTTATATACAGGTCTAGAACCGGAATTCTCATTGCTCACACGTGATGCTGATGGCTCTATTCGTCCAACGGATGAAACTGACAAACTGGCTAAACCTTGTTATGACTACAAAGGTATCACAAGACAATCAGCCTTTTTAGAAAAATTAACCGAGTCACTTATTGCTGCTGATTTAGATGTTTATCAAATTGACCATGAAGATGCAAATGGACAGTTCGAAATCAACTACACCTATGCTGATTGCTTAAAAAGTGCAGACGATTTCATCATGTTCAAAATGGCGGCGAGTGAAATTGCAAATGAGTTCGGTATGATTTGTTCACTCATGCCAAAACCATTTAGTAACCGCCCCGGTAATGGTATGCACATGCATATGTCAATCGGCGATGGTAAAAAAAGTTTATTTCATGACGACAGTGACAAAACTGGTCACGGGCTTTCGAAATTAGCTTATCACTTCATGGGAGGTTTATTGGCACATGCGCCAGCAATTACAGCACTGGCATGCCCTACAGTGAACTCATACAAACGTCTTGTGGTTGGTCAATCTTTAACTGGCGCAACATGGGCTCCAGCTTATATTTCATACGGTAATAACAACCGTTCAACGATGGTACGTATTCCATACGGTCGTTTAGAGTTGAGACTTCCAGATGGTGGTTGTAACCCATATTTAACGACTGCTGCTGTGATAGCTGCTGGTTTAGATGGCGTGGCTAGGGAGCTACATCCTGGTAATGGCCATTCAGAAAATCTATATGACTATAGCCCAGCACAACTAAGAGAGCATGGCATTGGCGTATTACCACAAAATCTCAATTTAGCAGTTGATGCACTAGAGGCTGACAAGGTCATTATGGAAGCTCTGGGTGAAGGTCTTATGAGTGAATTTGTAGCAATTAAGCGAGCAGAGTGGATTGAGTATCAGCGTCACGTGTCTGATTGGGAAATTAATCGATACGTTGAGTTTTTCTAAATTTAATATGAATTATTTAACAAGTTAGTAAGGAGAAAAGTATGTGCGGAATTGTCGGATTATTAGTAAAAAATCCCAAAATGCGTGACTCGATTGGTGAACTCATGTTGCCTATGTTAATTGGCATGACTGAGCGCGGACCTGACTCGGCAGGCATGGCGATGTTTACAGCGCCAGTAGCAGCAGACTCTAGAAAATTTAGTCTGTTTTCTGGTACCTCGGACTTTAATTGGACAAAATTAGGTCACGATTTTGAAAAACACTTGAGTGTTAAAGCTAAAGTTGAACCAAAAGAGAATCATGCCGTTTTAACAACAACACTAGAGCCCGCAACGGTGAAAATGTGGTTGAAAGAGCATTATCCGCAATTGCACTTATTGTCTGTTGGCCAATTAATGGATATTTACAAAGATGTTGGGACCCCAGCTCAAGTAGCAGATCGTTACGATTTCAAAAACTTTAAAGGTACTCACTTAGTTGGTCATACACGTATGGCAACAGAATCGGCTGTGACGCCAGCGCATGCTCACCCATTTACTGCGGGTGAAGACTGGTGCTTAGTTCATAACGGTTCTTTATCAAATGCACATAGCCTACGTCGTAAATTAGAGAAAGAGGGTATCGAGTTTGAAACAGACAATGATACTGAAGCTGCTTGCCGCTTCTTGCAATGGCGTATGCGTGAAGGTGATGACCTAAAAACAGCGCTTAATCACGGCTTTGAAGAACTTGATGGCTTTTACACATTATTAATGGGTACAAGTACTGAGCTCGCTTTGGTGCGTGACCCATACGGTTGCAAACCAGCAATTATTGCAGAGCATGATGATTATGTTGCGATTGCATCTGAATTTCGCTCATTAGCTCATTTGCCAGATATCAAAAATGCGAAGGTATTTGAGCCTTCACCTAAGGAGATGTATGTATGGAAACTCTAAAATTTGATTTAGACACTAAACCGTTGCGCGAAATTAATCAATTTCTTCATGGCGATGCTGATACGTTAAATGGTAAGAAAGTAGTGATTGAAAACCCTAATGGTGCACATAGTTTGGCAGTTGGACTGAAAGCTGATGTCGATGTCACCATTAAAGGTCATTCAGGATACTACGCAGCAGGTATGAATCAGCTTGCAAAAGTGACGATAGAAGGTAGCGCTGGAAGTGGCGTGGGTGAAAACATGATGTCTGGTGTTGTGCATGTTAAAGGCTTTGCTTCAAATGCAGCAGGTGCAACTGCTAATGGCGGCTTACTCATCATTGATGGTGACGCAGGGCTTCGCTGTGGTATTGCCCTAAAAGGTGCTGACATTGTTATAGGTGGCTCTGTAGGTAGCTTTTCGGCTTTCATGGCGCAAGCAGGCAATATGGTTATTTTAGGAGATGCTGGTGAAGGTCTAGGAGATTCAATTTATGAAGCTAAGTTGTTTGTGCGCGGCAAAGTAAAAAGCTTGGGCGCGGATTGCGAAGAAAAAACAATGAATGCGGAAGATAAACAAATCCTTGCAGATTTATTGAAAAAATCAGGCCATGCTAATGTGAGTCCAGACAGCTTTAAGCAATACGGCTCAGCTCGCACCTTATACCATTTCCATGTTGATAACGCAGGAGCATACTAAAATGAGCGACAATAATCACAAAACCCCTCAAACAAAACCACGTTTTTCCGCGACGTTTGATGAATATACAAACTCAGAAATCAGACGTGCAGCGGCAACAGGTATCTACGATATCCGTGGTGCAGGCTCAAAACGCAAGTTGCCACATTTCGATGATTTGTTGTTCCTTGGTGCATCAGTAAGCCGTTACCCACTAGAAGGTTACCGCGAAAAATGCGGTACAGATGTAGTGTTGGGTACACGATTTGCTAAAAAACCAATCCATTTAAAAACACCAGTTACGATTGCAGGTATGAGCTTCGGTTCATTATCTGGTCCAGCAAAAGAGTCTCTAGGTCGCGGTGCTACAGCAGCTGGAACCAGCACAACTACTGGGGACGGTGGCATGACGCAAGAAGAGCGTGGACATTCTAAAACATTGGTTTACCAATACTTACCTTCACGCTACGGTATGAATCCAGATGATCTTCGTAAGGCGGATGCTATTGAGCTGGTGATTGGGCAAGGAGCTAAACCAGGTGGAGGAGGTATGTTGCTTGGCCAAAAAATTACTAAACGTGTGGCAAAAATGCGTTGCTTACCAGAAGGTATCGACCAACGTTCATCATGCCGTCACCCTGACTGGACAGGTCCTGATGACTTAGAAATCAAAATCGCCGAATTACGTGAAATTACTGATTGGGAAAAACCAATTTACGTAAAAGTTGGCGCAACTCGTCCTTACTTCGATGTGGCACTTGCAGTTAAAGCGGGTGCAGACGTGATTGTCTTGGATGGTATGCAGGGCGGTACAGCTGCGACTCAAGAGGTGTTTATTGAGCACGTGGGTATCCCAATCTTGGCTGCGATTCGTCCAGCGGTAAAAGCATTGCAAGACTTAGGCGTTTATCGTAACGGTAAAGAAAGCGTTCAGTTAATCGTTTCAGGTGGTATTCGTAACGGTGCTGACGTAGCTAAAGCGATTGCTTTAGGGGCTGATGCAGTTGCGATTGGTACTGCAGCGTTAGTGGCACTTGGTGATAATGACCCACATCTAGAAGATGAATATCAGAAACTAGGTACTACAGCAGGTGCTTACGATGATTGGCATGAAGGTAAAGACCCAGCTGGTATCACTACACAAGATCCTGAGTTAATGAAACGTGTTGATCCGATCAAAGCTGGTCACCGTTTAGCTAACTACATTGCGGTGATGACGATGGAAGCTCAAGTGGTTGCACGTGCTTGTGGTAAATCTCATTTACACAATCTAGAACCAGAAGATCTAGTGGCGTTAACTATCGAAGCATCGGCAATGGCACAAGTGCCTTTAGCTGGTACAAATTGGATTCCAGGAGTTTCAAAATTTTAATGCAAGGTTAAAAGTTTCATCAGCTCATTAAATTGGGTTTTTATGAGGGTATGTGTAATGAATATTTTTTTCTACTGCAATATGGCTACATCCTCCCGATACCGAGTTAAGGTATAAAACTTTCATATTAAATACACATACCCTCACTTTTTATTGGTGCGGTCTGATAATGGCTACATTTTTTTTGCCTAAGCCTTTTTCTGTATATTTAACTCGCTATAAATATTTATATTCACGTTAAATTCAGATGAGTGCTAGCTCAGAGCTTGCTAATAACGTACGCTGGTTTATTTGCCTATAGTTATCGCTTTGACTAGATTTTTTTGTTGCAATTTAGACATCAGCAACACTGCCAGCACATGTAATACCACCATCACTTTTAGCGCAGTTGATAGCATGGTGTGCACTTCCACAGGCCAATCCTCGCCCCAATAAGCGTCAGTACGACTAATCCAGCCTGTCAAAGCTAGCAAAAATATCAATAACCATATGCAGTAAACCGCAATCTGTCCAAGCGGGTTGTGCCCAATATGAGAAGAAACGATGCCAGACCGTAGTTCTTTTAGGTGCGTTTTGATGGCAGAAAATTGTGGCAAGTAAAATTTTGAGGCGGGATTTTTGCTTATCCATAACCCATCAACCAAGCGAATGAGCACTAACATCAAACAGCCATAGCCAATCATGCGGTGCCAATATCCGGTGTCATTAAAAAAGTTGACCAGCACGCAAAGTGCCACTAACCAATGCGTTAATCTCACCAAGCGCGACCATGCAAAATGTTTAGAAGGGTGAAGTTCAGGGGGCATTTATGTATTACGCTAAGGTGTCAAACTGGCTAATTTTAGCCCGTGATTTTTCCACAAAATAGCACTAAAAATTGTGCTTAAATTGTGCCGAGCAAAAAATGCACCTCCGTAAGCCAGTATCCATGCGGCTTACAGAGGTGCTTGTATGAAGATGGCTATTTTTCAACTTCCGCTTTCACAATTTCTAAGGTTTTAGTGTCAAAGTAAATTTCGACTTTTTTACCTTGCTTGTTGCGGCCATAAATCTCGTAGCAATTGCCATCTACTTTAAATTTTTTGATGGTATAGCCTTCTTCGGTTAGCGCTTGTTTGAGTGTATTTTCAGCCGCCCATTCTTCTTTTGGGTGTTCCACGCACTCAGCGCCGGCTAACGCTGTGATAGGTAATAAACTTAAAGTCATCATCATTAAAAATTTCATTTTATTGTCTTTCCTAAATTTAATTGTTTGATTGCGGCTAAATCTTTGGCGCCTGTTAATGCCATGGTCATTTCTAGTTCATCGCGCATGAGGCGTATCACATGTGCAACGCCCAAAGCGCCAGCGCTTGCTAGCCCCCAAATGAACGGACGGCCTATCATCACTGCATCAGCACCTAATGCGAGTGCTTTAAATGCATCTTGACCATGGCGAATTCCGCTGTCGAGTAAAATTTTGGTTTGGCCAGAAAAGCGTTCAACCACGCTGGGGAGTACTTCTAAGCTGCTGGGTACGCCATCTAACACGCGGCCGCCGTGGTTGGATACCACTAAACCATCGCAGCCTATGTGAATCATTCTTTCAGCATCCTCAGTGTGCATTACGCCTTTTACAATAAGTGGCACACTAATATGGTCACGCAGCCATGCTAAATCCGCCCAATTGGGCGCTTGCGCCATCCATCCGTCAAACACTTTGCTTTGATGAGCGTTTATGTTGATAGCTAAGGGAGGTTCTAAATTAACCGCTGAAATATTATCAGGTAGCGCCATCACCGCTTGCTTTACTGGGGCGTCAACCGTAAACACCACAGCGCTGTAGCCTGCCTCAATCGCGCGATTAAGCAAACGTAAAGTGCGTGTTCTATCGCCCTGCCAATAGAGTTGAAACCAGAGCGCTTGATTTGCAGTTTCTATGATTTCTTCCAAAGTTTGGCTGGCGAGGCTACTCACCACCATTTGTCCTGATTGCGCTACAGCGGCCATTGCACTGGCTTGCTCACCATCAATATGAAACAAGCGTTGATAAGCAATCGGAGCAAGCAGAAGAGGGTGGTTAAACTGCTGCCCAAATAGTTCCAGTTTGCTGTTGCCACCTTTTACATCCGCTAATGGGCGAGAGGTAAGTTTGACATCATCAAAAGCCGTTAGGTTGGCTTGCATGGTGTGGCCTTTACCAGCACCACCTGCTAAATACTGCCAAATGGTATTAGGTACTCTAGGCTGCGCATAAGGTAGATAATCTGTGGCAGTTTGTACATCTTGCGGTGTAGATTGTAGTTTATTGAGTAGCGCAGTCATTCTGCCCAACGCCGTAATAAATTATGATAAACCCCAGTTAAATGCACCACTGCTTCGGTTTCACCTACGGTATGGCGAAGTTGCATGAGTGACATATCCATATCGTAAAGCAAGCGGCGCTTTTCGGCATCTCGCACCATGCTTTGAATAAACATAAAACACGCGACCCGTGCACCTTTTCTAACAGGTGTCACTTCGTGCACAGAAGAGGATGGGTAAACAACAATGCTACCGGCTTTGAGCTTGACCGATTGTCTGCCAAAAGTATCTTCTATCATCAGTTCGCCGCCTTCATAGTCTTCGGGGTCAGTTAAAAACAGTGTGGCGGAAACGTCCGCACGTACATAGCCACTGCCATCTGGCATCATACGCATGGCATTATCCACATGGTAGCCGTAATAATTGGCTTCGCCGCTGTAGCGATTGAAAAATGGCGGTAGAATTTTTAAAGGAAGTGCGGCGGTAAAAAACAAGGCATTACGATTAAGCGCTTGTAACACCAGCTTTCTGAGTGCCTGCATTTGTGGTGCTTGTTCAGAAAGCTGTTGATTGTTTTTAACAACCGCCGCTTGTGTTCCTGCTGTTACTTTTCCATCTACCCATTGTGCTTCAGCGATGAGTTTTTTAGCCCGCAGAATTTCTTCATCGTTTAACACATTGGGAATTTGTAACAGCATCATTGCTCCTAAAATTTAAACTCAGTGGTTACAATGGCTTGCCTTCTGTTGCCTGGTGTTACCAAGCCACCATTGTCATAAACGGCATCATAATACTCTTTATCAAGTACGTTTTTAACATTTAAACGCACCGCCCACTTAGGCTGCTCATAGGCCACCATGGCATCGACTCTTGCATAGCCAGGCGCGTAATTGGGATGGAAACCACCCCCCGTAAACACCGCGCCGCCATTGGTTGCACTTGGTTGATAAGCAGTACGCCATGCTTTGGCTTCCACACCACCGCCTATTTTCCATGCGCTATTGAGGCTATAAGTTGTCCAAAAGTTAAAGGTGACTGGCGGTGTATTGCGTGGACGAACACCTTTAAATCTGGCATCTGCAACGGTAATCGCACCAGTCGTTGCATTGACGTTTTCTGCCACTTCCAAAATTTCAGCATCCATTAAGCTCACGCCAGTAAATACTTCCAATTTTTCTGTTAGCTTACCTGTTGCTTCTAGCTCTAGCCCATTGGTTCTACGCTTTTTAGTTAAAATAGCCGAAGTTGACTCTAAGTCGGTATTTCTCTCCCAGTCTTTTGTGGAGGTATATAACGCAGTTCTAAAGGCCAAATCACCATCCAAAAATAACCATTTTGAGCCAATCTCAAATGTCTTACTGCGCTCTGGTGGTTGTGGCGCTACCGTCAACTGATATAAATCCGCAGTTGGGCTGAATGAGTCACTCCAAGCCGCATAATAATGTGCTTCTGGCTGTGGTTGCCATGACAAGCCTGCGCGGTAGCTGTTTTCACCATAGCTGAGTTTGGGCGATGTTGTGCTTGAGTAATTTGCGCGCAGCTCATCGCGGCGCATCCCAAGCAGTAATTTCCAGTTAGGAATAAACTCAACGGTATCTTGCACATACACAGCATAGTTATCTGCTTCAAACTTAGTCGGCACACCAGTGGTGGCAGCGATATGCCTGTTATAAGTGACGCCACTTGCAGCAATGGCCGCATTGAGCGCTGCGCCAGTTTGGGTATAAGCTAAACCAGTGGTAGGGTTAATTGCCTGTAAGCCATGTCGGTAGTTATCTTCTTTTAAATATTCCACCCCAGCTAATACTTCATGTTTCATCCCAGCTAAGTCTAGCTTGGTGCTAAAGTCGGACTGCAAATTGAGCGTTTCATAATGCATTTTACGCGTCACATTGCCGCCGATTTTATTATCTTCAGTGGGCAAATCATTCGCGGGCGTTTTAGCCCAATAGCCACGCTTATAATCAGCATCTCTGATTTGTGTCCTTATTTGCGTATCTTTACTAAATTTATGGGTGAAGATAGCAGTTGTCATGCGCGTATCGCTATCATCAAAGTTATCATCATTGCCCCAAAATGTTTTATCAGTACGACCATTGGTGCTACTACTTAAAGGTCTTTTATCTGCATCAAACCGAATGCCGTAATCTGGCACATCACGGGTTTGTGTGTAAATATGGTTTAAGAAAAATTCATTATCAGTACCAATACCAGCACCAAAACTGAGTGCAATGCCTTTTCTGTCAATTTCGGGGTGGTCACCATCAGACGGATTTTTTCGATAAGTTTCTTCATGTCTATCCATCACGTTAACACGAATAGCGGCAGTATCAGTGAGTTGTCTGTTGAAATCTCCCGTTACTTGGTGATAGTCATCGTTACCTAAACTACCCGTAATCGTATTTTCATTATCTAGTTCCGCCATTTTGCTGACTTGGTTAATCACGCCGCCCGCTTGACCGCGCCCAAACAACATCGCTGCTGAGCCACGTAGCACATCGACTTGCTCTAAGTTGAAAATCTCGCGGTTATATTGTGCCGTATCGCGCACACCATCCAAGTAAATATCGCCAAAAGAATAAAAACCACGCAGCATAAAATTATCACCTGCGCGGCCACCTTCTGCGGCATTAAAAGTGAGCCCAGACACGTTTCGCAGCGCTTCGCGCAAAGAGCCTACTTGTTGGTCATGCATTAAATCATTCGTTACGGTGGTAATCGCTTGCGGAATATCATGCGGGTCTTGCAAAGTTTTGCCTACACGCGTCTTGGTGGCTTGATAGCCTGTATCTTTAGTAATAGCGGTAGCCTTTACCTGAATTTTTTTTAGCTCAACTTCCGCAACGGCGGGTGCACTTTCTTGTTGTTCTTCTGCGATTGCAAGCATGGACTGTGTCGCTAATATAACCGCCATATAAACAGATTTTTTGCTTAAGGGGTTTGGCTTGTGATACTTCATTGGTGATTCTCCATGCATTAGATTGTTAACAATAATGATAACAATTCTCATTTATATTATCAATACAAATATGCAAAATAATTTAAATGTATTTAATAGCAGCATAAAAATGTTGCGTTGAATAAGGAAAAAATGGACGGCTTCTAATTGCCATCCGCATCTAGGTTGATGCATATCAATGACCATCATTAAGTTTTATTGAATGATGATTGGCGATAAATGGATGGGTAAAATCATGCAGAATGTAGATGTGTTGATTGTAGGTGCAGGGCCTTCAGGTTTATGTTTTGCACAAATGCTGGCTAACAGTGGCTTGCGCATTACTGTGCTAGAAAAGCAGCATGAAGATGCGATTGCTAACCCAGCTTTTGATGGGCGCGAAATTGCAATTACCCATCGCTCTGCTCGGCTAATGCGTGAATTGGGCATTTGGCAACACATAGAAGAAAGTGCAATATCACCATTACGAGACGCAAAAGTGCTTAATGGCGGCGCTTTAAATGCGATGGTAATAGACCATCGTGATACAGCGCAACCTGAATTAGGCTACCTGATTTCTAATTGCGTGATTCGCAAGGCCGCTTATGCGGCAGTGAAAGCGAGTCCATCCATCACACTAATGCCGAATGTTACGATAAGCCAAATAACTACTGATGAACATAAAGCCCGTGTGACACTAAATAACGGGCAACGCATTGAGGCTCAGTTGGTGGTGGCAGCTGATAATCGCTTTTCAGAAACACGTCGTTTGATGGGTATTTCCGCAAGCATGCACGATTTTGGTAAAACCATGATGGTTTGTGTCATGGCGCATGCGATTGATCATCAGCATACTGCATGGGAGTGGTTTGACTACGGACAAACTTTAGCATTGTTGCCCATGCAAGGTGGAAAATCATCGGTGGTCATTACTTTACCGCCCCGTGAAATAGCGCGGTTGATGGCTATGCCAGAAGAAATATTTAATGCAGAAATTGAACAGCGATTTGGAAATAGACTGGGTCAAATGCGATTGGTCTCTACACGTCACGCTTACCCATTAGTGACAGTTTATTCAGACCGATTTGTTGCGCAACGGTTTGCCTTAATTGGCGATGCTGCCGTCGGCATGCATCCGGTTACCGCACATGGATTTAATTTTGCACTGCGCGGCGCAGACAATTTAGCCACTGCAATTAAAAAAGCAGCGCAACAGAATGCCGATATTGCCTCTACAGGCTTGCTTAGTGCTTATGAAAAATTTCATCAGCGCGCCACGCGTCCGCTGTTTATGGCAACGCATGCCATTGCCAAAATTTATAGTAATGATCGATTGCCCGCACGTATTATTCGCAGCGCTTCATTACGCATTGGCAGCCATCTGCCGCCATTTAAACGCGCCATGGCAAATATGCTCACAGATGTGCGTTAAATGATTGGCTAATCACGCAGTAAAGTAAACGCATATTTGCAAACATGGCTGAGCTAAACGATACGCACAAAATTGTCCTTAAAAACCTCATTTTTTGCGGTTAACATCCCCCGAGCGATTTTTATGCCTCTGGAAGCCGCATGGATACTGGCTTGCAGAGGTGGTCAAAAGAAGATGCGTTATTTTTGCATTAAAAACGTATTTAATTTACAAAGCTTCATCCATCAGATTTCACTGCGCTTAATTACTACTAAGCATCAAAGCAGGCTGTAAAAAAGTATCAAAAAATCATGCGTTTGTAGTAAAATCACGGCTGTTATCAGGGCGCATTGTGCGCCTTGTTTGTTTGTATTTTTTAAAAGACTTCATGAAAAACATCCGTAACTTTTCAATTATCGCGCACATTGACCATGGTAAATCGACACTAGCCGACCGAATTATTCATTTATGTGGAGGCTTGGCTGACCGTGAAATGGAGGCGCAAGTGCTTGATTCAATGGACATTGAACGCGAGCGCGGCATTACCATTAAAGCGCAGACGGCAGCGTTAAATTACAAAGCGGATGATGGGCAAACTTATCAGTTGAATTTGATTGACACGCCTGGCCACGTGGATTTTAGCTACGAGGTTTCACGTTCGCTGTCAGCTTGTGAGGGCGCGTTATTGGTGGTGGATGCCTCACAAGGGGTAGAGGCGCAAAGCGTGGCCAATTGCTATACCGCGCTCGATTTAGGTGTTGAAGTCACGGCGGTGCTGAATAAAATTGACTTGCCTTCTGCTGACCCAGAGCGCGTGAAGCAAGAAATTGAAGATGTGATTGGCGTGGATGCGAGTGATGCAGTGCTTTGCTCAGCCAAAACTGGTTTTGGCGTGCGTGATGTCTTAGAAGCGGTGATTAAAAAAGTACCGCCGCCAGAGGGTAATGTTGATGGGCCACTTAAAGCTTTGGTGATTGATGCGTGGTTTGATAATTACGTGGGTGTGGTGATGTTGGTGCGGGTGATAGATGGTGTGCTTAAGCCTAAAGATAAAATTCGCCTCATGGCTACGCATAGCGATTTTTTATGTGAGCAAGTGGGCGTGTTTACGCCAAAATCACTGCAAAAAACGTCGCTTTCAGCAGGGGAAGTAGGCTTTATTATTGCGGGTATTAAAGAACTTGCCAGCGCAAAAGTAGGCGATACCGTGACGTTGGCGAATAAACCAGCGCCTGAACCGCTTGCAGGCTTTAAAGAGGTGAAGCCGCAGGTGTTTGCAGGGCTTTACCCTGTTGAATCTAACCAGTTTGAGGCATTAAGAACGGCGCTTGAAAAGTTGAGTTTGAATGATTCAAGCTTATTGTTTGAAGCGGAAAACTCAACTGCATTAGGGTTTGGCTTTAGATGCGGCTTTTTAGGCCTGTTGCACATGGAGATTGTGCAAGAGCGTTTAGAGCGCGAATACGACATGGATTTAATCACTACTGCACCAACTGTAGTTTATGAGCTATTACTTAAAGATGGCTCGGTGGTGCAAATTGAAAATCCATCGCGATTGCCAGAGCCTTCACGTGTAGAAGAAACGCGCGAGCCGATTATTGTGGTGAATTTGCTGATGCCGCAAGATTATGTAGGGCCAGTAATGACGCTTTGCAACAACAAGCGTGGCATTCAAAAAAACATGCAGTACATGGGTCGTCAAGTCATGTTGAGTTACGAAATGCCATTGAATGAAGTGGTGTTGGATTTCTTTGATAAATTAAAATCTGTGTCGCGTGGTTACGCTAGTATGGATTATGAGTTTTTAGAGTTTCGTGCGGCAGATTTGGTGAAGCTTGATATTATGGTCAATGGGGAACGTGTGGATGCGCTCAGTATGATTGTGCATCGCTCAAACAGTCAGCATCGCGGGCGTGAAGTGGCAGCGAAAATGCGCGAGTTAATTCCACGTCAAATGTTTGATGTGGCTATTCAGGCTTCAATTGGCGCCAATATCATTGCACGTGAAACCGTTAAAGCCATGCGTAAAAACGTGATTGCGAAGTGTTATGGTGGCGATGTGTCACGTAAGCGTAAATTGCTAGATAAGCAAAAAGAAGGCAAAAAACGAATGAAACAAGTGGGTAATGTGGAAATCCCGCAAGAAGCGTTTTTGGCGATTTTGCGTGTAGAAGATAAATAAAAAAAGTTAAGGTTAAAAATACAAATGATTATCTATTTATTGGTTGCTTTTGCGGCGTATTGCGTGGTGTTGCTAGTTCAGCGCAAATTAACGCTTGGCTTATTTTTATTTACTGAGTTCGCGCTAGTGGCGTTAATGCTAGCCGTTTCTAGCATTATCCCATTTGGTTTATTTATGTTGCTGATGCTCATGGTGACAGGGGGAATTTGGCTCGTTGACAGTTTGTTTTTGAAGAAAAAGCGCGCAAATGGTAGCGAAGACCCAGAAGTGTTGGAATATGCTAAAAGCTTTTTTCCTGTGATTTTAGTGGTATTTTTTGTACGTTCTTTTATTGTTGAGCCTTTTAAAATTCCATCGGGTTCGATGATGCCAACATTATTGACGGGCGACTTTATTTTGGTCAACAAATATACTTATGGCTTGCGTGACCCAGTATTAAATCATACCTTTTATGAGGTCAATCATCCGCAGCGCGGCGATGTGTTTGTTTTTCATTATCCGCCTGAGCCTACTACTAACTATATTAAACGCGTGATAGGTTTACCTGGAGATAAAATTCGCTATCTTGATAAAAGACTCACCATTAATGGTGAGTTGCTTGATGTTGCTGAATTGCAACGTTATGAATATGTTGAGAAAGGCCTCAACATGATGACAGCAAAGCGATATAGCGAGAAGTTAGGTCAGGTAGCACATGATATTCTGATTCATGATTGGGATAACAGCTACAGTTCAGATGAAATCGGGGCTAAATTTGCCAATGGCGAAGAAATCACCGTGCCTGCTGGACAATATTTTGCAATGGGTGATAATCGCGATAATAGTAAAGACAGCCGTGTTTGGGGCTTTGTACCCGAGCGAAATCTGGTAGGCAAAGCGTTTTTTATTTGGATGAATTTTGATCAAGCTTCACGTATCGGCAATACAATTAAATAGCAAGCTAAAGTAATAATGATTGGGAGAATATGATGCAAAATGTATTAAGTAAGCAGACCCTTAGTATGAAAAAACAAGCTGGTGCAACCCTCATGGGCATGTTGTTTGTTGGCGGCTTGGTTGTGTTTGTGGCAATGATGGGGATGAAACTGTTTCCTGCGTATCAGCAGTTTTTTTCAGTGAAATCGGTCATTCGCGCGATGAAGCAGGACTCACTGGGAACGATGAGTAAAAATGAGATTATTGCCTCGTTTGATAGGCGTGCTGATGCTGGATATGTAACCGCTATTACAGGCAGAGACTTAGAAATTGGTAAAAATGCCAGCGGCGATACTGTAGTTACCGCAAAGTATCAAGTAATCACACCATTGGTGGGCAATATTAGTGCGTTAATGGATTTTGAAACTTCGACTGACGCTAAATTGTAATTCTTAGTATGAGTCAGCAGATATTATTTAAACGTCTAGGCTATGTTTTTTCTGATAGCCATCTGCTGACGCAGGCACTGACGCACCGCAGCTTTAGTGGGCAAAATAATGAGCGACTGGAGTTTTTAGGAGATGGTGTGCTCAATTTTATTATTGCGCACCAATTATATTTGCGCTTTCCGAAATTAGATGAAGGCGATTTAAGTCGTTTGCGTGCGCAGCTTGTTAAAGAAGCCTCATTGTGCGAAATTGCACTCAGTCTAAATATTGGCGATGCACTCAAAATGGGCGAAGGCGAACTTAAAAGTTCGGGTTGGCGTAGGCCTTCTATCTTAGCTGATGCTTTAGAAGCCATTGTCGGAGCGGTGTATTTAGATGGTGGTTTTGACGCAGCAGAAGCCTTTGTGCGTAATCTTTATCACGAAAAGCTAATTACCATAGACCCTAAAATTATTGATAAAGACCCAAAATCTTTGTTGCAAGAATTTCTGCAAGGAAAAAAAATTGCTGTACCTGAATATGCCATTGTGCAAACCAGTGGCGAAGCCCACGCGCAAGTGTTTGTAGTAGAGTGTTTTATTCAGAAATTAGATATTCGCACTGTGGGAGAAGGTACCAGCCGCCGTATTGCCGAGCAACAGGCAGCGCAATTAGCGATGCAGCAAGTTGAACAACTTAATATTAGAAAACCCAAGAAATAACTTAATCGGAATTTCAAGCAAAACATGACCCAAAACCCAGCAGGCTTTAAATGTGGAACCGTCGCCATCGTAGGCCGCCCTAATGTGGGTAAATCAACATTGCTTAACCACATTTTGGGTTTGAAACTGGCGATTACCTCGCGCAAAGCGCAAACCACGCGTCATCGCTTATTGGGTATTCACACGACTGAAGACACCCAGTTTTTATTTGTCGATACGCCAGGTTTTCAGCAAAAACATCTTAACGCCCTCAATAAAGGATTAAACAAAACGGTTACACAGGTGTTAGACGAAGTCGATGTGGTGTTGTTTGTCATCGAGCCCATGAAGCTAGGTGAAGCAGATGAAAAAGTGTTGACCTTATTGCCTAAAGATAAACCGGTCATCTTGGTCGTTAATAAAGCGGATTTAATGGGCGACAAAAACAATTTGCTACCACTGATTCAAGATTTTGATTTGTTACACCCATTTGTGGGTATTGTGCCTGTGAGCGCAAAAAAATCATTGCATTTAGACGAACTGCTAGAAACGACACGTAAATACTTGCCTGAACAGCCTGCCATGTATGGCGAAGACGAACTCACCGATAAAAACGAGCGCTTTTTGGCGGCGGAACTGATACGCGAAAAGATTTTTAGATTGTTAGGAGATGAAGTGCCTTATTCAGTGGCGGTAGAAATTGAAAAGTTTGAAGTGGATAAAAAGTTACGCCGTATTTTTGCAGCTATTATTGTGGATAAAGACAGCCAAAAGCCCATGATTATTGGCAAGGGTGGCGAAAAACTCAAGCAAATTTCAACTGAAGCACGTCAAGATATGGAAAAATTATTTGGCGGTAAAGTCTATTTAGAAACTTGGGTAAAAGTGCAGGGCGGTTGGGCAGATAATGCACGCGCATTAAAAAGTTTGGGCTATTAGCTCACTTTCATTATCGTCATGGTGTTGGCAAACAACTTTCGTCAAGACAACCAATCTGTATATGTTTTGCACAGCTACCCTTTTAAAGAGACCAGTCTAGTTGTCGAGCTTTTTAGCCAAAAGTTCGGGCGTGTCGCGGCTGTGGCTAAAGGTGCGCGAAGACCACGTTCAGCCATGCGCGGAATGTTGCAATCTTTTCAGTTGTTGTCAGGTACGTGGTCTGGCAAAAATGAGCTTAAAACCTTACACAGCCTTGATTGGACACATGGCTTGGTGCATCTGCAGGGTGAGGCCTTAATGTGCGGTTTTTATTTGAACGAGCTTTTGTTGCGCTTGCTACCGCGTGAAGACGCGCATGAAACATTATTTAACTACTACCAAACAACACTCAATACTTTAAGTAAATCGACAGATTTAGCCACGCACTTACGCCGCTTTGAGCTAAAATTATTGCAAGAATTAGGCTACGCAGTGCCCTTAATTGCCGACGTGCACGGTGGGCCGATAGTCATCAATAAATGTTATCGCTATGAGGCGGAGCACGGTGCGGGCGAGCCTAACGCACATCGAAATGGCGTACAATTATCAGGTAAAACACTGCTTGATATGTTGAATAATGATTACACGGATACCACAACCCAAAGCCAGAGCAAGCAGCTCATGCGCTATTTATTAGCGCATTATTTGGGCGATAAACCTTTACATACACGGCAACTGTTAATAGATTTACAAGGGTTTTAGTAAACTGGTACATTAACATGCCTGATGACATAGGTTTTATCATTTTTTATACAATCGCTGAACTCTTGCATGCTTCAACAAATTGTATATTGAGAAAAATGGGTTATTCTGAGGTGTCTGTTAAAAAACTAAGTGTCATTCTAGGCTGGATATTTGTGTTTCTTTTTATTGGATTCTTACTTTGGTTAACCATAGCATATAGTTAATTTTTTTCAATTAAGGTTAAAAATGTTAAAACTCGGTGTCAATATAGACCACGTCGCCACCATCCGCCAGGCGCGTGGCACCAAATACCCCAGTGTGGTGCAAGCAGCCTTGCGTGCTGAACAATCAGGCGCGGATAGCATTACCCTACATCTTCGTGAAGACCGCCGCCACATGCAAGATGCCGATATATTTGCGTTACGTCCCTTGCTGCAAACTAAAATGAACCTCGAATGCGCGGTGACGGATGAAATGATTGCCATTGCGCTTAAAGTAGCGCCGCAAGACGTGTGCCTTGTGCCTGAACGCCGCGAAGAACGCACCACTGAAGGTGGATTAGATGTGATTGGCCATTTTGATAAAGTAAAAAATGCGGTAAAAAAATTAGGCGATGCAGGTATCCGCACCTCACTTTTTATTGCGCCTGATTTAGCCCAAATTGATGCAGCGGTAAAAACTGGCGCGCCTGTGATTGAATTACACACAGGTACGTTTGCGGATGCGCTTAATGATGCTGCACAAGAAACCGAGCGTGAGCGCATTGAAATTGCGCTGCTTCACGCGATAGATGCGCGCCTGGTAGTGAATGCTGGGCATGGTTTGCACTATCACAACGTGCATCACATTGCCAAAATGGTTGGCTTTGAAGAACTGAATATCGGCCACGCGATTATTGCCCACGCGCTTTTTGTGGGTTGGGATAACGCTGTGCGTGAAATGAAAGCGCTGATGAAAGAGTTTGCGCCTAAATAAACGAAAAAAGTCGCTGATCCCCCCCCCGAGAGATTTTTGTGCCTCTGCAAGCCGCATGCAGACTGGCTTAGCGAGGAGGTAAAAAGATGTTGCGTGATTTTTGGCTAAAAATCGCTGAATTTTATACCTGTTTTTTGTTACGGAAAATGCGCTATTTTAGCGCCAAAAAATTAGAGAATTTGACTTAACACTTGCTGGCTTGCCTGCAAATATAGAGCGGTGCAGGTGCAGATAATCGTGCAAATAAATAACACATCCAGCAGTAAATATCCCAACCCATAACGCTCTGCATCGTAATCCCCGCGAGAAAGCACGTAACGCGTTTGCGCGTAGCCGCCACGTATCATAGAAAGTGCGATGTACAATAAATAAGCCAGTAACACCGCCAGTGGCAACCAAAGCAGAAACGGATGGTTTATCCATCCGGTAATGATTTTTAGTTCAAACGGTTTATTTGCTAACGCGGCAACGACAGGGTTGTCTTCAGTGGAGGTTAGCTTTAAGGGAATCATATAAACACCTGCGGGCGTGCCTTCAGGGGCGGTGATGTGAATTTGGTAGCGGGCTTTGCCGTGTTTGCCCAGCGAATTTTCGGTGATAGAGGTGTTTATCCAGCCGGCGTGTTCGTCAAGTGCCATGATGCCGGGTGGCGTTAACAGGGCTTCGTTGATGGAGTCTTTAATCACTTGTGCAGATTGGTCTGCATCCACCAGCGAGACGGCTTTGCCATTGGTGGCTTGGCTGATGCGTTTGAATTCGGCTACCACTTCACTGTCATTGCGCGTGTGGATGCCTATCACGGTAATCTCTTTTGCATGCAATGCGGCTAATACATTTGGGAGTTGCAAGTCGTCTGCTGTGTTTAGCGTTTCATCACGGCCGGGGTCGGCAATTTGCGCGGTGGCATCGCCAAAAAAGATGATGATTTTTTTAGCCTCTTGCCGCCAAGCCAATTGCGCAGACTCGTATAAGCCGCGGCTATAAGCCTCCGGCGTATCGCCACCATTCACCAATTGAATTTGCCGGATTGCAGTTTCGATTGCCTCCGGTTTTAAGGAAAAGTCGCTCAAAAGAAGCCATGTGCGGTTATCCGCATCATCGGTATATAAAGGCGAATAATCGCTCACTGCGGCAACGGCAAAGCGCGCATCCGGTGCGATTTTTTGTACATCCTGCACGAGTTTTGCCGAGGCTTGGGCGGTAGATTTGATGACATTTTCCATGCTCATGGTGCGGTCAAATAAAATCAGCACATCAAGCGGTGCCTTGATGGTTTTGGCAACCGGGGCAAAATATTCAATTTCGGCAGTTGTTTGATGGCTGCTAAAAAGATAGTGGGTTTGACTGATTTTCCCGACGCTGGCTTGTCCGTCCGGCGTGTCCACCAGATAAGTGTTGCCAATCTGATTGGAACACGCGCTTAGGCCAAGGGCGACCAACAGCACAAAGCCTGTGAGGCAAAGGTGCCTCAGATGATTGAATAGACCTTTCAACGTTATCAAGCCAAGCAAGATTAAGCCAAGCAGGCGCTAAGGGTAGCGCTGCAAAAACATTTCCAGCGTAGAGCCTGTTTTGCTGATGACTTGCTGCCAGAAATTGCGCATAGCTTCTTGTGCGCCAGCCTTATTCGGCGCGTTTACGCCAATCATATACACTTTGGCTTTTAAATCGGCAGGTAAAACAAGATTGGCCGGAATGGTCTTGGGAATCGCTTTTTCCATATTGATTTTATTGATTTTGCTTTGCTCCATGCCATCGGTAAATAGCAGAATCACACGCTCGTTTACCGGTATGTTTTTTTGCTTAAAGTAATCGTTCGCTGAAGTCAGCGCACCAATGATATTGGTCGCGTCCACTTCGGTGGGTTGTTTGAGCGCGATAGGCACCGCGGTAATGATTTCGTCACGCGCTTCGTCTTCTAGCTCTTTTTTACGTTTGGCTGATAAGCCTTTTGCCGGTGCCTCAATGGTATAAGTGCCAAAAGGTGCAAAATTGTGCGATTCCACAGTAATGCGGCTTAACACAAAGGTATCACCTGTTTTGGCGTTTGCCACGTACTTTTCAAAATCTTGCGCGTAGTTTTGGTGATACTCTTTTGCCGACGAGCTCGCATCAAAATAAGCCAAGGTTTGTGTGGCGTAGGCGGCGATAGGCGCGGCAAGCATTAACAAGCCGGTGATTAAACTTGATTTTAATAAAGTGAGTTTCATCTTTTTTCCTTGAGAATATTATGGTTTAAGTGGCTGCTTGTGTGCGCAGGCGAGCATTTGTCCAGGCTGCGCCGTGCGGCACTTGGCTACCTTCAATAAAGCCCGCTTCATATTGTTTGTCGCATTCTTCTTTATTCAGGCCGGGCAACCAATGTACACTTTTTTCATCCGCACATTTGTAATCTACAATTGCATCCACTGCTGACTCTGGGTTTTTAATACCCAAATTGATGGCATCTTTGGTGCCTTTTTCAAACGCTTCATACAGCACGGCCTCGGTCAGAAACGTGCTGTAACGCAGCCCCCATTCTTCCTCATGGTTGGGGATAAATGTTCTTTCGGCATTGGTAAAAGAATGTGGAAGTTCCAAACGCTTGGAAAACTCTTTGTTGATGGCGGAAATCGCGGCTTCAGCCTTGCTCAAGGTGTTGTTGCCGTTTTCATATTCTTTCAGATTTTTATGTAGCCCTTGGCGCACACCTATCATAAATTGCTCCACTTCCATTTGTGCGGATTGGCGAAGTTTCTCCCAGCTATTGTTCAGTAAATTGGCTTCATTGCGAAGTTCGGCCGTGAGTTGTGCGCAGCGCGTGCGATAGCGGTTTTGCTTGAAGTGTCGGGTAATCATGCGGATATCGCCATAGACGCGCCATAAACTGAAATACACCGCCACGATAAAAATCATGATGGAAATCAGCACGAAAATAGCCGAGCTAAACATTGCACGTGTGATATAACCGGGTTTCCACTCGTCAATCAGTAACGGCTTTTCTTCAGCGGTACGTCTGCCCAGCGTAATGTCTTTTTTGAAGGTTTTCACATAGGCTTCATAGCTGGTTTCGATACTTTTAACCTCGTGCGCTTCACGTATCCAAGCCACATCAATAAACACCAAGGCCACCACCAGCGAAATCACAATTCCGAATACCGGCACCTCGCCATCCAGATAGCTGGAAGCGACCAGTTTGGCAACCACGTGGCCAATCAGCACAATAATCATCAAAAACGACATGGTGGAGAGTATCAAAATACCCATCCTAGCCGTGTCGTCATCCAACCCCAACGCCGCGCCGATAGACACCGTATCACTTTCCATCAAGGCTTCAAACACCAGCAATGTTGGCGCAAAATCGAGCGCTGCCAAGCCAAATAAGCCCAAAATAAACAGCACCCACACCAAAAATTTATACTTGCCCATAAATGCCAGCGTTTTGGAATAACTAAACAAATCGCGGCGCATCAAGTGTGCGTTGGTAATGCCTTTTTCGGCACACACATCCAGCTTTGCATAAATCCGGTTACTGCGCTTTCTGAATAGCTCAACCAAGTCAATGGACTTGTTTTCGTAAGCTTGCCGAATTTCTTCAAGTTCCGGGGGCACATGTACACGACCTGCCTCATCTGGCTGTGCGGCCTCATTAAGCTGAAGCCTCAGTGCCGGCTCGGCTCTTTCTCCCGATTCGACATTGACCCAACGCGGGTTAAAATACCAGCGAAAACTGCGAAACTCTCTAAAACGTTCAAACCACCAACGCGCGAAGCTCATAGGCAAGTCACCCGATTAAAAAAGGCCAATCATACTTGAAAAATCCTCAAAATGTAGTGATTTTGTGAGTAGCTTGATGTTTTTAAAGCAAAATGTTGAAAATTATCCATTTGGCACATGGCAATGGTATGATGAAACGCATTTAAAAAGAGGATGAAAATGATTTTTGGCATCGGCACGGATATTGTGGAAGTTGCGCGTATGGAAGCGTCTATCAGCCAGTTTGGTCACGATTTAGCTAAGCGCATTCTTGCTGAAAACGAGTTGGCCGGTTATGAGGATATGAAAACCAAAGACACACACCTGCAAGCGCGTTTTCTTGCCAAGCGGTTTGCCGCAAAAGAAGCTTTTTCAAAAGCCTTAGGTACGGGTCTGCGTGCGCCCGCTACCATGCAAAATATTGCGGTTTCGCACGATGACTTAGGTAAACCTATTTTGGTGCTGGCAGAAGAGTTGCAAGCATTTTTACTTAGCAAAAACATTACAAAAACACATATTAGTATTAGCGATGAAAAAAACTTAGCGGTGGCTTTTGTCGCGCTCGAAACTTAAATGTGAGGTTAAAAATTTAAACGTGTAAAATCACTTTAAAGCACAGCAAAACCCTACGAGAAAAAATATCACCGCTAGAATCCGCATGGATACTGGCTTGCAGCGCATCACTAGGGAAGTGTAAGTTAATATGTGTTGAGTTTAGTTGAAAATGAGCGTAATTTTGAATACGCGTTAAGTGGTCTGCTGAAGTCAAAGTCAGCGCAACAAATTGCTTAAGGAGGGATTATGTTGAACTTGTTAAAAAGTTTACGTGGCAAAAATCTTAAAGCTAAATTACTGCATCCAAAAGATACTTATTATGACCACCTGTTGCGTGTTGAAACGTTTGGTTATAAGCAAGTGGACCAATACGATTTGCAAAACCCAACGTGTAAGTTTGACTACATGCCTACCTCGTACCAAGAGGTTTTTACGCTCGCTAAAGAAGCCAATATTAACGCGGATAGCGTGGTTGTTGATTTTGGTTCTGGTTTGGGCAGAGTCGTGTTTGCAACTGCATATTTAGGCGCTAAACACAGTATAGGCGTGGAGTTTGACGAAGAACTTCACAATGCGGCTGAGTTAAACAAAAGGCACTCAAAATTTGCTGATAAAGTTTCGTTTGTTCACCAAGATGCTACTCTTTATGCTATTCCACCCAATGCCAATGTGTTTTTTTTCTACAACCCATTTGGCTCGGCCATTATGTCCACCGTCATTGAACGCATTGAGGCTTCCGTCGAGGCTCACCCACGAAAAGTAGCGATTATCTACTTTAACGCTCGGTTTCCAGAGGCACTTAAAGTATCGCGTCAGTTTAAACTAGCAAAAGAATGGCTAGAAAATGAAAAAAGATATTCTGCTCAAATTTGGCGTAACTAGCGAGCATTAAATAGGTTTTTTACGAACCTTAAATACACCTAGATTAAGCTAAATATTAGTGTTTTTTGACTGTACATTATTGCACCACCTCTACAAGCCAGTAACCACGCGGCTTGCAGGGGTGTTATTTTTTATCGGGTTAAATGATGTAGTTAAATATCAATATTTGTATTTCATAATAATTAGCCTAATTTTAGCGGCATCGTTATGATGTTGGATATTCAATCGTTGAGTGTTCTAAATGCAAGAAGAAATTGATTTTGCCCGCCGCTTTGGTGGGGTTGCTCGGCTTTATGGTGCAGAAGGTTTGGCTAAGTTGCAAGCGGCACATATTTGCGTGATTGGCATCGGCGGTGTGGGCTCGTGGGCGGCAGAAGCGGTGGTGCGCAATGCGGTGGGTGCTATTACGTTGGTAGATTTAGATAATATTGCCGAATCGAACGTGAATCGCCAGTTACATGCCTTGAATGGCGCGTTTGGCAAGGCAAAAGTAAGCGCGATGGCCGAGCGTATCAAGCTGATTAACCCGCTTGTTAGGGTGATAGAGATTGAAGATTTTGTTTCGCCAGAAAATATTAACAACTTATTAAATCAGCACTACGATGGCATCATAGATTGTATCGACGATGCTAAAGCTAAGGCAGCGATTGCAGCTTATTGCAAAACCAACAAAACTCCCTTGGTGATGACTGGTGCCGCGGGTGGGCGCATTGACGCTACGCGCATTAAGCAAGCGGATTTAAGCCAAGTGAGTCATGATAAATTGTTGGCAAAAGTGCGTAATTTACTGCGCCGTGATTATGCTTTTGCCAAAGCCAGTAGCGCAAAACCTACAAAGTTAGGCGTGTCCTGCGTGTATTCGGATGAAGAAACAATCAAGCCAGTTGCCACATGCGATGCAGAAAATAGCGCAATAACAGGCTTAAACTGCGCAGGATATGGCTCTAGTGTCTGCGTGACGGCCGCATTTGGCTTTGCAGCAGCAGGTTTATTACTGCAACAAGTGTTACAAAAGTCGGTATAATTGCGCTATTTATTGCGTCACTTCTTATTTTTCATGGTTGTCGTTCACGCTGATTATTTAGCTTTTTCGCCTTATTTTAGAGCCATCTACCCATGCTAGCCGCTCAAGGTTTGGCTTGCTTACGTGGTGACAGATTGCTATTTAAAAACGTTAGTTTTGACTTGCAATCAGGTGGCTTGCTGTATGTGCTGGGCGAAAATGGTAGCGGTAAAAGCAGTCTATTGCGCATGCTTTGTGGGCTGCTTACGCCTGAAGATGGCGCAGTATTATGGCAAGGCAATAAAATCAAACAAGCCGCCGAATCTTACTTGTCAAACCTTACCTATTTAGGCCACTTAAACGGCCTAAAAGATGATCTCTCCGCACTTGAAAACCTGCAAACCAATGCCCGTTTAGCAGGCAATAATGTAAGTGATGCTAGTGCGCTTGCGGCATTAACTGCAATTGGCATTGCGCGGTGTGCGCATTTGCCCGCACGCGTACTTTCACAAGGGCAAAAAAGGCGTGTGGCATTAGCTGGGCTTTGGCTGGCAAAAACCAAATTATGGATTTTAGATGAGCCTTTTGCTGCGCTAGACGTGGCTTCGGTTGAAGTGTTGGCAACGCGTATAAGCGAGCATTTAGCACACGGCGGTATGGCTATTTTAACCACGCATCAGGATGTGGCTGTCAACGCGCAATCTACGCAAACGTTAAGACTAAGCAAATGAATAGCGCTTGGCTCACCGTATTAAAACGCGATTTACTGCAGGCATACCGTCGGCGTTCAGATGTGGCGACCACTTTGTTTTTCTTTGTGATTGTGTCGAGCTTGTTTCCCTTGGGCATTGGCTCGGATTCTGCTATTTTAAGTAAAATAGCACCAGGTGTGTTGTGGGTTGCGGCATTGTTGGCTGGGATGATTTCGTTATCGCGGCTGTTTGCTACAGATTTTGCTGATGGCACGCTAGAGCAAATGCTGTTATCACCTCAACCTTTATTTTTGTTGGTTACGGCTAAAATTTTGGCGCATTGGCTAGTGTGTGGTTTGCCCGTGGTATTACTCGCGCCGGTGATAGGTTTACAATATGCATTGCCAAATAATGCGATTTTAATTTTGGTAATATCATTATTACTTGGCACCCCAGCACTCAGTCTCATTGGCGCGATAGGCGCGGCATTAACGCTAGGCGCGCGAGGTAGTGGGTTGTTGGTTGCATTGTTGGTGTTGCCGCTGTATATTCCAGTGCTGATTTTTGGTGCTTTGGCAGTATCGGCCAGTCAAAGTGGGATGAGCCCACAAGCGCACCTTTCATTATTGGGCGCAATTTCGTTATTGGCTGTAGTATTAGCACCGCTGGCAACTGCGGCGGCGCTAAGAATTTCTATCGAGTAATTATTTTATGAAAAAAATAATATTTGCTTTGGGTTTCGTCATTGCCATTGCTGGCGCTGGTTTAATGTTATTTGTGCATGGCGCTAAATATTTAAGTGTAAATATAGCGCTAGTCATGTTGGGTGCAGCTTTAATGCGTCAATCTGCCTACTTTGCAGATACTTTATTTCACAATGCTTCCCCGCAAACATTTTACCCAACGGCAGGTAAAATGATTCCATGGTTTGCTTGGTTGGCGGTCATCATGGCAGCATATGGCTTGTATATCAGCTTTGCTATTGCCCCGACGGATTTTCAGCAAGGTGAAGCTTATCGGATTATTTTTGTGCATGTACCCGCAGCTTGGATGTCGATGGTGATTTATCTGGCTATGGCATTTTGGGCAGCAGTAGGATTGGCGCTAAATTCGAGGTTGTCCGCCATGATGGCGCAAGCGCTTGCCCCAACGGGCGCAATATTTACTTTTTTAGCACTGGTAACAGGTTCGCTTTGGGGTAAGCCGATGTGGGGCACTTATTGGGTGTGGGATGCACGATTAACTTCAGAACTCATTTTATTATTTTTATATTTAGGTTTTATTGCACTGCAAGCCTCCATTGATGATCCGCGCAAAGCAGACCGCGCGGGCGCACTATTAGCCATTGTTGGCACAGTGATGGTGCCGATTATTTATGGCTCAGTCAAATGGTGGAACACCTTGCACCAAGGCTCAAGTATTAACATGGGTGCTGCACCAAAAATGGCTTCCACCATGTTTGAAGCCATGATACTCATGGCACTGGCTTTTTGGATGTACACCATTGCTGTGGCTCTAATGCGAGTGCGTTGCATTATGCTAGAGCGTGAGCGTCACGCTAACTGGGTGAAATCTATTGGAAGCGAAGGGAAACCATAATGCAGTGGCAAAGCTGGCAAGCGTTTTTTAATATGGGCGGCTACGCCTTTTTTGTGTGGACTTCGTTTGGCTTAACGGCACTTTGTGTGATTTGGGAGGTCATAGCCTTGCGTTCGCGCAACAAAGAAGCCTTGCGCTTAACACATTTGCTTGCGCAAGATGCTTTTGACTTTTCGCAAGAATGATTTTATAACGGAGTAAATATGGTACTTAAAGCCCGACACAAACGATTTGCCCTGATTGCTGTGGGTTTACTGCTGCTTGGGTCAGCTGTTACTTTGGTGTTAAATGCACTCAATAGTAATATGGCGTTTTTTTACACACCCACGCAAGTTAGTCAAGGTGAGGTGCCAAAAGAAACTAATTTTCGCGTTGGCGGCTTAGTTGAAATGGGCAGCATTAAGCGCGGTGACGATGGCTTAACGGTTAATTTTGTGGTGACGGACACTGCCAAAACTGTGCCTGTGGTGTATAAAGGTGTGTTGCCAGATTTATTTAAAGAAGGCAAAGGTGCGGTAGTTCAAGGTAAAATTGGGGCTGATGGAATATTTACGGCAAGCGAAGTATTGGCAAAACATGACGAAAACTACATGCCTCCTGAAGCGGCTGAGGCCTTAAAACGTGCGCAAGGTCACCAGCAAGAGCAGAGTAAAACCTTAGTGTTACCTAAGTCATAACATCAAACTTCACGGGCATAGCCCTGAACCAGTACTTGGCATCACCATTCTCACTAAGTGCTAAAGCCCTAAGTCGAATGCGAAAGCCTTATGGATACTGGCTTGCAGGGCAGCATTTTTTGCACGTGGATTATTACCTACAAACAACATCAATATTTTT
>JAKQIT010000016.1 GCA_029556915.1 Pseudomonadota bacterium
AGGTCTGGTATTGATGCTCAGTTTTGCGAGTACCTTTTTGGCGTATTGTGTGCCAACTGCTGAATTAAGTTGGCCAGAGTAATAGCAAGACAGGGCTTTATGCGTTGCATTTTCTCGATAGCCTTGTGCGCTTGCGCGATTAAGGCATTCACTGAGTATTTGGCCGCCCGCGTTTAAGTTGGTACACACCTCAAATACATTATCGAAATTAAGCTTAAAACGACTAAAGTTACTACGGTTTATTTGTGCCAAACCGGCAGAATAGTTGTAGCCTGCGTTTTCTAAAAACTTCGCGGTGGCTTTGGCTTCAGTAAGGTTTTGCGGTTGACGTTGCAAGTGCGCATTCACTACGCCAATTGCGTATGGATTGTGGCTAGACTCTACGCTGATGACACGCATCATTAACTGCTGATCCACCATGGGCGCACATTGTTGAATAGTGATGGTATCTAGTATCACTGCGCCTTATTCCTTGCCTAGCGCTTCGGTCAGCAGGTTAAGCTTAATCGCTTCAGCAGGCACTTCTAAGCATTCACCCGTGAGTTCGAGCTTAATGTGTATAAAGCCAGCCGTTGTTGGTTTGTGATGCAGCAGTACCATGCAGGGTTGATGATCTTGGTAGAAGCCTAGTAATAACGGCTTTTTGATTTTGCTTAGTTCTGTTTTAGCTAGGTCAGTGCGTTTAGCCGTGGACAGTTCTTCATTCGCTGGGTTGTGATAGGGTAAAACTTGAGTGGCGACCGAGACGAGTGCAGTATCTGTAGTATCAACATCTTGTGGAGCATTGTTTGTATCGGTAGCTGCCTCTGTTTTGCGGGCTTTCAATATCAATGCATTGGTGATTTCTTCGTTGCTATTGATAAGCGATTCCGCCAGTACTGGCGCGTCTTTGTATAAATTGATTAGCCTGTAAATAAGCTGCGCGCCTTTGATTTTTCCTTGGCTATAAGCCTCAGCAATCATTTCAGGCATGTCTAACAATGCTAAGTGATAAGTTACATAATTAGCATTCTCAGATAGCTTTTCGGCGATGCTGCTTTTACTGTCGCCTGCTGCAATGCGTTTTTGTATAAATTGCGCAATATCCATGGCCGCCATATTGGCGCGCTTGGTGTTTTCAAGTACTTGGCTGTAATCATCAAACGCGCTTGTATTTGTTTCAATAATGGCCGCTATCTTACTTAACCCTGCCTCTAGTGAAGCACGGTAGCGTCTTGCACCGTGAATAATGATGTAATTACCATTTACTGCTGGGCGAACGTGTATGGGTGTTTGTACACCTCTACGTTTTATATCACTGACAAAATCTTGCCAGTTTTCATCATTGAAATCTTTGCGTGGCTGATTTTCATCTTCGATGATTTGATTCAGTGGTATCGCCAGTACCACACCAACTTGGTTATCCAGTATTGCAGGGGCGGAAGTAGTTTCACGCTTAACAGCATCTAGCATTTCCAGGTTAAATACCGACTTTTTGACGTTGGCTATCATTAACCTATTGTCTCTACATGGGTAGACTCAACATCCACTTCAAGCTGTAATCGCGCTAACACAATATCAAATATCTTACGCATACTTGCCCAAGTGCTTCTGGCCATGGTGTTGGTTTTAGCCAGTTGTGCGATGGTGATACCTTCTTTTTGACATTCGCGTACTGCCTGACGTAGCGGCATTAGCAAAATCCTGCCTTCGTTATCGGTTAAAAAATGCTCACCAATACGTTCGCCTAATTCGGTTAATGCTTCTCGGTGTTTATCGGTAGCCTCTACCATGTTAGGTAAAAAACCTAAGAAATTGAGCTTAGCGTTGAATACCGTTTTAATGTTAAGCACACCACGCTGACCATATAGCGTCGAACTCATGCCTTCAATGCTTTCTTGCGATAACTGGATTGGACTTAATACCGCATCCGCTAGCGTGAGCGCGATGGTGACGCGAATATCCAACGAGGGTGGCCCATCGATAATACAGAGATCATAATGTGCATCTACACTGGTTAAGAAATTGGCAAAGTACTGGTGTGCTATAGATGACTTTTCTGTGAGCTCGCCTTCATGCTGAACTTTTACGCGAGCTTGCTCAACCAAGATATTATTAAATTGCCCATCGGCTTCTAAAATATTGAACCCGCTAACACCAACATTAATATCAAAGATGTCAGTAGTTTGAAATATGACCTCAGTCACGGTTTTGGCAAGAGGAACAGCCTCACCATTGCGTTTGAAGAACTTAGTGGTGTTCCCTTGATCATCAAAATCAATCACCAGAACACGGTAGCCTAAGTTTCTGGCATAGAGGGCAAGCTGACAGGTATTGGTCGACTTACCGACCCCACCTTTTTGTACGCCTATATAGAGGATTTTCATGATTAAATAGATGCTGTTTTTTGTTGATTCATGGCGTATAGTTTAGATATATCTAATATATGTGTCAAGCAAATAAATAGATATATCTAATAATAATTGTAGTTAAATCTAATTCATGAATACATGGCAAACTAGATTGAAATATGCAATTGAAATGAGGGCGGTGACTAAACTCGCTCTTGCAAAACACGTGGGTATAAAAGCACCGTCTGTGAGTGCTTGGTTATCATCTAAATCAAAAACCATGAGCGCGGAACATGGGATTGCGGTGTGTGAGTTTTTAGGCATTACACAAGAATGGCTGTTCCTCGGCAAAGGCAGCATGGACGAAGTTAAAAATGATACTTACAAAAGAAAGGTGCTAACTCAGTTGGCTGCTGAGTTACCAGAGTTTGCGGTAGACGAAGCGATCAGAAGGATTGCTGATATTAAGGAATTCGTCGAAACCGTTAAGAAAAATACCGCCCAAGGTCAATAACGTCATTCAACTGTGCATTCAGCTGGAATTAGATTTTGGAGAATCAGACTCTGATCAGTAAAGTCCTAGCGAATACAACTTAGTTAATTACCGTTAGCAGCAATTCTAAAAAAGTAAGCGCCCCGCTTACGATATCGCACCCCGTCACCAAATAATTACTGAATAGTCCGATAAAGACAATCAACTAGATTTATACATATCATCTAATAAAATGTATGTATATTTAATTATATATTAGATATATCTATTGCATAATTATTAGATATATCTAATAATATAAGCTCATTTGATTAACTTAAATCATAGCTTGGTCACAGTATGCAATCACACATAGTCCACTCTTTGTCACTCGTGCTGCCGTAATGAGCTTATTTTTGGCGCAAACAGACTTAATTCAATTGACTGGCTATGCCCGCAAGGCAAAGCAATGCGCTCAACTATCCATCATGAATATCCCTTACCGAGTGAATGTGAGGGGCGAGCCTTTGGTAACCATCGCCTACATTAATGGATTAAAAGCTGAGCCAATTAAAACAGGCTGGCAATCCAATCTAATGGCTGCTTAAACCATGGTGCGGGGTCGTAGGCCAACAGTTCATGCGAATTTACCACCACATATGCGTGCACGCGTGCGCGGCGACACTACTTATTACTACTACGACACTGGCGGTAAGCCACGCAAAGAAATTTCACTAGGTAAAGTTTATGTTGAAGCCATCCGAAGGTGGTCTGAGTTAGAAGGCAAAAAAACCACGCCACTGATTTACTTTAAAGATATTGCTGATCGCTATTTGCTCGAAATTGTACCCACT
>JAKQIT010000040.1 GCA_029556915.1 Pseudomonadota bacterium
TGAAAAATTAGGTGGCAACCGCCAGATTACATTAGATATTCGCGTGATTGCCGCTACCAACCGCGACCCACTTCAAGCCGTTAAAGAAGGTAAGCTACGCGAAGATTTGTATTACCGCCTGAATGTATTTCAACTGCAAATTCCCGCGCTGCGTGAGCGCGGTGATGACATTGGCCTGATTACCGAAGATTATCTCGCTAAAAAGACCGCACAGATAAGCGATGAAGCCCTACAAAAACTAAATGCCTACACTTGGCCCGGCAATGTGCGCGAACTGCAAAATGTATTAGAACGTGCCGCAATTTTAGCGGGTGGTAAACCCATCGCATCGCAACATCTGCCCGCAGACCTTGTATCAGGCGCGCCGCTTTCTGACCATCAGCTTTCAACCAAACTTGGCTCAGAGGCTGCACATTCAAATGATTCCCCAGCATTGCAAGTGGCAGCACAAGGTTATTCTATTCCCCAAACAATCGCACAAATTGAACGCCAGTTGATTGTGGACGCGATTGCCGCATGCAAAGGCAATAAAAGTAAAGCGGCAAAATTATTGGAAATCAGCGAACGCTCACTCTGGTATAAATTAGAGCAATATCAGCTTAAATAATCCTTGCATAACGTTGCAAAAAAACTGCTTCGCAGTCTTGACTGTTTTTAGTTAACATTGTTAATATAACAACGTTAATAATAAAAATTACAGACAATTCTTTAATCGCGCATTTCAAGGGGGAGCTAAAGTGAGCAATGTATATTTATGGCTAAAAACCATCCACATATTGGGCGTGGTGCTATTTTTGGGAAACATCATCATCACCGGCTGGTGGAAAGTGATGGCTGATAACACCAAGAACGCACAGGTTATTGCTTTTGCCCAGCGGCAAGTCACACTGACTGATTATGTATTTACCGCAGGCGGTGCCGCCATTTTATTGTTAGCGGGTTTTGCTAATGTTGGAATACACCAAATGAGTTTTTCAGCAAAATGGTTATCGCAAGGCCTA
>JAKQIT010000062.1 GCA_029556915.1 Pseudomonadota bacterium
GTACGCTGATTTTTCCGGTGTCGGTGACGGTGGCAAAATATTGTAGTTCTTTCATTTCTTAGCTGCTTCAAATTGTTCCTCGGTCATTGCAATGTGTCCGGTATTTTTTGACCGGATGTATTCGCAAAGCACAATACGTTACCTGCCATTGTTAGCAGACGTTTCCAAATTGATACTTTCTTCTACTTCATTACCCCAAGCATCCCATCCTGTGTGGTTTTGTCTTGCAAATAATTCGACTTTAAGCAATTCATCACCAAACATTTCTACTATTCGTTTCCTAACTTCATCAGGCTTTTCAGAATGTTTACCTCTTGTCGCTTGTACTAATTGCCTTACGTTCCTTTTTTTAAGGTATTTACTCATATTGCCCTTAGTAGCTAATAAACATATTTCACCACATTTGCAAGTCCAAAAGCCTACATAGCAACTTTGCACTCCGCTTTGTTCTTTTTTTAACCAAGTGAAGCCAATAGTTTTGTATTTAAAGCCCCAAGCATTTATCACTTTCATTGCTTCTTCTAAATGTGCATCAGTAGTCCATAAAAAAAGAACAGCATCATCGGCAGTAATATTTTTTACAGGCAAACGGCAAATATCATCAGTTGTCATTACTGTATAATTATCGCCTATTTTTACTTGTTTCAAATTAACTATTCCGTTTTTATCATTGCCATTTGCCAATCGGCTTCCAAATTTCCAAGCAGGGTCAGCGTAAATAATTTGGTATTTCGTTTGAGAACCCACAACGGCAGGTAACACTGTATTGCCAAAAGTGGCATTGAGGTCATTCTTATCAGTATTTGTCATAATATTAAGATTTGTTTTTTGTTAGTAATTTTGGTTTTCAGTTGTGCCACCATCGGCAATACTCTGAACGTTAAGCGCATCATCAAACGACAAGCCGCGCACATTTGGCAAATCGTGAATGATTGTAAAGCTAATTGGTTGCCGTTCCTTCATTTTGCTGGACTTGAAAACGACAGCATTTTTTCGGCAAACTTATCAAGCGCGATT
>JAKQIT010000070.1 GCA_029556915.1 Pseudomonadota bacterium
GTACGCCTTTAGATTTAACCACTGTGTGAAGAAAATATACTGTGTGAATTGTACGACTGCAATTTCGTGCGCTAAGGTTTTACGCGCATGTTTAAGGGTCGCCGCATCGCGATTTTTGTATTCATCTGGCCACGCATTCCAGCCCGCCTGATTAAACTGCTTTTTGAGTACCAAAAACAACGCAAAATCATCTAGCCAATGTGCCTGTTTTTTACAAAATCGCGTTAAAGCTAACTGCTCTTTTTTATCTCCCCGAATCTTAAAAGCTTCATAGGCGTTGGCTAACAATTCTACTTTTTTAAAAACTTGGGGTTCAGCATCTGATTTTCTTAATAAAAGCCCTTGCAATTGCAACGTTTCGATACTGATAAAATCAGGATTTCCCGCAAAGGCAGACAATGCTTGATAAGGTGAGTTATCAGCATGCGGCATATTAATGGGCAATGTTTGCCAAACGGTTGCGCCAATTTCACGTAAAAAATCGACAAAACGATAAGCTTCAGCACCTAAATCGCCCACATTACGGTCACTTGGCAAAGAGCTAATGTGCAATAGAACACCAGCTCGACGCTGATTCAATGGGGGTGTATGGGTTGAAGTCATGAAAGTCTCAAATAATTTTTTATCGCTGCGTGACGCAGAAAGATTCAATGTTGTAAAAAATAGCGCTCGTATCTCAAATAAGACGATTCGACTAAATTAGGTTAAAAAGAAGCATTAAAAAACTTCAATATTCAGGCGAGTTTATAATTACTCTTGCCCACGACGCATAGTGCCCGCGTTATCTGCATTGCCGCCACCTGCGCTGATTTTGACATGTAACGCTTGCGGCACAGGCTGGCCCAACAGTTTATATAAATTCATCAAATTGCGACGATAGAGCTGATCAAAACTCGCGACACTATCAGACGAGTTGTAGTCACCAAACCACCAAAACCAATCAGACCCTTCACAAATGGCAAGTTGACGCTCACAAGCGGCGAGTTTTTCAGCCGAAATACCATTTTTGGCGATGACTTGGTCGTACGTTTTCTTAGCCTCACACAGTAAATCCCATGCCTGATTTTTATCTTTACTGCCAATCCAGGTACTAAATGTG
>JAKQIT010000084.1 GCA_029556915.1 Pseudomonadota bacterium
TCAGTGGCTGCATTTAAAATCCGTGATGATTATCCAGTTGGTTGTAAAGTAACTCTACGTCGTGAACGTATGTATGAGTTCTTGGATCGTTTGGTAACTGTTGCTATTCCACGTATTCGTGACTTCCGCGGTATCTCTGCAAAGTCATTTGATGGTCGTGGTAACTACAACATGGGTATCAAAGAGCAAATCATTTTCCCTGAAATTGAATACGATAAAATCGATGCAATCCGTGGGATGAATATCACTATCACTACTACTGCGAAAACAGATGAAGAAGCAAAAGCTTTGCTTGCTGCGTTTAGTTTTCCTTTCAGGGGTTAAGACATGGCTAAAACCTGTATGACAGAACGCGAAATCAAACGTCGCGCAACTGTAGAGAAATTCGCAGCAAAACGTGCTGCACTTGAAGCTGCAATGAATGATGTTAATGCAACGGCTGAAAGTCGTCGTGAAGCTCGCTTGAAATTCCAAGCGCTTCCACGCAACGCTAGTCCAGTTCGTTTGCGTAACCGTTGTGCTTTAACTGGTCGCCCACGTGGTGTGTTTAGTAAATTCGGTATTGGGCGTAGTAAATTACGCGATTTAATGATGAGTGGCCAAGTGCCAGGCGTCACTAAAGCCAGCTGGTAATAGGAGAAATAACAATGAGTATGAGTGATCCGATTGCCGACATGTTGACGCGTATTCGTAATGCGCAAATGGTCAACAAAGCGGTTGTTGCTATGCCTTCATCAAATGTTAAGTCTGCTATCGCTAGCGTTCTTAAAGATGAAGGTTACATTGAAGATTTTGCTGTGCAAAAAGAAGGTAATAAAGCAACTTTGAATATTAGTCTTAAATATTATGCTGGGCGTCCAGTAATTGAGCGTATTCAGCGTGTAAGTAAGCCTGGTTTGCGCGTTTACAAAGGCTCTCAAGAGATTCCTAAGGTAATGAATGGTCTTGGTGTGACAATAATGTCTACATCCAAGGGTGTAATGACAGATCGTAAAGCTCAAGCTGCCGGTATCGGTGGTGAAGTGCTCTGCGTGGTGGCTTAAGGAGAAGCAAATGTCACGTGTTGCTAAAAATCCTGTCGCTATTCCAGCAAAAGTTGAAGTGGTATTAAGTGCCAATTCAATTAATGTAAGTGGTCCGTTAGGTAAATTATTTCACCCGCTAACAGATGCGGTTGTGCTTAAACGCGAAGGCGAAACAATTACGTTTCAAGCTGCTAGCGATGCACAACACTCACGCGCTATGTCTGGTACATTGCGTGCGTTAGTGGCAAATATGGTTAAAGGTGTATCAGAAGGCTTTACTCGCAAATTGACACTAGTTGGTGTTGGTTACAAGGCTGCTGCACAAGGTGCTGTATTAAACTTAGAATTAGGTTATTCACATCCAATCAATCACAAGATGCCTGCTGGCGTGACTGTGACAACTGCTACACCAACAGAAATTTTGTTGACTGGTGTTGATAAGCAAGTGATTGGCCAAGTTGCTGCACAGATTCGTGCTTACCGTGCTCCAGAGCCATATAAAGGTAAAGGTGTTCGTTACGCTGATGAAGTTGTTGCAATTAAAGAAACCAAGAAGAAATAAGGCTTAAAAAATGAACAACGTAAATAATCGCTTGCGTCGTGCACGTAAAACCCGTGCCAAAATTGCAGAGCTAAAAGTTACACGTCTAAGTGTGCATCGTA
>JAKQIT010000085.1 GCA_029556915.1 Pseudomonadota bacterium
TTGGCATCAATCACGAAATACGAATATCCATTTTCCTAAGCGGAAACCCTAAATCAACCAGTAATGGTCTACCAAAAGCGCAGCAAATAGCAGCGTTAAATAAATAATGGAATACCGAAAGGTACGCTTTGCCAAGTCATCCGAATATTTTCGGTATAAGCCAATCACGTAAGCCATAAAGATGGCGTCTAGAATAATTGTTGACACTAAATAGATTAAGCCACTCATGCCAAGCCCGTAGGGCATGAGTGAAACCACCACTAAAATCACGGTATAAAGCAAAATATGTAACAGTGTGAAGGCCTCACCATGCGTTACAGGCAACATCGGCATGCCAACTTTGGCGTACTCTTCACGTCGATACAAGGCCAGCGCCCAGAAGTGCGGCGGCGTCCAGGCAAAGATAATTAAAAACATAATGAGTGATTCGGGTGACACCGTGTTATTGACTGCCGCCCAACCCAGTATTGGCGGCATCGCGCCAGAAGCACCGCCAATGACAATATTCATTGGTGTGGCGGGCTTTAGAAATACCGTATAAATGACAGCATAGCCGACAAAGGTCGCAAACGTCAGCCACATGGTGAGCGGATTGACGAAAAAATACAGAATCGCAAGCCCAGTGCCACCTAATATTGTCGCGAAAGTCATGGTTTGTACAGATGAAACTTGACCTGTCGGCAAAGCCCGTGCACGTGTGCGCGCCATAATGGCGTCAATTTTATGTTCGATTAGGCAGTTAAATGCTGCTGCTGCACCCGATGCAAATGCAATGCCGACCGTTGTTGCAAGCAACAGTTGCAAAGGCATCCAAGCAGCAGCTGGCTTGGCCATATACATGCCAATAATAGCTGTAAACACAATCAGCGAAGTAACGCGCGGCTTGCATAGAGAAAAAAAGCTTTTAAAGCTTAGTCCTATGCTTTGTAATGTAATGGCTTGGGTACGCATAATCTGTTCTCTCTTATTTGCTTGCATTTCAATATTTGTGCTACGCATGGTGGCTTAATTAAAACCTTGACGATATGCACCAGGAATTTTTGAATTTCCAGTCATTTTTGAATTTAATATTACTAAAATCATCACCAGCAACCCTGCGGTAAAATTATGCAAAACAGCCAGCACCAATGGTAAATGTAATAATAAATTGGCAATGCCTAGTCCAATTTGGGTAACAAGCGCCAGCAATAATGCTAAGCCTATGCGCTTGAGCTGGCTATTTTTTAACAGCAACCAACCCAAAGTCCCCATGTAAATCAGCACAAGCAGCGCACCCATTCGATGCGTCCATTGAATGGCCGTAGTTGCGGCAAGCGTTAAGGCACCGCCATCTGCGCTTTGCCCTAACTCTCGGACCATATGAAAAGCCTCTTTAAAATCCATATCTGGAACCCAAAGACCATGGCAGGTTGGATAATCGGTACATGCGAGTGCAGCGTAATTGGTGCTGGTCCAACCGCCCAAAAAAATCTGTATAAACAATAGCAATAAAGAAAAGCGTATGGATAACCTTAAACCACGCGATTGCACCACATTGGCATCATATTGTCCCCAGTGGCGGTGAGCCAGCCAAACTAAAATCGCCAGTGTTGACATACCGCCAAGCAAATGTGCAGTCACGATTGCCGGTTTTAACAACATCGTGACCGTCCACATGCCAAGTAGCGCCTGAAATGTTACGAGCACCAATAGAAAGGTGGGTGTCCAAGGGGAACATCGAAGTGTTTTTTTTGTGCGCCAACCCAACACAAAAATCGCCAATACCAATAGACCTAATGTTCCAGCTAAATAACGATGCGCCATTTCACGCCAAGCTTTGCCTACTT
>JAKQIT010000113.1 GCA_029556915.1 Pseudomonadota bacterium
CAGCGTTTTTTCGCGCTCGCCTAAATCTTCTTGCTTAAAATCGGTGAGGGATAAATCCACTTCAAGTAGCGTGAGTTTTAGCACGGCCTGAATCTGCTGAAACTGCATTTGCTGTGATTTAATGCGCTCCAGTTCAATCACTAGTTTGGCTTTGTCTTTGAGCACTTTTTGCATTTCGCTGGCAAGTTGTTTTTGCCGTTCCAGGTCGGCAGACACCAGTAGTTTTGGCAACGTTAAACTGATAATCAACGCGCCTAAACCAGCACCAATGGCGGCAAGCAGTACCGCGACGCTTTGTTTGTCTAGCAGCAAACTGAAGGCGATAAATAATACCGCGATGCCCACGCCAGTTGCAAAAAACATGCGATAGCCAAACTTTTTGAGCGGTGCAAAAAGCTTAAATGGTGCGGTGAGTAATTTTGTGAGCATGTGTTGGGTCTTAAGCATGATTGGATAATTATTTTAGTAAGCTTGATTGTAAGGTAATGCCCAAAAGAAGCAAATTAAATCAGTAAGTAAGCAGGTGAATGGCTTATAATTTGTGCTGTATTTACCGTCTTTAGTTAACCCAAAACCAACCATTTACGCATGCATTTCACACAAACAGTTTGTAAAAAAGGGCCCTTAAACTTATTCGTAATAGGGTTGGCATAAGTGGCATTAGCTACCACGCGTATCCTTGGTATTGACCCCGGCCTGCGCTTGACGGGGTTTGGTGTTATTGAAAAGATTGGTGAAAAAATCATTTACGTGGCAAGTGGTACCATTAAAACAGCAAACGGCAAGAAAAATGCCGTTGAGGGCGAGGCAGATAGAGAGGAGTTGCCTGCACGACTCAAGATTATTCTAGATGGTCTGTTTGAGGTGATTGATACCTATCAGCCTACGCAGGTGGCGGTTGAGAAAGTGTTTGTGAATGTGAACCCGCAATCAACATTGTTGCTCGGCCAAGCGCGCGGTGCGGCGATTAGTGCGGCGGTGATTCGCAATTTAATTGTGGCGGAATATACCGCACTACAGGTTAAGCAGTCGGTCGTGGGCAACGGCCATGCGCAAAAAGAACAGGTGCAAGAAATGGTGAAACGTTTGCTCAATTTGCCAGCGACGCCCAAGCCAGATTCAGCCGATGCACTGGCTTGTGCAATTTGCCATGCACACGGCGGGCAAGGCCTTGGTAAGTTGGCCACGGCTGGCTTCCGCGTCAAAGGCGGGAGGCTCATTGGGTGACCAAAAACCTTTCAAAACCTTTGCTTGAACCCGCCATTGGTAATTACGCCAATAATGTTAACAAGTATTTTTTTGCCACAAGGCCAGCGTTTTTGTTAGCCGCTTTGGCAGCCTGTTTTCTGGGTTTGGCCAGCGTAAGGCTAGGTAGCATTGCGCTGGACTATGTATTCGCAATAGTGACAATACTGCTGGCACTACTCGTGCACGCCGCAGTGAACGTACTTAACGATTATTTTGATGCGTTGAGTGGTGCAGATGCTTTGAATGCAGATCGCGTTTATCCATTTACAGGCGGTAGCCGCTTTATTCAGAATGGCTTGTTTACCCCGCAACAAACTGCACGATTTGGCTATGGGTTGTTGCTCGTCGCTATGTTGGGTGGGCTATGGTTGGTGGCGGAAGTGGGTGCTGGTTTGTTGGTGATTGGTGGGGTTGGACTATTCATTGGTTGGGCGTATTCGGCAACATCGCTACGCCTGAATAGCCGCGGTTTAGGCGAGGTCTGCGTGTTATTAGGTTTTTTAGGCGTGGTGATTGGGGCAGATTTTGTGCAGCGCATGAGCTTTTCTTGGCAGCCTGTGTTTGTGGGGTTTCCCTATGCATTGCTGGTGACGAACTTGCTTTTTATCAATCAGTTTCCTGATTATAAAGCCGATAAGCTGGCCGGCAAGCATCATTGGGTTGTGCGCTTGCCACTGACA
>JAKQIT010000115.1 GCA_029556915.1 Pseudomonadota bacterium
GCTCATCAGCACTTCACGCGCGTGTTCAGACCACGTCTCATCTGCTGCCATTGTATTTTCGACGGGCGCTTCAGAAATGACATCTGGCGCGGGTTCAACGGCCGCGCAAGAAACGCTGACAAATGCCAATATTGCGCACAAAAACAGCCGTGATTCCGCCAATGTTTGGGATGGTTTAAATAAACGCATGGGGGGATTATAAGAATTCACGCGAAAAACGCAAGCTTGGCTAGTCAGTCATGGGATAATGGCGCACATGACGAATGAGCAAACTATCCGCAACGTATTTGAACAAGACGGCATACTAGCAAGCCAAATTGAGGGTTATTCTGCGCGTACGCAGCAGTTAGAAATGGCGCTGGCCATTGAAGATGCCATTCAGCACAACAAACAGTTAGTGGCTGAAGCCGGTACGGGTACCGGTAAAACCTTTGCTTATTTGGTGCCTGCGCTGCTTTCTGGCGGCAAGGTGATTATTTCAACGGGTACAAAAACGCTGCAAGACCAGCTTTTCAGTCGTGATTTACCCAATGTGCGCAATGCCTTAAAAGTGCCAGTGACCGTGGCGATTCTTAAAGGGCGCGCCAATTATGTGTGCCACTACCATTTAGAACGCGCAGGGCTGGAGGGGCGTTTTACCTCGCGTGAAGAAGCGGGTTACATTCCAATGATTAAAGCTTTTGCCGCAAATTCTAAATCAGGCGACAAAGCCGAGCTGGTGGAGGTGCCAGAAAATGCGTTGGTGTGGCAAAGTGTAACGTCTACGCGCGATAATTGCCTAGGCCAAGAGTGTAGTTTTTATAAAGACTGCTTTGTGATGGAAGCGCGCAAACAAGCGCTGGCGGCCGATGTGGTGGTCGTGAATCATCACTTATTTTTTGCCGATGTAATGCTGCGTGATGAAGGCGTAACTGAACTTTTGCCAAGTGCCAACACCGTGATTTTTGATGAAGCGCATCAGTTGCCAGAAGTCGCAGGCTTGTTTTTTGGTGAAGATGTATCGACCAGCCAGTTGCTGGATTTAGCGCGTGACTGCACCACCGCCTATATTACGCTGGCTAAAGATTGCGTGGCCTTGGGCGATGCAATTCCTGTTCTTGAAAAAGCCTGCAAAGACTTTCGGCTGGTATTTCAGTATGAAGGCTCGCGCCTGCCCGTGCAAAAAGCCTTGGCACTCAAAAATTTTGAATCCGCTTTTGAATGGATGCAAACCAAACTCACTGATTTGAACACTGTGCTAGAAACCCAAGCTGCGCGCGACCCGATGCTAGAGAAATGCTGGCAACGCGGCATGGAACTCAGTGCGCAACTCAGCCATTGGTTAAAAGCCAGCAATGAAAACTTAGTGCGCTGGGTAGAAGTGTTTACCCAAAGCGTGCAACTACACGCCACGCCACTCAGCGTAGCAGATGGTTTTGGCAAACAACTTAATGCTCAACCACGCGCTTGGATTTTTACCTCTGCCACGCTGGCGGTAAAAAGTGATTTTAGCCATTATCAAGCGCAAATGGGCTTGCAAAATGCCACTACTGGCTATTGGCAAAGCCCGTTTGATTATGGCAACCAAGCTTTATTGTATGCGCCCGCCAATATGCCTGACCCTAATTCGCCTGCCTACACATCAGCCGTGGCTGCGGTGGCCTTGCCTGTCATTCAAGCCAGCCGTGGCCGTGCTTTTGTGTTGTGTACCTCGCTCAAAGCCATGCGCGAAATTCATGCGCTGCTTAAAGAAGCCTTCTCAGAAAACGGCATGGAATACCCGCTACTTTTGCAAGGCGA
>JAKQIT010000133.1 GCA_029556915.1 Pseudomonadota bacterium
CCAGCTTACTTTTATTCCATGGTTTACGACATTTTGAAACGGTATGAGTTTCCATGATATTAATCTCCTAAAAAATTATAGGGATTAATAGCTTGCGCCTTTTAAAGAGGCAATGCGAATGTTATCGACAAATTGAGGGGGGGCAAATCAGACGCACATTTTTGGTATCTCTCTGGCTGTTGCAGTTGCGTAATTATAGCCAAAACGTAATTGCTGAAGGATTATCCATCAGTGAGCACTCGTTTTAGCCGATGAACACCAGTTGTAAGTTCGTTAGTATTGAGGCTGCCGAACCCTAGCCTGATGCCATTAACGTCGACTTCAGATTCTGAAAATAATGACCCTGGAAGAATTTTTACTTTTTCACGCAGCGCATTTTGTACTAATTTGTTCATTTCAATATCTTCATTCAAGCGCAGCCAAATAGCCAAACCTCCGTTGGGGGAATCAAAGTTTATAAACTCACCTAATTCATTTCGCAGTAAGTCGATTAAAACATTGCGGCGATCATTGTAAACTTTTAGCGTTCTGCGAATGTGGCGCTTGATCTCACCAGACTCCAATAGTGCGGCAACAGCGAGCTCAGTCACCGAGTTTCCTTGTCTATCTATCAGCATTACTTCAGATGCGCATTGATTGATGATTTCTTTCGACGCCACAAGGTAGCCAATCCGTAGGCCTGGTGCTAAAACTTTAGAAAGTGAGCCCACATAAATTACTCTGCCTGCATCGTTTGAACTGGCAAGTGGAAATACTGGATGATGGTGAAAATGGAACTCGTGGTCGTAATCATCTTCAACAATCACAAAATCATATTGTTCGGCCAACATTAACAGTTTCAAGCGTCGCTCGGCAGTCATCATAACGGTGGTGGGGAACTGGTGATGCGGCGTGACATATATTGCGCTAATCGTATATTTTTTGCATAGCGCTTCCAACTCATTCACATTGATACCACTTTGGTCTAAACCTACAGTAAGAATTTTTGCACCGCATGATCTAAATGCTTCACGTGCTGGTGGATAGCTGAGATTTTCAACCACCACATATTCATTCGGCTTGGCTAAAACACGTGCAGCCAAAAATATCCCCATTTGGCTACCACGTGCAATGCAAATGTTATCGATATCGACATTGAGTCCCCGTTCCATATTGAGCATCTCTGAGATGGCATGACGCAAATTCAGCATGCCTCTTGGGTCGCTGTATCCTAGCTTGTTCGTTCTTATTGGTTCTATCAGGGCGTGTCGAAAAGCTTTTGAAATGGTCTCGAAAGGGATGAGTCGTGTATCTGGAATGCCGTCATTAAAATCAATAAGATGAGCAATATTATCCGCATCAATAGCTGAAGCATATTTTGCAAGCACAGGTAATGGAGTCTCAGCGATATGTTGCTTCAATGCTGTATTGTTTTGACTAGGTGGTGAGAAGTGCGGGAGCTTAGCTGAAACAAAAGTACCACGCCGATTTTCTGTGGAGAGCCATCCTTGGGCAATCAATTCATCATATGCCATTACGATGGTTTTTCTATTGACATTCAGTTTCTCGGCAAGCTGTCTAGTGCCTGGCATGGCTGCAGATGGAACTAGACGACCACGTTGGATTTCATCAATGATTTGTTGGGCAATTTGTAAATAGACCACCACGCCAGATGACTTGGTGATGTGTAAGTTGAGATCCCATGAACGAAGCATTCAAACTCCTAAAAATTCTGGATTACCAATAGACAACATAATACCCCTACTTTCTGGACCAGTTAAATAGATAAATCTGGATGCCTGCGATGTGTTTACACTCTGTTACATTCTTGAAACGAATTGTTGCAACCTGGCAGACTCAATCCGTTTTGAGCAATACTGCCTTTGTATAACCTTAATTCATCCTTAAAACTGCTGAAGATAAACAAAGGAAATTTATGTCATCTCAATTAGACGCTCAACTCGCCGATGTACGCGCACATGCATTAAAGCTTGAAGATGAAGTGAATAAAGTAATTGTTGGTCAAGCCAAGGCCATACGCTTGATGAATACAGCTATTTTTGCGCGCGGCCATGTGTTGCTTGATGGCGGAGTAGGCGTTGGCAAGACGACGCTATTGCAATCCATTGCACGCGGAATTGGCGGAGCTTATGAGCGTATTGAAGGTACCGTAGACTTAATGCCGAATGATTTGATTTATCACACTTATCTAAGTGATGATGGTCGCCCAAAAATTGATGAAGGCCCGCTATTACGCGCAGGTGAGAACTTATCGGTATTCTTTTTTAATGAGATTAACCGTGCTCGCCCTCAAGTGCATGCTTTGATGTTGCGCGTGATGGCAGAGCGTCATGTGAGCGCATTTAAAAAAGAATATCGCCTGCCGCATATGATTGTATTTGCTGACCGTAACCAAGTAGAAAAAAACGAAACGTTTGAAATTCCATCTGCTGCGCGTGACCGTTTTATGATGGAAATTCCCATTGAAATTCCAACAGACCGCGATATGAAGAAGTCGCTGGTATTTAACACCAAGTTTCAAAATGCTGAAAAACTTACCCAGCAAGTGGAAAGCGGAATTTTACATTTTGATCAACTTAATGCGTTTTCTGAAGTCCTGCAAAACCATATCAAATCGAGCGATGTACTTGAAGAGTACGCACTGGACTTATGGGACGCCACACAACACCCCGAAAAATTTGGTGTAAAAATGGAAAGCGTTGATGTCACCCGCGTAGTGCAAACAGGTGCAAGTCCACGTGGTATGGGCATGTTAATGAAAGCAGCGCGCGTCAATGCATGGCTTAATAATCGCGACAGTATGTATCCTGAAGATATTCATGCTGTGTTTCATGAAGTCATTTCTCATCGTCTAGTATTCAATAGTATGTATGAAAACCGCAGAACCGCACTAGCACGCGAGCTTACAGCAAACATCATGAGTACAGTCGCGGTGCCAAGCGCCACCTTCAGCAAAGCGGCCTAATTTCATGAGTTTAGCAATACGCAACGCATCAGATGCTTCGTACGCCAAACCTTTTGACTACATTGTTTCATGGAAGTCAGCGAGCATGCAATTGGGTGACCATCGTGGCACCCAGCGCGGCATGGGCCTAGATTATCGCGGCAATGTCAATTTTGTAGATTACCCCGATGCAAGGCGCATGGATATTCGCCAAACTATGCGCGATCCGTTTGAGCAAGTACAAGTACGACAGTTTAACCAAGAAAGCACCACGCCAATTTATGCTGTGTGCGACTTATCAAGTTCCATGCAGTTTAAAGGTCGCCAGCGCAAGTTAGATAAAGCCATTGAAATTGCCACAGCAGTGGCTAACTCTGCCTACCAAGCAGGTGATGTATTTAGTTTCATTGGTTACAACGACCACGTGCTGGAAGACTTCACCTTGCCTCTCAGTCGCAATTTACATCAGTCTAAAGAGGCCATCGGGCAACTGCACGATTATCAAAAAATGCGCGTTGGTGCACAAGGTATAGAGGATGTGCCAAATTTTCTTGGCCTAAGCAGGGGGTTGGTGTTTTGGATTTCAGATTTCCATATGCCGTTGAGTGTCATTGAAAAAACACTCACTGCAATGTCAGCGCACCAAGTGATTCCAGTCGTGTTATGGGATGACGAAGAGTACAAAAAACTACCCAAATTTGGCTTTGGCACCATGATAGATCCTGAAACAGGTTTGAATAAAACCTTGTTCTTCAGGTATGAAGTCAGGGCGAAATTTATCACCGCATTTAATGAGCGCAGAAACGCACTGGAAGCGCTGTTTCTAAAGTTTGATGCGCCTGCACTGTTTATGCATGGCGAGTACAAGTCAGAAACCGTGACACACTATTTTGAACAGAATATGAGCCTGTAACATGAGTATTGAAAAATGGGTACAAAACAATGATTAAACCAATATCAAAATTAGGTGTAACTGTCATGCTGGCAGGCTTATTGACTACCAGTTTCATATTACATGCGGCTGAAGAAGCTAAAGCCGCGAAAATCGTTTCAATCAGCAACCCAGCACAAACATACGGCGTGCAGATTGGTGATAAGTTAAGTCGCAAAGTTGTATTGGAAGTACCTGCACCATTCAAAATATCAGAGAATGCTTTTCCTAAAAAAGGTAGCAAAAGTAATGATGTTGAATTAGTTGAAGTTGATGTCGTTACCGATCAACAAAAAGAAAATACACGCTACACCGTGAATTTAAGTTATCAGGCTTTCACTAGCTCAGGCAAACCTACAGTGATGCAATTGCCTGCAGAAAGATTAAGCCTCACCGGTGGCGAAAAGGCAGAGGCGCTAGAAGTGCCAGCCTGGAACTTTTGGTTTTCCCCTATAGTCACTGGCGGTATAGAAACAGCAGGAAAGAATATTCTGCCAGAAGCCATGCCGCCACTGGTGGATGTGAGCGCACACAAAACGCGGCTTGTAGTATTCGCCAGTTTGCTCATCGCCAGCTTGTTTGCGTTGTTGTATCTGAACGCGGATGGCAATTGGCTGCCGTTTATGGGGGGGGCATTTGCTAGGGCACACCGACAATTAAAACGTTTGGCTAAATCAAAAGGCACAAAATCAACGGTAGAAGAAAAACAAGCGTTGGTTTATGTCCATCAAGCATTTAACCAGCACTTTGGCGCGAATATGTTTGCACGTGACATTGAGCCATTTGTGGCTAAGCGCTCTGGCTTTAAAAAGATGAAAGCCGAAATCGCACAATTCTTTGATGAATCAAACCAATCTTTATACGCTGTTGAACCTAGAGACAGCAAGAAAATCATCATGAATCTAGTGCAGTTAAGTAAGCAGCTACGCGATTGTGAGCGGGGTGTTTAATGACTTTTCTGACTCCTTGGGCACTATTACTATTGCCCATCACACTGCTGCCGTTTTGGTTTAAAGGTCATCAGGGTAAAGTTTATACTTGGCTGGAGATGATGCCTGAAGACCCTCTTTCAGATAGGCTTAATCTAGCCATTAAAATCATCACTGCTTTATTGCTTGCCAGTATCGTACTAGCCCTCGCCAATCCCAAAGGGCGTGAGGAAAAAGTGCAACGTGTCGGCAAAGGCGCGCAAACTGTGATGGTGATAGACCGTAGCGTGAGTATGGATCATCCTTTTGCCGGGGACAACTCAGGCCATGTGGCAGAGATTAAATCCGTTGCGGCACGGCGCATTATTACGCAGTTTATTGACTCGCGACCTAATGACATGATGGGCGTTGTAGGCTTTACCAATTCGGCTTTATATGGCGTAAAAATCACCAGAAATCGCGATGCCATTCACTCGGCAATTATTGCCGCCACCAGCCCGTCCCTTAACCAAACCAACATTGGTGCAGGCTTAACCGAGGGTGTAGGGCTATTTGATAAGATTGAAAACTCAGGGTCACGTGCCATTATTTTATTGTCAGATGGCGCGGGCAAACTGAGCCCAAGGGTGAAATTTTTACTCAGCCAGCGCTTAAAAGAGCGCAAACTCAGTATTTACTGGATTATGTTGCGCGAACCGGGCGAGCCCAGCATTTTCACCAAAGAAGAGTTTGCGGCAGACCGTGTGCCTAACTCTATTGTATTACATAAGTATTTTCAAGCACTTGGGCTGAAGTATAACGCGTATGAGGCAGAAGACGCGGACTCGTTGCAGTCAGCCATTCGCGACATTGATTCACGAGAGAAAAAAGTGATTAAATACAACGAGACCATTGCAGGCTATGATTATTCACGCGTTTTCATCATTGCTGCTTTAATACTGGGATTGCTGTTATTAGTGATTAAAAATTTAAGAATTCATGATTGAGAGGCACAAGAATGAAGCAACATGCCATAAACCGTAAAAATCAGTTCCTCATTTTAATGCTGCTGGTAGCCCTGATAGGCACAGCTTATGAAAGCTACCAAACTAATAAAATCAGCAAAATTAATCATGCCTTGCAATCGGGCGATATCATCAATGATGAAAGCTATCCTTTCCACAAAAAGTTCTCTGACGCTTATCAACAAGGTAAAGCTGGCAACTTCAAACACGCTGTACAAAACTTTGGACAAGCATTAGAGCTTGCAAGTAAAAAAAATGAGCAGGTTTTTGAGGTGAGCAATGTGCTTAAATCAAACATTCATTACAACATTGGCAATAATTTATTCCGCTCAGGTTTGCAACGCTTGGTAACAGCAGATGGCGCAATACAAGAAGAAGCGAAATTTGACTATCTGCAAGCCAAAGCTTCTTATGAGCAAGCATTGAAGCTCAACCCCACTTCACGCGCAGCTAAATTCAATTTGAGTTTGTTGCTAGGCGTGATTCCAAGCAACATTAAAACCGTGCCGCAAGACCCATCAGGCATGGAAATCAGTAATTTGCCACAGGGTTTGCCATGAATAAAATCTTAACTCATATAAAAGATCACTATGAAACCGTGTTGTTGATATTGGCATCACTGTTCTTGTTGCTGGCGTTAATTAAACCGCAAATTCAACTTAAGCAAGAAGTAAATAACTACTTACTTGTGGCGGATGTATCACAAAGCATGAATGCTGAAGACATGAAAGTAAACAGCCAGCCCGTGAGCCGATTGGTTTACACGCAACATATGATGAAGCAAGTCGTGAAATCATCGCCTTGTGGTACTTATGTGAGTGTAGGTATCTTCGCCGCTGAAAATGTGGCCTTATTATTTATGCCATTGGAAGTATGTAAGAACTTTGACATTATCAATGATACGATTGACCACTTGGAGTGGCGTATGGCGTGGAGCGGTAACAGTCGTATGACTTTTGGCGTGAAGGCTGCAGAGGCGACTTTCGACTACTTGAATATTCCTGCGCAAATGTTATTTTTTACTGATGGCGATGAATCCCCTAAAGCTAACGGCATCAACAAGCTAGATATTAGTAATGTACGCATCGGAAAGAACGTAATATTTGTCGGCATTGGTGGCCATGAACCTGCACCCATCAAACGTTTTAATGCTAACAATAAATTTGTTGGCTACTGGGGCACGGATGCTGCGGCCGAAAGCGCAGGCGGCGGTATCATGTATAACGATGCAAGTAAGGATGATCCAGACCCTCCGGTGGCTTATGCTGAGTTTGACCGCTATTTGTCAAAACTAGATGTAGAGCACCTAAAAGATATGACCGCTGAAATAAAAGGCCAATACATAGAGGGTGCAGATAAACCAGAGTTTTACAGTTTTGTACAATCACAAACTCCGGCGGCTAAATTTGTGACGGATTATTCTGTGCGTTGGATATTTTTGATCATTGCTGGGCTATTGGTTTTAGCTACCTATATTCCTGACATACTTTCGTATCGTTTCTATAAGCAATTGTTTAAACCTTTGTCTTGAGAAAACTCCACGAGGCGTTGCATTAAAATGCAGCCCCTTTATTTTTAGCTAAGTTAAAAAACTACCTAGTAACGCTTATTTAAAGATGGCTTCGGTCGACATTGAGAGTAAATCCATCAAGCTTAAAGGTCAGCTATGCGGATTATGCAGCTATCGATACCAAAGGTGTTACCTGCGCATTAAACTTTTCTCTCGCCTGATAAAGGTCGAATGCTGTTTGTTCGGCCAACCAAACATCTGCTCGCCCTCCATTCTCAACACCAAGCCATTTTTCAAGTCTTAAAGCCATTTCAGGCGAAATAGCTGCTTTGCCGTTAAGCACCTTTGACAGGGTTGGCCGAGCAACACCTAATTGTTCAGCAGCTTCCGTCACAGAGAACTTTAAAGCAGGCAATATATCTTCACGTAATGTTTCACCAGGGTGTGGTGGGCTATGCATTCTACTCATCGTTTATCCTTTCAATGATAATCTTGGTAATCTACCAAAATGGCATCTTCTCCATCAAACATAAAAGTCATGCGCCAATTACCATTCACAGTAATAGAGAAATGCCCTGCTAATTCGCCTGAAAGAGTATGAAGTTTCCAGCCAGGAACATTCATATCTTCATGACTTTTGGCTATATCTAAACGCAATAATTGACGACTTAACTTTGCAGCATGGTGGGGTTGAATGCCCGCTTTACTACCCGTCTCAAAAAATTGCTCTAGCCCTTTATGTTTAAAGGTTTTAATCATTCACTTGATTGTAGCTAGTAACGTTACAGGTGTCAATATGGTTTGCAATGTATAAAGTATCATCATTGATTGAGAGGAATCAGCACAACCATCTCGCATAGCGGTGCTGAATGTCATCACACCTCGGTTTGTTCAGCCAACTCCAAAGCATCATCGACTTCAACACCAAGATAACGCACAGTGCTATCAAGCTTGGTATGCCCCAAAAGTAACTGAATGGCACGTAAATTCTTAGTTCGTTTGTAAATTAAAGAGACTTTTGTTCTTCGCATCGTATGAGTGCCATAATTAGCAGCATCCAACCCA
>JAKQIT010000136.1 GCA_029556915.1 Pseudomonadota bacterium
CAACCGCAGAAACCAATACGTTATTAAGCAAACTTGTTGCGCTCACCCATGGCGGTGATGAGGTTTCGCTTGAAATGAAGCTATTAGGCTTGCTGTCCGACTTTGTTGGGCCGGTAAATAACCATGAAAACGCTGTTGCCATTTACCACCTGATTCACCTTGAAAAACAACGGTTTTCCAGACACACGCAACAGCAGCACGAAACCAACATTCAACTAACCAAAGCGCACCAGCAGGCTGTAATGCACTGCTTTACTGAAGGTGAAATCGGTTTATACCAGCCGTCTAACGCGCCGCACGTAAAACTATACCCAATAAAGGATTTTGCAGAAAAAGTCGTTTCGGTGGTTGAAATCACTGTGCCGAATCAAGAGGTTGGCAGTGTAGATGCAAAAGCCGACACCGCCATCGGCATGATGCTGGAAATTTATCAAAACTTTACCAAACTCATGAATGACAATGAGTGTGACACCCTCACCGGCTTACTTAATCGCAAAACCTTTGATAGCAAAATCAATAAAATCATCACGCAAATGCGCACCGTGGCCAAGCGCAAAGAAGATAAATCAGCGCAATTTTATTATTTGGCAATTTTTGACATTGACCACTTTAAACGGGTAAATGATAACTTTGGCCATTTAATTGGCGACGAAGTACTACTCATGTTCTCGCAACTTATGAAGCAGTCTTTTCGCGATTCTGACCCGCTATTTCGATTTGGCGGTGAAGAGTTTGTGGGCGTTTTTGGCTGTAATCACGTCAATGATATCAATACCATTTTGGAGCGCTTTAGAAACAAAATGGCGCAATTTGTTTTTCCGCAAGCGGGCAAAGTAACAGTGAGCGCAGGTTACACCGAAATTCAAGATTTTGACAATTCCAGCCAGTTGATTGACCGTGCAGACGCTGCCCTCTATTTTGCAAAAAATCATGGCCGTAATCAGGTGGCTTGTTACGAACATCTCGTGGCCACAGGTGAACTGCAAGTCAACAAAAAAGAAGGAGATATTGAGTTATTTTAGCGCTGATTTTTCAGTTAAAAACCGACCCACTTTCTGCGTTTTTTTAGTGCCTTTTTTTAATTAAAACACACTCAAAAACACACGAGGAATTTTTTCTGCCCTGCGAGCCTTTATTTATAAGGCTTGCAGAGCATCGAAAAAGGTTGGGGTTGATTTAAGCAAAACAAAACTAAAATTCTAGTAATTCAAGCAATTCAATTGCTCAACTACTTTGAGTGTTTTCAGCACCAAAAACTTCACGCCACAAAAATCTTACCACATCGGCATGTGTACGCATTGTTCCCGATTCCACATAAAGTTGTGTTTCACCTTGCAGTTTAAGCATATGCTGCGTGTGGCGGAACTCTCGATAGGCTGACGCGACATTTTCTGCCATTTCTACATCAATGATATGCAGTTGCGCCAACAATTTCAGCAAGCCGATGTTACCAATATTTTGCGTTAAACACGGATGTTGCGGCGCGTGCAGTAACACCAGATACTGCACCAAAAACTCTACATCAATAATGCCGCCAACGCTGTTTTTTAAATCAAATTTTCCAGCCTGAATATGTTGGGCCTGACGCATTTTTTCTCGCATCTTAATCACTTCAGTTTTAAGCTTGTCTGCATCACAAGCTTGGGCCATGACTTCAACACGAATTTTGTCAAACGCTTCGCCTATCATACTGTCACCCGCCACAAACCTGGCTCTCGTGAGTGCCTGATGTTCCCACACCCACGCCTTATTCAGTTGATACTCTCTAAAAGCTTCAACGCTACTTACCAGCAAACCACTATTGCCATCGGGGCGCAGTTGCAGGTCAGTTTCATAAAGCAACCCTGCCGAAGTTAAGCTGTTAAACCAGTTGTTGATGCGTTGGGCAAAGCGCGCATAGACTTCACCGACCTCAGCTGCTTCATCATCGTAAAGAAAAATTACGTCTAAATCTGAAGCATATCCCAATTCTTTGCCGCCCAATTTTCCATAGCCAATCACGGCAAATTTAGGCGCATCAAGATGTTTTCCGCGCACATTCGGCCAAATGGTTTCTAAACTCACACTCAAAATCAAATCGGCCAGGTCGCTCAAATAGTCTGATATTTTTTCCAGTGCCAATTCACCATTGATATCCTGCACGGCAAAACGGAACACGTTAGCATGTTTGAAGTGACGCATGATGTCCATTTGCCGCTCAATATCGCCTGTTGATTCTGCCAAGCGCGCCAGTAACTCTTTACGCAAGGCCTCAAAATCGGGCGCCGCATATAAACTGCGCGTATCTAACAATTCGTCTAACAAAATGGGATGCTGGCTTAGATAGTTGGCCAGCCAAGGGCTACTGCTACATATCTTGACCAGCAACTTCATCGCCTGAGGATGCTCAGCCAACAGCGCTAAATAGCTGGCGCGGCGACAAATGCTTTCAAGCAAATCAATCACGCGCGTTAAGGTAGTATCGGCATTATGCATATTTGCCGCTTGCGAAATCACATGCGGCATTACCGCATCAAAACGCTGGCGGCTTAATTCCGGCAACTGCACATAACGGCTACTTTGATGCAAATTGTTGAGGCGGCGCAATGATTCCTGACCATCGGCAAAGCCTAACGATTGTAATGCAGTGACTGATTCCGCCTCGCTAATACTGCCATTCCACACCTCTTTCTCAGTTTCCAGCGCGTCTTGATCCGTTTCATCATCATTAAACGTCGCATCAAAATGCTGTTGCACCTGCGCACGATAGCCTTCCAGCTTGGCCAAGAAATCAACCCAGCTAGGAAAATTCATCGCTTCAGCAATGCGCGCTTTCGCTTCATCTGTTTTTGGCAGTTCCTGCGTTTGCGCATCTTCCACATACATCAAACGATGTTCAATATTACGTAAAAAAATATAGGCCTCTGTCAACTCTGTCACTGTTTTTTCAGGCAGCAACCCTTTGTTTTTCAACAGACTCAATACAGAAAGCGTGGGCTTCACCTGTAAGCTCACATCTTGCCCACCTCGAATCAACTGAAACACTTGGGCGATAAACTCAATTTCACGAATTCCGCCGCGGCCAAGCTTGATGTTGTCATGCATGCCTTTGCTATTCACGTCGCGCTGAATCTGTATTTTTAAATCGCGCATGCTGGCAAACGCACCAAAGTCTAAATATTTGCGAAAGACAAAAGGTTTGAGCAATTTTGATACTTGGTTGCCGCCCGTGACTTCATTGCCTTTAATCCAAGCATAGCGCTCCCACTCGCGGCCATTATTTTGGTAATACTCTTCCAGCGCATCTAAATTGCTCACTAATGCACCCTCGCTACCAAACGGCCGCAAGCGCATGTCCACTCTAAACACAAAGCCGTCTTCGGTGATTTCGTCTATCACCGCAATTAACTTTTTAGCCAACCTCACAAAAAAATCTTGATTGCTGATTGATTTTTCGCCAGTCGTTTCGCCTTCCGCGGCATAAGCAAAA
>JAKQIT010000031.1 GCA_029556915.1 Pseudomonadota bacterium
TGATTCATGGCGTATAGTTTAGATATATCTAATATTAGTGTCAAGCAAATAAATAGATATATCTAATATAAATTGTAGTTAAATCTAATTTATGGATACATGGCAAACTAGATTAAAATATGCAATTGAAATGAGAGCGGTGACTAAACTCGCTCTTGCAAAACATGTGGGTATAAAAGCACCGTCTGTGAGTGCTTGGTTATCATCAAAATCAAAAACAATGAGCGCGGAACATGGGATTGCGGTGTGTGAGTTTTTAGCCATTCTTGTGTGATGCCTAAAAACTCACACACCGCAATCCCATGTTCCGCGCTCATGGTTTTTGACTTTGAGGATAACCAAGCACTTACTGACGGTGCTTTTATACCCACGTGTTTTGCAAGCGCGACCTTGGTCACCGCCCTAACTTCAATCGCATGTTTCAATCTAGCTTGCCATGTATCCATAAATTAGATTTAACTACAATTATTATTAGATATGTCTATTTATTTGCTTGACACCAATATTAGATATATCTAAACTATACACCACAAATCAACAATACACAGTATCTATAAAAATAATGAAAATTCTTTATATCGGCGTACAAAAAGGAGGCGTAGGTAAATCTACCAACACCTGTCAGCTTGCCTTGTATGCTAGAAACTTGGGCTACCGTGTTTTAGTGATTGATTTTGATGATCAAGGGAACACCACTAAGTTCTTCAAACGCAATGGTGAGGCTGTGCCGCTTGCCAAAACCGTAACTGAGATCATATTTGAAACCACCGACATCATTGATATCAATGTTGGTAGTAGCGGGTTCAGCATACTGGAAGCCGATGGGAAGTTTAACAATGTGCTAGTAGAGCAAGCTCGCGTAAAGATTGAGCATGAAGGCGAGCTCACAGAAAAATCATCTATTGCACACCAACACTTTGCCAATTTCTTAGCCAGTGTGGATGCACATTATGATCTTTGCATTATAGACGGGCCACCTTCGTTGGATATACGTGTCACCATCGCCCTCACCCTAGCGGATGCGGTATTAAGCCCAATCCAGTTATCACAAGAAAGCATTGAAGGCATGAGTGCGACGCTATATGGTCAGCGTGGAGTGCTTAACATTAAAACGGTATTTAACGCTAAGCTTAATTTCTTAGGTTTTTTACCTAACATGGTAGAGGCGACCGATAAACACCGAGAAGCATTAACCGAATTAAGCGAGCGAATTGGCGAACACTTTTTAACCGATAACGAGGGCAGGATTCTGTTAATGCCATTGCGCCAATCG
>JAKQIT010000021.1 GCA_029556915.1 Pseudomonadota bacterium
AAGGTCTGGCTCATGCTCCGCAAAAATAAACATTTTAATGCCGGTGATGAGTAAAAACGCGCCAAATAGATACAGCACCCAATGAAACTGCGCAATAAGCCAGGCGCCGAGTAAAATCATGAGGGCGCGCAAAATAATAGCGCCCAGCACACCATAAATGAGGATGCGTTTTTGAAACTCAAGCGGCACGGCAAAATAGCTGAAAATCATGACAAAAACAAAAATATTGTCCATGGCCAGCGTTTTTTCAAGCAGGTAACCCGTGAGATATTCCATAACTTTGGTATCTGCCACCGCACGCCCAGCCGTGTGGTCAAGCCAGCCCCATAATAGGCCACCAAACAGCATCGCTAAGGCAAACCAAATAATTGACCACACCAGTGCTTCTTTGGCACCGACTTTATGTGCGCCTTTGCGGCCAAGCGCGAACATATCAACGCCTAACATGATAATCACGAAAATGGTAAAACCCGTCCACATCCACCACGTGCTAATTGATTGTAATTCACCCATTATTTCTCTCCCTTTTTTATTTAAACACTTATGTAACTATTTCGTTATCGTTCAAATGTGTTGCCCATTCGCGCCATACTGCCCAAGCAACTGACAGCACAATCGGGCCGATGAATAAACCCACTAAACCAAAGGCAAGTAAGCCGCCTATCACGCCAAAAAGTACCAACAAGAAGGGTACCGGACTCACACTGCTGATGAATAAGGGTCGCAGGAAATTATCAAGCTGGCTCACCACCGCAGCACCCCAAATCCACACACCGATGGCTGCGCTTGTTTCACCTTGCAAAAACAGCCATATCCCAGCTGAACCCCATGCAAGAGGTGTTCCAAATGGGATAAGCGCTAACACAAAGGTAATGACACCAAACATCACGGGAGACGGTAAACCCGCTACCCAATAGCCCAAGCCAGCAACTACGCTTTGAACAAGTGCAGTGAGTAAGACGCCGTAAACGACAGCGCGAGTGGTTGTACCCGCTGTGTATAAATAATCTTTTACTTGTGTACCGATAAAATGCATAAGCACGTGCCGTAGCTCTCGCACGATGCGTGCGCCATCACGATAGAAGAAAAATAAAATAACCACCACAAAAATCATTTTTACTAGATTCTTGCCTACACCACCTGCTAAAGTGGCTAAATCATTTCCATGCGCGGCAAGCCAGGATTTTATAGCCATCGAAAAACCTTCTGGATCTGCCGCAAAGTTTGCTTGCTGCTGTGTTAGCCAGTTACCCAGCCATGGTAATCCGCGTAGGTGTTCAGGCACGGGCGGCGGATTTGCTAAAAAGGATTGCAATGCTGGGTAAACATTACTTAATTCCAATTGTGCTAGCCAAATAAGCCAAAGTAGCGGCAAAAAAAGTGTCAATGCAGCAAGTAGTGTTGTGAGGCTTGCGGCTAGGCTATCGCGCCCTCTGCACCATCTTCGGATGCGCACTGCCACAGGCCAAGAAGCATAAGCCAGTACGCTCGCCCAGGCAATGGGGACTAAGAATGGGGTGACCACCATAAAGGCAAGCAGAATTAAGCCGCCCAAAGCAAGCCAAGGAACAATGCGGCGACTAAAAGGGCTTCTTGTATCTAACATTATTTTTCTTTAACTGCATGGTTGCCCGCAGCAATCCTATCCATCAAGGCAAACATGACACCTGAAAACACTAGGGTTAAATGAATACCCACTAACCAAGCCAGCTGATGGTTACCATTCGGTTCAGACAATACTTCTTTAACGTTGATAAAGTATTTAAGCAGCTCAATGCCTGAAATTGCCACGATAGAACCAATGAGTTTAAGTTTTAAATCAGAAAAACCAACATGACCCATCCATTCTGGGCGGTCTTCATTGTCACCAGTGTCAATTTTAGAGACAAAATTTTCATAGCCAGCAAAAATGATGATGAGTAATAAATTGGCAACCAAAGTGATGTCCACCAATGTAAGTATGCCTAGCAGAGCCGCACCACCATCACCACCAAACACGACAGGTAGTAATGCTACAAAGGCTTTTAAAAACTTAATTAAGAGCAAGGCAATGCCAGCAATTAAACCTAAATAAAAAGGAACCAAAAGCCAGCGGCTACCGAACATAAAATGCTCTAAAAACAATTCTAGTCGTTTCATTTTGTTGTTCATCTCAAGAAAAGCTTATGTATTATTGCGCAATGCTGCAATACGGTCATCTAAACTAGGGTGAGTGGTAAATAACTTTTTAAGTCCACTCCCCACTCCTCCAGAGATACCTGAGGCCGCCATTTGTTCTGGTAATGCAGAAGGTGTTTGCTCGTTTTTTAGGCGCTCAAGTGCAGCAATCATCTTCTTAGCACTGGAGAGTTTGGCGGCACCCGCGTCAGCCCGAAACTCACGTTGGCGTGAGAACCACATCACGATAATAGAAGCCAAGATGCCCAATACAAATTGTGCAATCATCATCGTGACAAAAAAGGCGGGGCCTGTGCCGCGCTCGGTTTTAAAGACCACTTTATCAACCACATAACCTATCACGCGTGATAAAAACATCACAAAGGTATTGAC
>JAKQIT010000027.1 GCA_029556915.1 Pseudomonadota bacterium
TTGGACTTACAAGCGCAATCAAGCGCTAGGCAATATAAACAATAAATACTGAAAGAATAAAAATGACAAAGAAACTATTTATTAGCTATTCACATAAAGATGAGTCCTACCGAGAAGCGCTAGAAGAGCGTTTATCAATTCTGGAACGAAAAAATATAATCTCAGTTTGGCATGATAGAAAAATACTTGCTGGTGAAGAGTGGAAGGATCAAATTGACGAAAACCTAGAAGCGGCTGACATTATCATATTCTTGATTAGCTCTAGCTTTTTGGCTTCAAATTATTGCTTTGATGTAGAAGTAGAAACAGCAATGAAAAAACAAGCCCTAGGTACAGCTGCAATAATTTCCATTATTGTAAGGCCATGCGATTGGCACGAATGTAAGTTTTCTAAATTTCAAGCCGTTCCAAAAGATGCAAAGCCAATAACATTATGGGATAACGAAGATAGCGCATGGCTAGATGCAATTACAGGATTGAAAAAGCATATCAACGAATTTAAACCATCAAGTCAAAATTGCAAAATTGTTAAATTATCAGAAAAAGTAGAGGTTTCCGCTAAATTTGGTGAGTGGTTGGATGATACAGAAATTGTACTTGCTCATGGGAAAGTGGATAAAGTCAATTTAAGTGACATTTACGTTTCACTGGATATTGAGTTTGATGACTCTAAAAAGAAAGAAACGAAAATCATATCTTCAGATGCGCTATCAAATAAACAAGGTTACTACTTAGCTTATGGAGAAGAACAGCAAGGAAAAACGACACTATTAAAGCACGCATTTATCGAATTTTTAAAAAAAGAGTATTTGCCTATTTACATAGATGCCAAAACTGTAAAAAACTCAGAATTGCAAAAACTGCTACAAAAATTAGTGGGTGAGCAATATGTAGGCATGCCATTTGAGCAATACCAATCTTTTGATAAAAAAGTATTATTGATTGACAACTTGGACAATATTGAATTAAACCAAAAATATCGTAATCTATTTATACAGCAGGTAACTGAGAACTTTAACTGGGTAATTATCACCTGTCATAGTTCGTATAATTACGTATCGTCTGAAGCTGAATATCTAAACTTGTTCAAAGAATCTAAGCTCTTGGGGTTTGGAAATGCCAAAAGAGAAGAAATTGTTAAGAAATGGATAACCTTAGGAGTTGAGGAGACTATTGAAGAAGCCGAACTATATACAAGGTGTGATGAACTTAAAGCGCAATTAAATACAGTTATTAAGAAAAATATCGTTCCAACAAAACCAATATACATATTGATGTTAATACAGATTTTTGAAGCATATACTCAAAAAAATCTGGAATTAACTTCTTATGGACACTGCTATCAACAGCTTATTTATCAATCTTTTGAAAAAGCAAAAATTAAAAGCACGGAAAATGAAAAATACTTAAATGTTTTGACTGAGCTTTCATGGGCAAGATTTAAGCTAAACAAAGGATTAAACCAACATCAATTGAGTGAATTTTTCACACAATATGGTGAAAGCTTTCTATCAGTTGATGGTTCTGAAATCATTGAAAAATTAACACACCATTCATTATTAGCTAACAAAGATATGCTAATTGATTTTAAATATCTTTATATTTATTACTTTTTTGTAGGAAAAAAAATTGCTGAGGGATTTCCAGAATCGGATGAAATAAAAAAAGAGGTAGAAAATCTTCTTGAAAATCTTCATCGTGAAGACTTCGCAAATATTTTGATTTTCATTACACACCACACCAAAGACTCGTGGGTATTAAGCAAAATTAAGCAGGTTTTAGCTACCCTATTTGAAGGGCAAGAAAAAGCGACGTTGGCAAGAAATCAACTTTCATTTATGGATGATTTTATTAAGAAAATTCCAGAATTAGTAGTTGAGCAGAGAGAAGTACAAAATGAACGTGATAACCAGAACAAAAAACTTGATGAAATTGAGATGGTTGAGGAATCATCCAATGATGAACCAGTCGACATATTAGCCAAAATAAATAAAACATTTAGGGGTATGGAAATAGCTGGTCAAATTATCCGCAACCGTCATGCCTCAATGAAGCGAGACGCCATATATGAGTTAGCAGATAGCGGCACATCTTCTGGCTTAAGGTTTTTAGACTATTTTATTAAAATATCTGATGAGTTCAAACTAGAACTCATCAAGTTTATAGAGGTGCAGCTAGTAGACCACCCCAATCTAACAAACAGAGAAATACAAAATCTTGCTGAGGATACATATTTACAACTAACCTATGGTGTCATTAATGGTGTGATAAGAAAAATTGCAGCATCTATTGGCTCAAAAGAGGCTTCAGAAATATACGCCGCGTTAGAAGGCAGGGAAAATACACCAGCCTATATACTTATCAATCTGGCCATAGAATTACAGTTTACGCGTGTACTAAACATTTCAACTATTGAACAGACACTTGAAAAATTAAAAAATAATGCGGTATGCTCACGCATCCTAAAAGAAATAGTCATTCAGCATATTTATATGTTTCCAGTTGACTATCAAATTAAACAACAATTATCTGAGCTTCTTGAAATAACCGTTATGGGTCAACGTTTAATGGATCAAAAAAAAGCGAAAAAAGGATAGATTCTAAATCCCTTAAATTCCGAATTTATTCTGAGAAAGAAGTTAGGTGCGAAAGCACTAGTCGGCATCAAGGGATTATATGTCTGCTTTGTCCCCAAAATAGACGATTACTTTTCCAGTTGAAAGTGACCCCCTCTATTAAGTGCCTTCAACACCAACTTGTAAGTATCATAATCAAATGCAAACACCGTTTTAGACTGCATCGCTTCTTCTAAATCCGCCTCATTATTCACTGTGGCAATATGGCACCACTGATCAAATACATGAATATCGGTTTTACCTGTTTCAGCATTGTGTTCCCGTATGCCGATTTTAGAAGCATAAGGCCAAGATTTAAGGCGATGGGCAGACAGCGCTTGCTGTAATCTTAAGTGATGTAATGCTTTAGGTTCTTTTCCTGCACAGGCCCCTTTGCACTTTTTAAGTTGTGAAGCAAAACAAGCGCCTTTGCCTTTCTCTAAGCCTAATAAACGTGGGCAAAGCTGATGGTGGTCAGCCAAATTGCGCATCACTTCGATGGCTTGGGTTTTGGTTTTAAAGGTACCAAATAATTGCCCTATGATGTCAGGGCTGATTTCCTCTTCACGCACTAAAGTAATTAACGGCACAGCCGCTGCATCTTCGGCAATCTGCCAAGCACAGAGCTGTCGCTCTCTGCGTAACTGACGATTGTGTATCGGCTGCATTTCTTTAATCAGTCTCGATTCCAGCAACAGTGCTCCCAGTTCACCTGCGGTGGCTCTCCATTCAATGCGTTTAATTTCCTGAGAGATGCGCATTTCTTTGGAGGAGGTATGATCCCCACTAAAATGTGACATGACCCGATCTCTTAAATTAACGCTTTTGCCAATATAGAGTGGTAATGTGCCATCACCATAGAATAAATACACCCCAGGTGACTCTGGAATATCATCCACCATGTGCTGCGCAATGCCAGTCGGCAAACTTGGTTGTTTAGATAGTTCATTCGCAACGGTTTGTAAGCGTGCTAACCCAAAATCTCGTTGCGCAGATTGTACAAATGCCATCATTAAGTCCACATCACTCATGGCGCGATGTCTAGACAATGTGGTCAGTTGGTGGCGCTGCATAATCGCATCTAAACTGTGACTACGTTGTTCTGGATAAAGCATCCTTGATAGCTTCACGGTACACATCACCCGTTGTCTCAAAATATGCCCTAAGCGCTTATATTCGCTCTTGAGAAAGCCATGATCAAATCGCACATTGTGGCCCACCATGACCGCACCCGCTAAGTGTTCCGCTAAAGTCCCTGCTACTTCGGCAAAGGTCGGAGCGGCTTGCACCATTTCATTACTTATCCCTGTGAGTTGCTGAATAAAGGGCGGAATACGCACTTCTGGATTAACCAATGTTTGCCAACGTGCGACCTCCACGCCGTTCTCCACCCGTACCAGTGCAATCTCTGTGATGCGGTCTTTAAGCGGGGTTGCCCCTGTGGTTTCAAGGTCTAAGTAGGTAATGATGGGTAACATTAATCAATATAACTATTAAAATAAAAACATCAGGCAGATATGAGGGAAGAAGGTTCTATTTGTCAGGGTGGCTATGATCAGTATTATGAACAACATTAGCATAAATAGGGTGAATCTTACTTTACTTTAAACTATTTGTTGTTACAATAAATACATGAAAAATGTAACAACAAATAAATCCTCAGTTTCTGTCATTGGGCGTGGTCGCAGAGTCGGTTCAGGCAAGTTCAAAGAACCCACCACCGTGATACGCATTCCGCAAAGTCAAAAGCCTGTGGTTGTAAACTTGTTGGAAGTCTATCAACAGAAGCAGCAACAAGGCTTATTCAAGCTTAACTTGGATGAGGTCAACGACTTTGCGTTACCTGCCATCAAAGAGCAGCCCATGCATTTGCCATTGTATTCATCTAAGGTCTCCGCAGGCTTTCCATCGCCAGCCGAAGAGCATGTCGAGAAGCGCTTAGACCCTAGCGAATTTCTCATTGACCAAAAAGACGCCACTTTCTTTGTCACCATACAAGGCCAATCGATGATTGATGTAGGTTTAATGCCAGGCGATAAAGCGGTAGTAGATCGCTCTAAAATTGCTACTATTGGTGACATTGTCTTAGCCGTGTTGGATGGGGAATTCACCATCAAAACGCTCGCCAAGAAAAAAGATGGTTCCCCGCGTTTACTCCCTGCCAACTCAACAGGGGCATACTCCCCCATTGATATTAAAGAAGGTATGAGCTTTGAAATTTGGGGTGTGGTCACTGGCTCGTTTAGACGTTTTAAGTAAGGTATTTAGAGACCAATAAAAATGACAAAAAATTTAGAAGATGACGAAGAATTCATCAAGGCGAGAAATGAGGTTTTTCGTAAAGTTGGCAGAAACATTTATCTATTTCAGCAGTTTGAGAAGATCCTCAAACGATTGAACGCCTATAGTGAAGTTTCTGGATATGCGAGTGAAATTATTGAAAAACAAAAAAAGAAAGTAGATGAGACAAGCAAATTAAATATGGGAATTCTGGTTGGTCAATTATTTGAAAATATATATGCAGATTTTGTTGAAAACAACATCGATAAAGTTGATATAAATGAACCTTATATTTCTCACGCATACAAAGTTAAAGCTCCTCCAGAATTTGTAGAGCAAAGAAAGCTAGCTTTGAAGTCTTTAGTAAATGAGCGTAATCACTTGGTACATCATCTCTTTATTGAGTCAGATATGTCCAGTGTTAAGCGCTTTGCCGAACTTGAAAAATTTCTAGATAAGCAGCGTGAGAAAGTGTTTGTGGAATATGAGCAGCTAAGACAAATCGGCAATAGCATAGCTCAGGCAGCACGGATTACGATAAATAACCAAGACTTGATTGAGGAACAATTGCTGTTAATGCAATTGCAACAAAGCAATGTAATTAAGGCTGTAACGGATGCAGTAGCTAAGTTAGCAAGACCTGATGGGTGGACACTATTAAATCATGCTGGGCAAGAGGTCGCAAAAAAAATACCAGAGATGCGGAATGATTTAAAGAGAATATATGGGTGTAAATCACTTAAAGCAGCAATTGTTGCGTCTGAAATGTTTGAGCTGCTTGAAGAAGAAACTAAGCAAGGTGGCAAGCGGCTACTGTTCCGACTAAAGCCCAATGATAATTAAGCTGCTATGTTTAAGTCATTGGTCTATGCATGTGCAATATCAGAAAATTAAACATGCCCAATACCCCATCAAAACGTAATATTGCACTCATCGACGTTAACAATTTCTACGTTTCTTGTGAGCGAGTATTTAATCCAAAACTAAAAAACAAACCCGTCGTGGTACTGAGTAACAATGATGGTTGTGCCGTTGCTCGCAGTAATGAAGTCAAAGCCCTCGGTATTGGCATGGGTGCCCCTTGGTTTAAGTTTAAAGACCTTGCCAAACAACATGGCATTGTGGCGATGTCATCTAATTACGCCTTGTATGCCGATATGAGTAATCGGGTCATGAGTATCCTGCGTGACTTTAGTCCGCAACAAGAAGTCTATTCCATCGATGAATCTTTTTTAGACTTAACCAGCTTTTGCTCTAAAGACCTTATTCACTATGGTCAACAAATGCGTCAGCGTATTTTGCAATGGACAGGCTTGCCAGTATGCGTTGGAATAGGGTCCACTAAAACACTCTCTAAGCTTGCTAACCATTGTGCTAAAAAGCGCAAAGAGTTTAAAAGTGTGTGTAACTTCAATACCATGCCAGCGATTGACTTAGATAATCTACTCAATCAAATTGAAGTGGGCGAGATCTGGGGTGTGGGTCGTAAGCTTGCGCCTAAGTTGCAAGCTCTAGGATTGAATTCTGTACTCGATTTAAAGCGTGCTAGCCCTGAAAGATTACGCAAACAATTTAGCGTAGTGATGGAAAAAACCATAAGAGAACTCAATGACACGGTATGCATTGAGATGGAAGACATCGCCCCAGCTAAACAACAAATCCTCAGCTCACGTAGCTTTGGTTATCCAGTCACGGATTATGAAAGTCTTGCTCAATCAGTCACGCTATACATGAGTAGTGCCGCAGGACGATGTCGCAAACAAATGAGTTTTGCTGGATCAGTACAAGTGTTTATTACCACCAGTCCCTTTAAGCCTGATGTACCGTTTTACAGTAATGCCATGACCATCGCTTTACCCAGTCCAACGCAAGATACGCGGATGTTAGTTAATGCAGCTTTGTGGGGCTTAAAGCAAATCTATCGCCCCAATTATCAGTATGTGAAAGCAGGCGTGATGCTCAGTGAGCTAGTACCGATGGAAGGCGTGCAAACGGATTTATTTAGCCAAGTGACAGCTTCGCCAAAATCGAATGCCTTAATGACGGCCATGGATAGCATTAACAAGAAAATGGGTAAAGAAGCGATTAAGCTTGCCAGTGAAGGTTTTGCTCGGCCTTGGAAAATGAAGCAAGGAAATAAGAGCCCCAGTTATACCAGTAACTGGGATGAAATAGTTGAGGTCAGCTAACGTTATTTACTCCGCATTCTGGGGAATTAGTGGAAATACGCTATAAACAAAACTAGTTTAAATAAAACATCATTGACTCCAAATTTTATTACTATATATTTAATCATGTGCTGAGAAAAAAGGGGTGCGTTAAGCGCTTGGCACTAGCGATGCGAATAAAATTGATGTTTAAACATAAGTAGCGTTGTGAATAAAACGATTGGGCGGGTTGCAACTTTTGGGTGCAAGCAAAACGTGTAAGTCCTAAGGCAATTTTTTGTGTTAGGCATTGAGCGGTCAACTAATAGTCCAATGTATATACCATCCCTGTGTGCGCCAATTAATGGCGTACACAACGAACACGGAATGCGGTGATGCGTCGCAATCAAAGGTTCTAGTTTCGCGAATTGCGAAAATGGAGCCATCTTGAAACATTTTTATTCTAATCAATCCACAAACGTTGATACCATAAGTTCGCTCCTAAAAAAGCTAACTGCGCTACCGTGTTGCATCATCGCATACCTCCACAAAAAGGCAAGTAAGCCATTTTTCTATTTTTTTAATCTAGAAAATTTGCCCAGCATTGAATTGCGGTGTAAATGCAAATTTCAAACAGAACAAATTCCAAATAGTGTTTGTTCTGTCATTAAGAAGCTTTGTAAAACTAACTTCATTATTGAAATGGAGTATATTTAACATGTTAAATTCATTACAAGAAAAGATAAAATTTGCTAACACATATTCACTGTTGCCAATTCTTATTGAGGCGCAAAATGATTTTCCAAAAAGCACTATTCTGAAACTGCTTGGCGAAAATTGGTCAACAATAGATAATTTCGGGATCTATCACAAGGAGCTGCGCAGGTTGTTCAAAGGTCGCAAAGGTATGCAGCCATGGTTAATGACAAGCAGTCATATTGAATTGGTGGCATGGCATAAATTAGCAAAAAATATTACTGTATTTCGTGGTTGCTATAGTTTTAATAAAACCGGTTTTAGTTGGACGCTCAATAGAAAAGTTGCTGTCGATTTCGCTATTAAACATCATAGATACACACAAAAAAATATGACTCCATTATTATTAACTGCACAAATATCTAAGTTTGATATTGCTGGTTTAGTCCTAGATCGTAATGAGGATGAAGTCGTAATAATTAGCAAACCCAAAAATATTAAGGTGGAAATTTTGGCACACCGCTGAAATAAAATCTGAATGTCCGGCTACACGGTTTTTGGGAGTAATGGTCTAATATGCAAAACGCAATCATGACTATCCTAACCTAATAATAGTTGATGGAGGAGTCATTTTTTATTGCGTGGAGCTGCATCACAAATTAAAAAACCGTTCGGCGCTAATTGCAGCAAGCTTCTGGCTTCATCATGATTGGCCTGTAACCACGGCAAGTAATTAGCTTCGTTGAGCACTACAATGGAGCGCTTTTCATCTTCAGGTTTATGGAAATGCTGCATCACAGGGTGACCTTCGGCATTAATGGTCAGCATTGAAAACGAGAAGATAATTTCGCCCGTTTCTTTATCGATAAACCGCTCCCATATTGACGCAACAGCTACTGGTGCACTGTCTGTGCGCTTTATGCGCCAGCGAATGGCTTTACCGGTTTCCCAGTTAGGTTCATAGAAACTTTCCATGATGGCTAAGCCAAATTGGCGCTCTTTCCATGCGGAGCGATAACTTGGTTTTTCAGCGACGGTTTCACTTCGTGCATTATAAGTACGCAGACCAAACTTCTTTTTATCGGCAGCCCAATGCGGGACTAAGCCAAATTGCGCTAACTCACATTTGGGTTTGCCATTCTCTAGATAGATGAATGGCGCTGGGTAGGTTGGGTAAGTTTCCAGTTGCCATGGCGCATCGGGTAAATCACAACCGAAGTGTTGATTGACCCAAGGGTTTTGTTCAGGCTTTATAGGTTGGAAGTTACTGCACATGGTACATATATTTTGTTAGTTAATTCTCGATTAGTGTAGTCCTGTGCCGACCAGTTTTCACAACAACATGTCTGCAAGCCTTATTCTAATTGGGTTTTCTGAAATTGGATTATGAGTGGTTAACTAAATTACTCTTTCCTAATCTTACTCAGCTCATGTTCGTAAAACTCAAGATAAATGACATCCCGGTTGGCTTTGTCTAATAGTTTATGCTTGGGTTTTAGGTTACGTAATTCTCTAAGCAATGCCCGAATAATGGCACGCAATCCCGCGTTCTCAGCAGTGTTTTGTACAAGTTGTGACTGGTAAGTGGTCAGAAGATCAATGTCAAGTTCATCATTTACTTGTACGTTTTTGGTTTGGGATGACAGATAGAGCGAAGCTTCTATCCAAAAAGCCGATGAAGACAAGTTATCGGCACCCCACCATCGTGACCATTGATCAATAGAAATCGAAATTCTTTTGTTGTCTTTACCAAAACCAAGTTTACTGCTTTTTACAGGAAAGCTAATTTGTTGCGGGCTATTATTGGCAAGCAAAATGGTCAGGGAATCGTACGCACCGGGAATGCGAATGAGGTTATATTTTTCTTGGAGTGTGGTCTCATAGCCTTCGATTTCAATAAAGTTGATGTCAGCCTTATCTAAAACGTTTTGCTCTAGAAAGTGCGTTAAGACTGCTTTAATATTCTGCAGATCAGCGTCTGCCTGCCATCTGTATACGATTTCACTTGATAGCTTGCCTTTAATCACCCCCAACACATTAAATAGCTTTTCTATGTTGTCTTGTGACATAGCCTGAGACTTCCCACCAAGCCAGCTATATAAATTGGGCCGCTTAACGCCAGCTAAATCCGCAATCGTTGCATTATTGAAACCAGACAGGCTGGCTAGGATTTTAAATAAATCTTCAGTATTCATAAATTATTTGCACCAGAGCTATTGACTTTATGAGTATAATAGATATAATAGCTTTTATATTAAATTAAGTTGTATTCAAGTATACCAAATTTAATCAAGTTAGAATAATGCATAATATTTTGAACCAAAAGGGCTGAATTGACGATTAAGCCTTGTGAGTATATTGATTGCCTTTTTCAATGGCAATTTAAAGGCTGGCTTGATGAACTTGATTTGATCGAGGTTCGTCACGGGAAAAAAGTACCATTATTAATGAATTTTAAACGCACGAATAATTTGACAGCAGTAACCAACTCAGCCGCGACTGAGAGGGACGGCCTTTTGTACGCCTAAATTATAATAATTTAGCAGACATAAAGGCCTCCACTTCAGAGGCCTTTTTTATTGGAGTTTACCTATGAAAATACTAGTGTTAAGTGATCTGCATTTAGAGTTCTCTGACATGCAAAAACCCTCTGCTGATGTTGATGTGGTGGTGTTAGCTGGAGATATTTGGCAAGGTGATAAAGGCATTTACTGGGCCCGCGAAACTTGGCCGAACACAGAGATTGTATATGTCAGTGGCAACCATGAATTTTATGGCAAAGATCGTAAAAATGTACTCGCCATGCTTCGCATTACAGCACAAAAAACGGGTGTGCATTTTTTAGAAAATGACCAAGTCATCATTGATGGTGTTAGATTTTTAGGTTGCACATTATGGACGAATTTTAAGTTATTTGGTGAGGAGCTTAAGCAACTATGTATGTTGGAAGGTAGAAGTTACCTAAATGATTTTAGAGTCATTACTAATGGCGAAAAGAACTTTAGCCCAGAGAACAGTATTGATCTGCATGATGAGTCAGTGGCCTGGTTGAATAAAAAACTAAAAGCTGAACAATTTACTGGAAAAACAGTGGTGGTGACACATCATTTGCCATCTAGTTTGTCGGTAGCAAAACGTTACATAAATAACCATTTAAGCGCCTGTTTTGCGAGCAATTTGGATGAGCTGTTTGGCTACAGTGACGTTTGGTGTCACGGACATACTCATGACAGTTTTGACTACCAGGCGTTTCATCCGAGTACCTATGCTTACGATGAGTCAGCACGCGCCAAGTCCTCAGGAACGATTAACCCAAAAGGTACACGAGTAATCTGTAACCCACGAGGTTATTGTCGTTACGAAGGTGGAGAAGAAAATTTGAATTTTAACGACAATCTTGTCGTTGAAATTTAACCAGAAACAAACAAGGATTCAAAAAATGCGCGCTAAAAATGACGTTGAATGCCCGGAGCTACCGGACTGGTTGCAACCTGCTGAAGAGGCGTTCTATCAGCAAAACACCTCAGCGATTGACCCAAAGTCGATGGAACTGCTTGCGTTATATCTCAAAGCCCGGCAGCAGCACGTTGGCTGTGCTGAGGCGTTGGCTGAGTGCTATGAAACTGGCAATTTACCAACTGGTATGAATAAGAATAAAGCCCTGGAGTGGCACGTATACGCCATGTCTATCGGTTCAATCGAATCTAAATTGCGAGTGGCGCAGTACTATTTGTGGCAAAGTAGCCATGATGACGTTGCAAAAGCTATTTTGTTGGCAAAAGAGCTGATTGCTAATGTTGTAATGGAAACTAGGAGTAGTGCAATACATGTGAATGTGGCCGCCACGGCCGCCTTACTTCTGCTTGGACATGATACTGAAGAAGACGAAAGCCAAGCTTTAATTAACGACTTATTGGCACACAAAAGCTTTGCGAACCATCCCGATTTTTACGCCATCCAAAATCGGCTCAGCAAAATGCAGCGCAATCCTATTGCCAACAGTAGCAGCCTGTGTGTGCTCAATAAAAAGATTTCCGATGAAGGTGATTTTAAGGTGGGGATTTACAAGGTGCTGGAACAGCCGTTGACCCTAATCGGGTTGCCAGACCCTGACTTGGTAAAAGCAACTTTGGATAGCGAGTTTCCCTGGTTTACAGCAGTGAACGCACAAGTTTATCAGCAGTTGGTGGTGGCGCAGTTTAGCAAAATGCAAGTCTTTAAGCTGCGGCCGTTATTGTTGGCTGGCCCGCCTGGGGTAGGAAAGACCCGTTGGGCCAAACGCCTGGGCGAGTTATGTAGCGTACCTTTTCGTGCATTGATGGCGGCCGGATCTAGTGATGCCATGTTTCTGCGCGGCACACCGCGAGGCTGGTCTTCTACTCGCCCTGGTGCAGTGCTGCAGACGATGGCAACAGAAGAAGTTGCGAATCCTTTGATACTGGTGGATGAACTTGAGAAGGCCAGTGCGGATTCACGGAATGGCCGTATTTGGGATGTGTTGCTGCAATTACTGGAGCCGTCCACGGCAATAGTGTTCATGGATGAGTGTCTGTGTTTACCGTGCGATTTGAGCGCCGTATCCTGGATTGCAACGGTCAATGAAATCGGTAAGTTGCCGCAGCCACTTTTGGAGCGCTTTACGATTGTGACAGTACAGCGACCAGGCCCAGAATGTTTTATGACGCTGATGAATAATATCACGGCAGACTTTGCGGCAGAGTTGGGCATTGACAAGAGGATGCTACCTGTACCAGATGCGAATGAAATTGAAATGCTCAGACGATGTAATGGGCCGCGAGAGCTGAATCGCACGTTAAGAATGGTCATGGAAAAACACATGGTTGATGACAAAAGAAACGCGATAAGGAACTGATCAATGATTTTAATGTTTGGCGATGTCCACGGTAATTTTGAACATGTGCTGCCTGTAGTTGAGGCTGAGCAGCCTTGTGCCATTATTTTTTTAGGTGATTTGCAAGCGCAGCGACCATTGGAACAAGAGCTAGCAGAGGTGATGAAGTTGACTGAGGTGTACTTCATTCATGGTAACCATGATACGGACTCTAGATCAGATTATGACAACTTGTTTGACTCTGCAATTGCGGAAAGAAATCTTCATGGCCGTGTCGTTGAAATTGATGGTATTAAAGTCGCAGGTCTAGGAGGCATTTTTAGGGAGAAAATCTGGCGACCTGATCCAGTCGAGACTCAGCCTAAGCATACTAGTTATGATGCGCTAGCGAAACATTTAAAAGCCGAAGTAGCTTATCACAAGATCAATCAGCAAAAAGCTGACTTGGAAATGCGCAAGCATAGAACCAGTATTTTTTATCAGGATTGGTTAAAGCTATATGGTCAGCAAGCTGATGTGTTAGTGACCCATGAAGCGCCCAGCTGCCATCCGCATGGTTTTAAAGCGATTGATTTATTAGCGCAAAGTATGAAAGCAAAATATAGCTTTCATGGTCACCATCATGATCGACTAAATTATTCCACACACGAAGCCGCTCTTGGGTTTAGTGCGCATGGGGTGGGCTTTCAGGGGGTTAGTGATATGTATGGCGGCATGATTTCGGCGGGTTGCTTTGATGAGCAGCGTATGCATCGGCAAGTGCGGGTTCAAGTTAAAGCTGATGAAGCGTAAGTGAGGAACAATCAATATGATGATATTTCTAGATTTTGATGGGGTACTTCACCCAGATGCGGTATATAACCCGCACAACCGTCCGCTTGAACTAAATATGAAACCATTGAACGTTGGCGGCTATGTCGTCGCGTGTCGGATTGAAAACTATTTTGAATATCAGCCATTGGCAATCAGGCTCCATGCTTTATGGGATGCCAGAGCATTAGCTAAAGCTGTTAAAGGCATCGTTGATGATTAACGTATTCTTTGACTGTGAGTTTACTAAATTTCAAGAAGCATTTGATCCTGAGCCTAATGAGCTAATTTCCATTGGCTGCATTAGTGATCATGGACAAAAGTTTTATGCTGAAAACACCAACTTTCACATTGAAGCTTGCTCTGAATTTGTGCATGCTGTTGTCTTGCCATTGTTGGAAGGTGGTGATAATTCGATGCCCTACAGTATGCTGGCTAAGCAACTTTGCCAATATATTGAAAGCTTTGATGACGGTAGCGGTCAAACAAACGTCAAAATGTGGACGGATGCACCTTTATTTGACTGGCCGCATGTGCAGCATATGTTTGATAACTGGGGGTGGCCAGCTAACCTTGTTCGTAAACCAATTGCATTAAGTTTCCGCTACTCAACTCAGACTACTAGATTCAAAGCTGGGGTAGAGGATGCATTTAAGAGCCTCCAGCCACCATTGCGACGTCATCATGCGCTCGATGATGCAATTGCTAACAGGTACGGGTTCCAGCGCGCTAATGATAGAAGATATTGACGCGTGACCACGCGTCGATTATTGTGTTTGCACGTTTTATTAACTGATGTATTTTTAAAGGAACCTTATGAACAAATCAGAACTTATCGCCAACTTAGCCAGCCTATCAGGCGTCACTCAAGCCGATGCTGGCCGTGTACTGGAAGCGTTTATTACCACTGTGGGTGACAGATTAAAAGCTGGCGACAACGTTGCCTTAGTTGGCTTTGGTACTTTCCAAGTCAACAAAAAACCTGCACGCACTGGCCGCAATCCATCAACAGGTAAAGAAATCCAGATTGCTGCTAAAAACGCACCGGTATTTAAAGCAGGTAAGACGCTTAAAGATAAAGTGAACTAGGTTTAAGTTGGCTTGAAAGGAAGGGCGCTTAAGCGTCCTTTTTTGATTCTAAAAATTCATAAGCAACGTCTCATAAATCCGCATAGCTGACGGCCAGTTTAAATTTGAAATACACTACAACGGCCTCAAGTGAACGCTGCAGTTAACCTTGATTTTTACAGTTTCAGTGTCCTGAACTGGAAAAAACATTCATCGTTACGACCCCAGCGATAATTAGACCAATGCCAATAAGTGCGGGAATATCTAGTTTCTGACCAAAAAATCCCCAGCCAATAATAGTAATCAGAACAATTCCTACGCCTGACCAAATTGCATAAGCAATACCGACTGGAATCGAGCGTAAGGTTATTGAAAGAAAGTAAAATGCTATTCCATATCCTATTATCACAACCGCAGAAGGAATTAGTTTCGTAAAGCCTTCACTTGACTTCAATGCCGCAGTAGCAATGGTTTCTGCAACAATTGCTGCACCTAATATTAACCATTTGTTCATCTAATTTCCCAATATAAAATACATCTCAAGGCGTCAGATTATGACTTTATTATTGTATGCTGCACAGTCTAGACAAAAGCTTTAGCTTGTGGGCAAATTGCAGCACAAGTCGCATGCATCATTCATGTAACATCTCAAAATATAAAAGGCCGGAATTCCGGCCTTTTATATTGTTTTATCAATTAACGAATTGAAATTGGAACCAATGTCCCGGCCTTCATATCGGGCATCAGTATCGTTCTACCATCGGCTGATAAGTTAATGTCTGCTGACGACTGATTTCCTTCGCTAATCAATTGCGGAGTCGCCTTGGGTTCGCTTAATTGCCAAACTTTGCCGCCAGCCCAATCGCTGATGTAGAGTACACCGCTAGGATCACGTATCAAACCATCAGCAGCACCAAAGCCTTGATTCAGCAGCGTCAAATTAGACTTAACTTTGCCGTCTTGTTCAGAATAGTCTATGCGGAACAGTTTTCCTGTACCAAAGTCTGCAACCAATAATGCATTGGGGCCATCCATTAATAAACCATTTGGGCGTTTTATGCCGGATTTATCGCTGATGAGTTGCACCACTTGCCCTTGAGACGTAATCTTGTAAATGGCAGCATGTTTACCATTATCTTCCCCGCTATCGGATACATACACGTTGCCTAAGCCATCGATTTCAATGTCATTCAGAAAAACTGGTTTGCTCTGGAAATCTGATGGTTTTGCAATTACCGTTTTATTACCTTGCAGATCAATACGTACTACCTGATCCATATCTGCAACATACAGCTGATTATTGAAC
>JAKQIT010000051.1 GCA_029556915.1 Pseudomonadota bacterium
GCCGCGCAACTTCATGAAGCACTCAGCGATTAACACTTTCGAATGTTCGCCCAAGCTATCCCAATCTTTAGCCCACGCGCCCACTCCCACGCGAACAGCCCCGTCGTCATGCTCGATTTTCTCATTTACTAAATTGATAATGCTGCAAATAAATCGCCTGTCCTTTGGGCTTGCGTTATTCCAAATTCCGCGCATGGGGTCTGCACGTAAACCAAGCGCCTGAATAGCCCGCCCCTCTTTGTGATACTTTTTAAAGTCGTCACTAAAAATGCTTTTAACTGTTACGTTGTGCAATACGTTTGATATATTTTGTTTCATGTCTAAACCTTTCAGGCATAAAAAAAAGCGCGGAATAAAAATCCCACGCCATCGCGCCCAAAAGGGCTATTGCATCAAAAGCAAATCAGACCAAAATCAGCACCCTATCAATTTATTGTAACGTTCCTTTCTTTACATAATGCATGACCAATTTATACATTATACGAAAGGTTAGTTACAATTAAAAAACCTCGAAAGGTTTAATTGTGCCTAACTTAGATTTATTTGCCCCTGCTACAGTAACCATTAATGATGTGGAATTATGGCTTAGAACCGTTCCCCGCTTATGCGACCTGAACCGCCCCGACCAAGTGTTACATTATATTCATAATTACGACGTTGTTAATAAAATCATTAAGGCAAAACTCGATAAATCGTTTTATTCTTTAAATGAATTATTGCCTAACGATAAAGAAAACTTATCACACACCTTAAAGCCGCTTATCAAGCCTAAGTTTCACACCTTGCCCTTTATTCCTTACGCCGCGTACTTAAAGCGACCATATACTTAACTAACCAATGTAAAGCATATACCACCACAAAAAACACAACCACGCCAAACGCGCTGCGCGGTAATATTTCACCACCAAACCAAGCCACAACCAAAGCAACCACCGCAAATAACGCAAAGTCTTTCATATCTCACCCCAAATAAAAAAGCACCCTTTCGAGTGCTTTATTATATGCAAAAACCGCGCCAAGTGTTAGATATGCGTCCACTGGCTATAAGTTCGCGTGTGTGTAAGTCTAAAATTCCTTTGAGCCTCTCGCAATTGCGCCCTACGCCGCGCCGCTTTGGTCTCTACAACTTGTTCGGGCGGTATTGGTATGCCTTGACTGGCTAATAAACCGTATTGTTGCACTAACTGGCTGTCTCTTACTTGTTGCAAGCCCGTTAATATCGCTTGCACGTTCGCCTCACTTAACAACACGCGCCCGCCCGTTGTTAGCTCTGCAATGACTTGGTTTTGTATTTCAGTCTTTAAATTTTCAGGTGGATACAGGCTTGTAAAATTCGTGCCAATTTTCGCGTTAGCTAGTAAAGCCAGCCACTCGCCAACATCCGCGCCTATCTCGTCCACCGTTTCTGCCGTGATAGGGTAAAACGTGCGAATTGTTAAGCCAACGCCCGTTTTTTGTTCTGTTGCTTTTCTGATTGCTTCACGTATGAATTCAGAACCAGCGACAATAATATAAGTTTTAATATCTCCCTGATAATCATCATAAAGGTTTTTGAACCTCTGCTCGCCCGCGTGTTTAATGTCCTGTATTTCATCAAGATAGTAAAATATCACCCCGCCAAAAGTTGCCTTCAACCCTGCACTACTGGCTAAAATGTTTCTTAACATCGCAAACACCGCAAACGGGTTGCCTATCTCAATTCCTAGCATCATGGCCTCAAGCCGACCGTAAAACGCCCAGCGCGTTACACCAAGCCGCGTTAGTATCGGTGTAACAACTTCCGCAAGTGTAATCCGCGCCGCCGTACTCCAAGCCATAATCAACCCCTTTTAAATCACTTTTTTAAGCCATAATTTTAACGATTAGCTCTAATCAAAAAATATTCGTTGCTTGACGTATTTTTTTTGATTAGAGCTAATCTGTAAATTTTGGGCTTCAGTTTGCCAAATCGTTTAACGTTCT
>JAKQIT010000039.1 GCA_029556915.1 Pseudomonadota bacterium
CTTGCCGATACTAATTGTAGAAGTGGTATTGCAAATTAACATTAAGATTGATTTGGCGTACATAGCAAGCGTAAGTTGCGACGCAGGCTAACTCGCTTAGCGATGTTAAGCGTAGCGGCCGAAGTCAAAGTAGGTCACTGCTAAGCTATTTATTGGACAAAAACCCCAGCAGAGTTGTTGGGTTTTTTGCATTTCAATCCTAAGCAATATTCACACTTAAAACATAACAGTACTACACTGGGAAGAATTTACACCTCTGAAAGAGCCGTGGTTATTGGCTTGTAGAGGTGGTATAAGGAAGATGCGCTAAAAAAAGAGCTAAATTTAATCACGCCGCAGCCATTTTTTCCAGTGCGTTGCGGTTGATAATTTCCACGTGTCCGCGACCAAGTGAAACAGCGCCTTTTTGCTCTAGACGTTTGAGTTGGCGGCTTACCACTTCGCGCGCCGTACCGAGTTCATCGGCAATTTGTTGATGGGTGCGAGTGATAGTACTGGTTTTTGCATCCAGTAGTACTTTTGCAAGGCGTGCATCTAGGTTGTGAAAGGCCACTTCGTCTAGTAACACGATTAAGTCGCTAATCAATGCGCCGTAGTTGGTCATGACGTATTTGCGAAAAATGGCAGAATCAATCATGAGTTGATGAAATGCATTGGCGGGGATAAGTACATCGCGAATGGGTTCTTCTACGATGGTGGAAGCAGGGTAATCACTATTGCCAAGCAAACAGGTGGTGGTGATAACACATGTTTCACCTGCGCCTACGCGATAAAGCAAAATTTCACGTCCGCCGGTGGACATTTTATACACGCGCGATTTGCCTGCAAGCCGCATAACATAAGCCCCACAGGGTGCACCTTCACGGTAGCCAATAGCACCGATAGGTGCTTCAGCAATACGCGCGGTTTTGGCCAAAATATCTTTTGCAGGGGTTTCTAATTGAGCGAGTTCTGGAAATTGTGTTAACCACTCTAGGTTACTGGCTGCACTTTGCATTTATTCCACCTTTAATACTTGATTAAAATACTCGGTTATATCTTGATTGTAACCTGAAAATCATCATTTGTGGCAAGGTTTTTTCAAAGTTTAGTATTCTTGAATAGTCAATAATACAGGTCAACTTAGCCTTGTGAAACGAAAGATTCAGGTATGCCACACATGCGGTTGGCTGGCACTGCAATATCTATAAGCCTAGGTTTTGGCAGGTTGAGGTTTTGCATTATCTGCACAAAATCAGCTAATGATTTGCCCGCTAGCCGAGGGTTGATTGTTTTTTCTTGGCCAATATTGCTAACACGGCGACCTTGGTAATCATGGCCTGGATAAACCAGCGTATCATCGGGCAATGTAAATAATTTTTCTACAATGCTGCGGTATTGATCTTCTGCATTTCCACCTTGAAAGTCTGTTCTGCCGCAGCCATTAATGAGTAAGCAATCTCCAGTGAACACGCGATCTCGCCACAAAAATGACGTGCTACCTGGTGTGTGGCCGGGTGTAGAAATGACTTGAATAATTTCGCTACCAAAAGTAATTTCGTCGCCATCTTTAAGTTGCAAGTTAGCATTTTTGGCTTCACATGCCCCCGCAACCGCTGTTAGCGCCTCGGTTTTTGGCGCAGCAAACCACCAGCAGTAATATGGTCTGCATGCACGTGCGTTTCTAATGAATATTTAAGCGCACACTGATGCTGCGTTGGCAGCGTTAAATAATCATCAATATGCGAAGCTACTGGGTCAATTAAAATGGCTTCACCCGCAACATTGTCGGCAATAAAATAGGTGTAGGTTGATGATTCTGCGTCAAATAATTGCTTGAATATCATAGTGGTTGCACCTTAAATTAAGGTAAATCAATAATTTTGAATATGTTAAGTTGGTGGTAAAAACCCCTTGAACATTATATTATTTTGTATAATGTTTACAATAGCAATGGTTGCTATCAACCAAAAACGAAATATTATTTTATATAATATACAATAATACGATGTTAGTTAATGCGAGTGATATATGACGGTGTTAGTTGCTGATGAAATGAATTTTGATGCACTTCGTGCATCGGTTGATAAAGCCTGTGGTCTGATGCGGGTAATGGCGAATGCAGATCGTTTGATGTTACTTTGCCAGTTGTCTCAGGGCGAAAAGTCAGTGGGGGAGTTGGAAGACGCGCTTAACATTCGACAGCCTACTTTGTCTCAGCAACTCACAGTGTTGCGCGAGGCGGAGCTGGTATCAACGCGCCGTGAAGGCAAAAATATTATTTACTGCATCTCAAGTCAGTCTGCTTTAGCGGTGATGCAAGTGCTAAGTCAGCATATTTGTTATGCTACAACAAGGAGTTAATCAATGACGATTCAAATTACAACGCAGTCAAGTGAGTTCAGCACTGCACCACAAATAAATGTGCAAGACATGGCTGAAATTGCACAACTAGGCTTTAAAACCATTATCAATAATCGTCCTGATTTTGAAGGGGGTGCCGACCAGCCTACCAGCGCACAAATTCAAGCCGCTGCTGAAGCAGCAGGCTTGGCGTATGTTTACATTCCGGTGATTCCTAACAATATTTTGCCTGAACAAGTCAGTGCCTTTGCCAGTGCCTATGCCACTGCCGCTAAACCTGTATTAGGATTTTGCAGAACAGGTAACCGTGCAGGCAGTATTTGTAAAATGGCATTAGCCAGTTTTAACAACTAGCCAGCTTTTTAGCTAGTTTTGCCATTTAGCCTACATGCTTGACCCGCAAATTATTAGCATTTTGCTAGGGCTATTTGTAGGCTTTGTGCTTGCGCTCACAGGCGCGGGCGGCACAATTTTAGCTGTTCCTTTACTTGCATTTAGCTTACATTTAAGCATAGCAACCGCGGCACCGATTGGCTTGCTTGCGGTGGCGCTGGCCGCAGGCATTGGCGCTTTTCAGGGCATTAGAGCAGGTATTGTGCGCTACAAAGCGGCGGCATTAATGGCTAGTTGTGGCATTATTTTTTCACCTGTTGGCGTGTGGCTTGCGCATCGCATGCCAAATGCAGCGCTCAGTGTGATTTTTTCCGTCGTATTGATATTTGTTTCATGGCGCATGTGGCAGCAAAGCGCGCAACTAGAAAACATTGATAATGCTAAACTTGCACCTGCATGCGCAGTGAATCCAGCTACTTCTAAATTGTTTTGGACAGCGCGCTGTACACAGTGGCTGATTGTGACGGGCAGTTTTGCCGGCTTTATTTCTGGCTTGTTAGGTGTAGGCGGCGGCTTTGTCATTGTCCCCACGTTAAAAAAATTCAGCAATTTAGCGTTGCAGTCTATTGTGGCAACTTCGCTTGCGGTGGTTGCCCTTGTTTCGACAGTCAGTGTTGCAGCGTATTTATATCATCAACAATTACATTGGCACATCGCCCTGCCATTTACGCTGGCTACGATTGCAGGCATGCTTGCTGGTAGAATATTCAGTGGTAAGATTTCTAGCCAAACTGTGCAACGTGGCTTTAGTTTATTAGCTGGTTTTATCGCTTTGGCAGTGCTGTTTAAAGTGGTTTTTTCTGCACCTTAAAATGGCTTAAATATCACCATTTTTATCACATCTTCATTTGACCGCCCCGCTAAGCCAGTCTGCATGCGGCTTGCAGAGGTGCAAAAATCTCTCGGGCGAATTTTAGTTAATTATCAAACGATGAAAAAGCCTGAATTTTTTCAAGTTGCGGGGCAAAAACCGCCTCAAAATCCTTGGCCTTATCGTAGTAAAATCCAGTGAAAATCGCAAACCAAACTTTTTTATCATGTACATAAGTAACAAGATTGCCCACAGGTTCTTTATTGATTTTTAAAAGTAATAAAGTGGCTTTGCCGTTGTATTGGTTTTTAAGCGGGATTTCTTCATTCGCCATGTCGCCCAATTTTAGGCCAATCAGCGCCCCTGTGCGCATTGAAAAAGCGGTAGCTACCGCATTGGTATGGTTCTTTTCTAGCGAAAACGTGTTTAATAAATAAATGTTTTCATTAATGGTCGTTTCATATTCCAAAGTAGTGTTATGGTCAATATAGCTGCGCTGTTTGTTGAACTTTCCGTGGATTTTCTTATTTTTGCTGATTTCAAAATCAATAAAATCATGCTCAGTGATTAGCATGGATTTTTCTTGCGAAGTCAGTTGATCTGTTTGAGTGCAGCTCACCAACAATGCGCAAGCGATAATCCAGAAAAAACGACGCAAGTAAATTAGGCTAAAACTTATGCGATTAAACATTGAATCACCTCTAAACCAAAGCCCACACCAAAGCCGTTAACATCACTTTGCACCGCGCCCAAGCCGCCTTTACGGTTATAAGAAGATAAATCGGTATGCAGCCAAGGCACGTCATTTTCCACAAATTTAGCCATAAACCGTGCAGCGTGAATATGGTCGCCGCCGCCTTCTAATGTGCATTGCTTAATGTCGGCAATGTCGCTGTCTAAATCACTGTCAAAATCTTCCGCATTAGGAAAAGCCACAATCCGCTCGCCCGATTTATCGCCTGCATTTACCGCGATATTAGCTAACTCAGCGGTGGTTGCTATTACGCCGCTCATCCGGTCGCCCAGCGCGGTTTGCATGCTGCCCGTGAGCGTTGCAAAGTCAAGCATCGCATTGGGTTTTAGGCGGCTAGCTAAAGTAAGTGTGTCGGCCAATACCATGCGGCCTTCAGCGTCTGTGTGGATAACTTCGATGGTGGTGCCATTCAGCGCTTTCACCACATCATTTTGTTTATAAGCCAATGGACCGATATGATTTTGCGCAATCGCCAGCCAGCAGTCAATTTTCACCGGCAACTGCAGTTGCGTTGCTGCTAGCAAAATGCCCAAGGCCACCGCGCTGCCGTTCATATCTTCGTGCATGCCGTGCATATATTTGGCGGGTTTAAGGTTGTGCCCGCCAGTGTCAAAACAAATGCCTTTGCCAACAAGGGCGATGTGTTTTTGCGCTTTTTTAGGCGTATAAGTTAATTGTACAATCGCTGCATCTTGTGGTTCACTGCCTTGGCCCACAGCCACAAACGCGCCAGCCCCCAATTTTTGCAGGGCTGGCATATCAAACTCTTTCCAAACCCAACCGTGCTCGCTTGCTAAAGATTTTGTTTTTTCCCGATAAAGCGTTGGCGTAAGTTCATTTGGCGGAAGCATGGTGAGGCTGCGGCACAATGTGTTGCCTGCCACGCGCGCGTTAACGTAGCCATAATCATGGGTAGCTTTATAACCATAAATACTTACCTTTTTTAATGGTTTAAACTTATTTTCTTTTTTGCGGCTTGGTAACTCGGTAGCGTTTACCGTTACCACATAATAAGCCGCGCAGGCATGTGCTTCACGCACAGCGTCTTCGCCAAATACGCAAATCGCTAAATCGCTCGGTTGTTCTTTGAGTAAAGGTTCTACTGCTTTGCGAAGCAAAGTGTGGCGCTGAAAAATGGTTAATTTATCTTCTAGCACAACATAAGTTGCAACACCGCCATTGGGCAAATCCAAAGCCAGCGGTGCTTTGTGCAGGTCTTTAAAAGTTTGATTAGTGCGTTTAAGTTTTAATTGCAATAATTTAAGGTAAGGTAGCGCGTTTTCTTCTTTTTCAGAAAGTACAATAAGTGTACTTTTCTCAGAGGTTAACGTCAATTCGCTACCAATTTCTGAAAATTGTGATAATTTTAACGACATTTAAAATCCTTTAACTCTTATATATTATGTAATACAACGGTAGCAGAAGTCGTGCGTTAAGTGTTTAAAAAGCACGGTTTAACTTGACCAAAATGCCTAAAAAAGCCACACTACAGGCTATATTGTTAGAATGATGCATTTAATTATACGCGTAGCAATCGCAATACGGAGAAATCTCACGCATGACAACCAATTCACCCGCTTCAAATTCAACTATAGGACTTGCTGAAACCGACGCAACTGAAACCCAAGAGTGGTTAGATGCGCTCGCCGCAGTGATTGAAAATGAGGGCACAGAACGTGCACATTTTTTACTAGAAGCGATGATAGACCAAGCGCGGCGCTCTGGCAGTAATTTGCCTTATAGCGCCACTACGGCCTACGTCAACACCATTCCAAAACACTTACAAGCCAAATTACCCGGCGATCCAGAAATGGAGCGCCGTGTGCGTGCGTTAGTGCGCTGGAATGCGATTATGACGGTGCTGCGTGCCAATGAAAAATCTCCCGGTGTGGGCGGGCACATTGCCAGCTTTCAGTCAGCCGCAACGCTGTATGACACTGGCTTTAACTATTTTTTTAGAGCTGCTAACGAAAATTTTGGCGGCGATTGTGTGTATTTTCAGGGACATTCATCGCCCGGTGTGTATGCCCGTGCTTTTTTAGAAGGCCGTTTTACCGAAGAACAAATGGATAACTTCCGCCAAGAAACAGGCGGCAATGGCTTGTCCAGCTATCCGCACCCTTGGCTCATGCCGGACTTTTGGCAATTCCCGACCGTTTCGATGGGCTTGGGGCCTTTAGCGGGCATATATCAAGCGCGCTTTTTAAAATATTTGCATGACCGTGGCATAGCCGATACCTCAGACCGCAAAGTGTGGGTGTTCTGCGGTGATGGTGAGATGGATGAGCCAGAGTCATTGGGTGCTATTTCATTGGCTTCACGTGAAAAATTGGACAATCTGATTTTTGTGATTAACTGTAACTTGCAGCGTTTAGATGGCCCGGTGCGCGGCAATGGCAAAATCATTCAAGAGTTGGAATCTGACTTCCGCGGCTCCGGCTGGAACGTGCTGAAAGTGATTTGGGGTTCTTATTGGGACCCACTATTGGCGATGGATAAAGACGGCTTGCTCAAAAAACGCATGGAAGAATGCGTGGATGGCGAATACCAAAACTTTAAGGCCAAAGGCGGCGCTTATACGCGTGAACACTTCTTTGGCAAATATCCGCAACTGAAAGAAATGGTTGCCGCCATGAGCGATAGTGACATTTGGCGCTTAAACCGTGGTGGTCACGACCCGCATAAGGTCTATGCAGCTTATCACGCGGCGGTTAACCACAAAGGTCAGCCTACCGTGATTTTGGCAAAAACCGTGAAAGGTTATGGCATGGGTGAGGCCGGCGAAGCGCAAAACACCACGCACCAACAAAAGAGCATGGATATTGAGTCACTGAAAAAATTCCGAGACCGCTTTGATTTACCACTCACCGATGCACAAGTGGAAAGCTTGAGTTTTTACCGCCCAGCGGAAGATTCCCCTGAGATGAAATACATGGCCGAGCGTCGAGCCGCAATGGGCGGCTTTGTGCCACAACGCCGCCGTCAAGGTAATGCTCTCAAAGTGCCTGAATTGTCAGCTTTTGAAAATATGTTAGGCGCAACGGGCGAACGTGAAATTTCCACCACCATGGCGTTTGTGCGTATTTTATCTACTTTGGTGCGTGATAAAGAAATTGGCCAATACGTAGTGCCGATTGTGCCCGATGAGGCGCGCACTTTTGGTATGGAAGGCTTGTTCCGCCAATTGGGCATTTATGCACACCAAGGCCAACTTTACGAGCCGATGGATGCCGACCAAGTGATGTATTACAAAGAATCCAAAAACGGTCAGATTTTAGAAGAAGGCATTAACGAAGCGGGCGCGTTTTCTAGCTGGTTAGCTGCGGCAACTTCTTATAGCGTTACCGGCAAGCAAATGATTCCGTTCTATATCTACTACTCGATGTTTGGCTTCCAGCGTATTGGCGATTTAGCTTGGTTAGCTGGTGATAGCCGTGCGCGCGGCTTCTTGTTGGGTGCAACTGCAGGCCGCACTACGCTGAATGGCGAAGGTTTGCAACATGAAGATGGCCATAGCCACTTGATGTCAGCGATGATTCCAAACTGTATTTCTTACGACCCGACCTTTGCCTATGAGTTGGCAGTGATTATTCAAGAAGGCTTGCGCCGCATGGTGCAAAACCAAGAAGATGTGTATTACTACATTACCTTGATGAATGAAAACTACAGCCATCCTGAAATGCCAAAAGGCAGTGCCGAAGGTATTTTAAAAGGCATGTACAGTTTGAGTAAATCAAAAGCGAAAGGCGAAAAAGTACAGTTGATGGGTTCTGGCGTGATATTGCGTGAAGTGATTGCCGCAGCAGAATTGCTTGAAAAAGATTGGGGCGTATCTGCAGACGTGTGGAGCGCACCAAGCTTTACAGAACTACGTCGTGAAGGGTTGGATTGTGAGCATTGGAACATGCTAAACCCAGATAAACCGCAAAAAGTGAGCTATGTTGCGCAATGCTTAAAAGATGCAAAAGGCCCAGTGATTGCTTCAACCGACTATATGAAGAGCTTTGCCGAGCAAATTCAGCGCTTTGTGCCGGCTAAATTTGTGGCCTTGGGCACCGATGGTTTTGGCCGTTCCGATAGCCGAGAAGCACTGCGTGATTTCTTTGAGGTCAATCGTTACTATGTTGTCGTTGCTGCATTAAAAGCGCTGAGTGACGAAGGTAAATTGCCTGTTGCCAAAGTGGCAGAGGCTGTTAAGAAATACAAGCTGGATGCTAAAAAACCGAATCCAGCAACAGTTTAATAGGGTGTGACTATGAGTTTACAAGATGTTTTAGTGCCGGATATTGGCAATTTTGATTCAGTGGATGTCATTGATGTACTGGTTAAAGTAGGCGATACCGTTGCCGCAGATGATTCTTTAATGACAGTAGAGTCTGATAAAGCCTCGATGGATATTCCAGCACCCTTTGCGGGTGTGGTAAAAGAGGTTAAAGTCAAAGTGGGTGATAAAGTCTCTCAAGGTAGCCTGATTTTAACGGTGGAAGCGCAAGCGAGCGGTGCTGCAAAAGTAGAAACCAAACCTGCGCCTGCAGTTGAGGTGCCAAAAGCTGAAGTGGTAAAACCGACACCACCTGAGCCAACGCGCCCAGCCCCTGAGCCACCTAAGCAAGTGCAACCTGCGCACCAACCTGCCCCGGTGGGTGAACGTGTAGAAGCTGTGGCAGGTAAATTGGCACATGCCAGCCCAAGCGTGCGTAAATTTGCCCGTGAGTTAGGGGTGAATCTAGCTTTAGTGAAAGCCTCTGGCCCTAAAAACCGCATTTTGCAAGAAGACGTGCAAAACTTTGTGAAAGGTGAGCTCGCCAAGCCACGTACTGAAAACATGGGTGCTGGCTTGGGCGCATTGGCCACATTGCCAATGCCTGTGATTGATTTTAGCCAGTTTGGCACAATTGAAACCAAGCCTTTATCACGCATTAAGAAGCTCTCTGGCGCAAACTTGCACCGTAATTGGGTCACTGCGCCGCATGTCACGCAGTTTGATGAGGCGGATATTACCGATTTAGAAGACTTCCGTAAGTCTATGCAGGCAGATGCAGAGAAACGTGGTGTGAAACTGACCATGTTAGCCTTTTTAATTAAAGCTTCAGTGAATGCACTCAAAGCTTATCCCAATTTTAATGCATCACTTTCACCCGATGGTGATAGCTTGATTTTAAAAAACTATTACAACATCGGTTTTGCCTGCGACACGCCAGATGGCTTGGTGGTGCCAGTAGTTAAAGATGTACAAAGCAAAGACGTGCTTGATATAGCGCGTGATTTAATGGATTTATCTACCAAAGCACGTGAGCGCAAACTAAAAGTCGAAGAAATGCAAGGCGGAACATTTACTATTTCTAGTCTTGGCGGGATTGGCGGCACCATGTTTACGCCAATTATCAACTGCCCAGAAGTTGCGATTTTGGGTGTTTCACGTTCAAGCATGCAGCCTGTTTACAGCAAAGACACCCATGGTTTTGAGCCACGCTTAATCCTGCCACTATCACTCTCATATGACCACCGCGTGGTGGATGGTGCTGATGGCGCACGCTTTACCAGCCACATGCGCATGATGTTAAGTGATGTGCGTCGGTTATTGCTCTAATTTATTTTTAGCAATACACCAACTAAACCGTTTTTTGCAGGAATTAGAATGAGTCAAACAATAGAAATAAAAGTCCCCGATATTGGTAATTTTGATAGCGTTGATGTGATTGACGTGCTGGTTAAAGTGGGTGACACCATCGCTAAAGAGGATTCTCTGATTACCGTGGAATCAGATAAAGCGTCTATGGATATTCCTGCATCACACGCAGGCGTAGTGAAAGAACTAAAAGTCAAAGTGGGCGATAAGGTCGCAAAAGATTCCCTTATTTTGCTGCTTGAAAACGCCGAGCAAAAAACAACAACCCCGCAAGCCAGTCTGCAAGCGGCTTCCAGCCCTGCTGAAAAGAAGACAGTAGAAAATTCGTCTGAAAAAACTTCAGCACCTACACCGGCAGTTGCTGTTAGTAGTAATGATTTAACTTGCCAAGTCATGGTCTTGGGTTCTGGCCCAGGTGGCTACACTGCAGCTTTCCGCGCAGCAGATTTAGGCTTAAAAGTGGTGTTAATTGAACGCTACTCAACCTTGGGTGGTGTGTGTTTAAACGTTGGCTGCATTCCCTCGAAAGCCTTATTGCACACCGCAAAAGTGATTACCGAGGCGCAAGAAACCGCTCACCACGGCGTGACATTTGGCGGACCGCAAGTTGACTTAGATACCCTACGCAACTGGAAAGCCAACGATGTGGTGGGCAAACTCACAGGTGGTCTAGCGCAAATGGCGAAAGCGCGTGGTGTAACGGTGGTGCAAGGCGTGGGCAAATTCACGAGCCCTAACCAAATTGCCGTGACAGCAGCGGATGGCAAAGTAACTACGGTTGGTTTTGAAAATGCGATTATTGCAGCCGGCTCGCAAGCCACTAAATTCCCCAATGCGCCAGATGATGAACGTATTATGGACTCCACTGGTGCGCTGGCGCTGGCCGATATTCCAAAACGCATGTTGGTGATTGGCGGCGGCATTATCGGCCTTGAAATGGGCACTGTGTATGACGCGCTTGGTAGCAAAGTGAGCGTGGTGGAGTTTATGGATGGTCTGATTACGGGTTGCGACCGCGACTTAGTGCGTCCCTTGCAAAAGCGCATGGAAAAACGCTTTGAAGCCATTATGCTTTCTACTAAAGTCTCGAAAATCGAGGCGAAAAAAGACGGTATTCATGTGAGTTTTGAGGGTGAAAACGCCCCTGAAGGCGTGCAAGTGTATGACCGAGTGCTGGTGTCTATCGGCCGTAAACCCAATGGTAAAAACATCGGCGCTGAAAACACAGGCGTGGCTGTGAATGACTGGGGCTTTATCAATGTGGATAAACAAATGCGTACTAACGTACCGCATATTTTTGCCATTGGCGATATTGTTGGCCAACCCATGTTAGCCCACAAAGCCACACATGAGGCCAAAGTGGCGGCAGAAGTCATTGCAGGCCATAAAGTGGAATTTGTGGCGAGTGTCATCCCAAGTGTAGCCTACACAGACCCAGAAGTAGCTTGGGTCGGCATGACCGAAACCGAAGCCAAAGCAAAAGGCATCGAAATTGAAAAAGCCTCATTCCCTTGGGCGGCCAGCGGCCGTGCGCTTTCCATCGCGCGCACCGAAGGCACTACCAAATTGATATTCGATAAAGACACGCACCGTGTGATTGGCGCGGGGATTGTGGGCGTTAACGCGGGTGAGTTGTTAGCCGAAGCTGTGTTAGCCATCGAAATGGGCGCCGATGCGCATGATTTAGGCCTCACTATCCACGCGCACCCAACATTATCTGAAACCATTTGCTTTGCGGCAGAAGTGAAAGAGGGCACGATTACCGACATGATGCCACCTAAAAAACGTTCATGACTCATAGTTAATTGATAAGTAACAACTTTTAACACTTCTATCGCCATTCTGGCTTAGTTATTGCATACCAAGGGTAATGTTCGATTATTTCTCGCACATTACCCATAATCATCTCTTAAACGATTATGTGGTATGACAAAACCTGTCACTCAACCTAACTAATAGAAAGAAAAATAAATGCAACTCAATAAAAAATACGTGTTTGTGGCGCTAGCGTTACAAACTTTAATGACTGGCTGTGCGTCAATCACCAAAGATGCAAATCAGCCAGTAAAAGTTGAAACATATTCAAAAGATAATCAAGTAGTATTGGGCGCTAAATGCACAGCCAAAAATGAACGTGGTGAGTGGAAAGCTGAAACACCGAGCGCAATGTCAATTCGTCGCTCTGGCGATAATTTACTTATCAGCTGTGAAAAAGAAGGGCATGACGCAGGCTTGGCGACAGTCATTTCGCGTGCTAATGGCGGGATGTTTGGTAATATTTTGTTTGGTGGCGGCATTGGTGCAATTATTGATCATAACAAAGGCACGGCTTACAGTTACCCTGATTGGATTCGTGTAATTATGGGTGATAATCTTGTCTTTGACAGAAAAAACAATAAAGATAATGAAGTGATGTTAGGGCAAGCTGCATCACCAGAAGAGCTGAAAAAAATTGAAGAGGCAAAAGTCGCTGAAGAAAAAGTCGCTCAAGAAAAGGCTTTGGCCGAAGATAAGCTTGCTGAACAAAAGGCAGCAGAAGCTGAAGCTACAAAATAATTTTTGAAGGAGGGAAGATGGCTGTGTCTGACTTTTTAAAAGCTCTTCAAGCTATTTTTCCTGCAGACAGAGTCTTCACTGACCCTGTTGATTGCTACGCATACGCTTACGATAATTCGCGCAATTATCACACGCCGATTGCCGTAGTTTTTCCCCTTAATATTGAAGAAGTTGCAAGCGTCATTAAGCTCTGCAACACGCACAAAATGCCCGTTGTGCCGCGCGGACGTGGCACGGGCACGGCGGGAGGCAGCGTACCTGAGCAGGGTGGGGTAGTGATGTCGCTTGAGCGGATTGATAAAATTGTGAGCGTGGATGGCGATAATCGCATGGCGACGATACAGCCGGGCGTACTTAACCAAACTTTGCAAGATGCAGTCAAAAAAGAAGGTTTCTTTTGGCCGCCAGACCCTTCTAGCGCGGCTTATTGCAGCATTGGTGGCAATTTAGCGACGTGTGCCGCCGGCCCGCATGCCGTGAAATACGGCGTGGCGCGCGACCATGTATTGGGCTTGCAAGCGGTAACGGGTAATGGCGATATTATTCGCACCGGCTGCTACACCAGCAAAGGCGTGGTGGGCTACGATTTAACGCGGCTTTTGGTGGGCAGTGAAGGCACATTGGCAGTGATTTGCGAGGCTACTTTAAAACTCACGCCGCTGCCCAAGCATACAGGCGGCATTACCGCGGAGTTTGTGGATACTGAAAGCTGTGCAAAGGCAATTGCCGCGATTATGGCGCAACCTTATACGCCTAGTGCGCTGGAGTTTTTAGATAACGGCGCACTTAATCTGATTCGTAGCCGTCACCCAAACCTGCTGCCTGAAAATGCAAAAGCCTACTTGATGATAGAAGTGGATGGCTCAAGCCAAGAGATTGCGGAAGCGACTGAAGCGATTTTGCAGGCTTGCCAAGTAAAAGGTTTAATTGAAGCCAAGCCCGCGCATGACACTAAAGCCTTGTGGGCGGCGCGCAAAGCTTTGTCGCCATTACTCAAAGACATTGCGCCTAAGAAGATCAACGAAGACATTGCCGTGCCCGTTTCGCGCTTGCCAGAGTTGCTAACAGGGCTAGAAAAACTCGCCGCACAATATCAAATTAGCAATGTGAATTTTGGCCATGCGGGCAATGGCAATATCCACGTCAATTTGTTGGTCAACCCCGATAATGCCGATGAAATGAAGCGCGCTTACGAATGCCTAGATGAAGTGTTTAGTTTGGTGCTTTCGTTGCAAGGCACGCTCTCGGGTGAGCATGGCGTGGGCATGGCAAAACGACCTTTTGTACCGCGTGAAATTGATGCCACCACCATGGCGTTGATGAAATCACTTAAGCTCACATTTGACCCCAATAATATTTTAAATCCGGGTAAATTATTTCCATAAAAAATCGCTTTTTTAAGGGCGGTTTTTCATCACTTTCCTGTTGGCACCGCTACAAGCCAGTCTGGATGCGGCTTCCAGAGGCATAAAAATCTCTCGGGCGATTTTTGCTAAAATTTAGGCTGCTATTGCAACGCTTAAAAAGCGGTTTATTCGCAGCCGATTTTTTTCAATTTAGTTTGAGGAAAATCCGCTTTTAAACCTTCCAGTGCAGCGGCTTCATCATCATTTAGTTGGTTAAAAATTAAGCTGATTTGACCTTTAGGGTTCCACAGAGATTTTTCAACTTTCTTAACGCCTTTGGCTTTGAGTTCTCTCAGCAAGTTTTGCGCGAGCGTTTCATCTTCAAATAGCCCAAACGAAATGGCGTTTTTCCATGCGGGCTCTTGCACCACAAATAAATCTTCAACGCCCAAATTTCTTAAGGCATTGGCATAATTTTGTGCGGCCTGAGCGTTTTTAAGTGGCGGAATAAACACCCAAAACCGTTTGTTGGTTTGTGGCGAGTGCTCTTTCACTTCTGCATCAAGCGATAACTGGGCTACTGCATTTTTGGCATTTTCAATATTAACGGAAGTAAATGTTCCCCAATCAAAACAGCTAGTTGCAATTTTGGCGGGACTATTTTCAACTGGCGCAAGCTGAATGTTGGTTTCAGCATTATTGGTTTCAAGGTCGTGAGTTTCAGAGGCTGAGGCTAATTTTGGCAAGGTCTGAATTTCGGCGTCGCTCAACAAACGCATTTTTTCAGGCTCTAACTCTGCCCATTTAATTTGCGGTGGGCTGGGCATAATGTGATCTAAATTAAAATAGACTAGCAAGCCCAAATTGGCCAAAAATAGTAACCAAGCCAATACTTTCATCGGTGGATGGCTCGCAAGTTGGCGGTTGATAATTTATTGCGCATCTTTTTCAATGAGTTGCAGACCATGTAAAACTAAATTATCCACGATGACAGCTTGCCTTGTCACGTCTGCAATCAGGTTTTCTTTAATGTACTGGGCATTGCCTCCGCTCAAAATCACGCGTGGACGGCTTTTATAAATACTGTTTAGTTTGTGCGACATGATGGTAATTGCCCCAGAAATCGCGTGAATTGCACCGGCATGCATGGCTTCAGCAGTATTTTTAGCAAAAATTTCACGTTGAAAATGGATATTTTTATGGTCGCTTGGTATCGGCATCGGCAATTGCGCAGTGGCGGCGCTCAACGCTTGTTGCATTGCTAGCAAGCCTGGCACAATCACACCGCCTTTAAATAGTCCCATTTCTTGGCCATTTTCAAGCTGCTTGCCAAGCGCGTCAATGGTGATTGCCGTGCCTGCATTTACCACCACACAAATGTTTTGCTCCATATACCATGCGGCTACCAGCGCAGCCCAGCGGTCTATACCTAAAGTTTCTGGTTTTTCATAACTGTTTATCACATTACAAGCGCGTGGGCTAGCCTTTGCCCAATGCACATTTTCTACAGCGTGTTTTTTAAGTAGTGTAGCAATTTGTTGGGCATGTTGTTCGCCCGCTACATTAGCCACAATCGCACGTGTGCATACTGTGTTTGCTGGTAACAACATTGCGTTAGCAACTTCTTGATTAGTGCAAACGCCTTGCCACACAATGTCGTTAGCATCATCAAACAATGCCCATTTAGTGCGGGTGTTGCCTGCGTCTATGGTTAATAACATATTGGTTTACTTTATGTGTGGTGTACTAGGTGCGACAATTTGCCACATTTTAAAAAGGGTTTAATTCATATATAGTATATATATTTATATTATATAAAGAGTTTAACTATGAAAAGTTTTCAGCACCATTCGGGCAGCCTCTCAAGTTATGCAGTTTTGCGTATTTTAACACCATGTTTACTCACCGTGGTTTCAAGTGCGGCGAAGGCAGAGCATTTAACTTTGCCAAGTGTCGAGGTTACCGCAGAAAAGCTTCAAGAATACAATCTATCGCCAGTGAACACGAGTGATACAGCCTCTTTACTGGGTGACGAGCCAGGTGTTAGCTTGTATCGCACAGGTGGCGTATCAAGCCTTCCAGCAATTCATGGTTTGGCCGATGACCGTGTGCGCATCAAGGTGGATGGCATGGATTTAATAGCATCTTGCCCCAATCATATGAACCCGCCGCTTTCATATATTGACCCAACAAATATCGCCAATATTAAAGTTTACGCGGGTATCACGCCTGTAAGTGTTGGTGGTGACAGTATTGGAGGCACCATCATTGCTGACACACAAGCACCACAATTTGCCACATCTAACGAAAATCCCATACTTAAAGGGGAAGTTGGCGTTTTTTATAGAAGCAATAATGATGCACGAGGCGGCAACCTTGCTGCCAATTATGCAACTGAAAACGTAAGTGTGAGCTACGCAGGTGCTATTTCAAAGGCCAATAATTACAACGCAGGAAGCCATTTTAAAAGCTCCGGCGTGACAGGTCGTATCGGCCACACGTTAGGGCTTGATGAGGTTGGTTCTACGGCTTACGAAACACAAAATCATACATTAGGTTTTGCTGCAAAAAGTGGCGCACATTTGTTTGAAGCAAAACTTGGTTATCAAAACATGCCAGAGCAACTTTATCCTAACCAGCGCATGGATTTGTTAGATAACGAACAAAAGCGCATTAACCTGCGTTATATGGGTGACTTTGACTGGGGCAAGTTAGACACGCGTGTTTACCATGAACGCGTTGAGCATTTTATGGATTTTGGCGCGGATAAACGCTACTGGTATGGCGGCGCATCAGGTGGAAACACAGGAATAAGCAATACGGGTAATGGGCAGCCATGCTCGCCCATTAGCGCTACTTGCGCGGCAGGTATGCCTATGTACACCGAAGGTAAAACCACTGGTGCTACTATCAAGGCTGACATCAAACTGGCGCAAGAAGATTTACTGCGTGTGGGCGCTGAGTTGCAGCAATATCGCCTAGATGATTGGTGGACACCTTCTGGTGCAATGATGTTTCCAAACACATTCACTAATATCAATAATGGCGAGCGTGACCGCGCGGCACTTTTTGCCGAGTGGGAGCAACATCCAAACCCGCAATGGACGACCTTGGCAGGAGTGCGTTATGAGCATGTAAAAACGGATGCAGGTAATGTAAATGGTTATGCTAATACCAACATGATGGGCTCAAACCAGCTACGTGATAGTGCTGCATTTAATTTGAAAAACCATAGTAAAAGTGACAGCAATTGGGATTTATCAGCCATGGCACGTTATACGCCAAGTGCGACGATGGATGTGGATATTGGTGTTGCGCGTAAAGTGCGCTCCCCTAATTTATACGAGCGCTATACTTGGTCAACTTGGCAGATGGCTGCATTAATGAACAACACAGTCGGCGACGGAAATGGCTATTTTGGCAATATAGATTTAAAGCCAGAAAAAGCGCATACCCTTTCAGCTACGCTTGATTGGCACTCAACTGACCGTGAATGGGAGTTTAAAGCAACTCCATTTTTTACCCATGTGACAGATTACATTGATGCCGTACAATGGAATAGCGTAACCAATACCGCCCGTACAACCTTGCTGAAAAATCAGTACACAGTATTGCGTTACACCAATCAATCAGCGCGTCTTTACGGCATAGATTTATCTGGCCGTATGCCGCTAGCGCAAAATGGCTTAGGTGTATTTGCTGTTAAAGGCTTATTAAATTACACCAAAGGTGAAAATCGTGACACTGGATATAATCTGTACAACATTATGCCGCTCAATACAAAGCTGACGTTAACGCACAATGATGAGCATTGGGAAAACGCCTTAGAACTTCACATGGTGAAGTCAAAAGACAATGTATCTGAAATGCGTAATGAAATTAAAACACCTGGTTATAGTTTGGTGAATGTGCGTTCTAGTTATAATTGGAAGCAAGCACGACTCGATTTTAGTATTGAAAATTTATTTGATAAAGCTTATTACTTGCCTTTGGGTGGTGCCTATGTAGGGCAGGGCACAACAATGACAACAGCGCTTGTGCCTACAGGTTCCGTACCGCTTTGGGGAACAGCCGTGCCAGGGATGGGGCGCTCAGTAAATATCGGCTTAACGTTAAAATATTAGCAAATAGCTAAGTAGCGCTTAATTTATTTAACATTAAGTGCTTCTTAAGCTAATTTCACCTGCCGAAAAGCGCTGCAAACCAAGTGCAGTATCAACCAATAAAATGCCATCTTCGGCCACGTTGCTCACCACGCCTTGCACCTCGCGGCCGTCTGGCATCAGCATGCGCACAGGCTTTTGATGATATGCATGGTATTGCGTCCATTCATCACGCACTACGGTAAAACCATGCAACTCAAACTGGCTTAACACTTCAGCTAAATGCTTGAGCACAATCCCTAACAATGTGCTTTGCGGAATATGGCTGGTGCTTGCATGCGCTAAATCAATGGCGGGCTGGTCTATATTTTTAAGCACTTTTTCGGGTAGGTTTAGGTTAATGCCAATGCCAATAACCGCTGCACTGGGGCCATCCATGTCACCTTGCAGCTCAATTAAAATACCCGCTAACTTTTTGCCATCAACTAGCACATCATTGGGCCATTTAAGTTGCACGTTATTAATACCAAAACTATTAAATGCCCTGATTAACGCCACGCCCACCGCCAAACTTAAGCCAGATAACGCCGCCGCCCCACATTGAAAGCGCCATAACAATGAAAAAGTTAAACTTGCGCCAAGATGAGACACCCAAGTGCGCCCGCGCCGCCCTTTGCCATTGGTTTGCAAGTTTGCCGCCACGCAGGTGACATGCGCCGCGCCTTTAGCACTTTGTTGCATTAAAAAAGTGTTGGTTGATTTTACTTCATCTAAAATCTGCAAATTAAACCAAGCGCGTTGCTCACCAATCGCGCGTAGTACTTCATCTTGATTTAAAAATTCAACTGCCGTAGGCAATTTATAGCCACGCCCACGCACAGAAAAAATATCAATGCCTAAGTTTTGCGCATGTTGAATGGCGCTCCAAATGGTCGTGCGTGTCACCTTAAAATGCTGTGCTAGTGCCTCACCAGAATGGAATTTTCCATCAGCCAATAAGCGTAAAATAGGAAAAGTAAGTGCGTTCATATTGTCGAGAGTTTATCACACCCGCAACTAACCCTCTAAGCTGGTGTAAAATAACCCAAACTTCATTATTAGCGATTACAGCGAACATTTATGTCACAAGAAAAAGCACCCATCCCGCTAGGCTCAAATTTTATTCGCGGCATTATTGACCGCGACTTAGCCGAAAACAAATACGCCACAAAAAAATGGGCAGGCAGCCCCGGCGATGCCGCGCACCAAAATGCGGGGCAGGTGGATGTGGCTAAAATCCGCACACGCTTTCCGCCCGAGCCTAATGGCTATTTGCACATAGGCCACGCCAAAAGTATTTTTTTAAATTTTGGCCTCGCGCGCGATTACGGCGGCATTTGCCATTTACGCTTTGACGACACCAACCCAGAAAAAGAAAGCCAAGAATACGTTGATAGCATCTCTGAAATGGTAAGCTGGCTGGGCTTTGGCTGGGATAATAATGGCCAAGATGGCAAAAAAGAATCTAACTTATACTTTGCCTCAGATTATTTTGATTTTATGTACCGCGCAGCAGAAGGCTTAATTGAAAACGGCCATGCTTATGTAGATGAACAAACGGCCGATGAAATGCGCATTAACCGCGGCACGCTGACTGAAGCAGGTAAAGATTCGCCTTATCGCAACCGCAGCGTGGCAGATAATTTAGCCAAATTCCGCGAAATGCGCGATGGCAAACACCCCGATGGTAGCATGGTGTTGCGCGCAAAAATTGACATGGCCTCAGGCAACATCAACATGCGCGACCCCGCTATTTACCGCATTCGCCGTGCGCACCACCACAACACGGGCGATAAATGGTGCATTTACCCCATGTACACCTTTGCTCACCCCATTGAAGACGCGCTTGAAACCGTTACCCACTCTATTTGCACGCTAGAGTTTGAAGACCAACGCCCATTTTACGATTGGCTGATGGAACACCTTGCCGAGGCTGGCTTAATTGCGCAACCCGTGCCAAAACAGTATGAATTTGCGCGCTTAAACCTCACCTACGTGGTGCTTTCAAAACGTAAACTCATTCAACTGGTTGAAGATAAACACGTGAGCAGTTGGGATGACCCACGCCTGCCAACCCTAGCAGGCGCGCGCCGCCGCGGCTACACGCCTGAAGGCTTTAAGCTTTTTACCGACCGCATAGGCGTGAGCAAAGCCGATAGCTGGATTGAATATTCAATACTAGAAGACTGCATGCGCGAAGTGCTAAACCAAGAAGCCGAGCGCCGCATTGCCGTGCTAGACCCCATTAAACTGGTGATTGATAACTACCCAGAAAACGCGAGCGAAGATTGCTTTGCGCCCAACCACCCGCTTAAACCAGAGCTAGGCAAGCGCACGGTGCAACTAAGCAAAACGCTATGGATAGAGCGCGAAGACTTTATGGAAGAGCCAGCAAAAGGCTACTTTAGGCTTTTCCCCGGCAATATGGTGCGCCTGCGCTATGGCTATGTGGTGAAATGCACAAGCTGCGAAAAAGACCCGCAAGGTAATGTAACAACGGTGCACTGCGAATATCTGCCCGATACCAAATCAGGCACGCCCGGCTCCGATAGCGTAAAGGTAAAAGGCAATATTCACTGGGTGAGCGCCAACCACGCGCATGAGGCAGAAATTAGAATGTACGACAGACTGTTTAAAGACCCGCACCCAGGTAGCGGTGATAAAGACTTTTTAGAAGACATTAACCCAAACTCAGTCACCACTATAAAAGCGCAGCTAGAAGCCAGCCTAAAAGACGCAAAACCTGCCGAAAGCTTTCAATTTGAGCGCCACGGCTACTTTGTGGCAGACAGAAAAGAGAGCCTAGCAGGCAAGCCAGTGTTTAATAGAACGGTGACGTTGAAGGATGCTTGGCAGAAGTAATATGGATTCAGGTATTAAGCCACGAGTAATGATTTTCGCTGGTGCAAATGGCGCTGGAAAATCTACTCATGCTGAGCCCATACTTAAAGCACTTGGTATAAGTACGTTTGTAAATGCAGATTACATTGCAAGAGGACTTTCTGGGTTAAACACAGAATCGGTTAATTTTGAAGCTGGGCGTATTATGCTAAAACGCTTGCATGATTTAGCCGATGCAAAAGAAGACTTTGCATTTGAAAGTACGCTATCAAGCCGAACATTCGCTTTCTTTTTGCGTAAACTAAAGGCTGAAGGCTATAGCATTAGTATTTTTTACTTTACCTTAAGTGATGCGAGACTTGCTTATAGACGTGTACGTCATAGAGTGAAGTTAGGCGGGCATGACATCCCGCAAAAAGTAATTACTAGGCGTTTTTATCGTAGCTTAAATAATTTTTTTAACCTATATTTACCACTTGCAGACACTTGGATAGTTTTTGATAACTCCACAGGCAAAACAGCAACATCAATAGCATGGTATATTAATAACCAAACACTGATAAAGAGCCAAAAATTATGGAAAAAAATCAACCACCTAGCCAACCAGCAGCAATAACACCAGACTCTAAAAGTTTACGTGCTGCGTTGGTTCAAGCCTCAAAACAAGCCAATCGCATGGCTGATGCTTTTGGTTTAAAAGTGCCGACTGCACAAGTTGAGCAAGTGAAACAAAAATAAATGTGTATAAATCCACTTGAGCGCCAAGGCTATTTGTTGCCGATAGAAAAGACAGCGTAGCAGGCAAGCCAGTGTTTAATAGAACAGTGACGTTGAAGGATGCTTGGCAGAAGTGACTACCCTTAAATCTTAAAGTAACTGTAAAGTTGTTAAACTTTTGAAGGCTCTAAAAATGATTATAAGTAGATTAAAGCTTAAGAATTGGAAAAATTTCAAATCTGTCGATATAAAATTTCTTGAGAGGGTTTATCTTATTGGGCCAAATGCCTCGGGTAAATCAAATCTACTTGATGCACTAAAGTTTCTAAGAGATGTTGCAAAATCTGAAGGTGGCGGATTGCAGCGTGCAATAAAAGATAGAGGTGGAATTAAAAAACTTAGGTGCCTTTTTGCAAGAAAAGATACCGAAGTATTATTGGAAATTGAATTGTCAGAAAACGCTGAATCCGAACCTAAATGGAAATATGTCTTAGGTTTTAAAGGGGAAGGTAAAGGTGCTAATAGAGTTATTGTTAGTAAAGAAATAGTACAAAACCTTTCAACAAATAAATATATCCTTGATAGACCTGATACTAGTGATCATACAGACCCTGACCAATTAACCCAAACTCGTCTTGAGCAAATTAGCGCAAACAAAGAGTTTAGGGAAATATCGGACTTTCTTGGATCCTTCTTATATTTACATTTAGTTCCGCAATTGCTCAAGTATGCTGACCAATTAGGAGGTTACCGATTAGAAAATGATCCTTTTGGCCAAGCTTTTCTTGAAAAGATAGCAAAAACTACTGAACGTACTCGCGCATCCAGACTGCATAAAATTGAAATGGGTTTAAAAACTTGTGTACCAAACATGGGTAATCTAAGGTACGTACGTGATGAAACAACTGGAACACCACACTTGGAGGCGCTATTTGGTCACTGGAGACCAGATGCTGGCTGGCAAAGAGAAGACCAATTTTCAGATGGTACATTAAGGCTTCTAGGCATAATGTGGAATCTTCTAGACGGAAATAGTCCTTTAATGTTGGAGGAACCAGAACTATCACTAAATGAAGATATAGTGCGACGCATTCACTCACTTATATGGCAAATGCAACGTCAGGCCAAATATTCTCGTCAGATATTTATCACTACACATAGTGAAGCGTTGTTAAGCGACCAAAGTATTAATCCTGACGAAGTGATTAGGCTTGAGCCTACGTCAGATGGAACAGTGATATTAGCCTCATCTTTGGAAGAGAAGGGGCTAATTAAAGCTGGATATACGGTTGCAGAAGTAATGCTTCCAAAGAACAAACCAGCGCAAATTGATCAACTAGCACTGTTCTAATTATTTATGCCCATTAAGAAAGTTGCTATTGTCGGTGAAGACGAACTTAGTCTTGCTATTTTAACTAAACTGCTCAATAACTATCAAACTGATGCATGTATAGAGTATTCTTTCTTAGCTAGAGGTTTTGGTAATATTAAAACCAACATTTCTAAATACATTAATGCAAGCCAAGTGTTACCTCATGTTATCTTGACGGATTTGGATAACTATACATGCGCACGCTCATTATTTACTGATTGGAACATAACTGTTATCCCACCAAGGTGTTTATTTCGAATTGCAGTAAAAGAGGTTGAAGCTTGGATATTATCTGATAGGCAAGGGGTGGCGGATTTGTTGGGGATTCAATTAAACAAAATACCACCTTACCCTGAGCAAGTGCAAGACCCTAAAGAGGTGTTTCTCAACTTGGCAAAGAAATCTAGGCGAAAGGGACTTTCAGCAGAGTTGGTCTCTAAAAACTCTGCCAATATTATGATTGGGCCACTATATAATTTCAGAATGTGTGAATTTGTTAGAAATTCTTGGAATGTTGAACTTGCTATTCAAAACTCAAATAGCTTATCAAAGGCAGTATCGAGAATAACAGAGTTACAATTGTAGATATATTTCCTATGATTAAACTTACACAGGCCTACCGCCTCCTAAACCACGGCCCTACAATTCTTGTTTCATCTAGCTTTAACGGCAAGCAAAATATCATGGCGGCGGCGTGGAATATGCCGCTCGATTTTGACCCACCAAAAATTTGCGTAGTGATTGATAAAAAAACCTATACGCGCGAGTTGATTGAGGCTTCTGGCAGCTTTGCCATTAATGTGCCGTGCGTAGCGCAGGTGGATTTGGTCACCAAGCTAGGCTCATATTCTGGGCGCGAGCTGCAAGGCACCGATAAATTTGCAGAAAATCAACTACAAACCTTTGCCGCCAAGCACATTGCCGCGCCCTTGCTGACGGGCTGCGTGGCGTGGCTAGAGTGCAAAATTATCCCCGAGCCGCATAACCAAAACACTTACGATTTATTTATTGCAGAAGTGGTTGCCGCTTATGCGGATGAGCGCGTTTTTTCAAACAAAGGAAATGGTCAGTACCATTGGCATTTTGAAGGGCATGATGCATTACGCACCATTCACCACGTAGCCGGCGGTGCATTTTTTGCGGCGGGTAAAAGCATTCAAGCCCAAAATACTTAATTTTTGCCCAGCAAAAAAGCTACCAATTCACCCAAAAAATACGCCCAAAAATGGCAGTTAAAAAAAGCTTTAAAACGCCTCAATTTAAACACACATCATTTCACCACCTCTGTAAGCCAGTATCCATGCGGCTCGCAGAGGCATAAAATTTTCTCGGCAGTATTTTGTTGTATTGAAATGCAAAAATACGCATAATGACATGAGTATATTTAATGGTTAGTTTTAGACGTAGTGTCCAATTATGAAAAAACCTCGCCTCACTAGATTAAAAAAACATCGTGCTAAAAAAACAGGCTTGCCGCCTGGTGCGCTTGTGTATGTGGGCGATGCAGAGCAAAAAAATTTAGCACAGCCTAAAATTAGCAAAATTGTTTACGATGCAAGCGGCATGCTTGAGTGCGAATTAACATTTGAGGAATTGCTCAATTTTAAGCCAGACCCCGCCAAAAAAACGTGGCTGAATGTGCATGGCGTCCATGAACCGGCGCTGATTAAACAAATTGGCGATAAGTTTGATCTGCACCCGTTGGTGATAGAAGATATTCTGAATACCGAGCAACGTCCAAAACTAGATGAGTTTGATGATTACGTTTTTTTAGAAACGCGGCTATTTTATTATCATGCTGATGAAATGGCAGTGAGCTCTGAGCAGCTTAGTTTGGTGCTGGGCAAAAACTTTTTGCTCACTTTTCAAGAGCGATCAACCGGTGCGTTTGAGCCAATCCGCGAGCGTTTGCGGGCTACCCGTGCGCAGATGCGCGAGCAGGGCGTAGATTATCTGGCGTATGCTTTACTTGATAGTGTGGTAGATAGATATTTTGGCGTGCTAGAAGAAGTGGGTGAAGCTAGCGAGGCTTTAGAAGAAGCGTTACTAGCATCGCCCAGCAATAGCGAGTTGCACAGTATTCATCAGCTTAAGCATGTGAGTATAGAGTTGCGCCGTGCTGTGTGGCCATTGCGTGAGGTGATTAACAGTTTAGGCCGGAATGAAAAGGGCTTTTTTCAGCCAAGCACCATGCCATACTTGCACGATGTGTACGACCACACGGTGAGTTTTATTGAATCGTTAGAGTCGATCCGCGATACTTTAAGCGGCATGATGGATATTTACATGGCAAGCGTCAGCCAGCGGGTAAATTTAGAAGTGCGCGCGCTCACTGTGGTGGCCATGCTGTTTATGCCGGCCACTTTGATTGCGGGCATTTTTGGAATGAACTTTAACAAAATGCCTTGGATTAACGAAGCCAATGGCTTTTGGTGGGCGATTGGTATCATGGCGGCCATTGCACTCGTAATGATTTTAATTTTTTGGCGCAGGCAGTGGTTAAGTAGTAAAACTTAGTTTTTAATCAGCTGCGCATACTTCGCCCGTATCTTCGCTGCCTTGGGCGCCGCTACTGCCAAGCAATATGGATTATCTGGGTTTTTAGCAAAATAATCTTGGTGATAATCTTCGGCGGGGTAAAAAGTTTCAGCGCCATTAATCTGCGTCACTATTGGCGCGCTGTAAATTTGCGCGGCGTTAAACTCGGCAATCATTTTTACTGTGGCATCATGTTGCGCCTGATGTTGGCAAAACACGGCTGAGCGATATTGCGTGCCAATATCATTGCCTTGGCGGTTAAGCGTGTTGGGGTCGTGCGACACCAAAAACACTTCAAGCAAGGTTTCAAAGCTCACCGCATTAGCATCAAAAGTGATTCTAATGCCCTCAGCATGGCCAGTGTCACCATTGCAGATTTCTTTGTAAGTCGGGTTTGTAGTATGTCCGCCAATATAGCCAGATTCCACTTTGCTCACGCCTTTGATTTGGCTAAAAACGGGCTCGGTACACCAAAAGCAGCCGCCGGCAAAAATTGCAATTTGTGGGTTGTTCATCATCGCACCTTTGAAGTGATTAAATAAAAAATTAACACACTTTGTCATCTAAAAATGAGACTAAAAGCGTATGATGGTTAGTCAGCATTTCACTCAAAACATTACATTAGTTTAAGCTTTTTTTCGCATGTCATTAAACGCGCTTTACGTTGATTTTAACTCTTACTTTGCCTCGGTAGAGCAGCAACTGGTGCCCGAATTGCGCGGCAAGCCTATTGGCGTGCTGGCAGTGATGGCTGAAACCACTTGCTGTATTGCCGCCAGTTACGAGGCCAAAGCCTTTGGTATTAAAACCGGCACTTTGGTAAAAGACGCCCGCCAACTTTGCCCAGATATTATTTTTGTTGAAGCTAGACCACCCATTTATGTGGCCATTCACCATCAATTGATTGAGATTGTAGAAAACTGCACGCATGTAGAAAAAGTGCTTTCAATAGATGAAATGGTTTGCAAGCTCACCGGCAGCCAGCAAGTGCCTGAAAATGCGCTTAAATTAGCCACCAAAATTAAGCGCGCGATTAGCAAAAAATTTGATTTTATTCGCTGCTCTATTGGTATTGCGCCCAATACTTTTTTAGCCAAAACGGCATCTAACATGCAAAAGCCTGATGGCTGCGTGCTGATTGAGCAACACGAGCTGCCGCAACGTTTATACGGCTTAAAACTGCGCGATTTAAACGGCATTGGCAAGCAAATGGAAGCGCGGCTCAACCGCTTTAAAATAACCACGGTAGAGCAACTCTATGCGGCGAATCGTAGCCAGTTGCAAGCGGCGTGGGGCAGTATTGAAGGCGAGCGTTATTACGATAAGTTGCGTGGTTTAGAGCCGTATTATGTGAAAAATGCGCGCAGTAGCTTGGGGCATTCGCATGTGATGCCGCCAGAGCAGCGCACAGAAGCAGGCGCAAAAGCGGTGATGCACAGATTGCTGCAAAAAGCTTGCATGCGTATGCGTAGCTATGAGTTGTTAGCCTCGCACATCAGCGTGAAAGTGAAGTTTCGAGATGCGCCAAGTTGGAAGATGGAAAGCGATATTTCCGCAACCGATAACACCTTAACTTTAATTCATGCGCTTGAAACTTTTTGGCGGCGCTATCCAACTAAAATTAAGCATGAGCCGTTTGCGGTGGGCGTGGCTTTTTCAGGATTAAAAACAGCCGATGAAGTGGCGCGTGATTTATTTCAAATTGAGCCACTTGAAAACGAGAAAAAACTCAACAAAGCGATAGACGCGCTCAATTTAAAATATGGCAAAAATACCATTTATTTTGCTGGCGCGCATGAGGCTTTAAAAGATGCGCCAATGCGTATCGCCTTTAATCATATTCCAGATTTGGTGGTGGAAGGCGATGAGTAATACGCGCGTAAAATAGTTGTAAAAAAGAGACTTTTTTTGGGGTTATTTTGCATGTCTTCCTTGCAGCACCTTTGTATGCCAGTATCCATGCGGCTTACAGAGGCATGGTTTTCTCTCGGGCGATTTTTAAGTGGCAAAAATGATTTATTTTGGGTGAATTTTTTTGGGTATGCAGAATGTCGTGTGGAAATTTAAATATATCAAATAGTATTTTGCAATGTAAAAAACGTAATGTAGTGTTGAAAGTGCTTTTTGATAAGCACATCCAAAAACCTATGTAAGTAGATTCATAGTTGAATTGTTGGTTTTTTTTGTTATCTACAGCTAAGAATAATTGAGTGGATGCATATGAGCATATTCAGATTGATTGCTGCTTACCTATTTCTTGTAATGCTTGTGGAAGTATTTTTTTATACGCTTGGATTTACATTGCAAAAGGAGATACGCGTTTATTTAAAAATTACTGGTACGGTGTTTTAAAAGAAAAGATATTATTAACTTAACTAGTTGGCAGTCTCTTCTTGTACATATGATATACATCACTCGAATGTCAACTGCATTTTTTTTGGGAATTGATGCATTGATCATGTTAATTTAATAAACCTATTAACCATAGAGACAAAGTAAATGAAAACGACGCACAACACATTTTTTAAGCAAATAACAAAGCTAGGGCTTATGTTAATAATGGGGCTTAGCATAGCTGCCTGTGGGGCTGTTAGTGAATACAAAAAAACACCTGTATCAAAGCGAGTTGATATTTCTCAACCTAATGTTAAAACAGAGTTACTGGTGCATATTAGTAAAGAAGATAACTACGCGTTTAGCTTACTTTTTAAATACAAAAACCAAGAAGAAAGTGAACTAGTCTTTGCTTTAACGCACGGAAAAGATGTTAATGGGCGGCGGACTAATGGTGAAAATACCCCAATCAGTATTGATGTATACACAATTAAAGATGGTCAGAATGTTTTGGTATCTATAGGCGGGGGGGATTCGTTTCCAGCCCAAGCATCTAGCCTAGGATTTTTCAAATTGATATACAACGACTACCTAATGCCTGGAGATTATCGGGTTGTCATAGATACTAAGGCGGGGAACCCAAAATTTAAAGACATAGAAGTCGAGTTGTATATTGGCTTAGCGCATAGACCCAAATAATAACTAAGGAGAAAATTCATGCCAACATTAACAATTAATATTGTTGGCCAAGGGACACAATTATCTAGTGGCGTGACAAAAGATTTATTATAAAGTTAAGTCGCTAATGGTTTACTAGGTGCAGTCTAGCCTAACAGAATGTTTTGGTTAATAATGAGTTAGAGGAAAACATGCTCTAGGTACTTTCAGCTTCGTTTAGGGGGATATGATGTAGTTAATAATCAGCAAGAGCCTACTATGAGACCTGTGAGAGCAAGGTCATTTTGACTCAACCCCAAACTTTGTAAATAAATTAATGGGTACTTTAATTCCACGCAAGATTCCGCATACCCATTTTTTTGTGGGTTAATGCGAGTTTAAGGGGTTTTATGCGGCAACATTTTTTAAAATTAGTGAGCATTTTGATGTTGAGTTTTTCGGCCTGTGCCAATGAAGCCAGCGTGAGCCCTGTGCCCAAAAATATTGCGCAAGCGATTCAATTGCCCAAGGGTTTTCACGCTGAAGTGTTTGCTGATTTAAGCCAATATAACCAGCTGAATGCCGACAGCCAACCGCGCATCATGGCGTTTGATGCGGCAGGTCATTTGTATGTGAGCCTGACCACGCAGGGCAAAGTGGTGAAGTTTGAAAAAAATCTACAAAATCCAACTCAAGCTGGGCAATTAAAGGTGGTGGCTGAAGGTTTAAGTGCGCCGCATGGGCTCACTTTTGTGGGTAATAAATTGGTTGTGGCGAATCAAGATAGCATTGTCGCGCTTGATAAAAATGGCGCGAAGCCGCCAATCGTGCTGGTGAAAGATTTGCCTACGGGCGGGCACACGTATAAAAGCGTGAAACTAGGGCCTGATGGCTATTTGTATGTGAATGTGGGCTCAACTTGTAATGTGTGCATTGAGCGCGACCCACTGCGCGCGACCATGCTTCGATATACCGTAGAGGGCAAGCCAGCAGGTGCGCTCGCTACGCTTGGACGGCATGCGTCCAGCCCAATTTACGCTACGGGCTTGCGTAATTCACAAGGGTTTACTTGGCACCCAGCCACGAAAGCGATGTTTGCTACCAATAACGGTGCAGATAATCGCACCCACGTAAAAAATGGTGCACCCGACGAAACTGTGCCCCCAGAGCACTTAAACCAGATTGTGGCGGGGCACAATTATGGTTGGCCGCATTGTTGGGGTAATGTCAATACTGATAGGGTTGAAGCGGAAAATCAACAAAGTAATCCCCATCGCTGGGGCAGGCTTTTTGAAGACCCTAACTTTAAGGGCGAAGTGGGCTTTTGTGAAAATGCCACACCGCCTGCATTTGTTTTTGAATCGCACTCAACCCCGATGGGAATCACATTTTTACATCAAAGTAAGTTTCCAAAAGCCTACCAACAAGATGCAATTGTGGCGCTGCATGGCTCGTGGAATCGCCAACATCCAAGCGGCTATAAGCTGGTGCGCGTTAAATTTGAAGGCGATAAACCTGTGGCTGTGGAGGATTTTGCCACAGGATGGCTAAAAGACAACGCTGCCTTTGGGCGCCCCGTGGATGTGCAAGTGGGGCAAGATGGCGCACTTTATGTGAGTGATGATCGGGCGGGGTTAATTTATCGCGTGACGTATCAATAAAATTTAACGAAAAATTCGCAATAAATACTCGTATTCAGCGTAAAATCGCGCCTATTCAATTCAGCAAACAATCAAATGCGTAAAAAATTAGTGGTGGCTAACTGGAAAATGCATGGTAATTTGGCCTCTAATCGACAGTTGCTACAAGCCTATATTGCGGCATTATCATCACTTAAGCAGGTGGATGTCGTGGTTTGCGTGCCTTACCCATATTTGGCTCAGGCGCAAAGTTTATTGCAAAACACAAATATTGCTTGGGGTGCGCAAAATTTAAGCAAAGATGATGTTGGCGCATTTACGGGTGAGGTGAGTGCTGCCATGCTGCGTGATTTTGGCGCAACTCACGTGATTATCGGCCACTCAGAGCGTGCAACAGCATATTGTGAATCAGATGAAAACATTGCCACAAAATTTATGCAAGCTAAAAAACACGGACTAACGCCGATTTTGTGCGTGGGTGAAACGTTAATTGAGCGTGAAGCTGGCGTGATGCAAATGGTGGTTGGGCAGCAGTTAGATACCATTATTAATACCTATGGCGCATCAGTTTTTGCCGATGCAGTGGTGTCTTACGAGCCAATTTGGGCGATTGGTACAGGTTTAGCAGCAACATCTGATCAAGCGCAAAGTATGCACGAATTTATACGCAGTAAAATTGCAACGCTTGATAATCAAGCTGCAAACAGCATGAAAATTCTTTATGGGGGAAGCGTAAACCCACAAAATGCGGTACAATTATCGGCTATGAAAGATGTGGACGGTGGCCTGATTGGTAAGTGCTCACTAAGTGCGCAAGAATTTGCGAAGATTTGCCAAGCTGCGAGTGAATGTTCAGCTTAAAAATAGTGGCAATAGAATAGAGATGATTAAGAGTTAGGTAGAAAATGGAAAAGTTTGTTTTAGTGATTCATGTATTAGCCGCCTTGAGCGTAATAGGTTTAGTGCTTGTGCAACATGGTAAAGGCGCTGATATGGGCGCTTCATTTGGCAGTGGTGCGTCTGGCAGTTTATTTGGGGTGACTGGCTCATCCAATTTTTTGAGCCGTGCTACAGCAACTTGCGTGGTAGTGTTTTTTATTACTAGCTTAACGCTTGCTTATATGGCGAGCCATAAGCAAGAAAATGGAAGTGTGGTTAAAGCATTTGCTAAAGAAAACGCTGAAAAAGTTGCACCAGTTGCAGTTTCAGGCACGGCGGCTGAAGTTGCGCCATTAACCACGGACGTGCCTGTAACGACAGAAATACCAAAATAATTTGCAAAATTGCAAGCCGTCGTGGTGGAATTGGTAGACACGCAGCCTTGAGGTGGCTGTGACGAAAGTCGTGAGAGTTCGAGTCTCTCCGTCGGCACCAAAAAATGAAGTTGAAATTGTGTAGTATTTAAAATCAGTTTGGGGCTAGCCTGTGCTAGAAAATTACTTTCCAATATTGTTGTTTATCTTAGTGGGCCTAGCGGTGGGGGTTGCACCTCTCGTTTTAGGTAAACTAGTCTCCCCCAATAAGCCCGACGAGGCTAAAAACTCACCCTATGAATGTGGTTTTGAAGCCTTTGAAGATGCGCGTATGAAGTTTGATGTGCGTTACTATCTTGTTGCTATTTTGTTTATCCTTTTCGATTTAGAAATTGCCTTTTTATTCCCATGGGCTGTGGTGCTGCAAGAAGTGGGTATGTTCGGCTTTGTTGCTATGATGGTGTTTTTAGGTGTGCTGGTCATTGGCTTCATCTATGAGTGGATGAAAGGCGCGCTAGAGTGGGACTAACAGCATTGGAATTAACTAGATGAGTATTGAAGGTATCCTAGAACAGGGGTTTGTTACCACCACGCTAGATACGGTGATCAATTACACCCGTACTGGCTCGATGTGGCCGATGACGTTTGGCCTAGCTTGTTGCGCGGTAGAAATGATGCATGCAGGCGCATCTCGCTACGATTTAGACCGTTTTGGTATTGTGTTTCGCCCAAGCCCGCGCCAGTCGGATGTGATGATTGTTGCGGGTACCTTAGTGAACAAAATGGCACCTGCTTTGCGCAAGGTGTATGACCAAATGGCTGAGCCACGCTGGGTGATTTCAATGGGCTCGTGTGCTAATGGCGGTGGTTATTATCATTACTCTTATGCAGTGGTGCGTGGCTGTGATCGTATTGTGCCAGTAGATGTGTATGTGCCAGGTTGCCCACCAACGGCGGAAGCATTGCTATACGGCATTATTCAGTTACAAAATAAAATTAAACGTACCAATACGATAGCGCGATAACAGACATGGCGACTAAATTAGAACTGTTAACGAGTCATTTACAGGCATCACTTGGTGATAAAATTACTAAGCAAATTGTGGCGCTAGGTGAATTGACTATCGAGTGCAAAGCGGCTGATTACTTGGTTGTGTGTCAGGTTTTGCGCGATGATGCAAATTTAAAGTTTGAGCAGTTGATTGATTTATGTGGTGTAGATTATCAAGAATATGCAGATGGTACTTACGATGGCTTGCGGTATGCTGTAGTTAGCCACTTTTTATCTGTAACACTAAATCAGCGTTTGCGCTTGCGCGTATTTGCCCAAGATGAAGAGTTTCCAGTATTGCCAACACTGGTTGATTTGTGGCCAGTGGCCAATTGGTTTGAGCGAGAGGCCTTTGATTTGTTCGGTATTATGTTTGAAAATCATCCAGACTTGCGTCGCTTACTGACAGATTATGGTTTTATTGGACATCCTTTCCGTAAAGACTTTCCGATGATTGGTAACGTCGAAATGCGTTATGACCCAGAGCAGCAGCGCGTGATTTATCAGCCAGTATCTATTGAATTGCGCAACAATGTGCCTCGTGTGGTTCGCAGTGAAGGCAAACACAATGGCTGAAATTAGAAATTACACCATGAACTTTGGCCCGCAACACCCTGCAGCGCATGGCGTGTTGCGCTTGGTGTTGGAACTGGATGGTGAGGTCATTCAGCGCGCTGACCCGCATATAGGCTTGTTGCACCGAGGTACTGAAAAACTCGCTGAAAACCGCACTTATTTACAAAGCGTTCCCTACATGGATAGGCTCGATTACGTGTCTATGATGGCGAATGAGCATGCCTATGTCATGGCCATTGAAAAAATGCTCGGTGTAGAAGTGCCAGTTCGCGCACAATATATCCGCGTGATGTTTGATGAGATTACCCGTGTGCTAAACCATTTGTTATGGTTGGGGGCGCATGCACTCGATGTGGGCGCGATGACGGTATTTTTATACGCATTCCGCGAGCGTGAAGATTTATTTGACGTGTATGAGGCTGTTTCTGGTGCCCGTATGCATGCTGCCTACTACCGTCCTGGCGGGGTATATCGGGATTTGCCAAATCAAATGCCGCAGTATCAAGTTTCACCATTACGCAACGCTAAAACAGTTGCGGAGCAAAATAAAAATCGCCAAGGTTCGGTGTTGGATTTTATCGAAGATTTTACTGACCGCTTTCCAACCTATATCGATGAGTATGAAACGCTATTAACAGATAACCGTATTTGGAAGCAGCGTACTGTGGGTATCGGTGTGGTGTCCCCAGAGCGCGCATTGGCGCTTGGGATGACTGGACCTATGTTACGTGGCTCAGGTATCGCTTGGGATTTGCGCAAAAAACAACCTTATGAAGTTTATGCAAATCTGGATTTTGATATTCCTGTAGGCGTTAATGGTGATTGCTACGACCGATATTTGGTTCGTATGGAAGAGTTTAGGCAATCGAATCGAATCATTAAACAGTGTGTAGATTGGTTGCGTAAAAATCCGGGCCCCGTGATTACAGCGGATAATAAAATTGCCCCACCTAACCGTGAGGATATGAAAACCAATATGGAAGACTTAATTCACCACTTTAAGCTGTTTACAGAAGGCTTTCATGTGCCAGCTGGTGAAGCGTACGCAGCGGTAGAGCATCCTAAAGGTGAGTTTGGAATTTATATGGTGTCTGACGGAGCGAATAAACCTTATCGTTTGAAAATACGAGCGCCCGGTTTTCCGCATTTAGCCGCGTTAGATGAAATGACTAAAGGGCACATGATTGCAGACTTAGTGGCTATTATTGGAACACAAGATATTGTATTTGGCGAAATTGATAGATAGACAAGATTAAAAATGTTAAGCCCAAACGCTATAGAGAAAATTGAGTACGAACTCACCAAATATCCCGCTAATCAGCGGCAAGCAGCAGTGATGTCTGCCTTGCGTATTGTGCAAACTGAGCGTGGCTGGTTGTCTCAAGAGAGCATTTCAGAGGTGGCGCAATATTTGGGAATGCCAGAAATTGCAGCATTAGAAGTGGCTACATTTTACAATATGTATGATTTGCAGCCCGTTGGTGAACATAAAATTACCATTTGCACTAACATTTCATGCATGTTGCGCGGCTCAGATGAAATTGTAAGTCATTTAAAAGCTAAACTCGGTATCGGATTTAATGAAATAACGCCAGATGGAAAATTTTGCCTCAAAGAGGGCGAGTGTATGGGTTGTTGCGGCGGCGCGCCGTTAATGCATGTTAATAATACCCAAATGCATGAATTTTTAACTACAGCAAAAGTGGACGAGATATTGAAAAGTTTGAATAAAGAGGCGTCAAAGTAATGAGTGCGCCAAACTTTCACAATATTGAAAAACAAACGCTCATGGCTTTGCGTACCATTACGGCAAAAAATCCATCCAGTATTGAAACCTATATCAAGTTAGGTGGATATGAGCAATTAAAACGCATCGTCACGCAAAAAGTTAAAGCGACTGATATCATTGCTGAAGTAAAAGCATCAGGTTTGCGTGGACGTGGTGGTGCTGGATTCCCTACAGGGTTAAAGTGGAGTTTCATGCCGCGTTATTACGATGGTACCAAATATTTAGTATGTAATACCGATGAGGGCGAGCCAGGTACATTTAAAGACCGTGACATTATTCGTTATAACCCACACCAACTAATCGAAGGTATGGCGATAGCTGCTTATACATTGGGTGCGCGAGTTGGTTACAACTACATTCATGGCGAAATTTGGCACGAATATGAGATTTTTGAAGCGGCTTTGGCTGAGGCTCGCGCAGCTGGTTTTTTAGGTGAAAACTTATTTGGCACGGCTTTTGATTTTGATTTATATGCGGTACATGGCTACGGGGCATATATTTGCGGAGAAGAAACCGCTTTGATTGAGTCAATCGAAGGAAAAAAAGGTCAACCCCGCTTTAAGCCGCCATTCCCAGCGAGTTACGGGGTGTTTGGCAAGCCTACTAACGTGAATAATACAGAAAGTTACACTAGTATTCCTTGGATTTTGCAGCACGGAGGCAAAGCGTTTGCTGATTTGGGGGTGCCAAATTCTGGGGGAACAAAATTATTTTCAGTGTCTGGTCATGTGGTAAACCCAGGTAATTTTGAGGTAAGAATGGGCACGCCATTCACTGAGTTACTTGAGATGGCAGGCGGTGTTTGGAAAGGACGTAAGCTTAAAGCGGTTATTCCAGGAGGTCCTTCTACGGCGGTTATGCCAGCTGGGACAATTTTAACAGCCAATATGGATTATGACAGCTTAAGCAAGGCGCGTTCGAGTTTAGGTGCAGGCTCGATGATAGTTATGGATGAAACAACTTGTATGGTGAAAACTTTACACCGTTTAAGTTACTTTTTTTATGAAGAAAGTTGCGGGCAATGCACACCTTGTCGCGAGGGTACAGGTTGGGTTTATCGCGTATTAGATCGTATTGTGAATGGTCAAGGCAAGATGGAAGATTTGGACTTGCTTACATCAATCAGTAACAATATTGCAGGGCGAACTATTTGTGCTTTAGGTGAGGCCGCGGCCACGCCAGTGTTGAGCTTTATCAAGCATTTTAGACCAGAGTTTGAATATTATATTCAGCATGGCAAATCAATGGTGGATGGCAAGTAAATGTTAAACATTGAGATAGATGGCAAAGCATTAGAAGTAGAGCACGGTAGCACCATCATTGATGCTGCGGATAAAGTGGGTATTGCTATTCCTCGCTTTTGTTACCACAAAAAGCTGTCAGTAGCTGCAAATTGCCGTATGTGCTTGGTGCAAGTGGAAAATTTTAATAAACCATTGCCTGCATGTGCTACGCCTGTTGCCGAGGGGATGAAAATTTCCACGCGCTCAAAATCCACCATTGAGGCACAACAAAGTGTGATGGAGTTTTTGCTAATCAATCACCCGCTTGATTGCCCGATATGCGATCAAGGTGGTGAATGTGAGTTGCAAGATGTTGCAGTAGCTTATGGTGCGAGTGGATCACGCTATACAGAAGAAAAACGTGTGGTAGTAAATAAAAATATTGGGCCACTTATTAGCACGGATATGACACGATGCATTCAATGCACACGTTGTGTTCGCTTTTTGCAAGAAGTTGGGGGTATCCAAGAGTTGGGGATGGTCGGACGAGGTGAACATTCAGAAATAACTGCCTATGTTGATAAAAGCGTTAACTCTGAGTTAAGCGGAAATATTGTTGACCTATGCCCAGTGGGCGCGCTAACCAGTAAGCCTTTTAGATATTCTGCGCGAAGTTGGGAACTCACTCGCCGCCCTAGTATTGCGCCTCATGACGGCTTGGGCTCTCACATTGAAGTGCATGTTAAAGATAACAAAGTCATGCGTGTTTTGCCGCGTGAAAAAGAAAGTATTAATGAATGTTGGTTGTCAGACAGAGATCGTTACTCTTATGAAGGGCTAAATAGTCCTGAACGCTTAAAAGTGCCAATGATTAAGCATAAAGGAACTTGGGTTGAGACAGACTGGAAAACAGCTTTGGAGTTTGCAGCTGGTCAATTGAAAGACATAACCAATCAACATGGCGCGGATGCGCTGGGTGTGCTTGTTTCGCCAAATAGCACGATGGAAGAGGGCTATTTAATCAAAGAATTGGCGCATGGTCTTGGTTGTGGCAATGTGGACTATCGTTTGCGCCAAACTGATTTTAGGTTGGATGGCAAGCGAGTAGGTACTCCTTGGATGGGTGTTAACATCGACGAAATTGAGAATTTAGATCGCATCTTGCTGATAGGATCTAATTTACGCAACGAACATCCTTTGTTAGCACAACGCTTTCGAAAAGCTGTAGCAAACGGTGCTGAACTTTCGGTTGTAAGCCCACTTGATAACAATCCACTTATGCAAATTGCGCATAAAGTGATCGTGCGTCCAAATGATATGGTCAATGTGCTTGGGCAAATTTTAAAAGCCATGTCTGGCCTGCAACGATTATCACTATGCCTCCCGCCGAAGTTAACAAAACTTTTAGAGGAAATTAAAGTTCGCCCAAATACACAAGCGATGGCAGAAAGTTTAGCTGGGCAAGGCAAAGACTACGACCTCATTGCACCGCGAGTTGGGATTTTCTTAGGGAATATGGCGTTAAGTGACCCACGATTTACAGAAATGTACAGCATGGCGGAAGCAATTGGCGGCATATCTGGTGCGAAAGGCGGCATTCTGCCTGCGGCTGCGAATAGTACAGGAATGCACTTGATGGGGGTAATGCCATCGAGTTTTGGTATGCATGCGCGCGCAATGCTAGAGGTGCCTCGCAAAGCCTATTTATTGTTAAATATCGAACCAGAGCTAGATTGCCAGCACGCGGCTTTAGCTAAATCTGCAATGGAAAAAGCAGAGTGCGTGGTTGCACTAACTGCATTTAAGTCACAAGCTTTAGAAAATGCTGATATTTTGCTTCCTATTGCCCCTTTTACAGAAACGTCAGGCACCTATATGAGCATGGAAGGGCGCGTACAAAGTTTTGCTGCCGCTGTTAGGCCGCTAGGGGAATGTCGCCCTGCCTGGAAAGTGTTGCGCGTATTAGCGAATACACTCGGTTTAAAAGGCTTTGATTTTGAAACCAGTGAGCAAGTGAAAGATAAAATTTTTGGTGGTGAAAAGCCTTCAACGGTCGCGTGGCAAAACTTGAATAACAATCTCAAAGAGCTGGTTGAAATTGAGATTAATATTAAACATCATGGGTTACAACGAATCGGTGAAGTGCCACAGTATGAATCTGACCCGATTGTTCGTCGTTCACAGCCTTTGCAAAAAACCAAATACAATACGCAGCCTATGGCGCGTATGCGTGCAGAACAGATTTCAGCATTAGGCTTAAATGATGGTGATGTAGTGCTTGTTAAACAGGATAAGGGCAGCGCAGTGTTACAAGTGCGATTAGACAATCATGTAGCAATGGGTTGTGTGCGTGTTACAGCCTCTCACGAAGGATCAGTTAGTTTAGGTGATCTTATGGGAGACATCACTGTTGAGAAATATACAGAAAAAAACACGCGAGATGAGAAAGCGGTGTCACCATGATGGCATGGCTTTCAACTTTATTTGGAAGTTATTGGCCAGCGATAGAAGTCACCGCTTGGACTTTGATTAAAATTGTTGCCATCGTAGCGCCGCTGATGGGTGCTGTGGCGTATTTAACGCTGGCAGAGCGCAAAGTAATTGGTTATATGCAGGTGCGTATCGGGCCAAATCGTGTGGGTTATTTTGGTTTGTTGCAACCGATAGCCGATGGATTAAAGTTACTCTTTAAAGAAATTATTACGCCAACAGCTTCTAATAAAGGGCTATTCTTACTTGGTCCAATATTAGCGATTGCACCCGCGCTTGCTGCTTGGGCTGTGGTGCCATTTGATGCCACCTTGGTATTATCGAATGTTGATGCAGGTTTGTTGTATATTCTAGCAATGACTTCTGTAGCTGTTTATGGCGTTATTATTGCTGGTTGGGCATCTAACTCAAAATATGCATTTTTAGGATCGTTACGTTCAGCCGCACAAATTGTGTCTTATGAAATTGCCATGGGGTTTGCCTTAGTAGGGGTGTTAATGTGTGCCAATTCGCTTAATTTAGGCAAGATTGTAATGGGACAGCAAGGCGGTTTTTGGCATTGGTATTTCTTGCCATTATTCCCTTTATTTATTGTTTACTTTATCAGTGCAGTCGCTGAAACGAACCGCGCACCATTCGACGTGGCAGAAGGTGAGTCTGAAATTGTCGCAGGCTTCCATGTGGAATACTCTGGCATGGCGTTCGCAATATTTTTCTTGGCTGAATACGCTAATATTTGGTTGGTATGTGCGCTTGCTACCACGATGTTTTTAGGTGGCTGGTTATCACCAGTTCCATTTATACCAGATAGTATTTTATGGTTTTTAGCAAAAATGTGTTTCTTAGTGTTCTTCTTTTTATGGTTTAGGGCAACTTTCCCACGTTATCGCTATGACCAAATTATGAGATTAGGCTGGAAGGTGTTTATTCCAATTACGATTGTTTGGATAGTGTTTATTGGCGGTATGATGCAAACTCCATGGGCTCATTTGTTCCACTAAGCGGCTTGCAAGAAAAACTATGTTTAGCAAAATAAAAAATACATTATCAAGTTTGATGCTCTGGGAACTGCTCAAAGGTATGGCGCTGACTGGGCGTTACTTTTTTGCGCCTAAAATCACTGTGCAATACCCAGAAGAAAGTACGCCACAATCAAATCGATTTCGTGGTTTGCATGCTTTGCGTCGCTATGCTAACGGTGAAGAACGTTGTATTGCATGTAAACTTTGTGAAGCGGTCTGCCCTGCAATGGCAATCACTATTGAATCAGAACAGCGTGAAGATAATACGCGCCGAACGACACGTTATGATATTGACTTAACTAAATGCATTTTTTGCGGTATGTGTGAAGAATCCTGCCCAGTAGATTCGATTGTAGAAACTCGAATTTTTGATTACCACGGTGAACAAAAGGGCGACTTAATTTACACGAAAGATATGTTGCTTGCCGTTGGTGATAAGCATGAAAAACAAATTGCGGCTGACCGAGCCATTGATAAAGTGTTTAGGTAAGGGTATGACACGATGACATTATTTGGATTACCTTTTACGAACATAGTGTTTTACGCGCTGTCTGCCATTTTGCTGTTTGCAGCAGTACGCGTGATTACGACCCGCAACCCAGTATATGCAGCACTTAATTTAGTGTTAGCATTTTTTACTGCTGCAGGTATTTGGTTGTTGTTAGAAGCTGAGTTTTTAGCGATTGCCTTGGTTTTAGTGTATGTAGGTGCAGTGATGGTGTTGTTTTTATTCGTGGTGATGATGCTGGATATAAACCTAGATAAATTACGCGAAGGTTTTTGGAATGCCTTACCAGTGGCCTTACCAATAGGTGGTTTGATGGCTGTAGAGATGGCGATGATTGTTGGTGTCAGAAACTTTGGAGCAGATAGGGTGGCAGCGCCAGCCAGTAAAACGGCTGAATACAGTAATACCGCAGAGTTAGGGCGAGTGCTCTATACAGATTACTTGCTTGCTTTCGAGTTGGCCTCAGTTGTTTTGTTGGTAGCGATTGTAGCTGCCATTGCATTAACTTTAAGAGAGCGCCGCGAAAGTAAGTCCGTAAATCCTGCTGAACAAGTACTGGTGAAAAAAGAAGACAGATTGCGCGTGTTGAAAATGGATGCTGTTGTAGAGCATGTTGAAATGCAGGCGGAATCAATCAATAGTGAGGCTAAACTATGATGCATTTAAATGTTGGCTTATCACATTACCTTATTTTAGGTTCGCTATTATTTGCTATCAGCGTGATTGGTATTTTTTTAAATCGTAAAAACGTCATCATTTTATTGATGGCTATTGAGTTAATGTTGCTAGCGGTTAATCTGAATTTTATTGCCTTTGCACATTACTTAAATGATGTAGCTGGGCAAGTATTTGTGTTTTTTATATTAACAGTCGCGGCGGCTGAGTCTGCTATCGGCTTGGCAATATTAGTGGTGCTTTTTAGAAATTTACGCACAATTAATGTGGACGATTTAGATTCATTAAAAGGCTGATGCGCATGACAATGCCTCAAATTTACTTAGCTATTCCGCTACTGCCTTTATTAGCAGCAATTATTATTGGTCTATTTGGTAAGAAGTTGCCAAGATTTTTTGCCCATACGATTACAATATTAGGTGTTGGCGCATCCTTTGTATTGTCAGTGCAAGTGCTGCAACATGCTATGGTAAACCCACCGTACAATGAAACCGTGTTTTCATGGCTCAAAAGCGGTAACTATGCATTTGAAGTTGGTTTTTTAATAGACCGATTAAGCGCAATGATGATGGTTGTTGTGACTTTCGTTTCACTTATGGTGCATATTTATACCATCGGATACATGGCGGAAGATAAGGGCTATGCAAGATTTTTTAGTTACATCTCGCTGTTTACCTTTGCAATGTTGATGTTGGTGATGTCCAACAATTTCATGCAATTATTTTTTGGATGGGAAGCAGTAGGTTTGGTTTCTTATCTACTTATTGGTTTTTGGTACACTCGTCCAACAGCCATCTATGCAAACTTAAAAGCTTTTTTAGTCAATCGTGTTGGTGACTTTGGTTTCTTGCTAGGCATTGGTCTAGTGTTGTTTCACTTTGGTAGTTTGGATTATGCCGCGGTTTTTTCTGTGGCGCCTCAGATGGCTGATGCCAAAATTAGTTTAATTGGCAATGCGCAGTGGTCATTGATGACGGTCACTTGTATATTGCTATTTATTGGCGCGATGGGTAAGTCTGCGCAGGTGCCACTACACGTTTGGTTGCCAGATTCGATGGAGGGTCCTACTCCAATTTCAGCGCTGATTCACGCTGCAACGATGGTAACAGCGGGTATTTTCATGGTTGCTCGGATGTCGCCATTATTTGAATTGTCTTCTACTGCACTATCTTTTGTGATGATTATAGGTGCAATCACTGCGCTCTTTATGGGCTTTCTTGGGATTATTCAAAACGATATCAAGCGGGTAGTTGCATATTCCACCTTGTCTCAGCTAGGTTACATGACGGTAGCGCTAGGCGCGTCAGCTTATTCAGTGGCAATTTTCCACTTGATGACACACGCGTTTTTTAAGGCATTATTATTTTTAGGTGCAGGTGCAGTGATTATGGGTATGCACCATGATCAAGACATTCGCAACATGGGGAACTTAAAAAAATACATGCCTGTGACTTGGATTACATCACTTATTGGTTCGCTAGCTTTAATCGGCACACCGTTTCTATCTGGCTTTTACTCAAAAGACAGTATCATTGAAGCAGCAAAAGCTTCTACCATTACTGGTAGTACATTCGCCTACCTTGCGGTCTTAATAGGCGTATTTGTAACTGCATTTTATAGTTTCCGCATGTACTTTTTAGTGTTCCATGGAGAAGAAAAATGGCGTAAACCTAAACATGATGCGCATCACGACGATCATCATGATGAAGATCATCATCATGGTTTAGGGCCAAAAGATAGTCCACACGAGCCAAGTTGGGTAGTTAAATTGCCATTAATTTTATTGGCTATTCCTTCGCTAGCTATTGGTTATTTTGCAATTGAGCCGATGTTATTTGGAGACTTTTTCAAAGGTGTAATTACAGTCAATGCTGAAGCACATCCAGCTATGCATACGTTAGCACATCATTGGCACACAATTTATCATTCCGCAGTAGGAATGGCGTTACATAGTTTGATGACATTACCCCTGTTGTTAGCTGTATCTGGGGTTGTTACTGCTTATTATTTTTATATGAAGCGTCCAGATATTCCAGCAGCTATTCAAGCTAAATATAAGATGATTAACCGTGTGTTAGAAAATAAATATGGTTTTGATAGCTTTAACGAACGTTTTTTTGCTGCGGGCTCTCGCTTTATTGGCAATAAGTTATGGCAAATTGGAGATGTAAAATTGATTGATGGCGTAATGGTAAATGGAACTGCCAACTTGATTGGTAAGCTTTCAACCATCATAAGAAAATTACAAACGGGCTTAATCTATCATTATGCGTTTGCCATGATTATTGGCGTATTTTTAATGCTAACTTTTTTTACTAAAGTACACTAAATGCAAGCTTTTATTAATCAACATCTTTTAAGTTTTGCAATATGGATGCCAATTTTAGCAGGCATTGTTGTATTAGCTATTTCGAGTGAAAAAACTCCAAATGTAACGCGTTGGTTAGCTTTACTGGCCGGGATTGCTAGCTTTTTGGTAACAATTCCCCTATATACACACTTTAACTTCGCGGATGGAGGTTTTCAGTTTCAAGAAAGCTTTCAGTGGATTCCCGCCTTTAATATCAACTATCATTTAGGTGTCGATGGTATTGCTATTCCACTGATATTATTGACGAGTTTTACTACCGTAATTGTCATTATTTCTGCTTGGGAAGTGATAGAAAAACGCGTGGCACAGTACATGGCTGCCTTTCTTATCATGAGTGGTTTGATGATAGGTGTATTTAGTGCCATCGATGCGATTTTGTATTATGTGTTTTGGGAGGCGATGCTAATTCCCATGTTTTTGGTAATTGGTATTTGGGGTGGGCCAAATCGGGTATATGCCACGATTAAATTTTTCTTATACACCTTGCTAGGCTCGCTGCTAATGCTGGTCGCGTTTATCTTTTTATTTTATCAAACAGGTTCGTTTGCAATTACTGATTACTATGCACTTCAAATGCCTATGCGCGTGCAAGTGCTGATTTTCTTAGCATTTTTTGCAGCTTTTGCTGTAAAAATTCCCATGTGGCCTGTACATACTTGGTTACCAGATGCGCACGTGGAAGCCCCAACAGGTGGTTCCGTTGTGCTGGCTGCAATTGCGTTGAAATTAGGCGGTTATAGCTTTTTACGCTTTGCCATGCCAATTGCACCAGATGCATCACACTATTTAAGTAAATACATGATTGCTTTATCACTCATTGCCATTGTATATATTGCATTGGTTGCCTTAGTGCAAAAAGACATGAAAAAGCTCATTGCATACTCATCAATTTCGCACATGGGATTTGTTACGCTAGGATTTTTTATCTTTAATAACATCGCACTTGAAGGTGCCGTGGTGCAGATGATTTCGCATGGCTTTATTTCGGCGGCCATGTTCTTATGTGTTGGCGTTCTTTACGACCGCGTGCACAGTCGTCAAATAGATTCTTATGGTGGGGTTGCTAATACCATGCCGATGTTTGCTGCGTTTTTTGTATTATTTGCGATGGCCAACAGTGGTTTACCTGGTACATCAGGTTTTGTGGGTGAATTTATGGTGATTTTGGGGGCTATTCATGCAAATTTCTGGTATGCCTTCCTTGCATCATTTACGCTAATATTTGGCGCGGCTTATACCTTATGGATGGTTAAACGTGTCATTTATGGTGAGATTGCCAATGACAAAGTCGCCGCTTTAAAAGATTTGAATAAACGCGAATTTTTGATTTTGGCAATTCTAGCGGTTCTGGTCTTAGCAATGGGGATTTACCCAGAACCGTTGACTGATATGACTAATGCAACCGTGACGCAACTCCTTTCACATTTAGGGCAAAGCAAGATTCCTGCTGCATTGCCAACAGGTCTTTAAGTTATGGAAAATATTAAATACGACCTCTTAAGTGTATTGCCAGAAATGATTATATTAGGCATGGCGATGGTCATTTTGCTGGCTGATTTATTTTTAAAAAAACGTGATCGCCTCGCTATATATTTACTCTCACAGGTCACATTAATACTTGCAGCCTATGCAACCTTCACCTCACATGTGCCAAGCGTCGGCTACGCCTTTACTGGGATGTTTGTTGACGACCCCCTTGCAGACGTAATCAAGCTGATGATTTATTTGGGTACCTCACTGATCTTTGTTTATAGCCGACAATACATCACGTTGCGCAATATGTATTCTGGTGAGTTTTATGCACTGGTGCTATTTGCAGTAGTAGGCATGATGATGATGGTGTCTGGGCAAAGCATGCTTACGCTCTACATTGGTCTGGAGCTGCTTTCATTAAGCCTCTATGCCTTAGTGGCGCTTGACCGTGAAAACGCCCGTGCTACAGAGGCGGCAATGAAATATTTTGTTCTTGGTGCATTGGCATCTGGCATGTTGCTCTATGGCATGAGCATGATTTATGGTATGACGGGTAGCTTAAATATTGCTGACATCAATAATGCAATGATGCATGCACCTTTACCGAATAAAGATTTGCACGCAGTATTGATATTGGGTTTGGTGTTTATCGTCGCTGGCTTAGCATTTAAATTAGGTGCTGTGCCGTTTCATATGTGGGTGCCAGATGTTTATCAGGGTTCACCTACGGCAATGACTATGTTAATTGGCTCCGTGCCTAAGCTGGCAGCTTTTGCCTTTGTGATTCGTCTGCTAGCTCAAGGTTTGCAAGTCATGCATGTGGATTGGCAGCAAATGCTAATGATCATGGCAGTGCTGTCTATCGTAATCGGCAACATTACCGCTATTGCTCAGACTAACTTAAAACGTATGTTGGCCTATTCCACCATTTCGCATATTGGATTTATGCTGTATGGCTTAATGAGTGCAAGCCAAAATGGTTACACTTCTTCATTGTTTTATATTGCAAGCTACGTGCTTATGACGCTTGCTGGCTTTGGCATGATTTTACTGTTATCACGCAAAGGTTTTGAGGCCGATCAACTTGAGGATTTAAAAGGCTTAAATCAGCGTAGCCCATGGCATGCATTTTTGATGTTAATTGTGATGTTTAGCATGGCGGGAGTGCCTCCAACTTTAGGATTTTATGCCAAATTCGCAGTGTTGCAGGCAGCCTTTGCAGCAGGCTATTTATGGCTAGTGGTATTTGCTGTGTTAATTGCTGTTATAGGAGCGTTCTACTATTTACGCGTGGTAAAGTTGATGTATTTTGACGAACCAAAAGATCATTCGCCCATTAGCGCCCCATTTGATATGCGTATTGTGTTAGGTGTAAATGCATTCGGTTTATTAGTTATAGGCTTGATGCCGCAAAAAATGATGGAATTTTGTTATTACGCAATTGCGGCGAGTATAAATTAACCAATAATAAAACGTGGAGAGGCTAACATGCGCTTAGAAAATGAACGCGAAAGTAGCAATGTTGAAGATAGACGCGGAGCACGCATGCCAGGCGGGCGAGCTGGCGGCATTGGACTTGGTACTATTGCATTAGCCTTGGTAGCGATGTATTTTGGCGTTGATCCATCAGTGGTGCTTAATATGGGGCAGGGCATGCAGCAACCTGTTGAAGTAGAAGCCCAACCAATTCCCGCCGATGACCCAATGGCTAAATTTGTGGCTAAGGTGCTGGGCAGTACAGAAGACACGTGGGGTAAAATTTTTAAAAATGCAGGGCATCAATACCCAGCGCCAAAACTTGTACTTTTCAGTGGCGCCACGCCTACAGCATGCGGCACAGGCCAAGCAGCCATGGGGCCATTTTACTGCCCGGGCGACCAAAAAGTGTATATTGATTTAGGCTTTTACAATGAAATGAAAAACCGTTTTAATGCGCCGGGTGATTTTGCACAAGCATATGTCATTGCGCATGAAGTCGGGCATCATATACAAAACTTAATGGGTACTTCCGATAAAGTGCAGCAAGCGCGCCAAAGCGCTGGCAGTGAAGCACAAGCAAATCAATATTCAGTACGCTTGGAGTTGCAAGCAGATTGCTATGCAGGCGTTTGGGCGCACCATGCAGATGGTGCCAACCGTATTTTAGAGCAGGGCGATGTGGAAGAAGCCATGAAAGCCGCTGCAGCCATTGGTGACGATGCATTGCAAAAACAAGCGCAAGGGTATGCCGTGCCAGATAGCTTTACGCACGGTACTTCTCAGCAACGCATGCGTTGGTTTAACCAAGGCTTATCCGTGGGCGACATCAATAAATGCGACACTTTTAGCGTGGCCAATATTTAGCCAACTTGTTTTACTAACAATAAAAGGCACGAAAATTAGCCATGTTAATTTCGTGCCTTTTGTGTTTTTAATGAATTAGATATTTGTATAACCAATACCTTATGACCGACCTTACCGAACATCTCATCAGCACGCAAACCATTGCCAGCGGCGGCATGCTCACTGTCAAGCGCGACCAAGTGCGATTGCCAAATGGCTTAACAGGGCAGCGTGAATACGTCATACACCCAGGTGCAGTGGTGGTGGTGCCGATGTTGCCCAACGGCAATGTGCTGTTAGAAAAGCAGTTTCGTTACCCGTTGCACCAAGTATTTATTGAGTTGCCAGCAGGCAAGATTGATGCAGGCGAGCCAACTTTGACTACAGGTCAGCGCGAGTTGCTAGAAGAAACAGGCTATACCGCGCGTGAATGGGTTAAATTAGGTCATCAGCATCCCTGTATTGGTTACTCCAACGAAGTTATCCATATTTATTTAGCACTAGGGCTAACCGCAGGCGAACACAGACGTGATGAAGATGAAGCTTTAGAAGTTTTTGATGTGCCTTTTGAGGAGTGTATTGCCATGATTTTAAGGGGCGAAATTACTGATGGCAAAACCATTGTGGCTCTTTACTTGGCTGAAAAATATCTACAAAAATAAGCGGATATGATGCAGTTCGAGATAATAAAAAACAAGTTAAAACAAAGCGTCGTACTAATTTTAGCGTTTTTTTCGCTACCCACACTGGCCGATGAAGTTGACCCGTTTGCTGCATGGTTGCAAGCATTAAAAGAAGAAGCCATTGCCACAGGCGTTTCTAGCCAAACGATTCAAAAAACTTTTAAACAAGCGCAATATTTGCCGCGCATCATCGCGCTTGATCGTGCCCAACCTGAATTTATCACGCCATTTTTAAGCTATTTAGAAAAGCGCGTTGATGCCGATAAAATATCGCAAGGCAGACAAATGTTGCTAACGCATGAAGATATGCTGGCAAAAATTGAAACGCAATATGGCGTGCCTAAGGAAACTTTAATCGCGTTTTGGGGTATGGAAACCAATTACGGCAGCAACAAAGGCAATTTTGGTTTGCCATCTAGCCTAATGACATTGGCTTATGATGGCCGTCGTAGCACATTTTTTCGCGAGCAACTGATTAACACTATGCGCATTGTTGATGCGGGGCATAACAATGTAGCTGGCATGCGCGGCTCTTGGGCGGGCGCGATGGGGCACATGCAATTTATGCCTTCCACCTTGCTTAAATACGGTGTGGATGCAGATGCTGACGGGCGCATCAATATTTGGTCTTCTCTGAATGATGCGTTTGCTTCCGCCGCCAATTATCTTGCGCAAGTCGGCTGGCGAAAAGACGAAGCGACGGCGATGGAAGTCAAATTACCCGCTAATTTTGATTACCAATTAGCGCAATTAAATAGCCGCAAAACCAGCCAAGAATGGCAAAGTTTAGGCGTAACAGCGATTGATAACACCCCTTTGCCCGCGCATGAAAATGCCGCTATTTTGTTACCGCAAGGTTATCGCGGCCCCGCCATGATGGTGTTTAGCAATTTTGATGCCGTGATGGATTGGAATAAATCGGTGAATTACGCGCTATCAGTGAGCTATTTAGCGCAGCAGTTGCGCGAAGATAAACCCATTATCGGTGGCGCAGAGGCTGAAAAATCAGCGCTGACGTATAATCAAATTTTAGCCCTGCAAAAAAATCTCAATGCTTTGGGTTTTGATTGTGGCGAGTCTGATGGCTTTCCGGGGCTAAAAACGCAAGCGGCCATTCGTCAATATCAAGCCACGCAACAACTGCCACAAGACGGCTACGCCAGTCCAAGTTTGTATCAACTTTTGCTGGTAAATAAGCCATAAGCAGTCACTCAAAAAATAGCTTAAAATCCCCCGAGAAAAAATAAATGCCCTGTAAGCCAGTATCCATGCGGCTTGCAGAGGGGGTAAAATGATTTGTTGTGAATTTTGGCTTTTAAAAGTGATTTTTTAGGAGTTAAAAAACGCTATTGCCGCGCGTTTTAAACCAACCGGTCAAACTCATGCGCGGGCGCTTGGCGGGCAGCACCTCATGATAAAAACGGGACGATAAAAACAACACCAGCGTGCCGCCTTCAGGGCGCACATCTAGCGTTTTTGTGGTGTCATTCTCATCTAAATAAATGCGTAATTCGCCGCCATCGCTGGCTTGCCAAGCATTATTTAAATACAAAATACAGCTCACTTGCCGCACATCGCCCTGCTTGGCTTGCTGTGTATTTGCATGGTCGCCGCTAAACTGGTCTAAATGCTTTTTGTAAAACGCCCCAGCGGGGTACACTGCAAAATGGCTCTCCAGCGCGTGCAAGCCTAAAAATAAACTGCGGTTGATCGCAAGTTGCAAATTATCTGTTAAAGCTAAATAAGCACGCTCGGTAGGATGGGTGCTGTTTTCATCTAACCAAAATGTGGCATCGCCGCGCAAGTTGGCATTTAAGCGATTTTTGCCCGTGTTGGCTGGCTGCAACAGCCCAAGCTGTTGTAACTCAGTTGCGCGATTTGCCAATTGCTGCACTTGCTCAGCGGTTATAAACTGCGGCACAACCGCATAGCCTTGCGTAGCTAATGCTTCAATAAGCGGTTCATAACAACCAAGTTCATCAGATTGTTTATTCATAGCCCGCATTATACGTGCTTAATGTGGCTAAACAAATTTCAACGTCTAGCCTGTTAAATTGCATCGAATATTGACCCACCTAGCATAGAAATATGCATCTAAATTTGACCCACGTAGCGATACTAGACTGCTCACAACCTGAGCAGGAGAATAGGAGTGATCGACGTGGCGATATTAAGTGTAATCAGGCGTTGGCATTTACGCGATCAAATGCCCATCAGGGAGATAGCTAGACGCACTGGCTTATCTAGAAATACAGTTAAGAAGTATCTTGCTGGGAAAGTGGTAGAACCCCATTATTCCAGACGACGAAGCCCTAGCGTGATTGATCCATACGCGCTCAAGCTAACCCAATGGCTTAAACTAGAAGCTAGCCGCAATCGCAAGCAACGCCGCAACCTCAAACAACTGCATGAAGACTTGGTTTCTCTAGGATTTACTGGCTCATATGACAGAGTTACCGCTTTTGCTAGGAAGTGGCGTCAAGCGCAGCAGGAGTTGGCGCGTACTGCATGCCGAGGTACTTTCATTCCATTAGTCTTTGAACCGGGGGATGCCTTTCAGTTTGACTGGAGTGAAGACTGGGCGGTCATCGCCAATGAGCGCGTTAAGTTACAGATTGCCCATTTCAAACTCTCCCATTCTCGTGCTTTTTACCTACGCGCTTACTTACTACAGACCCATGAGATGCTATTCGATGCACACAACCACGCCTTTGAAGTATTAGGCGGTATCCCCAGACGTGGCATCTACGACAACATGCGCACCGCAGTGGATAAAGTCCGTCCTGGCAAACAACGAGAGGTCAATGCACGCTTCTCAGCCATGGTCAGTCACTTTCTGTTTGAAGCCGAGTTCTGTAACCCCGCCTCAGGCTGGGAGAAAGGACAGATTGAGAAGAATGTCCGCGACTCACGGCATCGCCTGTGGCAACAAGCCCCTCGCTTTGACAGTCTTGAAGCCGTGAACACTTGGCTAGAAGAGCGTTGTGTCGACTTATGGCATGACATTCGTCATCCTGAACTCCCTATGTCCGTGGCTGAAGCCTGGGCACAAGAATTAAGTCAACTCATGCCAACCCCATGCCGATTTGATGGCTTTGTGGAGCACAGCAAGCCAGTCTCCCCGACCTGCTTAGTCAACTTTGAGCGTTGTCGTTATAGTGTGCCGGCATCCTTTGCTAATCGGCGTATTAGCTTACGTGTTTATGCACACCGTTTACTATTCGTTGCAGAAGGCCAAGTCATTGCAGAGCATAAGCGCATTATCAACCGCAGACATAGCCCATGCCAAACAGTCTATGACTGGCGGCACTATCTGTCCGTATTGCAACGCAAACCTGGCGCCTTGAGAAATGGGGCACCCTTTGTCGATTTGCCAAGTGCCTTTTTGCAGTTGCAAGCCACGTTAAGCAAACGTAGTGGTGGAGACCGTGAAATGGTTGAGATACTGGCCCTTGTGCTATATCACGATCAGCAACTCATCTTACAAGCCGTAGAACAAGCTCTAGCCGCAGGGGTTGCCTCTAAGCAGCATATATTACATCTCTTGAGTTGTTTAATTGGTCAAATCCATCAGGTACCGCCACCTTTAACGGATGTGCAACAAGCGCTTAATCTAAGCGAAGAACCACAAGCCAACGTGAATCGTTATGACACTTTAAGGAGTATCGGTCATGCAGCATGAAACGATGATTACCAGCTTAAAGTTACTCAAATTGTATGGGATGGCTAAAGCCGCAGATGAACTGGCGTCGCAAGCGGCGCCTGCTTACATGGCCGCATTACCTGTATTAGATGACTTAATCAAAGCAGAAGTGGCTGAACGAGAGGTGCGTGCAGTTCAATACCAAATCAGATTGGCACGTTTCCCAACCTATCGAGATCTGGCCGGCTTCGACTTTAGTCAAAGTAGTGTTAACGAAGCCTTAGTGCGTCAATTACACCGTATCGAGTTTGTGCAGGATGCACATAATATCGTCCTCATTGGCGGACCCGGTACAGGTAAAACGCACTTGGCAACGGCATTATGCTTACAAGCCATTGAACATCATGCCCAGCGTGTGCGGTTCTTCTCCACCATTGATCTTGTCAATGCTTTAGAAATTGAGAAAGCGGCAGGTAAACATGGTCAAATTGCCAATCGACTATTACATGCCGATATTGTGGTCTTAGATGAACTTGGCTATTTGCCATTTAGCCAAGCAGGCGGTGCGTTACTGTTTCATCTTCTCAGTAAACTCTATGAACAAACCAGTGTGGTGATTACCACTAACTTAGGCTTTGCTGAATGGACAGGGGTATTTGGGGATCAGAAACTCACCACAGCCTTACTTGATAGACTCACGCATCGTTGTCATATTGTTGAAACAGGCAATGATAGTTATCGATTCAGACACAGTGCAACTAAACCAAAAAAGGAGGTGAAAACAAGTGACGTAAAATTAACTTTAGAGATAGAATAATTAACTTAAGGGTGGGTCAATATTCGATGCATTTAGTGGGTCAGATTTAGATGCAATTTAACAC
>JAKQIT010000081.1 GCA_029556915.1 Pseudomonadota bacterium
CAATTGCAGAGCGCGTTAAGTGTGTTATGCGGCAAGCGAGGAAATATATTTAACTTCACTAGCTGGGTAACTGCTAGAGCGTGGATTGACGACAATCTGGCGAAGGTAGCCAAAAGCGGTAAAACGAAAGACGATTTTTTACTAGACTTAATCATTGAACAAAGCGAAAGACCGCAACCGTATTTGGAAGTTGAGATTGAAACCATTGAGGCGCGCAATGCGGGCGACTGGGCGGTGTATTTTGCGGACGAGTTGTTAGAGCGTTTTGAGCTTGGTTACTACGTGGCTTTGGGTTCAAACGATACAGGCAATTTAAGCATGATTGACGGCGGGCAAAGTAATACAATTTTTTAAAATCAAAGGGGAATAAAAATGGCAGTTTTAATTAAAATCAGACGCGACAGCTCTGGCAACTGGGCGGCGTACAATCCTGTATTGGCACTGGGCGAGCCAGCCTATATAACAGACTTAAACCAATTCTGTATTGGTGACGGTAGTACACCGTTCGGCGCATTACCAAAGTTCAAAGCACTAGAGCAAATTGACTTAACGCCTTATGCGCTTACGGCTGATATGCTCACGGCAATTCAGGGCGCAAGCGATGTATTGCAAGGTCAGGTAACGGCGCACCAAGCAAGCATTGACGCAATCAGTGCTCAACAATTAGCGGATAATGCCCACTTAGGAAATATTGACAGCCAGTTGTCTGGGTTGCATACATTTGAAACGAGTACAAGCAATTGGATAAACACTTTCGATGCTCAACTAATCGCGCATGGTGGGCAGTTGGCTGGGCATGATGCGAGCTTAAATAACTTTCAGGTAAACATGAATGCGGTTATTAGTAGGCTTGATTTGCACGATGTTGATATATCGGCTTTGCAATCGCAGGTTTCATTATTGCAGGGTGCAACATTAGGTGAGATTGACGGCGGCGGCGCGGCGGGCTAATCATGCTGATTAAAATCAGGCGGGGACTTTCGAGCGAGTGGCAAAGTGCTAATCCAGTGTTGGCACTTGGCGAACAAGGCTATGACGTGGATTTAATGCGCGTTAAGGTTGGAGACGGTGTTACCCAGTGGTTAAGCTTGCCATTTATTGATAAGCGCAAAATTCAGGGCGTTGGAATGGATTTTGTATCAATCGCGGCGGGTGTTATAACACCAGTTCAGCACGGGCTTGGTCGGGTACCTGATTGTATCGAGTGGTATTTTCAATGCTGGCAAGCAACAAACAGTTATGCGGCTGGTGATAGGCTTTACAGTGTGCAAACAGGGCAACCAAACATCTATGCTGATGCGGTCGGAATATATGTAACATTGCCGGCAACAACAACGCTATTAAACAAAGGCACTTCAACAAGCGCAACGCTCACGCGGGCGCGATGGAGATTGACGGTTAAGCCATTTATTTATGAGTAAAGCATGAAAAACAGAGACGATATAGTTAGGCACATGACGGCTAAATTCGGTAGTGAACACCGTTTGACAAACGCGATTGTAATAGAGACATTTGACTACATAAGGCAAACGCTATTGGCTGGTGAGAGTGTGCGAATAACGCATTTTGGAATGTT
>JAKQIT010000093.1 GCA_029556915.1 Pseudomonadota bacterium
GCACTTCTACTTTTTACCGGCAGGGCTGTTTGCTATGCACAAAAATATTGCTTATTTATTGTTACTGGCCGCTTTATGTGCGGTTGCTAGTGGTTGCGGCACAAAAGGGCCTTTGTATATTCCTGAGCAGCAATATCCACAGCCGGCCGAAAAATAATATCCGCTCATTTATTACGACCCATTTTCATATTTCTTAAGCCTTTGCCGTGAATACTTTTACTATTAAAAACAATACTTTATTCGCTGAAAATGTAGCGCTCACCGATATTGCCAAGCGCTTTTCAACCCCCTGTTATGTGTATTCAAAAACTGCGCTCATACAAGCGTTTGAAAGCTTTAACGCAGGCTTTAAGGGCAGTAATCATTTGGTGTGTTTTGCGGTGAAATCTAACCCTAATTTGGCAATTCTTAACTTGTTTGCAAGTTTAGGCGCAGGGTTTGATATTGTGTCTGGCGGCGAATTGGCGCGGGTGTTGGCGGCGGGTGGCGACCCGAAAAAAATTGTATTTTCAGGCGTGGGTAAAACGGCTGTTGAAATGCAGGCGGCGCTAAACGCGGGTATTTTTTGCTTTAATGTGGAATCTCGCAGTGAACTTGATCGGCTGAACACTGTGGCGGGCGCCATGGGCAAAGTAGCACCCGTTTCATTACGGGTGAACCCGAATGTGGATGCAAAAACGCATCCGTATATTTCTACCGGGCTAAAAAACAATAAATTTGGTGTGGCGTATGAAGATGCGCTCAACATCTACCTAGAAGCTGCAAACATGCCCAACATTGCGATTCACGGTGTGGATTGCCATATCGGCTCGCAAATTACCGAGTTATCGCCTTTTTTAGATGCATTTGACCGCGTGTTAGCGCTGGTTGATGCGCTTGAGCAACATGGTATTCATATTCAGCACATTGATGCCGGCGGTGGTATTGGTATTTGCTACAGCGATGAAACGCCCCCGGAATTTAGCGCCTACGCGTCGGCCATGCAAGAAAAGCTTGGTCAGCGTCAGGTTAAACTGGTGTTTGAACCTGGCCGCGCATTGGTAGGTAACGCGGGGATTTTGCTCACTCAAGTTGAATATCTTAAACCAACAGAGAGCAAGAATTTTGCGATTGTA
>JAKQIT010000043.1 GCA_029556915.1 Pseudomonadota bacterium
CGTTCAAACTACGGCTGGTTGTGAAACATGTCATAAGTCCACTAACTCATTCTCAGGTGCAGCGATGAACCACACCGGCATTACCACCGGTTGTGCAAACTGCCATAACGGCAGTACCGCTAAAGGTAAGCCAAGCAATCACGTACAAACGACGGCCGGATGCGAGACTTGTCACAAAAACACCAATAGTTTCAGCGGTGCTACGATGAGTCATACGGGGATTGTGAGTGGCTGTTCAAACTGTCATAACGGCAGTACCGCTAAAGGTAAGCCAAGCAATCACGTACAAACTACGGCTGGTTGTGAAACATGTCATAAGTCCACTAACTCATTCTTAGGCGCAACGATGAGTCATACTGGCATTGTGACTGGTTGCGCTAATTGTCATAATGGCAGTACAGCAATAGGCAAACCGAGCAACCATGTTTTAACTACGGCAGGGTGTGAGACTTGTCACAAAAACACCAATAGCTTCAGCGGTGCAACAATGAGTCATACAGGTATTGTGACTGGTTGCGCTAACTGTCATAACGGCAGTACTGCTAAAGGCAAACCAAGTAACCATGTTTTAACTACAGCGGGATGCGAGACCTGTCATAAATCAACTACAACTTTTAGCGGTGCTGCTTTTAATCATACGGGTGTGGGTGCTGGAACATGCTCAACCTGCCATAATGGCAGTGCTGCAAAAGGGATTATGTCGAACCATGTGCCTGTTGCTGGTATTTCTTGTGACGCTTGTCACAAAAATACAACAAGTTTCTCTAACCCTCAAAAACCTAACCATTCTACGTTGCCAACAACTTGTAGAAATTGTCACGGTGCTAACTATCAAGGTGTAGAGTCTAAGTCACACAAAGCGCCTAAAGAATGTAGTCAATGCCACAATACTAATAAGTTTGACTAGTGATGTAAATCGATGAATATAAATTATAAATAACTTTCTAAATACGTTGTAACACATTGACTTAATTTATATTTAATAGATAATTGCTTACCGATAATAATAACTCTTGAGTGAAGATAAAATGAAAAATTTATTTGCAGTTTTTCGCGCCTTTCTATTGGCTTGCTTTTTTTTACCAACATTAGCTTTTGCGAATAAGGTGTTGGATAAAGTAGAAATAGTGCAAGCTAAATCTGAAACAGAAATTCATATTGAGTTCTTAACGCAAGTAAGATATGTGCGACATTTTCCTAACAATGCTGAAGCAAGCCGTATTCAGATTTTTTTGGAATTTCCTCAAGAAAAATCAATTAGTTCAAAACGCGAATTTATTAATTCACCAAGTAGCGATTCAATTCCTAGTTTTATTGTGAATTACCCAGATCAAAAAGCGAATAGCATTGGCGTGAGATTTAAACTGCCAATTAAATTCAGTATTACCCCTGATAATAGTGGTCGAGGAATTGTAATTAGAGTGCCAAAAGAATTGAAAGCAACGGATACTGAACCACTTGTTGAAGTTACCCAATCAGTTGATAACGCTCAATTAACCGATGTGCCTGATAGGGGTGCGGGAATGACGGATAATGACTATGCTGCTATGCTAGTTGCTGACGCTAAAGCGGCGCGTGGTCAAGGAGATCATCCCAAAGCAATACAGTTACTAAATGCCACGCTGGCATTACCTACCAATAACTATTCGCAAGAAGCTCAAGAGTTAATTGGTAATTCTCGTGAAAAAATGGGCGAAAAAACTAAGGCCAAGGCCGAGTATGAAGCTTACTTAAAACTGTATCCAAAAGGGGAAGGTGCAGAACGTGTTCGTGCACGTATTGCAGCGATAGAACGCACATTAGAAAAAACATCAACTAGTTCTGTGGGTGACAAGAAGGTGTTTAAAGATATTCACGAGAACACTGTTTATGGGAGTTGGAACCAATATTATTATGATGCGCATAGTCACAATTATCCAAATTCAGGTAAAAACTCAACTACACACGATCAATCTTCATTGGTAAGTGCGATAGATTTGACGGCTCGTTTTCGTCATAACGAGTGGGATAACAAAATAGTATTCCGCGACACGCAAACCATGAACTTCTTACCTGACAGTGCAAGTAGAAACAGATTGCAGGCGGCTTATGTAGAAATCAACAATAAAGATTCAGACTTTTTAGCTCGTCTTGGCAGGCAAAATGGCAATTCAGGTGGGGTTTTAGGTCGGTTTGATGGCGCTTGGTTCCGCTACGGCTTTACTCCACAATATAAATTGAACTTTGTGGCAGGCACCTTAGATGAGTACGATATAGATTATAGAAGACATTTTTATGGCTTGAACCTTGACATTGGGCCAATAAATGAAAAGTGGAGTGGAAATGCGTTTTTTATTGAGCAAACAGTAGATCACTTTATCGATCGCCGAGGTGTAGGCGGTGAACTAAGATATTTTGATATGGGTAAGTCGGTTTACTCATTAGTAGATTATGATACTTTTTATGATCGTCTAAATACCGCAATGGTACAAGGCAATTGGCAAGCTACAGAGAAAACTAACTACAATATGCTTGTTGAAACACGCAAATCTCCTGTACTACAGCTAATTAATAGTTTATCTGACACCAGTTTTTCCTTATCTGGGCAGCCCGTCACTAGCCCACGCCAAGCTGCTAGGTTGGGTGCAACTGAGTCACTTTTAAGAGATTCTGCAATTAAACAAACATTAGATACTCAATTGTATTTGCTTGGTGTAACTCACCAACTCACGCCACGTTGGCAATTGGGTGGTGACATTCAGAAGAGCCGCGTTGCAGGCAGCCCGGGGGCAACTCAGGGTGCTATTGATCTTGCTTTGCGAAACTTTAGAGAGGCGAATGGTGGTCTTGAGCCTGATGCGCTGACTATCCAGAATTTAAATCAATCATTTGCGGGTGGTAACACTTATACCTACCATATTCAGGCAGTAGGGACAAACACTCTATTTAAAGATGATACTTCTGTCATTAGTTATAGCTTAATTAACGGCCCAAGCAGCTTAGTTAATTCATTGGTGCTTACAAATGTAATGGTGCCTGTTGAAAAATGGCGTTTAGATAGTTCACTTAAACTATTGAAAATTGACTCTGACCCTTCAATTGTACAGTACGTGGTTTCTCCTACTTTGCGTGCAAGCTATAAGTTGCGTGAAAAAGCTACTATCGAGGCGGAGGTTGGCTTAGAGGTGACCAATGAAGATGATGCGGTGAATGGACATTCACGTACATTCCGAGACTTTAGCTTTATTGGTTATCGATTAGACATATAACCGTTAAGCATGGTTTTTCCTTGAATACAACAAAAACCACATTTCGGTGTCGCAAATGAACTGCTAACGCACACACTGACATACAACAGAATAGATACCGGTATTCTAAGCTTGTATTCCCCATCTTCACTTGGGCAGCCCTGAACCAGTACTTGGCATCACCATTCTCACTAAGTGCTAAAGCCCTAAGTCGAATGCGAAAGCCTTATGGATACTGGCTTGCAGGGCAGCATTTTTTGCACGTGGATTATTACCTACAAACAACATCAATATTTTT
>JAKQIT010000006.1 GCA_029556915.1 Pseudomonadota bacterium
TAATGAATCTGAATATTCTGTTTCATGCGGATTGTTACGCCATCCGCGCAAATCACGTCCAACCTGTGGCACAAGTTCACGCGCTTCTTCCGTAAATAACGCCAGGAGTTCTTGGTCAACTGGGACATTCGGTTTGCTGGTCTGCTGACTTGATGTAAGTTGTGGTTCGGCTATTTCAGTTTCCGTACCAAACGATGACTGTTGCCCAAATACAGCAATTTCATCAAGTGCGACCACTACCTCATCCGCGCTTGGTTCCTCATGTGTATCCAGCTCAACTGATTCGTGAATAGCTGGTTTATTAGACTCCCTTTTCTGTTTCTTATCAGCAACCTTGCCTGCTGGCGGCACTTTAACTTTGAGTTTATCTACTGAAATGCCGGCAGACTGCATTTCTTTTTCAAGTTCAAGTACGGCTGCTTCCGCCTGTTGGGCTGCCATTGCCTGCATTTCCGCTGTGGATTCACCCAATGCCACAATTAATGCGCGTGATGATTTTGGATTTTTAAGTGTTTTAATCCGCTCAATGCCATCTGATAATGCTTTCACAACATTCGCGTATAAATTGATATGTTGTGCCGTCCAGCTGGCTCGATGTTCGTCTAACCAATACTCTAAGGCACGTGCTAAATCCCCAGTTGGCTTAAAGCCTGCGGTTAACGCGTTGCTACCTAATGTGTGTGCTGCACGGCAGCTGGCGTCTGTTGGCAACTCCGTTGAGTTCAAAGTCAAAGCGCTTTGCGCTTCGGCTAAAGTCGCCAAATGCTGCTGTGCCTCGTGCAAAAAGATATTAAAGAATTCGCGGCTTAATCTGCGCGTGCCACCAATTAAAACTTCTTCTTTGACTGGTTTTGGTTGTTCGCCTGTGAGGGATAACTCAAACTCGCGCTCATAGGTAGCGGCTTCTTTTTGAAAAATGGTTGGATTGAGCGTAACTTTTTTATCAGCCTGCAGATGCCCCACACAACGCGCAAAGGCCCCTGTCACGCGCTCAATAAACGCTAAATGGTGCGGA
>JAKQIT010000012.1 GCA_029556915.1 Pseudomonadota bacterium
CTGATTCAACATTATGTTATTGCCTGCCAAAGGGTGCGGCTAATGGCTCACCAATAAATAGCCCCTGTGCAGGCCAGACAACACTTTTCCAATAGGCTTCAATTGCTGTTGCACCATGCACATACCATTTAAGCATCACCGCAGAGTTTGGAAATTTTTGCCAATAGTTGCAGGGCTCAGAAACCGTGCCGTAGCTTGCCGTGGCCCCGGCATCCAGCCAGCGCAGAATGCTCATTTGCCCTTTGCCTTGTAAATCACCCCCAACAGAAGTTAAGTGGTCAGCCAGCGCACCCGGTAAAAAATTGAGCGTCTCCAAGCCCTCTACCCAAGCCGTGCCTGTTTGGTAAATCATAATGTCACTGGCACCTACTAACTTATCCGACTGAATATTCATGACAGCCAAACCACTTCGGGGAATATTTAACCCCGTTGGCGGAAAATACATAGCACGGCTATTGCGGGCTTGCTCAGAAGTCGTAAGGTAATATGCGGTTGCGCGAAATACGCCCGCATCGCTTTGTACACCACGGTCAATCACCGCTTTGGCACGCGCAATAGAATCTGTAGGTAACAGCATGACGGGGCGCATGCCTAGCTCAGCATACGGCCTTTTTGCGCTTGAATTAAAATAAGGGTTTGCCTTGCCTGGTGCGCAGGTGTTTTTGCACTGCTCTGCGTCGTAGCCAAAAGTCAGTGCGGAAGTGATTGAATTACATTCCACTGCGTAAGGTGCTGTCCACGCCAGTAAAATGACTTGCTCTTCAGTATGTAGTTGCGAATCTATTTCCCATTTTAAGCGAGTAAACTCGCTTAAACTTAACTTGGCTTTAGCCTTGGGAATATTCACATGTACAATATTTTTAGCTGGAATATTGCGGGCGAGACGATAATATTCACCGATTTGTACGCTATTGGCATCCGCATCGTTAATAACCAGTGCCACATGCTCAGGGCCAAGAACGCTTACTTTCTCGGCATTGCCACCTGCGCTTGGTGCATTGCCTGCCGCAAATGTCACTTGCTGGCTCAATAAAAAAAATAAGAAAATAAGGGTGCGCATCGCGGGCAGCTAGTGAATATCAGCGTAGATTAGAAGTTCTGTGACCCAGCATTTCGCTGCAAGTTTAAACGCAGAGAATAGATTAAATCGCTAAATTAGCATTTACACCCACACTTGTGTCGGTGTAATCATACACATCAATATTTGAATCGCGGCTACTACGCTCTAAGTTACCGCCGATACTGATGGTGCGTAATGGCGCCCATTCCACACCAAAACTTGCGGTTTTTCCCCAATCAACGCGATCGCCATCCGGAATGACCCCTTCACCAAGAAAAGTCCGCTTGGTAATAGCAGCTTTTGCACGCATGGTAATTTTATCGCTGAAAGCATACAGTGGCGTTATGCTTATAGTATTTAAGCGTGTGTAGCTATTGTCTAAAGTCTGGTAACTTGAAAGCGAACTCGCGGCCGATAAGATTAGGCGTAATTTTCCTGTTGGTGTCCAACTGTAATCCACATTGCCCACCAACCCAGAAAAATCGCGCTGAGAAAAGTGGTCATGATCGCGTGAAAGATAGGCAACACGGGCGTTGACGCGTGATTTTCCTGAAAGGATCCAATCAAGCTTGGTTTCAACTTCACGCTCATCAAAAGCCGTATCAAAAAGCGCAGCTGCATTGAGCTGACGCCCATCATAATCACCACTTCGCTCATGACCCATCACCGTTACAGAGCTACCTGAACTGAAGTTATACCTCGCACCCGCATCAAGCGAGTTCATGGTAAAACTTTCTTGCCCTTCAAAGCTGTTGCTGTTATTCGAGTTTTTTTGCGTGGAGCGTGTGACACCACCTAAGATATGCCAAACATTGTGCGGTGAAAAGTCTGCCTCAAAATGCTGCGTTTCGCTGGTGTTGATATTGCGGATATTCACTAAACTGCCGCCTCTGAAGTCCTGAAAACTATTGAGGCTTTGCTTACGGTCTAAAGAAATGGTTCCTTTTAAAAAAGGCGTGAGCGACCATAACCAAGCGGCTTTATAGTCTTTGGCATTAAAATCCAGAATGCCGTAATTCTGATAGCGATTAGCCGTCAGCGTAAAATCAAATTTAAAGCGCTGCTGCGCATAGAGTTTGTCTAAACGGATGCCAGCATAAGCTGACGTGATGTTCTCACTTTTTTTACCCGAGTTTTGGCGGAATAAATTATTATCGTGCAAGCGTGAAACCCCTGCGATGAATTTCAATGGGTCTTCTTCATCGGCGATTGATGGTTGCGAAAATAAAGACAACGGCAAACCAATCGCAATTAGCGCCACTCCGGAAAATAAATGCTTATGCGCTATGGGTAGTAACAGATTCATTTTAAAAGCTTGAACACATGTTGGAGGGATAAGCGGCATCATGGAAGCACCTTAGATAATCGAACCATGTACGCTAGGTAGAAAACGGTCACAAGTGTCACGCAGGCGTGCCGCCATCAATTGTAACAACACCAATAAAAATTTGTTGCCTAACCGCGGATGGTGAATCAATATTTCATTTAAAGCATCGTGCGTGAGCACCGCAAAATCTGTCGTTTCTAGCGTTGAGCAACTTGCAAAGCGCGGACGGCCATCAATCAATGACATTTCACCCAGAGAATCCCCAGCATGTATTTCTGCAATTTCTCGAATGCCTTGCCTAAAAATCAACTTCTCAACACGGACTGAGCCGCTCAGAATGAGCATCAGATAATCACCTTCTGCACCTTCTTCGAGTAAGGTGTAATTTGCAGGCGCTCGATAGCAGTCCATATAGAAGCAGAGAGACTTCACTTCATCCAAACCAAAGTCTTCGAACAATTTAATATGCTCGATTACACCAACAATGTTCTCAACATACTTTTCAGCACTGCCGAGAAAGTCCAAGTCAGAATATATATTTTCTTTTATATTTAACATTTTCAATATGATATGACAGTTATTTAATCTAATCAATCAATATATTACTCTAAATTTACCATTCACAAAGACAAAAATTGTACTAAGCTGTTAAAATCCAAGCTTAATTTAAGCCTTATGAGAATTTACACACTAAAATGACCACGCATCAATTCACCTGAGAGAGTTGCCCGCTGTCACTTATAGGCGTCAATCCTGCTCAACGAGTGACTTATTGTTAAAGCAACCCAACCTCAATAGCGGTTTAGTAGCAAACCAAGTGAGGTGATGAGATGCGATTTCTTTAATGTGCCAAATCTAACCTTTGAATTTAGTAGAAAAAACAATCAGAGTTAAATGAATCAACGCAAATACACCCCCCCAATACGAAAAGATACGAGCATCGCTTTTGCGCGGGATAATATTTTATATAACACTGAATCACTGCTCGAGCCCTCTGTCATTGCGCTTTGTGTGTGGATTGTGGCATTTTTGGTAGAAGGCAGATTGCCCGCAACTTACCTCATTTTGTCGGCCATTCTGTTCTACGTCACGTTTCCCTGCAGTTCAAAATTACATATGCCGCGTTGGCAAGTGCTGCGAAACATCTCGCTCTCTTGGATTTTTCTAGCTTGCATCGTATTAGGTTTTGGTGCATTAACGGGGCTGATTCGCTTGTTCCCAAGACCAGCCATCGAACTTTGGCTCTGGCTTACGCCTGTTTGCCAACTCGCTGCTGTTTTCTTGCTTCGTGTGGGCGCACCACTGCTCGTTCAATGGCAGGGCCCAGAAAAAAAAGTGATTATCGCGGGCGTCAATGAGGGCGGTATTGCACTCGCTGAGAATTTAGCGCATAACCACTACAACAGCACGTCTTGCCTTGGTTTTTTTGATGACCGTGGTTTAGACCGTATGCCCAGCCAATTAGGTTTTCCTATTTTAGGTAAATTGGCAGACATCGCTGAATATGTCAAAACGCATCGCGTCAGCACAATCTACCTCTCACTGCCCATGGTGAGCCAACCGCGCATTATCAAATTGCTGGATGAGTTAAAAGACACCACCGCTTCCATTTATATTCTGCCCGACATCTTTTTAACAGACCTCATTCAAGGCCGCATGGGTCAGGTAGATGGCATTCCCGTGATGTCCGTTTGCGAAACACCGATTGCGGGCATCGACAGCATTATTAAACGCCTCACCGATATTAGCCTGTCGGCAATCGTCCTTATCATGATTTCTCCATTATTATTGGCGATTGCCTTTGGCGTAAAGTTAAGCTCACCCGGCCCCATTATTTTTAAGCAACGCCGCTATGGCTTAGATGGTAAACAAATTAACGTCTATAAATTTCGCTCAATGACGACATGCGAAGATGGTGTTGAGGTGGTGCAGGCCACCAAAGACGATGCGCGCATAACGCCTTTTGGCGCATTTTTACGCAAAACCTCGTTAGATGAATTACCGCAGTTTTTTAATGTTATTCAGGGCTCGATGAGTATTGTTGGCCCGCGTCCGCATGCAGTGGGGCATAATGAAATGTACCGCAAACTCATTAAAGGTTACATGATTCGGCACAAAGTAAAACCTGGCATTACAGGTTGGGCGCAGGTTAGCGGCTTTCGTGGTGAAACTGAAACGCTGGATAAAATGCAAACGCGTATCGAGTACGATATTGATTACCTACGCAACTGGAGTCCACGGCTCGACATTTACATCATGCTGAAAACGCTGTGGGTCATCATCAAAGGCCAGGATAATGCCTATTAAAGAAAAGCCGCTTCGCATTTTGGCTGGCTGCGGCTTTTTTATTTTGTTGGCATTGCTATTTATCGGCGGCCACCAACCGGCCTCAGGCCATCTATTTACCCCGCCTTGGGATAAAGTTGTGCATTTCTGCTTTTTTGCTACGCTCACCTTACTTGGCGCAATTGCTTTTTTGCGATTACCGCTGCCACTACTTGGCATCATGGTGATTACGCTGGGAGGTGCAGACGAAATTCATCAGTTATTTGTGCCCGGCCGTCATGCTGGTTTAGATGACTTGGCTGCAGATGTGACTGGTTGCGTGCTAGCCTTGTTG
>JAKQIT010000055.1 GCA_029556915.1 Pseudomonadota bacterium
AACAAGTTACTTGAAAAGGCTGCTAAAAATGGCTTATCAGTAAGCGAAAACATGACAGACGCTGAAGTGTTTAATCTCATATTTGCACCAGGTTTTTCTACTGCAGAAGTGGTCACCGATGTGTCTGGTCGTGGTGTGGGCATGGACGTTGTGAAACGTAACATTACTGCCATGAATGGCGTGGTAGAAATTCGTTCAGCCCTTGGATTTGGCACAACGATTTCAATCGCACTGCCACTCACGCTGGCTATTTTAGATGGCATGTCCGTGTCATTAGGTAATAGTGTTTATGTTATCCCACTTAATTTGATTGTTGAAACGCTACAACCACGCGCTGAAGACATTAAAACCGTGACGGGTGAAGGCCGCATGGTACATGTGCGCGGTGAATATTTGCCCATTATTGCACTGCATAGTTTATTTAATCATCACACCGATATTACCGACCCAACGCAAGGCGTGTTGGTGTTGATTGAAGCTGAGGGTAAAAAATCTGCCCTTTTTGTAGACCGTTTGGTTGGCCAGCAACAAGTTGTGATTAAGAGCTTAGAAACAAACTACCGTAAAGTGCAGGGCGTCTCTGGCGCCACCATTATGGGTGATGGTTCAGTGGCTTTAATTCTTGATGTCCCAGCCATTATCCAAATGGGCCAAACAGCGAATTACATCACGGGTGCAATTCCATATGCTAATTACCAAAATAAAGCAGTGGAAACACAACTCATCTAAACATAGTGCTAAAAGTTAAAAAATTAAGGAGTCATCACAATGAGCATGAATACAGAAACCGTTGCCAATACCTCAAACAATAAATTAAAAGTTGCGGGTGGCGAGTACCTCACCTTTGTTTTAGGTGATGAACAGTACGGGCTTGAAATATTAAAAGTACAAGAAATTCGCGGTTACGACACTGTCACGCAAATTGCCAATACGCCAGATTTTATTAAAGGCGTGGTGAATTTACGCGGCAAAATTGTGCCGATTGTGGATTTACGCATCAAGTTTAAGCTTGGCAAAGTGGAATACGATGAATTTACCGTGGTGATTATTTTAAATCTGGGTGGCCGTGTGGTGGGCATCGTGGTGGATGGCGTTTCAGGCGTGAAAGCGCTCAAAGAAGAGCAAATTCGCGATGTGCCTGCGCTAGTCTCAAATATTGATACCAAATATATTGTCGGCCTTGCTACGGTTGAAGAGCAGATGTTTATTTTGGTGGATATTGAACAATTGATGAGTAGCCAAGAAATGGCACTGATGGAC
>JAKQIT010000022.1 GCA_029556915.1 Pseudomonadota bacterium
CTTGCGCATTGGGGATAAGTTTGGTGATGTGTTCGGTTTCACGTGCCTCTGCCGCTTCAGCATCAGCCATGGCGCTCTCAAGCTCTGAGGAGAGCTCACGTCGCCTGTCTTCAGTGAGTTTCTTAGCCTTCTCAACTAGCACCACTTTTTCTGCGGTACGTCGGTCTTGCCGATTGGCACGGTCTAATTGCAGATCAATCGAAACCTGAAAGCTGAGCATATCGCTACGATCGTTAAACCGTTTGCCATAACCGACTTCCCAGCCCCAATTGCGCTCCAAGTTGGCCTGTGCGCTATCAACATCAAACTGTGCGACCTTTTCTGTTTGATAGGCATTGCGTAACAAAGGATGCTGCTCAAGTGCTGATTGACTAGCGTCATGACTTAAGCTATTCGTCATCACTGGCAGTTCGGATGAGATTGAACGAGATGCCGATTTACCAATCCAGCGTGCCAAAGCTGCCCGCGCTTTACGTTCATCACGCTGCGCGAAAATACGCTTCTCATTTGTCATTGAGATATCCGTATCCATACGCAACACATCACTGGTTTTAGCACCCCCAGAACTGACATTGGCTGACAAGACTTTTCGCTCTGCTGTCATGTCATCAATCATGCGCTGATAAAGCTCAGACTTACGTTGTGCCTCATAAACATCTAACCAAGCTAAAGCAACATCACGCTCAATGGTTCTGGCTGTGGCAACTTGTTCAGTCTGAAATTGATCCGCTTCAGCCAGCATGCGATTAGACGCTAGCTCACGTTTCTTGAGTGGAATGACATCTTGCGAAATACCCACATTGACCATGGTCTGATCATCACGGTTATAACGTAAGGCATCACTCGTTGTGACTGGCAGATTGATGACACCAAACTTGACTTTGGGGTCTGGTAATTGACCTTCTGCGATAGCCGCCTGACGTGACGAAGCTGCCGCATCATCGAGGGATTGCAGCAAGGGCTGATTTTGGGTAGCCAGTTGGATGGTTTCAGCTAATGTCAGAGGTTCTTCTGCTTTTACAGAAAAGGCTAATACCAGCATCATGCCAAACAACAGGCACATAACTATTGGCTTAAAAGCCAATCTTGGGGTGTTCATGAGAGCTCTCCTAAAACTTAAATGTGATGATTTAGGGCGTAATGACGCCCTATAACATCAACTCAAGCAGGAGGTTTTAACGGTGGGGATAGATCTATAGACTTTTCAGACGGAACGAGTCTTGGAAATGAAATAGCAGCTGAATCAGCAAAGACAGACTTCGTTGATGAATCAATCAGCGGTGTTACTTGTGTAAAATTACAACCTGCACCCATCGCACAAGACTTATGCTCAGTACTGGATTTACTTTTCTCTTTACTCATCGAACCTTCATGGCAATTCTTCATTCCAGCCATATTATCAAGATGCAAGGAGGACATGAGTGCCTGAGAAGCACATGAAGTCGCGCAAACAGCCGCTAACGCAGGGCCTGAAGCCAGCGCTAGAATCAAAATCATAGCTATTGCACGACAAAATTTCATCATGTAATGACTTTATCACTGTGAATTAGTTTCAACAAGCTATTGTTGGCCTAACTATTAATATTTAATACATACTAAATTAACTACCTAATGCAGGATAGGCAAGTTGCCGAGATTTGTCAGACAAATAGATAAATCTTAAAAAAACTTAATCTTGAATGCTCAAAAAGGGTCAATTTAAGTGCTGCCAAAGCCACGCACCTCTTAAACACACCCCTTGCCGCGAGGCTTACCCCAGCATTTGATGTGGCTGATGCATCAACCACTATTTAGAAGTATTTAATACCGATTTTAACAACGAAAATCGCAGTTAGTTTGTTACGCGTCTTGCGTAGTCAGCATTTATCTTTCACTAAACGTTAATGCAGATCATATGAATTAGCTAGGTTTATATTTATACTTATAGATAAACTATAAGTTTATTCCAACATGAAAATATAAACTAATTAATTGACTTGGTTTACAAATAGGCTTATAAATATACTATGAGTGTATTAAATAAAAAAATATTAAACCCGCTAATAAATGACTGGCCTGCTGGCGCAGTTTATTTAACTTCGTGGCTAAACAAAAGAGGTATCTCCAATCAGTTGCTGGATAGATATAAGAAGAGTGCGTGGCTACAGTCTATAGGTACAGGCGCTCTCATAAGGTCAGGTGACCAAGCTTCTTACGAAGGAGCAGTATTTGCTTTGCAAACACAATCAGATTCCGCCATACATCCTGGCGCTAAAACTGCGTTAGCGATGCTAGGAAAGGCACATTATCTACAACTTTCCAATGTCAAAGCTATATTGTTTGGCGGGGCTACAGATAGACTGCCTGCTTGGGTTAATAATGCTGACTGGAAGGTTGCAATAGATTATTATGGCAGTTCTTTCCTACCTCCAAAACTTGGACTGGTTGATCTAGAGCTCAAAACCTTTTCAATCCAGGTATCAAGTCCTGCTCGTGCCATCATGGAATGTTTATACCTCGCACCAGAGAAACAAGAGTTGTCCGAATGCCATGAGTTGATGGAAGGACTGACTAATTTGAGACCGCAGCAGGTACAGGCACTGTTAGAGGCTTGTACTTCAGTTAAGGTAAAGCGTTTGTTTTTATTTCTAGCGGAAAAAGCCAAACATGACTGGTTTGAATATTTAGATTTGACCAAAATCGACCTTGGGAAAGGTAAGCGGAGTGTTGTACCTAATGGCGTCCTCAATACAAAATACCAAATAACCGTTCCTAAAGAGTTGGCATAAAATGCAAAACTATAAAAATCAGGTCAGCTTATTACTTGATGTATTGCCTATTGTTGCAAGAGAAGAGTGCTTTGCAATACATGGTGGTACAGCGATTAACCTTTTTGTGAGAGATATGCCACGCTTGTCGGTGGATATTGATTTAACCTACCTGCCGATTGAAGACAGAGAAGTCACATATATAAATGTCTCTAGCGCCTTAGAACGAATCAAAGCGAATATTGTAGCCAGCATTCAAAACATCAATGTTACTCACCAGCATGATGTCTACAAGCTACAGGTATCATCGAGAAGCGCACAAATTAAAATTGAAGTGAACACAACAGGTAGAGGCACGTTAACATCACCGCAGAAAATGGTGTTATGCGATCAGGCTCAAACTGAATTTGATGTATTTTGTGCAATGCCGGTTGTGCCTTTTGGCCAACTTTACGGCGGTAAGATTTGTGCTGCATTGGATCGCCAGCATCCAAGAGATTTATTTGATGTGATGCACTTGCTAAACAATGAAGGATTTTCTGAAGAAGTTAAAATTGGCTTCTTATTGTGTTTGGCTAGTAGTGGACGTCCAATGCATGAACTCATTGTGCCGAATTATCTGGATCAACATGCAGTAATGATTAATCACTTTGAAGGCATGACTGTCGAACCATTTAGCTACGAAGAATTTGAAGCTACCAGAGAAAATCTTATACGTACGATCCATAACAACCTCACCGATTATGACAAAGAGTTTTTACTTAGCGTAAAAAACTTAACACCAAATTGGGTACTTTATGATTTTGAGCGATTCCCTGCAGTACAGTGGAAATTAAGAAACTTAGAGAAACTTAAGGCACAGAACCCAACTAAGCATCAAGCGCAATATGACGAGCTCAAGAGAAAATTAAACGCATAGAGATACTCTAGCTTTCATAACTTCGATTAAAGAGCAGGAGCGGATTTTCAAAGCCTGACTGAAGCGATAGAATCGGAGTAAATTTCGCCTTAAATTTACTAAAAACATCCCCTGCTTTGCTATTCATCTATTAACAGCATTCGCTCTTTAGTTTCGCCAAAGCACCGACCATCTCACGGGGCGAAATCCAAACAAGCATAAACACTTCGTGACCACCTGCAATCGGTTCGCATATCGGCTTTGCGACTGCGATTTTGGCTGGTTGCTGGCTTTTCTTTCTTAATCTCCATGAACCTTATCGGCAGGCGAAACAACTCAAGAGCGATGCAGGTCGGGTTGATAAGTCTGCAAATTCGGGGCAAGTCTTTAATTCAAAAGCGGCTCTTCAATCTAAGAACGATACAGTGAGGCAAATGATTATGACAACACTACACGCAACACCTTATAACAGAGATGCAACAGGTTTTTATTTTACCGATGCACACGACTATGAAGCCAAGTCAACCGTGCATGTTGACCGTTACGGCAATTTGGTTGAAGAATTTGAGATACAGTTTATTGATGGTGACGACGCGCAGCTATTTGAAGCTTGTGGCATTAACCAAGCTAACCTGAATATATGGTTTGATGATATTGAATTCTTACAAGACCATGAAAAAGTAAATTTATATTACCTGGTTGGGGTGGCAGGCTATACCTTAGAACAAGCTCTTGAAAAGTTAGATGAGCCAAGTATTGCAGAAGATAGTTTACGTAATGCAGCCGAAGAGCTATTTGATGAATGTTGGTTGCCTAGCGTCCCTGAAAGCGTTCGTTTTTATGTCGACTATGATAAATTTGCTAGAGATTGCGAACTGGGCGGGGATATGGTGGAGTTTGAATACAACAACAAAACCTACACATGTACTAATTCTAGTGCTTTGTAATTGTGGAAAAGCAACATGCCTTATGATTTAGGTCAGAAGGCATGAAATAACATATTTTTTGGCCTACCGCTAAATACCGCGGCTTGTTCGCAACTTTTTCATTTTGACAATTGTTCCTGCCGTTTTTTTAGTTTAATTCCAGTAGGCAATTGTTCACTTGGGATTGATATGTCGTCGTTGCTTTTTTGAACTGATATATTACTCACCTGCCGAATAGGTTGCTCAGCCATAAAAGCAACAACCTCTTTAGCCAAAGCTCGATCACTTAGGTCTTCAGATTTTGCTAGTACATTAGCGATATTTGCCCAAGCGTGAATTTCTTTGGTATGCGCTTCAACGTTTGTTTTTGCGGATTTTCTGAAAATTGGATGCTGCTGCCTAGCGGATTGATGCATTTGATATTGATGTAAGGGTTGCTGTGTCACGCCGCGCGTTTTACGCGGTGTGGCGTTGGCCGCAATGCCATATTTACGCAGGTTTTGTGCAAAACCTTCACGCCAGCGTTGCAAATCATTTTTACGTGGATTGAGGCGTTTACTACGTTTTTTAATAGATGCCATTTTGATGCAGACATGTACATGCGGATTGTCAGTATCGGTATGCAAGGCAAATACGTACTCATGCTTACCACCAAACTCTTGTTTTAAGTAGTCGCTCACCGCCTCTTTAACTTCAGCAGCGGGCGTCCCTTTCGCCATAGAAAATATCACGTTAATGGTTTCACGACGTTTAGTAACTTCAGAAATGTCTTGCGCCCAATCGTTTTTAATATCTTTCACATCGGCACGGCTATTGAGTAGGCGACCTTCATGGTCTTCGAGCTGGACTTTGCCGTTACGTGAGATGTAATCGAGATGATTAGCAATAGCGACCATGCCTTTACCTGCACCCATCTTGCTGGTAATTTTAACCATCACTTCAGGTGTTTTTTGAGTGGTGCGGGTT
>JAKQIT010000056.1 GCA_029556915.1 Pseudomonadota bacterium
TAATATTTTCTTCAGTGAGCCTTGCGTGGCCGCGCAACGTTTTTATGACGCCTTGCAGGCGACCGGTCAAATTATCTAGCATCATGTTCCTCTTTAAATGCGCTTACTTACAAATTTATTTAAAATTAAATTGCTTCTACAGCAAAATAATTTCATTTCAGGATAATTAAAATCTAGGATAATCAAAATCAATGTGCAATTTTAACCTAAACACGCGATAATTTAGCTATGCAAAATCTTATTCCTTATTTAATTGTCTTTTTTATCTATTTAGCCGTGGCAGTGGACTTTTGGCGTATCGCCAAACTGGCTGAAAAAAATCTCAAATTGCACAGTTCGATGATTGCGCTTGGTTTAACGTTGCATGGCTGGCTGCTTGTTCATGACGTGTTTGCAGGCACTGGTATCAATTTAGGGTTTTTCTTAGCGCTTTCCGCCATTCTTTGGCTCACTGTACTCATTTATTGGTTGGTCAATTTAAAGCACCCGCTTTATAGTCTGCAAGCTTTTGTTTTACCACCTGCGGCGGTGTTTGCGCTGCTTCCTGCGCTCACCACGCAAAACCATTTTTTATCGACCGAAGGGGCAAATTTATTGCTCACGCATATTGGTATTGCACTGGTGGCTTATAGTTTATTTACGTTTGCCACACTGCACGCGCTGATTATGCTGGTGGCCGAGCGTAGTTTGCACCAAAAGAAAAGCTGGATTCAGTTACCAGATTTTCCACCGTTACTGGTGATGGAAAAATTATTGTTCCGCGTCATCAGCCTTGGTTTTATTTTGCTTACCATCACACTGGTAAGTGGCATGGTATTTTCAGAAGAGATTTTTGGCAAAATCGCGCAATTTAATCACAAAACCATTTTTTCAATTGCCGCATGGGTAATTTACGGCTGGCTTTTATTTGGGCATTATCAATACGGCTGGCGTGGTAAAAAGGCCATTAAACTGACGTTAATTGGCTTTGTGCTACTGCTGCTGGCATACGTTGGAACGAAGTTTATTTTAGAAGTCATTAAGCAAACTTAAGCCTATTTTTAGACACAACCCTTTTTAATGCCCTGCGAGCCTTATAAACAAAGGCTCGCAGGGCATTAAAATTTTCTCGGGCGAAAACTCACCCATTTTCAATCATTATCGCAAACTGATTTGTGGCCAATTTTGCGCTGTAGCATAAGCGGTTAATTCTGCGTCAGCATCTACTGCCACCGGGTTAGTCACTAACTTCATCAAGGGCAAGTCGTTATGTGAATCGCTATAAAAATAGCTCACTTCAAAATCTGCTAACGTTTGCCCGCGCTCGGCTAGCCATTGATTTAAGCGCGTGACTTTACCCGTTTGAAAGCTCGGCACGCCCACAAACCCGCCAGTAAATTCACCGTTGATTTCTTCTGGATCTGTGCCGATTAAG
>JAKQIT010000038.1 GCA_029556915.1 Pseudomonadota bacterium
CGCTAGAACCTGAGGCCACAGTCGAAACCCCTAAGCCCATTTCAAACTTATCGGTGGATGCTAAATTTTACAAAAAAAAAACACCGCGCAGCAAAGCCTCTACTTGGCTTTTGTTTTGCGTTACAACGCTTTTGGGGCTTGCTGCCATTGGCCAAAGCGTTTATTTTTTGCGCAACGAAATTCCTATTTATTACCCCAACAGTAAGCCGTATCTGGTAAGTGCTTGCGAAAAAATTGGCTGCGAAATTACATTGCCGAAAAAAATTGAATATATTTTTATTGATGATTTTGAAATAGAGGAAGATGCAGAATATGCTGGCTTAATGCGTCTCACCAGCACGTTGATTAATCAGGCGAGTTTTGCGCAAACTTACCCGAATTTAGAACTTACGCTCAAAGATGCTGACGATAACCCCAAACTACGCCGCACCTTAAAACCCGCTGAATATTTACCGCCAAATACAGCGGTTGAAAACGGCATTGGGCCTGGAGAACAAGTTAAAATTAAGCTCAATATCACCACCAATGGCGAAGAAGTTTCGGGCTACAGCGCACTGGTGACCTATTAAAAAAATCACCAATAACCACGCACATTTAAAGCACAACCTTTTTGGATGCTCTGGAAGCCTTATAAATAAAGGCTCACAGAGCATTATTTTTTTCTCGGAGGGTTTTCGTGATTTTTAAACGACTTTTTAGCGTGGTTTAATTGCCAATTTTTACATTTAGGAAGCACTTCATGCGTGGGCGAGCGGGATGAAGTGCGAGGCGTACGGCGCGCAGAAACCGAGATAGTACAAGTTGTACAGCGAGGCTTTGAGCACCGCGCAACGAAGTAATTCGCCCGCGTAGCCACTTATTACGTGTTTAATTAGTCGCACCTGATTAACTCACAACCAATTGATTTAATTGGATAATAGTTAACTTTTAGTGGTTTCAATTTGCCAGAAATGCGATAATAACACTTTGATTTCTTGCAAATTTCAGAGTGTTTTATGGGCC
>JAKQIT010000046.1 GCA_029556915.1 Pseudomonadota bacterium
ATACGTGAAATTGGCTCGGACCATAGCGTCATTTTATCAACGCATATTTTGCCAGAAGTTGAAATGGTTTGTGACCATGTGCAGATTATTGATAAAGGTAAGCTGGTGTTTAACGGCGCGATTGAGGTGCTGAAAAAACAACGCATTGGTAATAAGTTGCTGATTGCGATGCGTAATCCGCCAACTGTAGAGGCAATGTTGAGTATTCCTAATGTGGTTGAGGCAGAGAGTTTGCCAAACGGCCAAATGCGCGTGCGCTTTGCCGATGACACCGCACCGGCTGAATCCATTGTGCAGGCGGCGGTGAGTAATGGTTGGGGTTTGTACCAAATTGCGCCAGACCAAACCAGTTTGGAAGATGTGTTTGTACAACTCACCTACCAAGAACAAGCAGCCTAAGCAACAAGAAACTAGGCATAAAATAAATTTAAGGCATGAATCATGATTATTAATGTAGCAAGAAAAGAACTCAAAAGCATGTTCTCATCCCCCATGGGTTGGGTGATTTTATCACTCCTGATGTTTGCGTTTGGAACATATTATCTCAATGGGGTGAATGATTACTTTGCGGTCATGTCAGGCGCGATGCGCCCCGCAGAGCGAACAGGTGTCACGCAGTTTGTTGGGCAAACCGTGTATGGCTTTGCTTCATTTATTGTGTTGTTTGCGGTGCCGTTACTTTCAATGCGTTTAATTTCAGAAGAGCGCCGTAATCAAACGCTGCCGTTTTTGTTCAGCGCGCCTATTTCATTGACTGAAATTGTGGTTGGTAAATTTTTAGGCCTTGTTTTATTTTTAAGTATTTTGATTGTATACATCGGCTTGATGCTCTCAACTCTGAATATTTGGGCGGATATTGATTTTGGCTACATTTTGGCAAACTCACTCGGCATGCTGCTGATGGTGGCAAGCTTTTCGGCACTTGGGCTTTATTTTTCAAGCATGACGCAACAACCCGTGGTGGCGGCAATTTTAACGTTTATTGCCTTGTTTGCGTTGATGTTTTTAGATCGATTTTTTGCGGGTGACCCAAGTAATACGCTTGCAAGTTTGTCGCTCACACGCCACTTTCAGTCCTTTGCAAGTGGTTTAATTGATACCGCGGATATCATCTATTTCGTCTTGTTTATTGCCACATTTTTAACGCTAACAGTGCGTCGTTTAGATGCTGACCGTTTACGCGGTTAATAGGGTATTTTTTTAGATTTTCATCTTTAAGTTGTTCGATATTAGGTCTTTGTAAACATGAATATAAATCGTAAATTACGTTTTCAACTTTTTGTGCAAAACGGTTTTTTTGTAGTGCTATTTTTGCTGTTGGTAATTTTGCTGGGTTATCTGGCAAGCCAGTATCATGTGGCAAAAGACATCACACAAGCTAACCGCAACATTTTGACGCAGGGTAGCGTGAATGTGCTTAAGCAAATGAAAGGCCCGATTAATATCACGGTGTTTGCTACCAAAGATGATGCCTCGAGTGGCGATAACTTTCGTAAAGGCATGATTGATTTTGTGGCGCGCTATCAGCGTGAGAAAAAAGATGTGAACCTCACTTTTATTAACCCGTCAATTGAGCCAAAACTGGCGCAAGAGGCTGGCGTAAAAGAGGACGGCGAAGTGGTGGTGGAATACCAAAAACGTGTTGAACACATTAACCCGCCGATTGCAGAGCAGGAAATGACCAATTTACTGGTGCGCTTATCACGCACAAACCAGCAAGCGGTGATGTATTTAGATGGCCATGGCGAGCGTAATTTGCTGGGTGTTAGAAATCATGATCTTGGTGAATTTGGTAAGCAACTCGAGAAAAAAGGCTTTAAATTTGCCAACCCAGATTTAACCATTGCCCAAGCCGTGCCAAGTAACGGTGCGATGTTGGTAATTGCCAGCCCGCAAGTAGACGTGTCAGAAATTGAAGCCAAAAAAATCAAGACCTATCTTGAAAGTGGCGGCAATTTACTTTGGTTGCTGGACGACAATAATTTGCGCGGTTTAGACCAAGTGGCAGAATATTTGGGCATGCAAGTATCCCCTGGCATTGCGCTGGATATGGCCTCTGCGCAATATGGTGCAGATGCGCGTGTGGCGTTTGCCAGTTTGTATGGCGAGCATCCGATTACCACTAATTTTATGTTGCGGACTTTGTTTCCTGAGGCGCATCAGGTCACAGCCAAAGGCACAGATGAAAATGGCTGGAAAGTTAGCAATTTGGTAGAAGTGGCGCCCAATGGCTGGCTTACGGCAGATAAATTGGCTAAAGACGCCAAACCAAAATTCAATGAAAAAACTGACAAGCGCGGGCCCATCAATATCGGCGTAGCCCTTGAGCGTATTTACGGCAAAAAAGGCCAACGCGTGGTGGTGATGGGGAACGCAAACTTTTTATCCAACACCTTTATTACCAATGGTGGCAACCTCGATTTAGGCGTGAATATTGTTAACTGGCTGTCAGGCGATGACAACCTTATTACCATTCAGCCAATGCCGTTAAAAGACATCAATGTGACGATTCCTGATTCTGATACAGGTCGCTTGGTGGCGTGGACCGTGTTTCATGGCTTTCAATTCTTTTTCCCCATCGGCATGATGATTGCTGGATTTTACTTCTGGTGGAAACGTAGAAAAGCCTAATTAAAATTCAACATTCAATACGTCTAACAATACGTCTAAATTGCATGTTGAAATAC
>JAKQIT010000050.1 GCA_029556915.1 Pseudomonadota bacterium
CCCCTAATTACTCATTCAAAAAAGATTCACGTTGAATAATTATTGATGGCTACTTTCAAATAATAACAGGTGGCTCCTTTGAAAAAATTCTAGGTGGCTCTTTTCACTGAAATACTCATTAAGTCTCAGAATCGTTAAATCATTGATGGTTTTTTGAGTAAGTAAGCTAAATAACACACACACCATCATGACACTCAACTGTTGGCTCTATAAATGTTGGATACCTATTACAATCGGCATCGTAGGTGAATGCTCGGTCGCCGAGTCGATTATTCAAGTCAAAATCAGCAACCCTATGTTTAAGACTACGTTCTAATGCAGAATTTACGGATGACATGGCACCAAGTACTCCAATAGCTGCTTTCATGCGGCTAGAGGAGGGTTCTCGTAAGTCACACATGATTTCCTGCAACGTTTCCACAGCGGTTAGTGCAGTGGCGTTCATCTTCTTAGCTATTTCTTCCAGCCCAGATGATGCAATAGCATTTAATTTAGCCTCAAACTCTGGGAGTTTCTGCCAACGGTAGATTGTCATCGTTGAAACTTCCAGCTTTGCCGCTACTTGATAGGCTGGGGTGCCTACAGCTAACAACTGCACTGCATTAAGTTGCCTAGCTTTCAGAGACCTATCATTCTTCATATAACCACCTCACATTATTTAACATTAGCTAACATTCTCGCGGGGAAACTTATACAACGCTACCAACACAATTCATTTTGAACATCATCAGCATTTCTCGGTGAGACTCCCAAAATAATTCAGGTTGCCACCATGGCACTGTATTTTCTTGAAGTACGGCAAACATCTTTTTGCGTGCGTGCTTGTTCTTCACTGAGCCAACCAATCCTAACTCTTTTATGTGGTTTGCAATTTGGGGATTGTTAAACTCATCTGCAGCTGATTGCAACTGGTTTATATCTACGACTAATACGTTACCGAACGGATTAAATAGGTAATGCTCAACGAGGTCTTGGAATCTAATGTCGTTGCGGTTAATTCTGGCTTCTATTCGGACAAGTTTGCCTTCGACTTCCTGCTCTTGGGCTTTGTCGTACATGGTGGTTACGTTGGAGGCTCCGCGCCTACCAAGGTACGTAGTGCCTTTGTAGTTTGTAGTAGCCCTGCGGCTATCGTCTACCATTAGTAGGTTAGATAAATCTTCGCCAACGGCGTCCACGTAGAACTCAGCATGTGACACAACGGTTTTGGAATACAGCTCTGGGTATCCGTGATTGAAAAATAAATCCAGCCAACTGAATAGTTCAGAAAATTGTTTGGGGGATAGTTTGCTGGGATTTAACTCAAGATTGATAACACCTGTACCAAAACAGAACCCAAGCGTGAATATGCACATTAAACCACCACCATTAAAAAATACATGGTAGCGTTTCAAGTCTTTGTTTTTTGTATTGATGACGTGGTGCTTAAAGTTATCCACCACCATATTTTTTATGTAATGCATTGCTGAGACAAACTCAGCTTTTTCGAATTCATATTGAGCTATTTGATTGACTGTTACTGGGTTTAATAAATCACCCTTTAACTTCTTTGGGTAAGGTAAGGCTAAAACTAGTCTATCTAGTCCTACCTCTACATTTACATCTCCTACTACCATCTCTACTTTCATCTCTAATCCTTTGTTGTATTTAGTGTTTTTACTTAGGCTGGGTTAATCAAGTGCATGCGTGCGTACACGTGCGCGAGTTAAGTAACCTTAGAGTTTTGTATGAATTCGTCTAGGTCAGACTTCCTGTAACGAACGGCTTTACCTACTCGAAAGTAGGGTAGAACAAATGTTTTGGTGCTAGCCCAATTTGCTAGTGTTGAAGCAGAAACACCAAGGTATTGGGCTGCCTCTTTGCGTGTTAGCAAAGTTGCATTGGGAATAATATTTGAAAGCACGAGACTTCTCCTTATTTAAGAAGGTGTTCCTAAAATTGCTTAATGTGGTTATTTATAAAGTCAGTTATTGCTATCTCTCTAAGCAGCATTTGCTTTTAAAATAGCGCACCATATTTAAATTTTTTATGGGATTTCCTTACCTGATAACCAAGCACCGTATCGAGAGACATCAATCAGCACTGAGCGGGTACCTTTGCGTCTGATGATTGCACCAAATTCTTCAAGACCATTTCCTGCTATGAGACCGCCTTTGGAATTGAATCTATTTTCAGATTTAAATATTTGTGCGCGGATTGTTGCTGGAGTTAGGCTTGCCATAGGAAAAAACGTTGGCAAATTGTTGATAGTAGATAGTATTGGTAGTGCTTTTTCCACCAAAAATTGATTAGATACCGATTGTTTTAGTAGTTCGTTAGTCATGTAGTTTATCCTCATTTAATGCTGTTAATTCAGCACTTATGAGGACAATAACTCTCTAACCAACCCTCCCCGCAACCCTAATGCCCTCACTGATTTTATGTGAGGGTTATGAATGAGGGCGGATGATACTAAGCGTCAATTATTTTAGAATCATCTCGAAGCCTTTGCCATGCAGTGTCAAATATGCTTTTTGAAGAAAATAATGAGTGTGTTAATAACACATCGCGGCACATTTTTTTTACACCTGACATGCCATTTTTAGCGACAGGTAATTCAGTGGGAGTATATCCAGAATCTAACAGCCAATTAATAATTGCAGTTTCTTGTTGACTCTGCACGGGGATTTTTTTTAGATTACTCTTGGCATTATTAGCAAGGGTATTATTTTCAACAATCTTGTCCACTACTACGTCCAAATCAAATTTGGCTACAAATTCTATGAATTCATTTAAACGTATGTATGTATTTTTAAGTGCGGTAAGCACTGTTGGTTTTTGCACTGGTAAGTAGGTGAGGTTGTCGTAAACAACTACTTCATTATTTAGAATGGCATTTTTAAGAGCATTCCTATGCTTGTCTGCCACTATTTTCAATACGGTATTACTACAGGGTAGCAGCTTCCACTTTAGAGTATATTCTTCAAAAGCTTTTTCGTGCTGCTCCCAATCTGACAATGTAATATCTATGAGTTCGCCACCTTTCATTAATGGCAGTAACCCAGATAGCCCACATAAATGATTTAAATACTCCCAATCACTGTCAGTTAGAGGCTCTTGTGGAGTTGATGCGCATTCAAGCCCTGCATCGTTGTAAGTCTCTGAGGAAATATCTCTTTTTAGAATAGCAGTAATTTTGACAACAGAGGCTTGTTCTGCTGGGATGATTGCGTCAGCTATTAACCAAGGTATTTCTTCAGTCATAACACTAGTGCTATTTACTGGCAAAGTAATCGTATGTTTCATGCCACCCCCAACTTTTGCGCTAGTGCTATACCAATATCTGATGCACGGTCTGGTGCGAGGTGTGCATAGCGAGTGACCATTGCCATGGTGCGGTGACCAAGTATCTTCGATATTTCCAACGGGGAAACTCCACTCATCATAAGATAGGATGCGCAAGTATGCCGTAAGTCATGCCAGTGAAAATCCGTAATATTCGCTTCACTTAAGGCAGAGATAAAAGGCTTCCGTAGATGGAGAAATGCTGATTTCTTTGCTAGATGTGTCGGTGGAAATATCCTGTCATCTGTGAGCTTTCGTAATTTAGAGCGTTCTTGAAGTAGGATTAAAGCTTCACCTACAAGCGGCATCACTTTAGCATCATCATTTTTAGTTGTGCCAGCATACAGTGTGGCCCTCCCAGCCTTAAGGTCAATTTGCCCCCAGCGAAGGCTCATTACTTCAGATTGGCGTCCACCTGTAGTGAGTGACAGCAGAACTGCAAGATATAGCTCAGGATTTTTGCGGCACGCTGTAAGGAAACGTGGCAGTTCATCAGAATCAAGAAAACGGACTCTGCCTTTGCTCTCGGTAAGTTTAGTAACTCGTTCTAGCGGGTTTCTTTCTAGCCAGCCAAGTTCTTTAACGCCATGCGAGCAAGCGCTTGAGAGTGCAGCTAGAAACCGATTGGTAGTAGCACCACTACGTTTCTTTTCAAGTGCTACTTTAGTTACAGTTCCATCCACCCCTCGTTTTCGCACAGTTAGATTTTCATCCAACAATTTTTCACGCCCTTGAGCAACAAGTGCTGGAGTTATATCTTTTAGTAATTTTTCACCATAGCTTTGTCTCCACCAATCAAGACGAGCCTTCATCTCGTTTGCGGATTTAAGTTTAGTGTGTGCAGGGCTCTTTTCGTACTCGTCTAGTAATTCGCATAATGTGTGCATCTTACTAGCACCGAAGTGACGACCAGCTTTAATGTCTGCCTCTGTTTTTTGAGCCCATTCACTTGCATCTGTTTTACGAGTAAAGGTTGCACTTTCAGGGGGATGGCCTTTAAGTCGTATCTTGACCCGATAGCCTATTTTCCCATCATCGTTTTTACGTTTTTCAATAGTTGCCATTTGTGCTCACAGAATAAACCAACATACACAGACAAGTTCTAGAGTAATCAATAGCAGACTACAACTAAGAGTTATCTGTAATTGGATATGCCTTAATATTAACTAGAAAATCAATTGGTGGGTGAAATTTTGTTTGGCGTACTTGGAGGAGCTTTGATATTCTCAAATGTCCCGCCAGTGTCCCATGTGAGAAAAATAAAAGGGCCCACATCTCTGTGAGCCCTGTATATATTGGTGGTGAAAGAGGGACTTGAACCCTCGACCCCAGGATTATGAATCCTGTGCTCTAACCAGCTGAGCTACATCACCATTTAAACTTAAGCCGCGCATTATAGGGTTTTGGCGGCGCGATGTCAAAATTATTCAGCGCAATTAAACGTTAAATCTAAAGTGCATCACATCGCCATCTTGCACAATATATTCTTTGCCTTCTAGGCGCATTTTGCCAGCTTCTTTGCTGCCTTGTTCACCTTTGTTTTTCACGTATTCATCGTATGCAATCACTTCTGCGCGAATAAAGCCACGCTCAAAATCCGTATGAATCACACCCGCGGCTTGTGGTGCAGTCGCGCCTTTTTTCACTGTCCAAGCGCGTACTTCTTGCACGCCAGCGGTGAAGTAAGTTTGCAGGCCGAGTAAGTCATATGCAGCGCGAATCACGCGGTTTAAGCCCGGTTCATCTTGGCCAAGCTCACTTAAAAATAGCAATTTATCTTCTTCATCCAGCTCTGAAATTTCGCCTTCAATTTTGGCGCAAATAGTCACAACTGGCGCACTTTCAGCTTTGCCCAGTGCCAGCACTTTGTCCAAGTGTGGGTTGTTTTCAAAGCCTTTTTCGTCCACGTTGGCTAAATACATCACGGGTTTAACGGTAATTAAGCAAAGCGGTTTTAGTAATTGCAATTCTTCAGCATCTAAGCCTAGAGTACGCACGGCTTTGGCTTGGTCTAAGCAGGGCACTAATTTTTCTAACACTTTAATCAGCGCAATCGCGTCTTTATCGCCACTTTTGGCTTTTTTACCTTCTCGCTGCATGGTTTTTTCAACGGTTTCCATATCAGCCAGCGCAAGTTCGGTGTTAATCACTTCAATATCAGAAAGTGGGTCAATTTTATTGGCAACGTGAATCACATTAGCGTCTTCAAAACAGCGTACCACGTGCGCAATCGCGTCAGTTTCACGAATATTAGCTAAAAACTTATTACCTAGCCCTTCGCCTTTTGAGGCGCCAGCTACCAAGCCAGCAATGTCAACAAACTCAACAATTGCAGGTTGCACGCGTTGCGGTTTTACAATATCAATCAGCGGCTGCATGCGTGGGTCAGGCACTTCTACAATGCCAACGTTGGGCTCAATGGTGCAAAAAGGGTAGTTTTCAGCCGCAATGCCTGCCTTAGTGATGGCGTTAAATAGCGTTGATTTTCCTACGTTGGGGAGTCCTACAATGCCGCATTTCATATCATTCCAATCATCTTTTACGCAATTTCTGCGTTTTTTAAGTTATTTCTTTGTATGCAATTTTAACATTGCGTTGTCAAACTCACCTGCGATTAAAAAGTTGAGCAACTTGGTACTTTCGAATAGGCTATCGTCTATGGCGGTTTGCTCATCTTTTAGTGGCGGTTTAAGTACAAAATTTACCACTTCGCTCTTATCACCCGGGTGGCCAATGCCTACGCGAAGCCGCCAATAATCCGCCGTGCCAAGCGTGCTATGAATATCTTTTAAGCCATTATGGCCGCCATGCCCGCCACCAAATTTCAACTTAATGCTGCCAGCGGGTAAATCAAGTTCATCGTGAATTACTAATATTTCTGCTGGGCTGATTTTGTAGTAATTGGCTAGCGCTGCAACTGCTTTGCCGCTTAAGTTCATAAATGTGCTGGGTTTGAGTAGCCATTTATCTTGTGTTGCATTTAGTTTGCCTGTAATACCAAACATTTTTGCATCTAAGGCTAATTTGCTGTTTGTAGCGGCTGCAACGGCATCAATCCACCAAAAACCTGCGTTATGGCGTGTGCGCTCATATTTTTCGCCAGGGTTTCCTAACCCTACAAATAGTTTAATTCCGCTCATCTATCACATATTACCAATAAAAAACGCGCACTTCATTAATAAAGTGCGCGTTAATATGCTCAAGCTCTAAAATTAAGCAGCTGGTGTTTCAGCACTTGCTTCAGCAGCATCTGCTACGCCACCGCGCGTTTTAGCAATAGATGCTACAGCAGCATCATCACCATGGGCTAATTTTACAAACTCAACACCTTTTTGCAATTTGATTTCAGATAAGTGAATTGACTGACCCATTTCAAGTTTAGCCACATCAACTTCAATAAACTCAGGTAAATCTTTTGCCAAGCAACTTACGTCTGCTTCAGTTAAAACGTGCGCCACAATACCGCCGCCCAATTTTACACCTGGGGCAATGTCCGCATTGATAAAGTGGAAAGGCACTTTAACGTGGATTTTTTCTGTGGCAGAAACACGTTGAAAATCAATGTGTTGAATTGTATTGCGCACTGGGTGCATTTGGAAATCACGTAACAATACATTTTGTTTTTTGCCGTCTAAGTTTAAGCTCAACACTGAAGCGTGAAAAGATTCGTGACGGAATTGCATAAATAAATCTTTAGCGTTCACTTCAATGGTGATTGCCTCAGCACCACCACCATACACCACACCAGGCACGCTGCCTGCGCGACGAAGACGGCGGCTCGCACCCGTACCTTTAGCGTCACGTTTTACTGCATTAATTTCAATCGTCATTTTATTACTCCTAAAACTGTTATTTCAAATAACAGGTACTACACTAAAAACTGCCTTCCGCGACCAGAAAACAGGGTTAAAAATTTTTAAAATGGTTAAATAAGTGAATAATCACTAGAAAGCTAGCCGAAGACAGTACGTTTAGTACGGCAAGGCGAAGCTGACAACGTGAGTGTTGCTTTATTTAACCATTTAATCCATAAATAAAGAGGATACAGAATCTTCCCTACTAATTCTACGAATAGTCTCTGCCAGTAAGCCTGCAGCACTCAGTTGGCGAATTTTTTTGCAATTGGCTGATTCGTCAGCAAATGCGATGGTGTTGGTTACCACCAACTCATCTAACTCAGATTGCGCGATGCGTGCTGCTGCGCCACCTGATAATACTGGGTGTGTTGCATAAGCAATCACTTTTTTAGCGCCATGCTGTTTTAAGGCTGCGGCCGCTTCACATAATGTGTTAGCGGTGTCCACCATGTCATCCATAATGACACAAGTGCGGCCAGCAACGTCGCCAATAATGTTCATGACTTTAGCTACATTCGGTTTAGGGCGACGCTTATCAATAATCGCTAAGTCGGCATTAAGCTGTTTAGCAGCTGCACGAGCACGTACCACACCACCCACATCAGGCGAAACCACCATTAAATCTTCATGTTTTTGTTTAAGCAAATCATCTAGCAAAATAGGCGTTGCGTAAATATTATCGACAGGAATATCAAAAAAACCTTGAATTTGGTCTGAGTGCAAATCCATCGTTAATACACGATTAACGCCTACGCCAGTGAGCATATTAGCCACAACTTTGGCCGTAATCGCTACACGCGCAGAGCGTGGGCGGCGATCTTGCCGAGAGTAGCCAAAATAAGGGATAGCCGCTGTAATGCGGCCAGCAGATGAGCGACGCAATGCATCTACCATGACCATGACTTCCATTAGGCTGTCATTGGTTGGGTGGCTGGTAGATTGCAGCACAAATACATCACGGCCACGCACATTTTCGAGAAGCTCTACTGTGGTTTCACCATCAGAAAATGTGCCTACATGCGCGCGACCAAGCTCCATGCCAAGATGCGCCGCTACTTCTTGCGCAAGTGCGGGGTTGGCGGTGCCGGTAAAAACCATCATTTTGTCACTAGACCTAGACATGGCTGATTCTCTAATTGTGCTTGGCTTTATTGTAAAAAATAAAAGCGCGTAAATCAAAAATCTACACGCTTCTTTGTTTAATTCAAATCTGGCTGGGGAGGAAGGATTCGAACCTTCGCATGCCGGAATCAAAATCCGGTGCCTTAACCAGCTTGGCGACTCCCCAATATTTTCTAATCAGCATATTCTACTAAGGGGTGCTGATTCAACCCTTTTGCCACAAAACCCCGTACATTGACTGGTTTTTTGCTGCAAATATCATTCGCTAATTTTTCATCTGATACTTCTAAAAACACTGAAGCACCAGAACCGCTCATACGCGCATCACCAAATTGTTTTAACCATTCTAAGCAATTTAAAACAGGCGGGCATATATCGCAAACTACTTTTTCAAGCTCGTTAGTAAATTCCGCACTTAAATTTCCAGTGTTGAGATTACACGCCCTTGAAAAGTCCGACATTGTCTTAGGAATCGCGTTTTTTGTCAATTGATTATTGGCAAATATTTGCGCGGTTGATACATGTGCGTCTGGGGTTAAAACCACATAGTAAGCATCTTTTAGCGTTATTTTTTGTAATTGCTCGCCTATGCCTTCAGCCCATGCATTATTTCCATAGATAAAAAATGGTACATCCGCTCCCAATTTTACCCCTAATGAAATCAATTCGGCGCGGCTTAAATTGAGCTTCCACAGACGATTTAATGCTAACAAAACGGTGGCAGCATCTGAGCTACCACCGCCTAATCCGCCCCCCATCGGAATGCGTTTTTCAACCAACATTTCAGCGCCTTGTATACATAGCGTGTGCTGTTGCAACAATTTGGCAGCACGAATACATAAATCTTGCGCTTCAGGCACACCTGCAATATCGTTTACACGTTTGATTACACCATCAGAGGTAGGCTTGAGGTAAATCGTGTCGTAAAAGTCGAGTAGCCTAAACACGGTTTGCAATAAGTGGTAGCCATCGGCGCGTTGCCCCGTAATATGCAAAAATAGATTGATTTTTGCGGGGGCTAAAAAGGCTTGAAAATCTTGCATACTGCTATCTTATATTGCTTCGAGAGTTTGTACAATTTCATCAAAAAGTGGGCGTTTTTGCACTTCGTTTTGCCCACATGCTTGTTGCAATTTTGTTAACGCTTTGATTTCTACATTGTTACTAGCTTCACAATAGGCTAATAATTCTTCAAGCAGGCAAGCAAAGGCACGCACTTCAAGACGTTGTAAATCAAGCGCTGAGGCATTGTTAGGCAAAAAAGAGGCTGCACCAAAATCGCTTAGCAAACATTTGCCAGCTTGGTTGTATAAAATATTATGCGCATATAAATCGCCATGCGAGATATTTTTTTTGTGCAAATGCTGCATAGCGCGCGCAATGCCCAAAGCAATGGCACGTACCGTAGTGATTGAGAACTGTTGATTGTTTTTATACACATCACGCGTGCAGCTTGATAAACTTGGCGGGGCGGCAAGTACGCTGAAACTTGCATCAATCAGCGACATCACTAAGCCTTGCGTGCCATTTGGGTGATTTGCAATGACGCCAATAATTTGTGATAGGTGCGTATGGCTGCCAGCGTGCAAGCATGCTGCCATTTCATTGATTGGTAAGCCATCGCTGGTGACCGCCCCTTTGAAAAGCTTAACGGCTACCGCTTTTTCGCTACGCTCTTGTGTTAAGTTGGCTCGGTAAATCACACCAGAAGCGCCTTGCCCAAGCGGTTGTTGAATATGTAAATCTTGCCAGTTAATTGTGTGGGCTTCGCTAAAATTGGCTCGTTCAGTTTCAATTTGATGGCAAAAAGGGTTACCCGCAAATGCTAGCCAAGCTAATTTTGGCATAGTGAATAGCCAATTTGGCAGGCCAGTGAGATGATTAGCAGAAATTCTGAGCAGTTCTAATTGTGTGCAGTTTGCCAGTTCAGCAGGTAAATCGCTGAGTTGATTGCCCGCCAACATCAATTTTTGCAAATGTTTGCACTGTTCAATTTGTGCGGGCAACTGCGCTAATTGGTTATCCGTTAAAATGAGCCACTGCAAATTTTTTGGCAAAGATTTTGCGGATAAGGCTTTAATTTTATTTGCCTTAAAGCCCACCATCGTTAAATTTTCACACTGCCCCAATACTTCTGGTACGTGTTCAAATTGGTTGTCAGAGCAAAATAGCACTTTGAGTTTAGTGAGTTTTGTTAAATCAGCGGGTAAATCAGTGAGCGCATTGTTAGAGAGATTGAGAATTTCTAAGCTATCCGCCAGCGTGTAAATTTCGGGTGGAAACGACGTGAGGTCGCAAGATAAATCTAAACGCGTGATGCCAGCAAGTTGGCCTGCGCGTAATTTTTCAAGCGTATGGGTGGCGTTTTGGCACATAAAAATAGGCTAAATAGTGGGCAAAAAAGATGCTTAAAATTGATTAAAAATGGGCTAATAAATGGCACAAATCATTTGACCACCTCTGTAAGCCAGTCTGCATGCGGCTTACAGAGGCATAAAATTCTCTCGACGAAATTTTGCTTAAAAATTAAGCAATAAAAATGCTGCCAAATTTGGACTACATTGGCAGCAAAATATGCTTGAAAATTGGGTTAAAAGTTAGTCGTTTTTAAGGATAAAAGTGAGTTTTAACACCACGCGGTATTCTGTGACTTTGCCATCTTTCACTTTTACGCTTTGGTCTTGCACCCAAGCGCCAGTGATGCCTTGCAAACTTTCTGCCGCTTTGGCGACGCCTGATGAAACCGCATCTTCAAAGCTGGTGTTGCTGGATGAAATAATTTCAATAACTTTTGCAACTGACATAATCAAGCTCCTCTGTGGTGGGTAGAAGACTTATTTTACGCGTTTATCGTTTTCAATCAATGCATAAGCGGAATGATTATGAATAGACTCAAAGTTTTAGTTACGACGTAACATCGCTACGCGAGTTAGTCTGCACTGAAACTTTGGCAATAACTCTTATTTAATACGCTTATCATTTTCAATTAAAGCGTAAGCACTATGATTGTGAATACTTTCAAAGTTTTCACTTTCCACCGTGTAGGCAATAATGCGTTTTTCCGCATTAAGTTGTGCGGCAACATCGCGCACCATGTCTTCTACAAATTTTGGGTTGTCGTAAGCGCGCTCAGTAACAAATTTTTCGTCTGGGCGTTTGAGCAAGCCGTAAAGCTCGCACGAAGCTTGCTTTTCAACGAGGTCAATAATATCTTCAATCCAAATAAAGTCATTAATTACGGCAGTGACGGTGACGTGCGAACGCTGATTGTGCGCGCCATAATCAGAGATTTTTTTGCTACATGGACAAAGGCTAGTCACAGGCACCAACACTTTAACGGTGATTTCAAATTTGCCGTGCTCAATCGCACCAATAAATGTGACTTCATAATCTAATAGACTTTTTACGCCAGAAATAGGCGCAGCTTTATTCACAAAATACGGAAAAGTCATTTCTACGTGGCCAGATTCAGCTTCTAAGCGCTTGACCATTTCACGCAAAATAGTTTCGAATGACTCTATTGAAATCGCGTGTTCATTCATGTTGAGAATTTCAACAAAGCGCGACATATGTGTGCCTTTAAACTGTTGCGGCAAATGCACATACATATTAAACATGGCAACTGTGTGCTGCGTGCCGCCCGCACGGTCTTTGACTACAACAGGGTGGCGTATCGCCTTAATACCGACTTTATCAATGGCAATATGACGGGTATCGACAGTGTTTTGTACATCTTCAATCGGTGTGTTAGTCTGAGTCATGATTTTATCGTGTAGAAATTCTTTTAATAGTTGAGTATATCACTCGGGTATTATCTTTTCAATAGATGCAATAATACCGTTAGCATCAAGACCGCATTCTGCCAACATAGTTTCATGCACGCCGTGCTCTATAAATGTATCGGGTAAGCCCAAGCATAAGGTTAGCTTGTTGATTTGCATTGCTTGCATGGCTTCCATCACCGCGGCGCCAGCCCCACCCATGATTGCATTTTCTTCAATGGTCACGATTAAGTCATGACTTTTAGCCAGTTCATCAATTAAAGCAGTATCGAGCGGTTTGATAAAACGCATATTAGCTACCGTAGCATCCAATTTTTCAGCCGCCTGCAAAGCAGGGGCAAGCATGGAGCCAAAAGCCAAAATGGCGACTTTTTTGTTTGATTTTTTACTGTGTCTAACAATCAAACCTTTACCAATTTGGATGGTATTTAGTGCGCTCTCGATTTTAGCTCCAGTGCCACTACCGCGTGGGTAACGCACCGCGGCTGGGCCATTGTGCCTAAAACCCGTGGTGAGCATCAATCGGCACTCACTCTCGTCGCTTGGTGCCATAATAAGCATATTGGGGATGCAGCGCAAAAAGCTAATGTCAAAGCTGCCTGCATGTGTGGGACCATCTGCCCCAACCAAGCCAGCGCGGTCAATAGCTAATAAAACAGGCAAATTTTGCAAGGCAATATCGTGTATGAGCTGGTCATAAGCGCGCTGCAAAAAGGTGCTATAAATAGCCACCACAGGTTTTAATCCGTCGCAAGCCATACCAGCGGCAAAAGTGAGCGCGTGTTGTTCGGCAATGCCCACATCAAAGTAACGGTCAGGGTATTTTTCTGCGAAAGCATTTAAACCAGAGCCGTCGCACATGGCAGGGGTGATGCCAATTAGTCGTTGGTCGGTTTTGGCCATATCTACTAGCCAATCACCAAATATTTCCGTATAGGTTTTTTTTGTTTTTGCGGTTATTGCATCGCCATTAAAAGGGTCAAACTTGCCTACACCATGATATTTATTGGGGTTGTCTTCAGCCGGCTCAAAGCCTTTACCTTTTTGCGTCACAATGTGTAAAAACTGCGCACCTTTGAGTTGCTTAATGTTTTCAAGCGCAGTAACCAGCGCATCTACATCATGCCCATCAATCGGCCCAATATAATTAAAACCAAGCTCTTCAAACAAGGTGCCAGGTAATACCATGCCTTTTACGTGTTCTTCGGCGCGCTTAGCAAATTCTTGCACATGTGGCATGCCAGATAACACTTTTTTGCCAGATTTACGCACAGCACCATAAAAACGACTGGCGAGTAATTTGGCTAAATAACGATTTAACCCACCGACATTATTGGAAATACTCATGTCATTGTCATTAAGCACAACAAGCAAATTTGCTGCGATATGACCAGCATTATTCAGTGCCTCAAATGCCATGCCCGCCGTCATCGCCCCATCGCCAATAATCGCAACGCTGCGCCGCTCTAAACCAGCTTTTTGTGCGGCTAGTGCCATGCCCAACGCAGCGGATATAGAGGTGCTGGAATGCCCAGTGCCAAAGGTATCGTATTCGCTTTCAGAACGGCGAGGGAAACCTGCAATCCCTTTAGGCTTGCGTAAGCTTTGCATGGCGTCACGTCTGCCCGTCAATATTTTATGCGGGTAAGTTTGATGGCCAACATCCCACACTAAGCGGTCATCCGGCGTATTAAAAACATAATGTAGTGCAATAGTGAGTTCTACAACGCCTAAGTTTGAAGCAAGATGACCACCAGTTTTTGCCACACTTTCAATTATAAATGCACGTAACTCGTTGGCAAGTTGCGGCAATTGCGCACGATCGAGCGCGCGCAATTGAATGGGCGAATCAATGATTTCAAGAATAGGTTGGTTTAGTAGTGGAGTCACAAGTTATTTTGACACATTTATTATAGTGAGGTCGTATATATACCATCTTAAAAACGGCGTTGTGTAATATAGTCAGCCAGTTCACGTAAGCGCAAAGCTTGGTCACCAAAAGGTGCAATTGCTGCAATGGCATTGTTGTAAAGTTGTTGCGCGTGCATTTTTGCAGTAGCTAACCCTAATATTGTGACATAAGTCGGCTTGTTGCTGTTGGCATCTTTGCCTGCGGTTTTACCAAGTGTTTGGCTATCTGCCTCAACATCCAAAATATCATCCACTACTTGAAAAGCTAAACCAATATTTTGCGCATAAACTTTTAGCGCATTAATTTGTGTTACCGACCCGCTAACCGCCCCTAGTAGCACCGCTGCTTGAATCAGCGCCCCAGTTTTAAGGCAGTGCATGGCCTCCAGTTCAGTTTGGTTTAGGGGCTTACCAACCGATGCTAGGTCAATCGCTTGCCCACCTGCCATCCCCAGTGAACCAGACGCTTGCGCTAAGATTGCAAGCATTTGAAGCTGAAGGCTAGCGTTTTTGCATAAGTTGGGGTGCGCCAAGCATTCAAATGCTAAACTTTGTAAAGCGTCTCCAACCAAGAGTGCGGTGGCATCGTCATATTGTTTGTGACAGCTTGGCTTGCCGCGGCGCAAGTCATCGTCGTCCATACAAGGCATATCATCATGCACTAAAGAATAAGCATGTATAAGCTCTACCGCACTCGCGGCAGCGTCCGCTACGGCTAACTCAGTATTACATAAATCTGCGGCTGCGTAACATAGCAATGCACGTACGCGCTTGCCACCACCTAGTGCACTGTAGCGCATCGCCGAGTGTAATTGCTGCGGCGCTAAATCAGCAGCAGGTAGCGTATGGTCCAGCGTTTTTTCAATACGTATTTGGTGGGTTTGTGCCCAATCAGTAAAGATTTGTGCAGTCATACTTAGTCGATTTCGGGTTTAAATGCCGCCAATTGGTTGCGCTCATTTAATATTTGCACTTGTTGCTCAACATCTGCCAATGATTTTTGGCAAAACGCCAACAGAGCAATGCCACGTTGGTAGGCTGCTAGCGATGTTTCTAAATTCATTTGCCCTGATTCCATTTGTGCAACAATATTTTCAAGCTCGCTAAAAGCAAGCTCGTAGCTTTTTGGTTGCGCGGGTTCAGGTGTTTTTTTGGTCGGCATGTTGATTGTTGTAGTAATAACAAGCTCGCTATTCTACCAAATGTTAGGCTAATACCGCTGTTAAAAAGGTGTGGATGTCTTGAATTTCTTCTAAAGACACATTGTGCGCCATATTATATTGATGCCAGCGAACGTCGTAGTGATTCGCTTGCAATACCTTGAGTGAAACTTTGCATAGTTCTAAACTAATTACATCATCATAAGTGCCATGCGCCATAAAAATGGGGGCTTTGGCATTAGCAATGTGGGCTTCATCTACAAGTTTGCTTTTAATTGGTAAATAGGTGGACAACGCTAACACCCCGGCGAGTTTTTGAGGATGGCGCAAAGCCGTATATAGCGCGATTGCGCCACCTTGCGAGAATCCTGCCAGCACTATTCTACTTGCTGGAATGCCGCGTGCTAGCTCATTTTCTATGAGTGAATTAATATACTCTTGGCTTTGTTTAATGCCTTTCTCATCTTCTTGACTACTCCCTGTTAGGCCATATAAATCATACCAAGCGGGCATAATATAGCCGCTATTACGCGTTACTGCCATGGCAGGCGCATGGGGCAAAATAAAGCGCACATTAGGCAAGTTTAATTTTTGTACTATGGGAGCAAAATCATTACCATCGGCACCTAAACCATGCATTAAAATGACACTGGCATTGATATTAGTGGCTATTTGGCTGGTGAGTTCTAATGGTTTTTTATAATGCATAGTTGATGAAATTTTCGGTCAATTTATCTTAGGTTTGTTAAAGGGTTTGTTGAAGTTCTATTAATGCAAAAGTCTTTACAGTTATTTTGGCATAAAATGGTTTAGAATTAAGTATGCAGATAAAAATATTAGGGTGTAGTGGCGGCGTTGGCAATGGGTTACGCACCACATCTATATTAGTCGATAATGATGTGCTTATCGATGCTGGCACAGGCGTGGGCGATTTATCAATGGATGCCTTGTTAGCTATAGACCATGTTTTTGTTACCCATTCACATCAAGACCATATTGCTTTTATCCCTTTGTTGCTTGATACCGTATTTGGTATTCGCAGTAAACCCGTAACTGTATATGCCTGCAAAGCCACGTTGAATGCGCTTCGCACGCATATTTTTAACTGGAAAATATGGCCAGATTTCAATGCAATTCCCAACGCGCAAACGCCGTTTTTACAATATCAAGAAATTAATGTTGGCGAGACAATCACTATTGATGGTCGAAATATCACGCCACTACCCGCAAATCATGTTGTTCCCACTTTAGGCTATCAAATTGATAGCGGCGAGGCCAGCTTGGTATTCACTGCGGATACCACCAGTTGTGATGCACTTTGGGTAGAAGTGAATAAAATTAAGAACCTGAAGTATTTAATTATTGAAACCGCGTTTAGAAATGATGAAATTGACTTAGCAAAACTTTCAAAGCACCTATGCCCATCGCTACTTGAAGCTGAGCTTAGGCATTTGGTTTCCCAAAAATTGGAAGTATATATTACGCATCTTAAGCCAGGCGAAGCTGAAGTGATTATGCAAGAAATTGCAAGCATCAAAACACCCCATAACATTCTAGCTTTACAGCATCAGCAGCAATTTAAACTTTAATTAGCACTACGGCACCACATTAAAAATAAGAAATTTAAGGATTTAACATGGCATTACCAATCGCAATATTAGATAAACTTGAGCCCATCGTAAATTTATCAGCATCGCGCAAACAAGAGCTTGCAAGCTTGTGCTTTGCAGAAAAAGTCAGCATAGGTTTAGACCCGCTACGCATGAACGTCACCAAGGCACCACAAGCAATTTACCTACTGCAAGGTGAGCTTAAGTTGCGCTACTTTAATGATAAAAGACAAATTATTACCGGTGGTAGCCCTGCGGCAAAGCAATCACTCACCAGTAATTTAAAAATTCAAGATACGGTTGCTGTTACAGATGTTGTTATTTTGCGGGTAGATGCAGATTTGCTCGATATTATGCTCACTTGGGATCAGTTCTCTGATAGTGAGCACATGATGCAAAAACAGCAAGAAAAACCAGCCCCTAAACCGCAAAAAAGTGCCACTAGAACAACGGGTGATTGGATGAAAGACACAGGCGTCTTTAGTGCCTTAAGCTTGCAGCGCGGTGTGTTTAGCCGGTTGCCTACCAGCAATGTGGAAGAAATGTTTAAACGCATGGTGAATATTGAAGTCACCGCTGGGCAAGTGATTATGCATCAAGGTGATGTAGGCGATTATTACTATCTAATTCAACATGGCACGGCTATTGTTAGCCGTAAAGTGGGTGTAGAACCAGTAGTGTTAACTGAATTAGGTGAGGGTGGTGCGTTTGGTGAGGATGCGTTGGCTTCAGATAATAAGCGTAATGCTACGGTGACCATGAAAACCGACGGTGTGCTCAAGCGGCTGAAAAAAGAAGACTTTATTGCCTTGCTGAAAGAGCCACTCATTAGCAAAGTAAGTTTGGAAGAGGCGAAAAAGCAAGTGGAGGCTGGTACGGCTGTAATAGTAGATGTTCGCTTACAAAGTGAATTTGAAGATGACCATATTGAAGGCGCAATAAATTTGCCTTTAAATGAAATTCGCCAACTTGCCAGCAAGTTAGATAAAAGCAAAACCTATATTACCTATTGCCAAACTGGCCGTCGTAGCTCAGCGGCGGTGTTTGCACTTGCGCAGAGTGGGTTAACTGCGGTGGTGCTAGGGTGTAGCAGGTGTGAGTAATTATCATAAAATATGGAGTAGACAGTTTGCATAATACAAAATATAAAGTAATACAGACTAGTTTAATCGTTGGGCTGATATTAGTAAGTTTTAACTTTATTGAGTATGGCTTGCCTTGGGCTTTATTTGTGCTTGCAATATTTGGGTATCTTGAAATTGTAAGACGCCAGACTTGGCATCATTATTCACTTTCAACATTGATGGTTACTTTTCTCGTATGGTTGTTTGTAGTAACTCAGTGTAGTGAAATTTTGAGTAAAAGCCTACTAATGATGGCGGTATTTGTTGGATTGCCATTGACCTACTTAGTTGCTACAAATATACAAGGTTATTCAATAATATGGAAAACTGTAAGCAAAGTGTTGTTTTTTTTAGGTGTGATATTTGGCTTATGGGCCATTTGGCAAGTTTACTCTCATTCAGGCAGAGGACATGCAGTTGGTCCTTTATTAGATCGAAACGCTTTTGCTGCGCTAATTAATTTGCTCTGGTTTCCGAGCACTTATCTGTTTTTAGCGAAAGGCTCAAATAATAAAGAATGGGTACGTGTAGTATTTGGAGTCGGAATTTTTGTAATGAGCGCGGCGCTTTTTGCTACTACATCACGTGGGGGTATTGCTATTTGGGTAGTATTTTTACCAATCTTGTTATGGTCGGCATACCAGCATACAAAATCCAAAAATTTGATAGGGGCATTAATCTTTATATGCATTCTCGCTTATTTATTTAGTGCTAGTTTCTTGAATGCGACAATTGCAGACCGTACGTTTGATTTAGCACAAGACACCTCTACAGGCTCAAGATTGATGATGTGGGAGTCCACACTTAATATGGCTCTGGCACATCCTATTTTAGGTACAGGCTGGGGAACTTGGGAGAATTTTTACCCTGCTTATCGTTCGCTCAGCGAGACTGCCTCTGCAGGATATTATGCTCATAATGATTATCTTCAGTTTGCGTCGGAAGGTGGTTTCATTGCTTTTGTTATTTTGTTAGCCATGTTGTTTAGAATACTAATTCTACTAAAACAACTCTTGAAAGACGTAATTAGTGATGAAAATTTTGAAAGCATCACCCTGCTATTGGGTGTGCTTGCTGTGTTTATTCATGCTGGATTAAATTTTATATTTACTTTTGCATTTATGAATATAGTTTTAGGTTTGTACCTAGCAAGGGCAGTTACATTGTCAGATAAACTCTCAGAAAAGAAAGTTTCTATTTTAAATCGAATAAGGCCTTCCGTACGAAAGTTGTTGTTGGGGTTTATAACGTTGATAGTGGTTGGACCATATTTGCTACATCAAATCGCCGTTCTAACCTTATACGATAATCAATATGGTATGAGGATAATAAATGTTATTGCTCCGAGAGTGACTCCATATCATGTAGCAAATATGATTCTTGCAATCCGACCAAAAGAGTACTTTTCTCAAGATTATTTATTACATATATCGGAATATTATCTATCGAAAGAGTCCGATATAGAGTTGGCTGAGGATAGCAAGAAGAAAATTCTGGCAGAGACCATTTTGCAGTTTGATCAGTTTCGTAGCCAAAATGCATATCAGCCAAGCTTAGGTGTGCGAGAAGTTAATCTATTATTGCAGAATCACAGCTTATGGGGTACTAAAGAGGCTTATGTTAAATCTCGTCAAGTTTTGACAGAAAACCTAAAGATGAACCCCTTTCATGTGAAGAGCATAATTTTACTTGCTCGCCTAACGGCCATTGAGGGAAAAAAAGAGCCAGCTATAGAGTTGCTAAAATACTACGGGCAACATGTAATTACGCGTCGTGATCAACAGCTAATTATGGTTGAAACTCTAAGGCAGGTAGCCGCTCCTAAAATCATAGTCGAACTGGATGAAATTGAGCAACAATTAGAAGCTTTACGAACTGACTCTGAAGTCGGGGCAGTAAACATTATTGAAAACAGTCTATATGACAACATAGACATGAAGTTAATGAAAATATCACAAGGTATCTAATATGCACAGTGGGCTAGCTATCTTTGAGGAAGCAAAGCAATTTGTTTTTCAACATCTTGTAGCAGGTCGCGAAATTCATCCAAGTCCTCACTCGGTACATAACTTGTTATAACTTCCTGTTTTTCTGGAAATGCCAGTAACGCCCGTTTCAGAGCCAAAGCGGCAGCATCATAGTTACCATTTATCAAAAGTAAGATAGCTTGTTTGTATGCAGTGATATTGTTAGGTGCAAAGTTTAAGGCAGATTTATTAAGCCAAAGTTTTGCCTCAATATTTTTGCTATTAATTAAATTGAGATCAGTAGTAATCGCTAAAGTAAACTCGGCATAAGGGGCTAGAAGCGTGTGATTGTGGATCCAAGTGAGCGTCTTGGTATATTCGTTTACTTCACTAGGGTTGATTTTGGTTTGCATGGTTTTGATTAACCAATATTCTATCTTGTAGTATGCAACAAACATGGTCGTAAGATTCATTGCACCTACTAGCACTACACCAACAAAAGTCATTCGTAGAGTTTGGTAACCTCTATTTTCAAATGTGATGGTTTTAATGTTTTCGTCTGCTGCACCAAATAAGAATGCAGTGATTCCTAAAAAAAAGCTAAACCAAAGTGGGTATTCCAACATGCTGTGAATCCCAATTACTGAGAGTAATGCAATACACCACCATTTTTCAATATCTGGTGCACACATACTAAATTTTTTTAGCCAAATAATTAATCCAGCTAACAGAAGCATTGGGGCAAGCAACCCCATCTCTACAGCTAAATGTAGAAAAATATTATGTGCATGCTCATAAACTTTATTAACTTGAACTGTCACAGAAGAGTCAAGTAGCAAGTAAGACTGCCAGCGTAGCTGGCCGGTGCCAATGCCTAGCCAAGGGGACTGTGTAAAAATATAGAAGCTGTCCAGCCAAATTTGCATACGAAGTGTTGGTGATTTTTCAGAAGCCTGTTTGATAATTTCTTCGGTAGGTAAGTCAATAAGATAATCCGGCAGTACGAGGTGTAACATAATCTGAATTGCCGCGAATAATGGTAGTAGCCAAATGCAGGTAGCACGTAGTTTTTTAGCATGTTCAGATGAAGGGGCAAACATTTTTAATGAGGCTGCTAATATAGTTATTGCGACCAAATAAAACCAAGAGCTTCTTGAGCCAGAAAATGCTAACAATGTGGTAAATAGCACGAGTAGTCCACCAAAGTGAAAGCGGCCGATTTTATCTTTTGCAAAAAGATAAAATAGACTTCCAATAGTTAAACTTATGTAATCTGCAAAATGATTAGATTGTGCCATGGCACCATAAGAATCCGTAGCTGGTAAATATGGTATGTTTATTCCGCAATTTACGGCAATTTGTAGTGAGACAATTCCAACGTTAGCGATTCCACCGAGAATAAAGAACCATGAAATAGTTGTCGCGATTTTTTCCCAGCCTAAAGTTCTTTTAAGATGACTTCCAAGTATCGTCAGTAAAAAAGCCCATAAAAAGTACGATAGCACTAATTGCGCGTATTGAGACGAGTGCAGCATTCCCAACGCCCACTGAGCGCAAATAATGCCCGCGAGTCCAACAAAAATAAAAGAAATTTTAGGAATATGGATTATTTTAAAATTGCGATTTCCCAAAAAAGCCAACATGCTTATCAGCCCCAGAGCACCAGCTAACCACTCTTGATAAAAAGTTGTTATGGGCATGCTGTGAGTCATCAATATAAATGGCATAAAGCACATCAAGCCTATTGACCATAGGCTTATGTAGTTTAATGTTAAACTAGATATAGGTGATTTATCCATAATTGAGATATAAGAGTTTATCGTTAGCGGACATAGTCTAAACAAAAAACCCACCTGTTGGTGGGTTTTTTTAACTACTGTCTAGAAAGACTAGCTGTATTTACTAATTAAGAACATGTTTTTGGTTTATATTTAGCTTCCCATGCTGTACCGCCTGTTGCACAGGTCCAAGCGCCGTCGGCACTACGGTTCAATGCCAATGTTCTACCTTGCAATTTAGCATTCACTGCCGCGTTTTTCAGCGTACACAAAACTTGGGTAATACCAGTAGTGCTAACTGTACAGTATGTAGCCATAGAGGTTGTCATACCAATAAACCCTGCTGAGGTAGCAGTAGTGGCTTGCGGTGTAATGCCTTCAGCAGCAGCAGACTCAAAAGCTGTCTTAGTTGATGCAATTTCTGATAATGCACCAGCTGCTTGCGCTTTAATGGTGTAATCTTGGTACTGTGGGATCGCTACAGCAGCTAAAATACCGATAATAGCCACAACAATCATCAACTCAATTAATGTAAAACCTTTTTGAACTTGTTTCATCATTTTAAAATCCTTTAAATAAAAATTTAGTAAAAAATACACTGATAAATAAAACTACGCTTTAGAACATTTTTTGTTACTTTAAGCGACGTTACCAGCGCTTGCAAAGGTATTAGCAATGGGTGTGCCAACTTTAAATTTTTTAGTTACATTTATGTTTAAATGTTGTTAACATAATGATTTAAATAAATAATTATTTTTATATCAAGTTTGTTGCTAGCTTGGTTTTTAGTGTGCCAGCGTTGGTAATTGAGGGTGCAGATACAAATTTTTGGCAGTTAAGCAGAGTTTTAGAAAAAGGCTGACAAATTTGGTCACTTGTTTTGTCAGTAGTTTTTTGAGGTGATTTTTTGGTATGAGGTACTGTATATTTTAAGCAGGGTCTAGTTAGCCATTTTGTTGATAATGCCTGTCGTACTGCGGCCAGCCACTAAATCAATCAGCGCAATTTCACCACCCCAAGAAAGCACTTCTTTGCCGCCCACCACTTGGTTTGCGGTGTAGTCACTGCCTTTGGCGATAATGTTGGGCTGGATGGCGCTGATTAAATTGAGTGGCGTGTCTTCATCAAAAAGTATGACTGCATCTACACTTTCTAATGCGGCTAGCACGCGCGCGCGGTCATTTTCATTCACCACAGGCCGCGCTGGGCCTTTTAAAGCACTGACTGAGCGGTCTGTGTTAAGGCCTAAAATGAGTTTATCACCACGCTTTTTAGCGGCCTCTAAATAAGTCACATGCCCGGCGTGCAGTAAATCAAAGCAGCCGTTGGTAAAGACGATTTTTTGCTTTTGTTGCTTCCATGTACTCACTTTTTGTATCAGTTCTGGCAAATCGCATATTTTATGTGCTTGTTCGCTACCTTCTTGCGTGGCGAGCGCGTTTAGCAAATCATGCCTGCTAATCGGCACCGTACCAACTTTACCCACCACTACCGCAGCAGCAATGTTTGCGAGTTGCAAAGCTTCCAGCGGTGTTAAGTTATGCATCATGCCAGCCGCTAAAGTCGCAATCACGGTATCGCCCGCGCCTGAAACATCAAACACGTGCTTGGCAATGGCGGGTAAGTGGTGCGACGCACTATCTAATAAGGTAATGCCTTCTTCACCGCGGGTGACAGCTAAAAATTGCAAATTTAAGCTGTTTTTTAGCGCAGAGGCTTTGCTGATTAAATCAGGGTTGTTTGGGCTCACATCGCAAGCCTCTGCGGTCTCTTTTTTATTGGGGGTGAGGGCAGTAGCTCCTGCATATTTTGTGTAATCACGACCTTTCGGGTCCACCAAAACGGGGACATTTTTTGCTTTGCAATCCGCAATAATTTGCTGGCAAATAGGCTCACTCAATAAGCCTTTTGCATAGTCAGAAAGGATGACAATCTTTGGCGCACCGCTGAGAGCCGCATGGATACTGGCTTGCAGGGCAGCTGCTTCGGCCTCGGTGAAATTCTGGCTGTTTTCTTGGTCTAAACGCATCATCTGCTGGTGACCGCCCAAGATGCGCGTTTTGGTGATGGTAGGGCGCTGGTTGGATTGCATCACTGCGCTAGTTTCAATGCCAATATTCGTCATCAAATGACGCAAAATATCGGCTTCATTATCTTTGCCCACACAGCCAATAATATGCGTTTTAATGCCAAGCAAGGCCAAGTTTGCTGCCACGTTGGCTGCACCACCGGCGCGGTCTTGCTGCGACTTTAACAACACAATGGGCACGGGTGCTTCGGGGGAAATGCGGCTAACTTCACCCATTAAATAGCGGTCTAGCATCACATCGCCAATTACCAGTGCGTGTTGATTAGTTGAGCCAAATTGTTTAACGGTGTTGAGTAGTTTTTGCTGCATTTATGGTTGTTTTAATTAGTCAGATTCTAAAATTTCACACAAGCAATGGCCGACAAAAATATGCGCCTCTTGAATGCGTGCTGTGACGCTGGCAGGCATTACCAAGTTGGTTTTACATAGCGCAGTGAGTTTGCCACCGGTGCCGCCCGTCAGGCCAATGGTGGTTGCGCCAATCGCGTTGGCGGCTTCAATAGCGCGCACTACGTTAGCACTGTTGCCCGAAGTGGTAATGCCAATCACCAAATCTTCTGGTCTGCATAGCGCTTCTACTTGGCGGGCAAAAATATAGTCGTAGCCATAATCATTTCCCACAGAAGTGAGTATTGATGTATCAGTGGTCAACGCAATGGCGGGCAAGCCTTTGCGCTCTTTTTTAAAGCGGCCAACAATTTCCGCCGCAATGTGTTGGCTATCTGCCGCGCTGCCGCCGTTGCCGCAAATGAGAATTTTGCCGCCGCCTTTTAAGCAGTTTTGCATGGCAATGCCGACATCGCTAATTTGCGGAAACAGCGGCTCAAGCGCATTAAACATCGTCATGTGCGCTGCGTGTTCACCACGTAAGTACTCCACGTATTTCATCAACAATACCTATCTTCTTGCATCAAATAATTTTGCACATAATCTTTTACGCCATCTTCTAAACTGGTAAACGGTGTGACATAGCCCGCCGCTTTTAGTTTAGTCATGGTGGCTTGGGTAAAATATTGGTATTTGCCCTGCAAATCTTCTGGCATATCCGCATAAGTAATATGCGGCTCACGCGCCATGCTGGTCATCACATTGGTGGCTAAATCTTTAAAGCTGCGGGCTTGGCCAGTGCCAATATTGTAAATGCCATTAGTGCTGGCTTGGTTTGGTTTTTTCGGGCTGGTGGCAGCCGTCACAAAATGTACTACTACGCTTGCGGCATCTTTTACATAGACAAAATCGCGCATCTGCATGCCATCTTCAACCCCAGCTTTAGTGCCTTTAAAAAGCTTCATGGTGCCGGTTTGGCTAAATTGGTTAAAGGTGTGAAAAGCCACGCTCGCCATGCGTTCTTTATGGTATTCATTGGGGCCGTACACGTTAAAAAACTTAAAGCCCGCCCAGCTTGGCGGTGTGTTTTCGGGTGTTTGGCGCAGTACCCATTGGTCAAAAAAATGTTTGGAATATCCGTAACCGTTGAGTGGCCGCAAATTGTCAATGCTGGCATCATCATAGCCCAAATTGCCATCACCATACGTGGCGGCCGAGCTGGCGTAAAAAAACGGCACGCCATTTTGCGCGCACCAGTTCCACAAGTTTTGCGAGTAATGAATATTATCTGCCACCAGCTTGTTAAAATCACGCTCGGTAGTGGCGCTAATCGCACCCATGTGGATAATGGCTTTAATGTCATTTCTGCCTTGCAGCCAAGCCATCAGTTGGTCTTTATCTAAATATTGCGCATATTGGCGCTTGACCAAATTTTGCCATTGCTCGGGGTGTTGAATACTATCGACGATGACCAAATCATCGCGCCCGAGTTTGTGGTTTAAATGCCAAGCGATGATAGAGCCTATCATGCCCGCGCCGCCTGTTATCACAATCATAAGCGTATTCGTTTGCTAAAAATAACAGTATAACGCTTAATGCTAAACGCACCAAAATTTGCACAGAAAAACCTGATTTTTTACCAGCAAAAATGCTCCGAGCGTTTTTTTGCCTCTGGAAGCCGCTTAAAATAAGGCTTCCAGAGGAGATGTGGTAATTAGTGGTTAAAATCAGATGTCATTACATGGGTTGGCGAATTATCGTTTTCCAATTTTGTGGGGCACTGCGTCTGATGTCACTCAAATAAATTTCATGGTGCTTTCCTCTTTTTCTACTTGTTTTATCTATAAAGTCATGTAATCGCTCAATTGTTGGGCCTTCATCTGAAAATGGCCCGATATGTAATATTTGAGCACATAAGCCCTCATTGAATTCTTCTAAGCGTAACTTTTCAAATGGCAAAAATATTTTTTTCTTTTTAAGTGTTTCTATAGCAATACTGATAACTTCGTCTGAAACAAATTCGGGTTGCATTATCATCATCGTCCATTTCCAATTAGTTTTATTGGCATTAACGAAATCGGACATGTCATCAGCCCACCAAAGTCCTTCAAGTGGCATAACGGCGTAGTCTATTTCTAGGGCACTTTTTTTAACCATAAATTTGGCAGTGTATGATGCTGAAAACAAAGTCTCTACCGCTTGAGCATATTCTTTTGACTTGTTAGGGTTACCCTTGCCATCCATCATTAAAAATCGAAAAGTAGGCAATTCAACTTGAGTAGCCGCTTTTGAAGAGGCTTGATAATAATGTTTAAAATCTTTTTTGAGGTTGATTTTTTTCATTTGGTGTTTTTATCACCTTATTATTTTAGAGGTAAATGAATTTCTGTTAACAAATCAGCTGGCGCAGTGTCCATTGGGCTGTTGAGATACTCTTCAAAGGGTGGGGCTTCACGTAACTCTCGGCCAGATTGCGGCAGCCAAGTGCCAAAAAACCAATCGTACGCTGCATGTAAGCCTGCGTATGGGCCTTTATAAATGAGGGTTGCATATTCGCCGCCCGCAATGGTGATGCGCTCAAACGGAGGCTCTACTTTAAACGCTTGATTGACGGTAAAGCATGCACATGAACGCAAATCCGCTTCTGCCACCGTGCCAGGGTCATCATAATAAACACCCATCATGCGCGTGCCAGCACCTAGTAATTGGCGTGCGCCTAGCCAACTGCCAAGCTGCCCAAATGCTTGGCCAATTTGTAAATAAGAGCCTTGATGCTTGAGGCTAATCACTTCAATGTTTTGTATGGTTTTAAAGGTCACATTAAACATTGCAATACTCCTTTGTTGGTGTTCAGATAGAAATTCTGCGTGGCTGCCATGGCTGCGGTAGCGCGCGGGCGTGATGCCATAAACTGCATTAAATGTACGGGTGAAAGATTGAACGTTTTTGTAACCCGCTTGTTTAGAAATTTGCGTAATAGGTAATGATGTCAGCGCAAGTGCGCCCGCGGCGCGGTGTAGGCGTAAACGCTGCACCGTAGCAAATATGGTCTCACCTTTTGCAGCGCGGTAAATACGGTGAAAGTGATACGGAGATAAATAGGCGATTTCTGCGATTTTGATTAAATCTAATGCATCATCTAGATGCGCGTAAATATAGCTGGTCACGCGGTTTAAGCGCTCTTCGTAATGCATCCATTCAGCGGGTCTTTGCATGATTTACCTGTTATAGCCTAACTTTAAGGCGCTACAATAACATAAGTTTATTTAACAAATCTTGCTTTAAAAATGGAGTGTATTTTTGGTCGAAAAATAACCCGAGCGAAAATTATGCCTCTGCAAGCCGCATGCAGACTGGCTTGCAGAGGAGGTGAAAAGAAGTTGGGGAATTTTAGGCTAAAAATAGCACTTTTTAAATGTACATTTTTTATGCTGGCAAATGCTTGCTGGCGGGCATAAATTTGCGAAAAAAGCTTTGTACATCGTCCACCAAGGTATAAGCCACAGGTATCACCAATAAGCTCAATAGGGTAGAAGTGAGCAAACCGCCAATCACTGAAACCGCCATTGGGCTGCGGAATGAGCCATCGCCTGCACCCAGTGCTAAGGCCACGGGTAACATGCCTGCGGTCATGGCGATAGTGGTCATGATAATGGGGCGGGCGCGCTTGTGGCAGGCGTCTAAAATGGCTTCAAGGCGGGATAAACCGTGATCACGCCGCGCAACGATGGCGTATTCCACCAGTAAAATAGAGTTTTTGGTGGCGATGCCCATCAGCATTACCAAGCCTATCATGGAGGGCATTGAGAGCGCCTTGCCGCCCACCAACAGCCCCAAAAATGCGCCACCGAGCGAGAGTGGCAGGGCGACCAAAATGGTGATAGGTTGCAAAAAGTCTTTGAATAGCAGCACCAGCACAAAGTAAATGCAAATTACGCCAGTGAGCATGGCAATGCCAAAGCTGGCAAAGAGTTCCCCCATCATCTCGGCGTCACCCAACTCGGTTTGTATCACACCAGCAGGCAAATGCTGGATGCTGGGGAGTTTTTTAACAGCTTCAACCGCGTCACCCATCGGCAAGCCGGAAAGCTCGATATTAAATTGCACATTACGTGAGCGGTCGTAACGTGAAATCACCGCCGGGCCGCTGGAGATTTCAAGCTTGGCGACTTGCTCAAGCGGTACTGGGCCGCGCGTACCAGTTACCGCGAGTTTGCCGAGCGTGTTGAGGTCTTGCCGAGCGGCGGTATTGAGTTTGACCAAAATGGGCACTTGGCGTTGTTCAAGGTTTAGCTTGGGTAAGTTTTGGTCATAATCGCCCACCGTGGCAATGCGCAAGGTTTCGCCAATCGCGGCACTGGTCACGCCAAAATCAGCCGCTGCGGCAAAGTCTGGTTTCACGGTTACCTCTGGGCGCACTAAAGCGGCGGATGAGGCGATGTTGCCTAAGCCCGAAATCGTCCGTAAATCTTTTTCTACTGCGCTGGCAGCAGATTGTAATGCGCTGGCATCTTCACTGGTGAGCACCAGCACGTATTTTTCGCCCGAACCTTCTAGTCCCACGCCTAGCCGCACGCCAGCGATGACTTGCAATTTTTTGCGCATTTCATCTTCAATCACTTGCTTTTTGGGGCGTGAGCCGCGTGGGTCTAGCTGAATAGTGAGCGTAGCTTTGCGAACATCGGCACTCGCACCACCTGCAAAGGGGTCAGTGCCAGCGGCACCACCGCCTACTGTGGTATAGACGCTATTCACATGCTTAATATCTTTTAAAATCAGGCGCGCTTGCTCGCTCACTGCCGTGGTTTGGGCGAGCGTTGAGCCAGGTGCTAGCTCAATACGCACTTGCGTTTGCGAATTATCATCGGCAGGCACAAAGCCTTTTGGCAGTAATGGAATGAGCGAAATTGAGCCAACAAAAAAGCCAATCGCTGCGATGGAGGTGAGTAGCCGATGCTGCACACACCAGCGCGCTAAGCGCATATAAGTGCGCATTACAAAGCCATCTTGGCTGTCTTCATGTGTGCTTGGCCGCATGATATAAGCCGCCATCATGGGCGTGAGCAGCCGCGCCACCAGCAGGGAGGCAAAAATAGCAATGGCAGCAGTCCAGCCAAATTGCTTAAAGAACTTGCCGGGAATGCCATCCATAAACGCAGTGGGCAAAAATACGGCAATCAGCGTAAATGTGGTGGCTACCACCGCCAAGCCGATTTCTTCAGTGGCTTCCATCGCGGCTTCAAAAGGGGTTTTTCCCATGCGTGAATGGCGCACGATGTTTTCGACTTCCACAATCGCGTCATCTACCAGCACGCCAACCACGAGAGAAAGCGCGAGTAGGGTAACGATGTTGATAGAAAAACCTAAATATTTCATGCCGATAAAGGTAGGAATCACCGATAAAGGCAGTGCCACGGCAGAGACAAAAGTGGCGCGAAAATCTCGCAAGAACAACCACACCACCAACACCGCCAATAATGCCCCTTCATAAAGCATCATCATGGAGGCATCAAACTCTTCTTGCACAGGTTTGACAAAATTGAATGCTTCGGTAATTTCAATGTCTGGGTGGGCAAGCTTAATCGCATCCAGCACTTTATAAACATCTGCACCCACCTCAAGCTCGCTGGCACCTTTGCTGCGACTCACTTCAAAGCCAATTACACTTTTGCCATTTAAAAATGCGGCAGATTTAGGCTCGGCAATGGTGTCTATCACATTGGCGACTTGGTTAAGGCGCACTTTGCTGCCGTTACTCAAGGCAATCTCCATCTGCGCTAACTCATCGGCAGACTTCATATTGGCCAGTGTGCGGATGGGTTGGTCACTACCACTGAGTTTGGTTGCGCCCCCGGCCACTTCAAGCTGGCTTTGGCCTAAGTTGCGTGAAATATCGGCGGCAGTGGCATTGAGTGATTGCAATTTAGCGGTATCTAATTCAACCCAAATTTGCCGAGTAACGCCACCTACGCGCGCCACGTTGCCTACGCCTTTGACACCAAGCAATTTTTTGGTCAGCGCATCATCCACAAACCAAGATAGCGCTTCTGCATCCATACGGCTGGAGTGGATAGTAAACGCCAGAATCGGCGCACCTGTCGCAATATTGAGTTTGCTCACAATTGGGTCGCGCAGGTCGGTAGGCAAATCGGCGCGCACTTCAGAAACGGCAGAACGGACATCGTCCACCGCCTCTTGTACGGGCTTTTCTAGCCTAAACTCAGCGGTAATCGTAACGTTGCCATCTTGAATAGTGGTGTAAACATGGCGTAATCCTTGCAGTTTGGCCACAGCATTTTCAATTTTGCGTGCCACTTGCGTTTCAAGTTGCGGTGGGGAAGCTCCCGGTAGTGATGCACTCACGGTAACTGTGGGCAAATCAAGATCAGGAAAGTTTTGCACTTTCATGCTGTTAAAGCCCATGCTACCCGCAAGGCAAAGCAGTATGAATAAAATCAGTGCGGGGACTGGATTTTTAATGGACCAGCTGGAAATGTTCATTTATTAACAACCCTAACGCTATCGCCATCAGCCAAAAACGCGCCACCACTTTCTACAAAGTTGGCATCAGGAGTTGCTAGGTCAATGATTTCAACGAAGCCATCTTTGCGCTGCCCTAGTTGCACTTTAATTTGCTTGATTTTATTTGCTTCAACTTGCATGACATAAGCAAAGCCATCGCGCATCACAATCGCAGAGTTTGGCAAGGTTAAACTATCGCTCTCGCCGATTACAAACTCACCCCGCGCAAACATACCGATTTTTGCACTGCTTACCGGAATGTCCACATACACCAGTGCGTTGCGAGTTTTGCTATCTACGCTAGGGGCTATGGTACGCACTTTACCTGCAGTACTAGTGCCATCAGGTAGCGTAATATGCGTTTGCATACCTGATTTAATTTGTGAAATATCCGCTGAGGTTAGCTCTGCCCGCCATTCAATGCGGCCTTTACGAATCAGGCGAAATAGCTCTTGCCCAGCATTATAAACCGTGCCAACGGTAGCAGGATTTTGCGAAATAATGCCATCATCTGGTGCCAATACGCTGGCTTGTTTCAGTTTAATGGTTTGTGCTTTCAAGCTCGCTTGTGCTGCTTCCAAGCGGGCTTTTGCACTGGCCTCAGCCGTTATATATTGCTCAATCTGTTGTTTGCTCAATGCACCAGAATCTTGGATACTACGCGCACGATTGGCATTGCTGGATGCTTCAACTAAGGCAACATTGGCTTCTGCTACATTGGCCTGCATTTGCGCAATATCCGCCTTAATGGTGGCCGTTGCAAAGCGTGCTAACACTTGACCACGCTTAACATGGTCGCCAATATTGGCGAGTACTTCACGCAATAATAAGCCATTGGTTTCTGTGCTGATGCTACTTTCTTGCCAAGCAGCTACATTACCATTAGCACTGATGACGTTGTTAAGCCTTGTGCGTTGTGGTTTAACAGTGTTGACTGTGAGACTGGCTTTAACAGTCGTAGTATTTGTTGTTGAAGCTGTATCGGATTTTTCTTGCTTTTGGCAGCCGCTTGCGAGTAGGCTGGCGGCTACGATAAGACCAAAAAAAATGTTTTGTTTCATGGTTTAGTTCCAATATCAGAAAGTGCTGTTTTATCCCAGCCGCCACCCGCCGCACGGTATAAACTCACCCAAGATTGCATGCGTAGCTTTTGATTATTAATGGCATTAGTTTGCGCAGCAATCAATATGCGGCGTTGTTCTTCTAACTCAATTAAATTAGCAAAGCCAGCGTTCACTTTTGTTTGTGTGGCATTAAATGCCGCTTGGTAACCATTGATTGCTGTCTCAATGTCTGGCCGCCGCAAATCGGTGCTGTGCAAGTTCACCAATGCTTGCTCAACTTCTTTTACCGCAATACGCACTTTGCTGCGGTAAATCGCTGCACTTTCTACATATTTTGCCTCACTTTTAGCTAGAGATGCTTCTTTTACGCCAGGGTGATAAATAGGGAAAGTAATAGAAATAGGACCTAGCGACCAAGTTTTGCCGTCCGTGGTGCCAAAACCACCGCCAGATAGCCACATCCAGCCAATTGAGCCATTAAGTGATACCTTAGGTAAACTGCTTGCGTAAGTTGTTTGAATGTCTGCCGCCGCAGTGACCAAATCAGCTTCAGCCGCGTAAATGTCAGGTCGTTGGGCAATGACGCTAGCAGGCATTTCATTTAACGCAAATAATGATCCATTTGGATTAGGTGTGAAAGGCTGCGTTTGCAATCTTTCGCGCAAGGTTGGCTCATTAACATTTGTTAAAGCGACTAATACTTTCACTTCAGCGTTGCACTGAGCAAGTTGTGCTTTGAGCTGTTGTTGTGCGTCCGCCAAGCTAGCTTTTGCTAAGTGGCTATTGGCAGGAACAGAAAAACCTGCCCCCACGGCAATCTCGGTTAAGCGGAGCGATTCTGCGCGAGAAATCGCATCTGCTTCTAGCACTTTGGCCTGCAAAGTGCAAAAGCGTTGGTTGAAGTAACTATTGGCGACTTCAGCCGCCACCGCCACGCGCGCCTCGTGCCAGCCTGCTTTGGCAGCTTTTTCTTGGGCTTGGCTAGCAGTGTAAGCACGCCGATTTGCGCCAAAAATATCGAGTTCCCAGCTCGCTTGTGCGCCAACTTGGGCTGTGTTAATAGGCTCACCGCCGCTTGACTGGCCGCCTTGACCAGGTTGGCCAATATCAATGCTAGTGGCGGGTTGTTGCACACTGCGCGATGCTGAAGCCGTGCCATCCACCATAGGCAGTAACGCAGCATTTGCTTGTGTGCGTGCGGCGCGCGCTTGCGCGATGCGTGATTGGGCAGAAGCTAAGGTGGCGGATTCATTTTGCGCGGCTTCAATTAGCTCAAGCAATACCGCATCATCAAACTGCTGCCAAAATTGCGCTAAATGTGCATGGTTGCCACCATGTGGCAAACTTGCTTGCCAGTTTTGGGCGATTTTTGTACGGTTAACCGTATTTTGCGGGTCGTGTTTTTCGCTGAGTTTTTGCATGGCCGAGCAGCCAGTAAGGGCAACAAACAACAGAGTTATCAATAAATGGTAATTTTTCTTAGACATGGACGCTGGTTATACGGTGCAAAATTTGCTTAAATTTAGGTGCAAACTTTAACATAAACAAGATACATAAATCTTGCCTAACATTACCTTTTAGTGCTTTTTTACACTTGTTAAGATATGAGATATTGATATAAAAATCTCCCGAGAGGTTTTTACCTCCTCTGCAAGCCGCATGCAGACTGGCTTAGCGGGGAGGTGAAAAGATTTGCTGTAATTTTTAGGTGTTTTCAGCGTGTTTAATGGCTGATTGTTTCCGTGTGGTCGTTAACAGTCCGGCAATGAAAAAACTGACGATAATGATGAGTTGGTCAGTGATAAAACCGTATTCGCCAATTAATGAAGAAACTTCTTTTCCTTTAATGTATGCAGAGAAGTGTTGCATTCCATGCGCCAGCAAAAGTGACCCAAACAAAAAAAGCGAGCCTATGTAAACAAGCTGGCGCGACCAAACTCTAGTCCATTTGCTGAGCACCCAAACCGAAAAGGCGACTAACAGTGTATGGCAAAGTAAATGAGGCAGACTCATAATCATAATCCACCATTTGTCCGCAATCTGCCAAGCTTGAAGTTTGAGCATAATGGTCATATTCATTTGCTCGTTGAAATTACTGGGTAGCAGTTTCCTTGCTAGTATCACACTCCAAACTGAAAACGCCAACACACAAGATGCCAAGCCAGAAGCTAGCAAAAACTGCGTAAAGCCGTTGGTTTGTGGGGGTTTTTCATCAAAAAAATAGCGCGCCAAATACGCCAGCACGAAGTATATCAAAGTGAAAATATACTGCGCATTAAAAATCATGATTGCTAAAGATGCATTTTCATAAGCATAGTACATGCGTGCTGATACGAGTAGCAAAGTGATAACGCTCGTGATTAGCCCGTAAATAGCAATAGCGAAAAAGCAATATTGCACCCATGTTTTTCTCAGCCATGCACCCAAAATGGCCAGTCCTAAAATACCGGTAAAAGCGATAGAAGCCACTTGTTTAAAAAGCGTATCTTTCGTTCCAAAGTCTCTCAGCAGATACGCCAACAACGTCAACGAAATAACGGTGAAGATGAACGATTGGTATCTGTGGTTTTTGATAAGATTTTTCATGATGGAGCGGTATCGTTCATGAGTGAATTATGACGTTATTATGCATGAGTTTTTGCTCAAAGAGCAGATGGGAAACTTTATCGTTCTGGAGTTTAAAATCCCCGAGAGAATTTTATGCCTCTGCAAGCCGCATGCAGACTGGCTTGCAGAGGGGGTGTCATGATGTTGTGTAAAATAGGGTGTTAAACACCTAAATTTTTAGCTAGATTTTTTGTGGTTTCGTTAGATTTTTTTGCCGCTTCCGCATCCCACTCAGTTGTTACCCAGCCTTGCAGATTTTCTAGCGCAATGTCGGTCATGGCATGTATCCAAGCATCACTTTCATTCAGTGCGGGAATGTAATTGTATTCACCTCCGCCATTGCTAGTAAAAAGATGTTTACCCTCCATGGCAATTTCTTCTAGTGTTTCTAGACAGTCGCAGCTAAAACCTGGGCAAATCACATCAATACGGTTGGTTTTGGCTTTGCCAAGTTCTTCAAGCATGCTGGCGAGATAGGGTTTTAGCCATTCTTGTTTGCCAAAGCGCGATTGAAACGCAACTAAATAATCGGTTTTGTTTAAATTTAAACTTTCAGCTAAAAGCCGCGCGGTTTTATGGCATTCACAATGGTATGGGTCGCCGTTAAGTAGGTGCGCTTTTGGCACGCCATGAAAGCTCATCACCAATTTTTCGCCATCACCAAAGTTGGGCTTGTTGTGTATGCGCCAGTGTTCTTGCACGCTTTTTGCCAGCGCTAAAATATAGGCAGGGTGATCATGATAGTGATTAATGGTGCGAATAGCAGGCACGTTACGCGTTTTGAGGAGTATGCGCCAAACTGCATCCAGTGCGCTGGCGGTGCTGCTGGCGGCATATTGCGGGTAAAGTGGAAACACTAAAATGCGGTCGCAATGCTGTGCTTTGAGCGATGCAATTGCGCTGGCCATACTTGGGTTGCCGTAACTCATTCCGAGCGCAACCACATGCGGAGATTTAATTTTTTGACCTAAAAATCCACGCAAGAGTTGCGTTTGTTTTTGCGCGTGCACTAATAAGGGTGAGCCTTCTTTAGTCCACACTTGGGCATATTTTTCGGCTGATTTTTTGGGACGCACGATTAAAATGATGCCATTAAGAATTAACCACCAAATAATGCGCGGGATTTCCACAATGCGCGGATCGCTTAAAAATTGGCGTAAATAAGGTCGCAAAGCTGTTGCTGTGGGGGCGTCAGGCGTGCCTAAATTAGCTAATAAAATACCAACTTTAAGTTGGTCGCCGTGTTCAAATTTGGGTTCAATATTGAAAGTCATGGTTGTTTTTACTTTAAAAATTTAACTATTTGACAAAGCACTTGAGAGTAGCTTTGCCGTGACATCCACAATTGGAATTACACGCTCATACGCCATGCGCGTGGGGCCAATCACACCGAGGGTGCCAACCACTTGGCCGTCAGCTTCATAAGGTGCGGTCACCATACTGCATTCATCTAATGGTAAATAGCCGCTTTCACCGCCTATAAATATTTGGATACCTTCAGCGCGTTGGCTGTTTTCTAGTAATTGCATGAGTGAAGTACGGCGTTCAAAAATATCAAATAGTTTGCGCAAACTTGCTACATTGGTTGAGAGTTCGTCCACATGCAATAAGTTGCGTTCGCCCGCAATGACAACATTTTCACTGTCATCGGTTTTATTGTTGGCTTCAAGTGCGGCTGACATCAACTTATTCATGTCAGTTTGCATTTGCTTAAGTTCATCATGCAGCTTTTGGCGGACTTCATCAAAAGTTTGCCCTGCAAAATTAGCGTTAAAATAATTGCCCGCTTGTGTGAGTTCTGCGGCTGAAAATGTTTTTTCAGTGAAGATAATGCGGTTCTGTACATTATTATCACTGGTTACAATAATTACCAAAATGCGCTTTTCACCTAGTGCCAAAAACTCTAAATGTTTAAAAGCAATGCGTTTGCGCTTGGGCGTTACCACTACACCAGCAAACTGTGTCAGTTGAGAGAGCATGTCAGCCGCATTGCTGATGAGCTCTCGCTGGTTAGGTGAAGATAAGCCACTTTTAAGTTGGCAGAGCGCTTTGTCTTCAAGCGGTTGTACGGTAAGCAATGAATCGACAAATAATCTGTACCCTTTGCTTGTGGGCACTCGGCCTGCGGAGGTATGCGGACTGGCAATAAAGCCCATTTGTTCTAGGTCGCTCATGATGTTACGGATAGTGGCAGGGCTGACTTCTAAACCACTGTGCTGTAGTAAGGTGCGCGAACCAATCGGCTGACCATCACTAATGTAATGCTCAACCAAGGTTTTGAGTAAAATTTGCGCCCGTTTGTCCATTAAATGTCTTCCACCCGTGAATTATGGGTGAGTTAAGGCTTTTAGGCAATGCTATAGACGCAAGTTATGGATTTGCGGGCTTGGTTTCTTTTTTCTTAAAAAATTTGCTTAAATCTTGTACCAGTTGCAGCATAGCGGGCTGCTTTATAGCCAAAATGGCTTTTCGTTCTTCAGGGTTTAGCGTGCTGTCATCCCCCTTGCTTGCTTTAACTAGCGCAAAACTTTTACCATTTACGGGTTGCATGATTTTCACTTCATCATCCACATATGTGACCTTGTCCCAATCCGAAATATAAGTATAAGACCGTTTTTCACCTGCTAATAAATTATAGCCAATGGCGTAGTCACTACTTGGGTTAGTTACCCCAAGTAAAGGCATAATAGTAGGAATAATATCCATGTGGCTAGTCATCTGGTTACTCACTAGAGGCTTCATTTGCGGCGTATAAATAACCAGCGGGGTCATTACCTGTTGGTCAACAAAGGTGGAGTTATGCCCCCAAAAGCCATGCTCCATAAACTCTTCACCGTGGTCACCAATCAGTATCACGATGGTGTTGTCTAGCAGTTGATGTGTTTTCATGTATTCAAAAATACGCCCAAACTGCATATCTAGATGATGCACCGAGTTTAAGTAACGATTTTTAATGGGCACAATGTCAGCACGCAATTGTTCTTTACTGAGGGTGGCATAATTCAAGTCATCACGATAGGGTTTAGCAATCACACTCTCAGGAGGGAAGTAATAACGTGCGTGTGGTGACTCAAAAAACATAAAGGTGAAGAAAGGTTTGCTTTGGTCTCTTTTATCAATGAATTCAAGCAACTTGGTGACGTTATCACGATCACTTTCCCAACCAGATTGCGGTGTGTCAGTTTCATGTAATAGCTCTGCAGGCACTTGGGCGAAAATGGTTTTATCAAACTCAGGGTATGAAAACTTAGCACTGGTGTACATGCTCATTTGGTAATTTTGTTTTTGTAGCACATCAATCAATACGGCGCCACGTCTTGTCTCCAAGAACGAAAACCAATAGTTTCCTGGCAAGCCCATGAACATGCCGAAAACACCCATACGCGTGCCGTTGCCTGTGCTGTAGTTACGTGTAAAGCGCGCAGCATTTTTAGAAAAATCCCAGCTATTGGGCATGATTTTGTCATCTAGCATATCTGCGCGTAATGACTCAGAAGTTAACCAAATAATGTTGTATGGCTTGGCAGGCGGTGTGATTTGCAGTGCATTGAGCGGGTAAATCAGTTTGCCGGCAACTTTGAGTTTAGTGTCTCGATGGGTATTAAAGCCCAGTGCTTTAAAAAAACTGCGAGCAGATACAGTTTGGTAAAACGGAACTGTTTCAGCCACCATATTCAGTTGATTGGTGGTGTAGTTATCAAGCGCAAAACCCATGTGGATAAGCACTGTGGCAATGACACTGATGACAGGTAAGCGCTTAAACGATAGCTTTGAGGCAATTTTAAGTTGACCAACACGGTGGGCAATCCATAAAAGAAAGGCTTGTAGAAGCAAAAATCCGACGGCGATAATTGCATAGCCAATATCTGAGGCCGTGCTGCCTCCTAGCGACTCAATACCGCCTGGGGTCATGACCAAGTTTAGAATAAAGCCATTAAAAAACATGCCATATAGTGAAAATATTTTAGCATTGGCATATAGCAATAGTGAAGTGATGCCAGTGCTAAGCACCGCACTTATGTAAGTTGGACGGGCGTTGTACGGATTACCAAAGCGTACAAATAAGGCAGTGATTGCAATAGAAGGGGTAAGGTAAAATAAGCCATACAGCAAAAATGCACAAACTAAAAAGCCAAATGTGAGCCAGCCTTGCTCTAAAGCGCTGCTAAATGAAATGGAGTCTGAAACTATCCAGAGAATGCTAAGATAAGTGAGCGTAAAAAAGACTGTTAACGGTTTTTTATATTTAATATTGAGCATTGAGGATACTTTAAGTTTAGAACGTCAGCTCAATATGGCAAAAATCATACCAATCGCTTTATTCGCATCAAATGTGATTGTTCACTAGCGGTATGTTTTTATAACCAATTGAAATAATAGAAAATTATCACGGGGCTTATCTATAGTTTACAGATACTTTTTTAGAGGCGCTTTAGAAATTATGCGCAAATTTTGCAGAAGATGGATAAGAGTGCTGCAATTTTTTGTAAATGGCCAAAATAATTATTGAAATGGTGCTCATAAGCGCTTAATCATAAAACTTGTGTCTTATGTATAATTCGTTTTATTGCTGATTAGGTAAACGTCGTGAAAAAACAATTTAAACATATTGTGCTTGTTGGAAAGTATCAAGATAAGCAATTGCGTGACCAAGTGGTTTGTTTGGCTGATTTTTTGCGTACAAAACATATGCATGTCACGCTAGAAACAAATACTGCACTTTGCGCAGAGATTACAGATTACCCTATTGTAGAACTGTCAGAAATAACAAGCCAAGTTGATTTAGTTATCGTTTTGGGTGGTGACGGTACGATGTTAGGGGTGGCACGCACGCTGCTTGAACAACAAATCCCACTGCTAGGTGTTAATCGAGGTCGCATAGGGTTTTTAACTGATATTAGTGCAGAAGATATGCTTGAAGTGGTAGGCAGTGTTCTAAAAGGCGCTTATTTGTTGGAGCAACGGCTTATGCTGCAAGCAAACGTGACGCGACAATCTGCAAGCATTTTTACTGGCTTGGCGCTAAATGATGTGGTGATTAGCAAGGGCGAGGCTGCGCGTTTAATTGATTTGGAAGTAACAATTAACGGTCAGTTTGTACACCGGCAGCGTTCAGATGGCCTCATTATCGCCACCCCAACTGGCACAACTGCCTATGCGCTATCCGCAGGCGGGCCAATTTTACACCCCACGCTTGAGGCGATTACGCTGGTGCCAATTTGCCCGCATACGTTAAGCAATCGTCCTATCACTATCCACAGTACTAGTGAAGTCTGCGTGGCATTAGTTGATAAAGAAAAATCCCATATTCATTTAGATGGGCAATCAAACGTCGAACTGCAGCAGGGTGACCATATTGCCATCAAACGCGCTGAAAAAACTTTGCCACTTTTGCACCCCACAGGTCATTGCCACTTTGATATGTTGCGCAAAAAATTAAATTGGGGTTAAGTTGTATGGGGCAGCCCGTCGCGCAATCAAATATGAGCACTGTTGTGTTTATGCTGCTATCAGCAATGTTAACGGCATTCTTTGCATGTTTGTTTTATGATGCCTATTGGCAATGGCTGCCTTTTTATGCGGTATCTGGTGTTGAGCCAGTGTTTTGGGTGATTTATGCAGACCCTTTTGGATTATTGATTATTCCTACCCTCTTTTTTTTAATTACGACGTTGTATTATCATCAATTGATTTACAAGCAGCGCTCATAACCTATGCTACAAACATTATCCATACGTGATTTCGTCATTGTTGATCAGCTTGAATTAAACTTTGAGCGCGGCTACACCGTGCTCACAGGGGAAACAGGTGCGGGAAAATCCATCCTGATTGATGCGCTATCACTTGCGCTGGGTGCGCGTAACGAAGGTGATGTGGTGCGCCATGGCTGTGATAAAGCTGAGATGAGCGCCAATTTTACTTTAAACGATAATCATGAAGCGCAAAAATGGTTGAGTGAAAATGAAATGCAGGCAGATGACAACGAGCTGGTTTTGCGCCGCGTGATTTATGCGGATGGCCGAAGCCGTGCTTTTATCAACGGCACGGCGGCAACCATTGCACAACTTAAAGAGTTAGGTGAATTTTTAGTTGATATTTACAGCCAAAACGCCCATCACTCTTTGTTAAAACTGGCTACGCAGCGCGCGGTATTAGATGATTTTGGCGGTTTAAGTCCTTTGGCCCAAGACGTATCAAGCCACTATAAAAATTGGGCAAAATTAAACGAAATGCGTTTGGAAATGACGCGTAATGCTAGCAAATATGCCGATGAATTAGCTGAATTGCGTGATAAAACGCGAGAATTAGCACAATTAGATTTTGACCAAGACGAGTGGGAATCTTTGCAGCAAGAGCACAGTCGCTTATCGCATGGCGCGAGTTTGCTAAGTGGCTGTGAGGCGAGCCGTGAAATATTGTCTGAAGGAGATATTTCGGCTTTGCGCCAACTTGGTGTTGTTCAAGCTAAGTTGCAAACGCTGCGAGATTTTGATGCCAGTTTAGATGAGCCACTTGCCTTAATAGACTCCGCCATGATTGGCTTAGAAGAAGCAGACCGCTTTATTAATCGCTATCTGCAAAAAAGTGAGCTAGACCCCGCAAGGCTGGCAGAAGTTGAGAGCCGTATTCAGGCAGTCCACAGTGCTGCTCGAAAATATAGAGTTTCTGTGGAAATGTTGCCTGCAACATTGATGCATTGGCAAGCGCGCATGGCGGAGCTAGACGGGGTTGGGGAAGACGGCGAACTGGAAAAAAATGAGGCCGCTGCCTTAGCGCAATATATGGCTCAAGCGCAAAAATTAAGTGCAGGGCGCTTAAAAGCGGCCAAAAGTTTAAGCACCAAAATTACCCAAGAAATGCAGCGGCTGTCACTTGCAGGTGGACAATTTGAGGTATTACTGACACCACATGAAAAATCAGCAAGTGGGCTGGAGCAAGTGGAGTTTTTAGTGGCTGGGCATGCTGGTGTTGCGCTTAAACCGCTCAATAAAGCGGCTTCAGGTGGTGAATTATCTCGCATCAGTTTGGCCATTCGTGTGGTTACCGCCCAGCAAGGCGGAGTGCCAACGATGATTTTTGATGAAGTCGATGTGGGTATTGGCGGAGGTGTGGCTGAAATCGTGGGCCAACTACTCAAGCAGCTTGGATTTGCCCGCCAAGTGCTGGTGATTACGCACTTGCCGCAAGTCGCCGCATTGGGCAAACAACATTTACGCGTGAGTAAAACCCAAACCAATGGGCAAACGCTTAGCCATATAGAGCCACTTGATGATGCACACCGCATTGAAGAAATTGCCCGCATGTTAGGCGGCATCGCTATCACCGACACCACGCGGCAACACGCAAAAGAAATGCTCACACTTTAAAAATAAACTGTTTTTAAAACCTAGAGTTTAAGCAAAAATCATTTTACCTGCCCGCTAAGCCAGTCTGCATGCGGCTGGCAGAGGAGTGAAATTTTCTCGGGCTGGTTTTTATGTTTTTGCAATGCACTTTTTTGCGCATTTAGTAACATTTATTGCGTATCGTGTCTGCCTAATCTGGCGATGCTGTCTAGCACGTTGTGGTTTTTTTCTTTGTTGCCGCGCATCAGGCAAACAATAGCTGTTTGCAGGCTGGGTTCTATTTCAGTGTAGTGCAAGCCAAGAATAAATCCGTCTTCACCATGTCTAAAAACACTGTGTTTAAGTTCAGCATTTTCTTCAAAAGACAGTGCACCTTTGGCAATGGGGATGTTGATGTCCATTTTGCACAAAATATCAGTAGGAAAATTGATGTGGGAGCGTAAGGCTATGCCACCTGCGCTGATGTCAACGGCGGAGAATTCAAAAGAGCCATAGTCAAAAAACTGAATTTTGACGTTTTGACGAAATGGAAATCGTTCAAAAACACGGCGTTCCACACCCGAGGTTTTTTTTGTATGCGGCATTTTTTATTGTTATTTGTGAATTAGTTACGCAAATAGTACGTGACATTTTACAAATAAGTCAATGAGATATTTTCCTGATGTTTAATTTTTATTTCGGCTGCCGCTATGGGCTGTTGTTAATTGACAGGGTGCGTTTCCACACGGTTGCGCCCTAAGCTTTTAGCGGCATAAAGTGCTAAATCCGCTGCAATATACAGCGCATCTAAAGTGCCGCTTTGGTCTTGAGATAAAGTGGTGACGCCAAAGCTTGCTGTCATATAGATGAGATGTCCATTTTGGATTTTAATTGGATTTTTTAGCAAGCTCATACGCAATTTTTCGGCCACGTTGAGCGCTTCGTCAAGTGTGGTAGAGGGCAATAAGAAAATAAATTCCTCGCCGCCTATGCGCGCAACTACGTCTGTTCCACGCAAGCCGTTGCTCAGCGTTTCAGCAGATAGCCTAATCACTTCATCTCCAGCAGGGTGGCCATAATTGTCATTGACGCGTTTAAATAAATCTAAATCAGTCATAATCACTGATGTGCTGCTGCCTTCACGTTTTGCTCTTAGTAGCTCAATATTGGCTAATCGGTCAAATTCTCGCCGATTGTATAATCCGGTTAAGGCGTCGTGCTGCGATAGAATTTCTAGCTGAAGTTTTTGCTGCTGTAGTTCGTCGTTGCTCGCTTGCAGTTGCTGTTGTAATAATGTCATCAAGGTATGTTTGCGCCATAGCATAATGGTGAGCACTAACCCTAATAAAGCTGCTGCAAAGCTCTGTGCTTGGTTGAGTTTTAATAATAATGGGTTGTGTTGCGTTAACTTGAGTAAATAGTAAAACAGCGCATAAGCACTTGAAAAAAGCACGATAGCGTGTATAGGGCGAACCAACATCAGCGTACCCGTGAAAACGCAGCAAAGCGAAAAAATCGTCACAGATGCTGTACCCCATTGGTCGATAGCTGAGCGCACTGCACCAAAAAGTAAAAAACTCGCAATAATCAACAAAACAGTATGGGTTTTACAAGCAACAAAGCGCAGATGCCAAATAAAGCCAGTGACCAGCAATAACCAAGCGGCCATGCCAAGATTAAGCCAACTGACAAAGTTAGCGCCTGCAAAGGGCGCAGGGGCTAGTGGACCAATTTGGTTCCAATTAATGTATGCGCCAATCAATAGCAGTATGATGACGCTGGTCAGCACCCAGAGTTGACGTTGGCTAGTGTCAAGCAAAGCGGCTTGCACCACTTTGTTGTGCTCAGCATGCATGGCTTTTAGCCGTTGCTTGATGTGTTGAAACTGTGTTTTCATAGGCTGAAAAAATGCAGTAAATAGCAATCGTGAAGGCTAATCTGTTGCGATGGATAATCAGTTGGGCGTTAACCATGTGAGTATCCATATCATAATTAAGGATACTGCATCTAGGATACTACAGAGAGTTATCGCTTTCAAATCAATTTTTAGATGCCATGTTAAGTTTAAAAGGCAACACTAAAAATGTGATAAAAAACACTAAAAAATGGTGACTATTTTTAGCAACTTCATTTGGGCATCTCTGCAAGCCAGTCTGGATGCGGCTTCCAGAGATATGATTTTCGCTCGGGCGTTTTTTTACAGTTTGGGGATATGAATTTTTGCAGATTCTTTGACTGTGTTGCTTGCGCGATAAAACACTAGCTGTTTGCCGATATGATGCACAGCGATAGCGTTAGTTTTAGCGGTGATTTCATCATAGATGGCTTTGCGGGCAACGCGGTCATCACCTGCCACTTGCACCTTAATCAACTCATGTGCGTTTAAGTTAAGCTCAATCTCTTTGAGTACGTTTTCGGTCAGGCCGTTATTGCCTAACATCACGACTGGGTTTAAGCTGTGCGCTAAGCCACGTAAATGGGTGATTTGCTTCGTTGTAAGTTTGGCAATGCTAAGTTTCATGGGCGATTTATACTTTATAATGTCGTTAATTGGCGTGCATTTTAACATGAAGCCTGCTTTAATCTAAACGAATCCCGATGAAACCAAGTAAAACCAGTAAAGCATGGATGCAAGAGCATCTTAATGACCCGTATGTTAAGCAGGCACAAAAAGACGGATACCGTGCGCGCGCCGCATACAAGCTGACTGAAATTGACGATAAAGATAAACTCATCAAGCCTGGTATGGCGATTGTGGATTTGGGTTCAACGCCTGGTAGTTGGTCGCAAGTGGCGGTGCAACGCTTAAAAGGTCAAGGCAGAATTATTGCACTCGATATTTTGGATATGCATCCCATTGCTGGTGTGGAATTTATCTGCGGTGACTTTCGTGAAGCGCAAGTGCTCAAACAGCTTGAAAATAGTTTAAATGGTAAGCAAGTTGACCTTGTAATTGCTGATATGGCCCCCAATATCAGTGGTGTGAAAGAAGTTGACCAAGCAGGTGCTGCTTATTTAACTGAGCTGGCGCTTGAATTTAGCCGGGATTGGTTGAAACCTAATGGCAATTTTTTGGTCAAGGTATTCATGGGTGCAGGTTTTGATGCCATTTTGCACGATATGCGGCAAATGTTTGAAAAAGTGGTGACGCGCAAGCCCAAAGCTTCGCGCGACAGAAGCACCGAAGTATATTTGCTTGGCTTGAACAAGCGATGACGCTGTAAAAGCGTTTAACGATTAATTGATGGAATATTTAGCTTGTAGCATTCAAAACTAAGTAAAATTGCCGTAAAATCATGCTCATATTGCGCCTTTCGTTAAGGAAAAAAACATTTTGAACAATAATACATTTAGAACCATCGCTATTTGGCTGGCCATCATCATGGTGTTGGGGACTATTTTTCAGCTCACAGGTCCCAAAACTGGTGCGGATACGCAAGTGGTGTATTCACAATTTATGCTGGATGTGAAGAACGGCAAGGTGGACTCTGTCTATATGGATGGTCGTACCTTAATAGTAAAACCACGCGACAGCAAAAATACTTATGTGACGGTTGCCCCGCTTACTGACTTTTGGCTAGTGTCCGACATGCTGAAGTACGGCGTGAAAGTAGATGTAAAACCTGAAGAGCGCCCATCATTACTCAAAGAATTATTCTGGACATTGCTTCCTTTCTTGTTGCTGATTGGCTTTTGGGTATTTTTCATGAAGCAAATGCAAGGTGGCGGTAAAGGCGGCGGGCCATTTTCATTTGGTAAAAGTAAAGCGCGTCAGCTAGACGAAAGCAATAATTCAACAACTTTTGCGGATGTTGCGGGTTGCGATGAAGCCAAAGAAGAAGTCACCGAAATTGTGGATTTCTTAAAAGACCCAACCAAATTTCAAAAATTGGGTGGTCGCATTCCGCGTGGCGTACTGATGGTTGGCCCACCAGGCACGGGTAAAACCTTGCTTGCCCGCGCCATTGCCGGCGAGGCAAAAGTGCCATTTTTTACCATTTCAGGTTCGGATTTTGTAGAAATGTTTGTGGGCGTTGGCGCTTCACGTGTCCGTGATATGTTTGAAACGGCTAAGAAAAACTCGCCATGCATTATTTTTATTGATGAGATTGATGCGGTAGGTCGTAGCCGTGGGTCAGGGACAGGCGGTGGTAATGACGAGCGCGAACAAACCTTGAACCAATTATTGGTGGAGATGGATGGCTTTGAGGCTAACTCTGGCGTGATTGTGATTGCTGCAACAAACCGTGCGGATGTGTTAGATAAAGCCTTGCTTCGCCCAGGCCGTTTTGACCGTCAGGTAATGGTGGGCTTGCCTGATATTAAAGGCCGCGAGCAAATTTTGTTAGTGCACATGCGTAAAGTGCCGATTGATGTGGATGTGAAAGCAGACATCATTGCACGTGGTACCCCTGGTTTTAGCGGTGCGGACTTAGCCAACTTGGTTAATGAGGCCGCACTGTTTGCAGCACGTCGCAACAAACGTACGGTAGATATGCAAGACTTTGAAGATGCTAAAGATAAAATCTTTATGGGTCCAGAGCGTAAGTCTATGGTGATGCGTGAAGAAGAGCGCCGCAATACGGCGTATCACGAAAGCGGCCATGCTGTTGTTGCTAAGCTTTTGCCAAAAGCTGACCCTGTGCATAAAGTCACCATTATGCCGCGTGGTTGGGCGTTGGGCTTAACTTGGCAGCTGCCAGAGTTTGACCGCATTAGCAACTACAAAGACAAAATGCTAGAAGAAATCTCGATTTTGTTTGGTGGACGGATTGCTGAAGAAATCTTTATGCATCAAATGAGTACAGGCGCATCGAATGACTTTGAGCGTGCAACGAAATTAGCACGTGCGATGGTGACTAAATACGGCATGAGTGATGCGCTTGGCACCATGGTATATGCTGGCGATGAGCAAGATTCGTTTTTTGGTAGCATGAGCTCTAAAACCATTTCAGAGGCTACGCAGCAAAAAGTGGATGCTGAAATTCGCCGTATTTTAGACGAACAGTATGCGATTGCGCGTAAATTATTGGAGGATAACCGTGACAAAGTGGAGGCCATGACAGCTGCTTTGATGGAATATGAGACCATAGACGCAGATCAAATTAACGATGTGATGGCAGGTGTGCCGGTGCGACCACCAAAACCTACACAAAGTAAAGCAAGTAACCCGCCTAAAGATAGCGGCTCTACTGGACTAGGCGCAAGTCCTACGCCCCAGCCTTCAGCCAAAACGTAGCGGTTCATGTAGGGGCAGTCACAGGCTGCTCCTACATTAAAGCAAAAACATGCTTTTTTCCTGCGGAAAATTTCAACTTAACCTCAACCGCCCTCATGTCATGGGCATTGTCAACATCACTCCAGACTCATTCTCTGATGGCGGGCAGTTTTCACAAGCTGATTTGGCAGTTGCACATGCTATAACACTTGCAGAAGAGGGCGCAGACATATTAGATATTGGTGGTGAGTCAACACGCCCTAATGCCACGCCAGTGAGTTTGCAAGAAGAGTTAGACCGGGTGATTCCTGTCATTGAAACCTTGGTTGGCGCAGTCAATATTCCACTTTCGATTGATACTTATAAACCACAAGTTATGCAGGCAGCAATTGATGCCGGTGCGAGTATTGTTAATGATGTCCGTGCGTTGCAAGAAGATGGCGCGCTGCAAGTGGTGGCAAAGTCAAATGCAGGGGTATGTTTAATGCACATGCAAGGGTCGCCGCAAACTATGCAAATTGACCCGCAATACACCGATGTTGTGAAAGAGGTGCAACAGTTTTTAGCCACTCGCTTACAAGACTGTCTGGACGCAGGAATAGCAGCAGAGCGAATCATGCTAGACCCAGGCTTTGGTTTTGGCAAAACCCGCGCGCATAACATTATGCTCATTCGCGAGTTAGCGCAATTTACTGCGCTTAAGCAGCCTTTATTGGTTGGCCTTTCACGTAAATCGGTACTGGGACAAATGACAGGCAATGACGTTGATGCTAGACTTTACGCCAGTATCGCAGCTTCAGTGATTGCAACCATGAAAGGTGCAAGTATAGTACGTGTGCATGACGTAAAAGCAACTGTAGAAGCGTTAAAAGTGGTGGGGGCTATTCATGGTTGAAAAGGTCACGCTGACAGAAGAAGCGATTACCCAATTAAGGCAAGGCCGCATGATTGAAGCGATTAAAATTACGCGCACTTATAGTAATTTGGGCTTAAAAGATGCGATGCAACAAGTGGATGCTTATCTAAAGGCACATCCAGAAATTGTGATACAAAAAGCACAATTGCCACAAGAGTTTCGGCTATGGTTACTTATCATCGTCATTGGTGTGGGTATTCTTTTTTGGCTTTATTTAAATCAATAATATAAAACGTTATGACTAAAAAATATTTCGGTACAGATGGCATTCGTGGCAAGGTTGGAGAGCAGCCCATTACGCCAGAATTTGTGATGCGTTTAGGTTACGCAGCGGGTAAAGTGCTCACAAGTTTGCAGGGTAATTTAGCCAAAGGCGCGCATCCTGCGGTGCTGATTGGTAAAGACACACGCATTTCAGGATACATGCTGGAGGCCGCACTCGAAGCTGGCTTATCAGCGGCGGGCGTGGATGTGCTACTCACAGGCCCGATGCCTACACCCGCAGTGGCTTATCTAACGCGTGCTTTGCGGGCGCAAGCTGGGATTGTGATTTCTGCCTCACACAACCCTTATTATGATAACGGCATTAAGTTTTTTTCAGCCGATGGCGCGAAATTGCCTGACGACATTGAACATGCGATAGAAGCTGAGATCGAAAAACCGATGCAAGTGATGGAGTCAGCCAAGCTCGGCAAAGCGCGCCGCATTGACGATGCGGCAGGTCGCTATATTGAGTTTTGTAAAAGTACATTCCCCAATCATTTAGATTTGCGTGGCTTAAAAATTGTGCTGGATTGTGCGCATGGTGCGACTTACCATGTGGCGCCCGACGTGTTTCATGAGTTAGGTGCCGAGATTATCGCCATTGGCAACAAGCCTGATGGCTTGAATATTAACGAGCAGGTCGGCTCAACGCATCCACAAGCTCTGCAAAAAGCAGTGGTAGAGCACAAGGCTGACTTAGGTATTGCGTTTGATGGCGATGGTGACCGCGTGTTGATGGTGGATGCTAACGGTGACTTACTCGATGGCGACCAGTTGCTCTATATTATTGCGCTGGGATTATATGCTAAAGGCAAGCTCAAAGGTGGCGTGGCAGGCACGCTAATGACCAATTTGGCTTTAGAGCATGCGCTGCAAAAACATCAAATTCCGTTCGGGCGTGCCAACGTGGGCGACCGCTACGTGTTAGAGATGCTCAATACTAAAAACTGGAAACTGGGTGGTGAAAATTCAGGACATATTTTAACGCTAGATAAACACACCAGTGGTGACGCGATTATTGCCGCACTGCAAGTGTTGCAAGCGCTCAAAGAAAGTGGCAAAACGCTCACGCAAATGCGCGATAGTCTAGTGCTTTATCCGCAAGTGCTGATTAACGTCACCTATCAATCTAAAGCAAACCAAGCGAAATTAAACCTAGATTTACCACAAATTCAAAATGCGGTAAAAAAAGCTGAAACCGAACTGAATGGCACGGGGCGTGTGCTACTGCGAGCTTCAGGTACTGAGCCAAAAATCCGCGTGATGGTAGAAGGGCAAAATAAAAACCAAGTACAAAAATTAGCTGAAGATATTGCTGAGGTTGTGCGTTTGGCAGCAACTTAATATTAAGCTTAAAAACACCATCTTCCTTAGAGCATGGCTGGAAGCCGCATGGATACTGGCTTGCAGGGCGGTAAAAATCTCTCGGGGGTATTTTAAGGGGCAAATGTAAAAAAATAGGCGCATTTTGCGCCTATTTTTTTAACTAAACTAGCATGGATTAGTGCGCGTATTTTATAAAAAAGTTTTACCAATATGGTAGGCAATCGCTGCTACTAGGCCTGCGCAAGGAATGGTTAAAACCCAAGCCCACACAATACGCGAAGCTAAGCCCCAACGCACGGCAGAAGCGCGACGTGACAACCCTACACCGACAATCGCACCAGTGATGGTATGCGTTGTTGACACTGGAACGCCTAGCGAAGTGGCTAAAAATAGGGCGATAGAGCCAGAAGTTTGCGCCGCAAACCCGCCTGTAGGGCGCACTTTTGTGATGCCCATGCCCATGGTGCGCACAATGCGCCAACCACCAAACAAAGTACCTAAACCCATGGCGGCCTGACATGAAATGACCACCCAAGTTGGCACGTCAAAATCACCTTTTAAATAGCCATTGGCAAACAATAACACGGTGATAATACCCATGGTTTTTTGCGCGTCATTGGCGCCATGCCCCAAGCTGAAAAGCGATGACGAAATAAACTGCATTTTATTAAAGCGGCTTTCGGTTTTGTAAGGGGCTGTTTTTTCAAATAGCCACAAAATTAACACCGAAATCGCCAGTGCCAGTAGCATGCCAAACAATGGTGAGAGCACAATGCCCAGCGCTGTACTCAGCAGCTTGCTGCCCAAAATAATTCCGCCCGTGCCCGCATGTGCCACGCCTGCGCCTAGCAAACCACCAATCAGTGCGTGTGATGATGAAGATGGAATACCAAACCACCAAGTAATGATGTTCCAAGCGATAGCACCGCTGAGCGCACCAAAAATCACCGCATTGTTGACAATATTGGGGTCAATAATGCCTTTACCTACGGTATCTGCCACATGCAAACCAAAAAACAAAAAGGCGATAAAGTTGAAAAATGCCGCCCAAATTACCGCAGCCTGCGGCGTGAGTAAGCGCGTTGAAACCATGAGCGCGATAGAGTTAGCCGCATCATGAAAGCCGTTCATAAAGTCAAAAATGAGGGCAACAAAAACCAATAGCCCAATGACGATGGTAGCGTGTTCTATCATCGTTAATCCTTAAATGCGCTCTAATACAACGCCGTGAATAACATCTGAAACGTCTTGGCAGCTATCAATGGACTCTTCAAATAAATCATACAGTTCTTTTGAGCGAATAATCGTGCGTGCGTCAGATTCTTCGGTAAATAAACGGTGCATGCCTGCACGCATTACATGATCGCCTTCACCTTCAATTTTGTTGATTTCTTCGCAAGTGCGCATGATTTGCTCGGCATTTTTCATGTCAGAAAGCATGTGTACCGCGCTTTGTACTTTTTCTGAAGCACGCAATAAAATTTGCGCAAGCGCTACCATTTCAGGGGTGAAACTGGTATGACCATAGATTTTTGCACTTTGTGGAATATCTTCCATATAGTCAATAATATCGTCTAAGGCCATGGCTAGCTCGCGAATTTCGCGGCGATCAAACGGGGTAATAAAAGTTTTGTGCAGGGAGAGTAAAATTTCTTTAGTGTAAGTGTCTGCTTCAGATTCAATTTTACGAATTTCGGCAAAATGCTCTTCAAATTTATCCGCATCCCCACGTACAGTCGCCATCAATGCCAGCACTTTTGAACCACGCACTGCGCAATCCGCTAAGTTATTGAATAAATTAAAATAATTGTCGCTTCTAGGCGTGATAGCCGCCATTATTTTTGCAAAAGTTCCATTTGCCATCGTGTTATCTCCCGTATAAATTTTAGTATTTTGAATTGCGTATAGTTTAACTTGCGCAAGCTAATTCTGCGAGGGCTAATCTAACTATTTGTTAATAAGTGCGTATCACTTTTTAACTTTGTGACTATTTAATGACAAAATTATGACAGTAATATGACAAAAAGCTAAATAGCATTCTTACTCGCTTTTTAAGGCCAGTTGTTGTCACAAAAATACCATTTTTGTACGCTATAATTCCTCCACTATTTTGTATTTATTTGATTACAACACATGAAATATTCTGATTCTCAACCCAACATGCCTGCAAAAATTGGCACATTCGAGAAAAACTTAACTTGGTGGGTGTTAGCTTGTATTGCAGTGGGTATTGCCCTTGGCAAGGGCTTGCCAAGTTTGTTTCAAGCCATTGCAAGCATAAAAGTTGCTGAAGTGAACTTGCCTGTTGCGGTGCTGATTTGGCTGATGATTATACCTATGCTACTTAAAGTAGACTTTAGTGCCATGAAAGAAGTGTTAGCGCACAGCAAGGGCATTGGCGTGACGCTTTTTATAAACTGGTTTGTTAAACCATTTTCGATGGCATTATTAGCTTGGATATTTATTCGCCATTTATTTGCTGATATGTTGCCTGTAGAACAACTGGATAGCTATGTGGCAGGGCTGATTTTACTTGCGGCAGCACCTTGCACGGCTATGGTGTTTGTGTGGAGTAACTTGTGCGGGGGCGATGCAAAGTTTACGCTTTCACAAGTGGCGATTAACGATGCGATTATGCTGGTTGCTTTTGCGCCGATTGTGGCTTTGTTACTAGGCTTATCTAGCATTGTTGTGCCCTGGAATACCTTATTTATTTCTGTTGTGCTGTTTATTGTCGTGCCCGTGGTGGTTAGCCAGTGGTTGCGCAGAATGCTGCTTGCAAGCAGTCCGCAAGCCTTAGATAACACGCTTAAACGTTTGCATCCTATTTCATTAAGCGCTTTGTTAGCAACGCTGGTGCTGCTGTTTGGATTTCAAGGGCAGCAAATTTTAGATCAACCCTTGATTATTGGCTTACTGGCTGTGCCGATTATTATTCAAACTTATTTTAATGCTATGTTGGCGTATAGGCTGAATAAAAAATTTAAAGTGGCGCATTGCGTGGCTGGGCCTTCAGCGTTAATTGGCGCGTCTAACTTTTTTGAACTGGCGGTAGCTACAGCCATTGCCCTGTTTGGCTTTAACTCAGGTGCGGCTTTAGCCACAGTAGTGGGCGTGCTTATTGAAGTGCCTGTGATGTTATCAGTCGTGGCGATTGTTAACAAAAGCCGCAACTGGTATGAAGCTTAACATATTGATTAGGAATAAAAAATGACGGTTACTATTTACCATAATCCTGCCTGCGGGACATCTCGTAACACGCTGGCGATGATACGTGCCAGCGGGGTTGAGCCGACCGTGATTGAATATTTAAAAACGCCGCCTACGCGCGAGCAACTGCAAGAGATTATCAAGAAAACGGATGGAAACATTCGCGCGCTTATCCGCGAAAAAGGCACGCCGTATGCTGAGCTTGGGCTGGATGATATGAATTTGTCTGAAAATGCCTTGCTCGACGCTATGCTAAAGCATCCTATTTTAATCAATCGCCCGATTGTGATCACTAAAAAAGGGGTAAAACTGTGCCGCCCGTCGGAAGTGGTGTTAGAAATTTTAGACAATCCCAATATCGGTACTTTTACCAAAGAAGATGGTGAAGTTGTACAGGCGCAAAAAAGCTAATTTCTGCTACTTTAAAAAAAGTAAGAAAAACAGCTTATTTTTATCCGTTAATTATCGCCGAGAAAAAATAATGCCTCTAAGAGCCGCATCCAGACTGGCATACAGAGGTGTCAAAATGATGTTGTGATTTTTTATCTCAGTGTTAGCCAATATCTAGCATATTATTTTGAAGGTCAAAAATCGCTAAAAAGTAGCAAAAATCATTAAAGCTTTTGCTTAACCAGCCGATAAATAGTTATCACTTTTTGGTATGGCAGGGTTTAATGATGTTTAAACAATTGGGTATTTCAAGCGTTGAATTGCTGTTGAGTTTAACGATAATTTCGTCAATGTCGGCTTATACTTTGACGATGTCAGAAGAGGTTGAAAAAAGCATTCAGGTTTATCAGCATGAAACCAATGTGAAAGAAATGCTGAAAAAAATTAAAGGCCTTAAGTCAGAAAAAGTAAACGCCGCAACAACGGCTAGTGAAGATTTAGCACAAGAAAATTTAGCGCAACCTTTAGAAACTGCTTTAGAGCAAATGAATGAATCGGTTGAACAAACGCAAGAAATCATCAACCATTCTTAACCTGACAGCGCAGCCATTTTTCCAAGCACGTTAATCACACCGTTAAAACTGCGCATTGCAGATATTTTTATCGAATTATAATCGCCGAGAAAAAATCATGCCTCTGAGAGCCGCATCCAGACTGGCTTTCGCGTGTGAATAATCCGCTTCAGCGGATATATTTCACGGTGATGCCAAGTAATGGTACAGAGGTGGTGAAATGACTTGTTGCTAAAACCTTTCAAAAAGCGCAATTTTTACCCGTTTTAAATCTGCTGTACAATACGCGTTTTTTATATGCTAGCGTAACTATCATGGAAGCCGAACAACTCAATATTATCAACAATCGCCTTGCAGATTTAAGCGAGCGTCACCTTGCCCTTCGGGGGTATCTTTGACTTTGAAAATAAGTCACATAAATTAGAAGAAGTAAATGGTCTGTTAGAAGACCCTAATGTTTGGAACGATGCCGAAAAAGCGCAAAAACTTGGTAAAGAAAAACGTAGCTTAGAGTTAGTCGTCCATAACTTACAAAATTTAGAAACCGGTATTAAAGACGCGCAAGAGTTATTTGATATGGCGCGTGAAGAAAATGATGACGACACCTTACATAGTATTGCCGAGGATTCGCTAGCACTTGAAACGCAAATTGCCGAGATGGAGTTTCAGCGCATGTTTTCGGGCGAACTCGATAATGCGAATTGCTTTGTGGAGTTTCAATCCGGCAGTGGCGGCACGGAGGCGCAAGATTGGGCGGCCATGTTGCTACGCATGTATTTACGCTATTGTGAGCGCAAAGGCTTTAAGGTGGAAGTGCTGGAAGAGTCTGACGGCGATGTGGCAGGCATTAAGGGCGCATCACTTAAGGTGAGTGGCGATTACGCTTACGGCACCTTGCGCACCGAGAACGGCGTGCATCGTCTAGTGCGTAAATCGCCTTTTGACAGTAACGCGAAACGCCACACCAGCTTTGCCAGTGTGCAGATTTTCCCAGAAGTGGATGATTCGATTCAAATTGAAATCAACCCGGCTGATTTACGGATTGATACTTATCGTGCCAGCGGCGCGGGCGGGCAGCATATTAACAAGACCGATTCCGCCGTGCGTATTACGCATATTCCCACTGGTGTGGTGGTGCAGTGCCAAAATGACCGTAGCCAACATCGCAATAAAGATGAAGCGATGAATATGCTCAAAGGCGCGCTGTATAATTTAGAGTTAAATAAACGTAATGCAGAAAAACAGGCGTTGGAAGATGCTAAAACGGACATTGGTTGGGGGCATCAAATTCGCAGTTACGTGCTGGACCAAGGCCGCATTAAAGACTTGCGCACTGGGGTGGAAATTGGCAATACGCAGGGCGTTTTAGATGGAGATTTAGACCCGTTTATTATGGAAAGCTTGAAACAGGGCGTTTAATTTGTTGTTTCGCCGGTTGGCACGCCAATTATCGCTTTCGCTTTTTCTACATCCACCCGTAAAAACGCGGCAATTTCTTTGTAATCATCAGGGAGTGCGGCATCATCCCAGCCATTGGCTGAGTGGCGCGCAAGGTTGATGGCTAATCGCACATTGGTGGCGTGATGGTCGTTTGAATTTTCATCATCCATCAATTTAGAGAGCAATGGCGGTAACTGAAAATTTTCAACTAGCGCTTTTTGTAAATCAGAAATCTTAAATCCTAATACCCGTTCTTGCGCAACCTTACTGCGTAGCGTTTTATCTGCCTGCTGCAAATGCGCAATATTTAGCATTTTATTGGGTGCAAAGCACCACAACAGCATTTCAGCTAAATCATGCAGCAACGTGCCAATATGCACTTCATCTGAGCGTAAATCTTTATGATAAGCCGCCCAATCAGTTGCGTAATAGGTGGCGCGGTGGGTGCGTTTCACAATTTTGAGTAACTGGCCTAACGCGGGTAGCTTATCTTTGAGTTGATCTTCTATTACTAAATTGGTTGGTAGGTTTCGGTAAAACGCATTAGTGCCCATCATCAAAATGGCTTGTTCCACTTGAATCAAATCTTGCTGTTGATGTTTGCTAGGGTGTTGTTTTGCATAACTTAGCACGCGAAACACCATAAAAGGGTCGTGTAGCACGATAGGCGTGATATTGCGCACTGTGAGCTTGTTTTCATCTTCTTTAAGATTTTGCAACTCACGCGCGGTGAGCTTTAACACGGGGATTGGCTTGTTACTTAAAAAGTCAATCCACGCTTTAATCGCATTGTTTACAGTATTTTCGCTGGTAGTCATTGAACATGCTCCTATTATCGTTTTAGCATACACTAACATTGTTCAATTTAAAGCTTGGAATAAAGGCATAAAATCGCCCTAAATAAAAATGGTTGAAAGTGTTAAAATGCTGGTTTTGATGCAAAATTTGCGATTAACTTGAGATGTGAGCACCGTATGACCGATGAAAATTTGCCGATTGTTGATGAAAACCACGTAATCGCCGAGCGCCGCGAGAAGCTAAAAGCCATTCGTGAAATGGCTAAAGCCAGCAATGGCGCGGCTTTTCCTAACGATTTTAAGCCTCAACATAAATCAGCAGATTTACAAGCGCAATATGGTGCGTTAGATAAAGAAACCTTAGACCCTCAAGCGATTTCTGCCACTGTGGCAGGCCGCATGATGTTGAAACGCGTGATGGGCAAGGCCAGCTTTGCGACGATTCAAGATGCCACAGGCCGTATTCAGCTCTATATCGCGCGCGATGAAATTGGCGAAGAGTTGTATGAGGCCTTTAAACATTGGGATTTGGGCGATATTCTGGGCGCTAGCGGCCGCTTGATGAAAACCAAAACCGGCGAACTTTCGTTGCATGTGAGTGAAATTAAGCTGCTCACTAAATCGCTACGCCCGTTACCTGAGAAATTCCACGGCTTGCAAGACCAAGAAGTGAAATATCGCCAACGTTATGTTGATTTAATCACTTCTGAAGAAACCCGTGCGACTTTTATTGCGCGTAGCAAAGTGGTTTCGGCGATTCGCAACTACATGACCCAGAACGAATTTTTAGAAGTTGAAACACCGATGTTGCACCCGATTCCCGGTGGTGCATCAGCCAAACCATTTATTACGCACCACAATGCGCTGGATATGCAAATGTTTATGCGTATCGCCCCAGAGTTATATCTGAAGCGTCTCGTGGTGGGCGGTTTTGAGCGAGTGTTTGAAATTAACCGTAACTTCCGCAATGAAGGCTTGAGCGTGCGCCATAACCCAGAATTTACTATGATGGAGTTTTATGCGGCTTATACCGATTATCAATGGTTAATGGATTTTACTGAAAATTGCATCCGAACTGCTGCGATAGCTGCACGCAGCACAGCGGTGTTGGAATATGCGGGTAAACCCGTAGATTTGAGTAAACCATTTCAACGCTTAACGATTGTGGGTGCAATTCAAAAATATGCGCCGCAATACACACTTGAGCAACTCAATGACGCAGCATTTTTGCGCACAGAGCTATACAAACGCGGCATCAAAGTGTTCGACCATGCTGGCTTGGGTTCGCTACAACTCAGCTTGTTTGAAGAAACTGCAGAAAGCCAACTGTGGGAGCCAACCTATATTATTGACTATCCCGTTGAAGTGTCTCCATTGGCGCGTGCAAGTGACAAAAACCCTGAAATTACCGAGCGTTTTGAACTATTTATCACCGGCCGTGAAATGGCCAACGGTTTTAGCGAGTTAAACGATGCGGAAGACCAAGCGACGCGCTTTCACGCGCAAATGAAAGCCAAAGAAGCGGGCGACCAAGAGGCAATGTATTACGACGCAGATTTTATCCGCGCGCTAGAATACGGCATGCCGCCAACAGGCGGTTGCGGCATTGGCATTGACCGTTTGGTGATGCTTATTACGGATAGCCCGAGTATTCGTGATGTGATTTTGTTTCCGCATATGCGGGCGGAAAGCTAACGAAGCACGGAATAAGTGTCTGCGCAGGCGAACTGCTGTGTTGCGCGGTACTCGAAATCCTCATGTACTTTGTGTACACTCCGGTTTCTGTGTTCCGTGCGCCTTGCAACTCCTCCTGCTCGCCAACTTCTTTCATGCTTCGTTGCGTAAAGTTTAGCCCGAAATTTCGGGCTTTTTTATTGCCTAAAATTTAAGCAAAAAACGTCCGAGAGATTTTTGTGCCTCTGCAAGCCGCATGCAGACTGGCTTACAGAGGAGGTGAAATGATGTTGTGCATTTTAGCCTGATTTTTTTATTCAAATTTTGTTGTTCATTTAAAGCCATGCAAAATTGCATGGCTTTTTTATTTTTCTGTCACAAAACTGTCATCAACATTTCACCAAGTTGTCACATTTGATTTCTACAATGCACAGCATGAAATTAAAAAGTTTAAACCTTAAAGGAGAAGCAAACATGTTGAAAGAAAGTTTAGGCATTGCAGTGTTAGTGGCAGCAGCATTTAGTAGTGGTTATGCGAATGCGGCAGAAAAAATCATCAAAATTGATGGCTCAAGTACGGTTTACCCAATCACTGAAGCGGTGGCTGAAGAGTTCCAAAAAGCGCAAAAAGTAAAAGTGACGGTAGGTGAGTCTGGTACTGGTGGCGGTTTTAAGAAGTTTTGCCGTGGTGAAATTGATATTTCTGATGCCTCACGTCCGATTAGTCAAAAAGAAATCGATGCATGTAAAGAGTCAGGCATTCAATATATAGAGTTGCCTGTAGCTTACGATGCGCTCACAGTGGTGGTGAATAGTAAAAACGATTGGGTGAAATCATTAAGTGTGGAAGAGTTGAAAAAAATGTGGGAGCCAAAATCTGGCGTTAAAAACTGGAAACAAGTGAACGCCGCTTACCCAGATAAAGCGTTGACTTTGTATGGCCCAGGCACAGCTTCAGGCACGTTTGATTATTTTACAGAAGCGATTAACGGAAAATCAAAAGCCAGCCGTACCGATTACACGCCATCTGAAGATGACAACGTATTGGTACAAGGTGTGTCAGGTAACGTAGGTGGTTTAGGTTACTTTGGTATGGCTTATTATGAAGAAAATAAAGATAAATTGCGTGCGATTCCTATTTCAGCAAAAGCGGGTGCACCAGCAGTGATGCCTTCAGTAGAAGCAGTTAAAAATGGTACATATCAACCATTATCACGCCCGATTTTTATTTATGTGAACGCGACTGCAGCAGCCTTTAAACCTGAAGTTAAAGCGTTTGTAAACTTCTACTTAGACAATGCGCCAAAATTGGTTGAAGAAGTGAAGTATGTGCCTTTACCAGCAGAAGATTATGCAGCTGTGAAAGAGCACTTTAAGGCAATGAAGCCAGGGTCAGGGTTTGGTGGTAAAAATGAAGTAGGTATTAAAATTAAAGATTTGATTGGTCGCATTAAGTAATGATAAAAACACCTTCTCTCTGCATGGGAGAGGGTGTTTTGCTTTAAAAATGAGCACTATATTTACGCAATAAACTTTTCATAAAGTCAACGATGAACACTATGACAGCAATCTATGCACCAGCGCTAAACATCAGTCCACGCTTAGCTAAAAACGTAAGACGAAATGTTAAAGAACGTGTGATTGAATTTATTTTAATGTTGGCAGCACTTTCTGCCACGTTTACTACTTTTGCGATTGTGGCAATCTTAGTTTACGAGTCACTTGGTTTTTTCAAAACTGTCTCACTCGTAGAGTTTTTTACAGGCACCGAGTGGACTCCGCTTTTCGAAGATGCGCATTACGGCATTATGCCGTTAATAGCGGGTACCTTAACAACCTCAGCCGTGGCACTTTTAGTGGCAGTGCCGATTGGCACGATTGCGGCCATTTATTTATCAGAGTTTGCATCGCACAAAGTGCGCGAAATTGTTAAGCCGATTTTAGAGTTGCTGGTAGGCGTACCAACTGTGGTGTTTGGTTTTTTTGCATTGTTATTTGTTACGCCACTTTTACAAAAAATTTACCCAGATTTACCGGGCTTTAATATGCTCAGCGCAGGCATTGTGATGGGCGTGATGATTATTCCTTATATCGCTTCCGTAGCAGAAGATGCGATGCGCGCGGTACCTATGAGCATGCGAGAGGGCTCGTATGCGATGGGTGCAACACGTTTTCAAACAGCCTTGCGCGTGGTAACGCCAGCCGCTATTTCTGGCATCGTCGCTGCGTATATTTTGGCTATTTCACGCGCAGTGGGCGAAACAATGGTAGTTGCGGTGGCCGCCGGCCAACAACCTAATTTAACCTTTAACCCTGTTGATAGTGCAGCAACAATTACTGCTTATATTGTACAAGTAGCCATGGGTGACTTGCCGCATGGCAGTGTTGGGTATCAAAGCATTTTTGCTGCTGGTTTGGTGCTGTTTGCGATGACGTTAATTTTTAACATAATTGGTCACATTGTGCGCAAAAAATATCGGGAGCAATACTAATGGCGAACACACAAATGCAAGCCTCTGTGCTGACAAACTTAACTGAAGTGCGCGCCATGATTAAGCGCCACAAGCGCAATGACATTATTTTTGCGGTCATTGGTTTAATCGCATTGATGATTGGTTTACTAACTTTACTCACGTTGTTTATTGACTTAGTTAGAAATGGTTATCCACGCTTTAACGCTGAATTTTTTATGAATTTTCCGTCTCGTCGTGCAGGTAGCGCAGGGTTGTTGTCGGCCTGGGTGGGCTCAATTTTAGTATTGTTGGTTACTTTTATTACGGCAGTGCCTATGGGCATTGGCGCGGGCTTGTATCTTGAAGAATATGCGGCTAAAAACTGGTTTTCAGATTTAATTGAAATCAATGTTTCAAACTTAGCGGGTGTGCCATCTATTATCTACGGCTTATTAGCCTTAGGTTTATTTGTGTATGGCCTAGATTTAGGCCAAAGCATTCTCACTGCTGGCTTAACATTAGGTTTGCTCATTTTGCCGATTGTGATTGTTTCAACGCGTGAAAGTATCCGTGCGATTCCTGTGGCAATTCGCGAGGCCGCTTACGCCGTAGGCGCCACCAAATGGCAAGTAGTAAAAGACCACGTGGTGAAATATTCGCAAGGCGGTATTTTAACGGGGGTGATTATTGGCATGTCTCGTGCGATAGGCGAAACTGCACCAATTATCACCATTGGGGCACTCACGTTTATTGCGTTTTTACCGCCTTCACCCGTAACCGAGGTTGCGCCGTATATTAACTTTGAATGGTTGAGTTCTGGCTTTACAGTGTTACCTATTCAAATGTTTAATTGGCTGTCACGGCCTGATCATGCATTCCACATCAATGCGGCTGCTACTGGTGCCATTATCATTGTGGTGACATTGTTGATGAATGGCACGGCAATTTGGCTACGTTACAGAATTCGTAAAAATATTAAATGGTAAACAATATGGACAACTCAACAAACGTACTTAAAGCAGAATCACGCAATTTAGACTTTTTTTATAGCAACGGGCATCGTGCGCTAAAAAGCATCAATATGCCATTGTATGAAAAAAAGATTACCGCGCTCATCGGCCCATCAGGCTGTGGTAAATCAACTTTCTTGCGTTGTTTTAATCGTATGCACGATTTATATCCAGGTAATAAATATCAGGGTCAAATCGTGATGCACCCAGATAACACTAATATTTTAGATGCTGGTGTTGACCCTATTGAGGTGCGCATGCGTATTAGCATGGTGTTTCAAAAGCCTAACCCATTTCCAAAATCTATTTACGAAAACGTAGCTTACGGCCTGCGTGTGCGTGGCGAAAAAAACAAGCGTACATTAGATGATAAAGTAGAAGAGGCGCTCAAAGGTGCAGCGTTGTGGAATGAAGTAAAAGACCGCCAACAAGATTTAGCGTTTAATTTATCAGGCGGCCAACAGCAGCGTTTATGTATTGCCCGTGCTTTGGCAACAGACCCAGAAATTATGTTGTTTGATGAGCCAACTTCAGCATTAGACCCTATCGCGACGGCAAATATTGAAGAGTTGATGAGTGAGCTAAAAAGCAAGCTCACTATTTTAGTGGTAACACATAATATGCAACAAGCCGCGCGTGTTTCTGATTATACGGCGTATATGTATTTGGGAGAGTTGATGGAGTATGGCGAAACCAATAACATTTTTACGCGCCCAACGCGCAAAGAAACAGAAGACTATATTACAGGCAAATTTGGTTAATATAGTCATTATAAACAAATATATACATTTATTTCTGTAAATACTGAAATAAGTAAAATTAATTTCTGCTGAGGATTTACTATGAGTTCAGAACATATTTTTAAACAATACGATGCCGAGCTAGAGAGCGTGCGCGCTAAAGTGCTTGAAATGGGTGGTTTGGTGGAAAGCCAAATTGCTGATGCTATGCGAGCGTTGGTGGACTCTAATCCAACATTGGCCCAAGTAGTGGTTAAAAAAGATCACCAAGTCAACGCGCTTGAAGTGCAAATTGATGAGGATTGCAGTACGATTATTGCCCGCCGCCAACCTGCCGCAGGCGATTTGCGCATGATTTTGATGATGATTAAAACCATTACTGATTTAGAGCGTATCGGGGATGAAGCCGCAAAAATTGCTCGCTTTGCTATTAGTATTCATGAGGCAAATCGCGCTTGGTCAACCAAGTTTTCTGATGTAAAAGCCATGGCGCAGGTGACACAAACGATGTTGCGCATGGCGCTAGATGCATTTGCGCGCTCTGATGAAACCAAAGTGCAAGAAATTGCGCAGATGGATGAAAAAGTCGATGAGCAATATCAGGCATCTATTCGCCAAATGATTACTTTTATGTTGGAAGATCCACGTACCATTTCAATGACACTTGAAGTGCTGTTTGTGGCCAAAGCCATTGAACGTATTGGCGACCATGCAAAAAATATTTCAGAGTATGTGGTGTATATGGTTAAAGGTAAAGATGTAAGACACACCGCAGCCACAGATTAGCCAACTTTCAAATTAAAAAAACCGTCTCTTGGACGGTTTTTTTATATCTAATATTAGTAAGGTATCTGATTTAATTTTTAGTTCTTTGTCATCTTTTTGTCACACAAACGCTTCAAAATTGTCATGTTGAAAATTTAATTAACGGTTTTATTAAGGGAGTAAAAAAATGAATACTAAATTACGTCATATTGTAGTGAGTGCATTGGCGAGTGCATCATTGCTGGCTTTTACCGTCAATGCTATGGCAGATACCACAGATGATATTGTGAATGCGTTGGTTGCCAAAGGTGTGTTAACAGAAGAGGAAGGCGCGTTGTTGATGAAAGGCCGTACCGGTGAGAAAGAGGCGGCTGAAAAGAAAAAAGAATCATCAGTATCCGCTAAATATAAAGATGGCTTAAGTTTTGAAAGCGGTGATGGAAAATTTAAAGCGTCCATCAATGGTCGCGTGCATGCTGATTATCGCTTTTTTGACCATAATGATAGTGACAGTAATTCGACCTTGCCACCAGCAAGCATTACTAACTCAATAGCTAACACCAATAGTGTGGCAGATACATTTGATATGCGTCGCGCACGCTTGGGCTTTAAAGCAGCTTGGAAAGATTATTATGAAGCGGAAGTAGTAGCTGATCTTGGCAACACAACCACTTTAGATGTAGGTTATTTAAATGTCGCTTGGTGGAAACCAGTGCAATTCCGTTTTGGTCAATTCAAAATGCCAATGAATTTAGAAGAGCTCACTAGCTCAAATAATATTGATTTTATGGAGCGTTCTTATGTGAATGCGCTAGCACCTGCCAAAGAGATTGGTGTGATGGTACACGGTACACCATTCAAAGGTGTAACTTATGCGCTAGCGGCTTCAAATGGTAATGCTAAAAATGCAGAAACTGATATTCGTGAAGATGGTAAAGATGTTATTGGTCGCGTCACAGCAAACTTTGCCGAAATGATGGATAACAAGGAAATGGTATTGCATGCCGGTGCATCATTCTCACAAGGTGATTTACCGCAAGGTACTGTAGGAGCGAATGGCCGTACTGAAGCGCGTGGCGCAACTTTTTATACTTCACCAGTGTTAGGCAATGCAGCATTTAGCAATATTGATAGAAGTCGTCTTGGCTTAGAAGGTGCGGTTGCTTATGGTCCATTTAAAGTGCAAGCTGAGTGGATGCAACTTAACAATGACTTTAAAACATTGGTGCGTAGCTATGATTTAGACACTGAAAACTGGTATGCAGAGGCTTTATGGACAATTACAGGTGAAGCTTACGCTGATGCCTATAAAGGCGGTGTATTTGGCGGCTTAAAACCTAAAACTGATTTTGACCCAGCAATTTTCAAAGGCGGTTTATGGGAAGTGGGCGCACGTTATAGTGAGTTTGATGCTTCAGATTACAATGCTGTTGGTATTGCCCAAGGCACTGTAGATGCAGGCATTACTACTAAAGCCAAAGGCTTTGCAAAAGCTGAAGCATGGACATTGGGCTTAAAATTCTTACCAACTTCAAATATGCGCTTTATGCTTAACTATGTGGACACCGATTTTAGTGATGTGATTGGTGGGGCAACAGGTGGCGTGGTGGTTAACCAAAAACGCATCGACGATGAAAAAGCCGTTGTGATGCGTGCACAATGGATGTTCTAGCGTCAAAAAATATAAATCCCTAAGTGGTTATTAACCACAGTGTAACCCGCGCTAGTCGCGGGTTTTTTATTGGTAAAATGAAAGCTAAGCTCAGGTATAATTTAACTGTCAATAAACCGAAAGTAACGCATGTACAAACACCCGCTTTTAAACCGAGATAAAATGTCACCTCAAGAGGCACTAGACCTTTTAATTGAGGGAAATCATCGGTTTACCAATAATTTAACAGTGAATAAAGATTTGCTGAGTCTGGTGAGCATCACCAAAGATAGGCAACATCCATTTTGCTCGTTTTTAAGTTGTAGTGATTCGCGCGCACCGGTAGAAATGCTGTTTGACCAAGCCTTGGGCGATGTGTTTAGCGTGCGCTTGGCAGGCAATATTGCTTCGGATAAAGTGATAGGCAGCCTAGAATTTAGCTCTAAATATTTAGGTAGCAAAATCATTGTCGTGCTCGGGCACACAGATTGCGGCGCGGTGAAGGCGGCGTGTGATAACTTTAGAGAAGGCCATATTGGCGAGATTATCAATTTGATTCGCCCAGCGGTGCGGATGGAAAAAACCATTGCTGAGCAGCGTGATTCCAGCAACGCACATTTTGTGAACGAAGTTTGTGCGTTAAATGTGCGCGTGCAAATTAACGAAATTATTCATAGCAGCGATATTATTCAAGATATGCTCGCCGCTAAACAAATTGGCATGGTGGGCGGCATTTATAATCTTGCCACGGGCGAAGTGCAGTTTTTAGCGGACACTTTAATGCTGTAAAAAAACGATGCAGTTATAGCCAGTTTGAGAGCAAATAAAACGGCTTTTTTTGCTGAATTTTACCCTCGAGAAAAAATAATGCCTCTGCAAGCCAGTCTGCATGCGGCTTACAGAGCATCAAAATGATTTGGTGCCAAAATGGCATAAAATCAAGTCTTAAATTGTGACGTAATTTTCAAGTGTTTTGCAGCCAGTTTTGCGCGATAAGCATGTATAATTCTGCGCTAGTTTCTCCATCCTAGAACGATAAAAATTGAAAGCCTACTCATGAGCCATCGGCAAGATACCAGCACACTTTTGCGCACACTCAAGTTTTACCTCAACCCCAATGATGGCCGTTATGAAGATTTAGCCAAAGGCAATATGGCTAAAAATATCATGAAAGATTTAACCGCTGGCTTGGTAGTGGCGATGGTGGCGATTCCGTTGGCGATGGGTTTTGCCATGGCCAGTGGTTTGCGCCCAGAGCAAGGCATTGTCGGTGGTGCGGTGGCGGGTTTACTCGGCGCGTTATTTGGCGGTAGTAAATATCAAGTATATGGCCCAACGGCTGCGTATATCCCCATTATTGCGGGTTTAATGGCAACTTATAATCATAGTTTTTTGGTGCTAGCTTCAGTCGTTGCGGGCGCATTGTTGATGCTAACCGGCTTACTTAAAAAAGGCAAAGTGGTTACGCTGGTGCCGCATTCGATTGTGGTGGGCTTTACTATCGGTATCGCGGTGGTGATTGCATTCTCGCAAATGGGTGAAGTTTTCGGCTTCCACAATAAAATTGGCTACGACTTTATCGGCCAAATTAAAAAAACCATAGAATATATGGGCGAAATGAATATCTACGCAGTCATTGTTGCGCTTTCTACTTTTGCTATTTGCAAAGTGCTGATTAAAATTTCCACGTTTATTCCCGCGCCCGTGTTTGGCTTAGGTTTGGGTTGGTTGGCAGCGGCAACGTTTTGGAAAGACAAAGGCTTAGTGCTCATTAAAGATAAATACGGCAGCATCCCTACTGATTTTTGGGTGATTACGCCACCCCAATTGCCCGATATGACCACAGGCCAAGTGTGGTTTGATTTACTGTATTTTGCTGTGGCAATTTACTTTGTGGCGGCGGTGGAAAGCTTGTTGTGCAGCCGCATGGCAGACCGCATGGCCAATAACACAGGCGTGCCTTACAACCCCAATAAAGAGTTGTGGGGGCAGGGCATGGTGAATATTTTTACACCATTATTCAACGGATTTCCACATACTGGCGCCTTGGCAAGAACAGCCGTGAATATTCGGCTAGGCGCTGTTTCTCCACTCGCTGGCATTGCCAAATTCACCTTTAAATTATTGCTTGCCGCTTACTTGGCAACCTATTTAGAACAAGTGCCAATGGCGTGCATAGGCGGTATTTTGCTATATGTGGCTTCTGGCATGGTGAAGTGGAGAGAGATTCAAGAAGTGCTTGAAATGAAAAGCAAATTTCACTTTTGGCTGATGATTTACACCGCCATTATGGTGCCGCTCACCGGCTTTTTAACAGCGGTGTTAAGCGCAATTGCGATTTTTGCTGTCGCCGTGCTGATGAAAAAAGTGCCGTTACACCACAAAAAAGAAGATACAGTGGAATTGGATTTGGCAGAAGCCAATTAAAATTTATTAGAATCAATCAATTTCGTCAGAGTGTGTAAAGCTCACTCTAATCTTTGAGTTAATGGGCGCGCTTTAGCGCAGGGTTGAGCATCAGCATCAGCTTTTCCATGGTAGGCATGATTTCTTTTCTTCGTTGAGATTGCCATTTACGGATTCGGCTTTCACCTTTTCCCATTCCTCCTTAAGCATTTCCTGAGAGCGTTCGACGAGTTCTTGAATGGCTTTGTCTAGTTCTTGTTTCTTGCTCTGATCTGTGAAATTTGGAATGTCCTGAATTAGCTTCTGAATTTTTTGATCGAGAGCGCCATTCGGATTTAGTCTCAACTGAATTACATGGCGAAGGCGGTCGATCTCTTTAAGCACCTCGTGCTCTTTCTCTGTACCCGCTAAGCCTGAGTAGAACCAATTGTGAGTAAGGCCACAATAGGCACCAATGTCTAAGCGAAGCTGTTCTAGCCATTTGATACGCTGACTCGTTACGGTGTTGATGAAGCTGGTTTTGCGAGTCGTTTTGTAATTGACAATCAAATTCCATGCGCCAAGACCAAAGGTCAAAAGGATGCCAGCACTGTAGATTATATCTTTGATTTCCATAAATGATTCGTTCATGATGGTGATGCCCAATAGATTTTAAGCGGACGCATTCTTACGCCTAATATTTTGTAAATGTTAATTTTTTCATCTTACTTTTCTTTTTAAATCTTATCATTAAGTTGTTCTTGGTTCGTATCATAATGTTTAGCTATTCCGGGCGCAACTTGTTTGTTTTTTCTGCTCGCGAGGGTGTATTGATGCATCTTAATTTAGCAAAATATTTAACCAAATCTCATGTTGGTTTGCGCCCTGAAAAAGTCGCAAATTGTTCAATATAAATTTTAGTTATATTAAATAAAACTTGTCCGAGAGAAAATTATACCGATGAGAGCCGCTTGGCAGGCGGCTTAGTGGACAGGTGAAATGATTTGACGTGTTTTTAACAGCAAAAATGTGTTTTTAAAGCCATTTTTTGCGTGATTTAGCGGTGGCCTTCTTTGGCCATATTGATGCTGTATTTGGGAATTTCTACCACTAAGTCTTCGCTGCCAACAATGGCTTGGCAACTCAAACGTGATTTGGGTTCTAAGCCCCAAGCTTTATCGAGCAAATCTTCTTCTTTTTCTTCTTGCGCATTGAGTGAATTAAACCCTTCGCGCACAATCACGTGGCAGGTGGTGCAGGCGCACACTTTATCGCAAGCATGGTCAATATCAATGTCGTTATTGAGCAAGTTATCGCAAATAGAAACACCTGCTTCAGCCTCAAAAGCCGCGCCTTCTGGGCAAAGCTCAATGTGCGGTAAAACAATAATTTGTGGCATTATAGTTGGATATCCTCTAAGTTTTTGCCAGCTAACGCCTTGGCTACGCTGGCATTCATGCGGGCTTGGGCAAAGGCTTCAGTGCTGTGGTTTAGTGCGTCAACCGCTTTGTTAATCGCATCCGCATCACCTGCTTGGCTGGTTGCCTTTAGGCGCTCAATTTCGGTTTCAATTGCCTGTTTATCTGCGGTGCTGATTAAATCACCATCCACTTTTAGCGCTTGTGTAATGGATTGAATAATCGCGCCCGCATTCACTCTGGCCTCAGTCAGCATCCGCGCGTGTTTGTCTTGCTCCGCACCGCTAAATGAATCTTTTAACATGCGGGTGATTTCATCTTCACTTAAGCCGTAAGAAGGTTTCACCACGATATTGGCCTCAACACCGCTAGTTTGTTCACGGGCAGACACGCTTAATAAACCATCGGCATCTACCGTAAAGGTCACGCGAATGCGCGCCGCTCCTGCAGCCATGGGCGGAATACCGCGTAATTCAAAGCGTGCCAGTGAACGGCAATCGGCTACCAATTCGCGCTCACCTTGCACCACTTGGATGCTCATAGCGGTTTGGCCATCTTTATAGGTGGTAAAGTCTTGCGCACGCGCCACGGGCAGTGTGCTGTTGCGCGGAATAATTTTTTCAACCAAACCGCCCATCGTTTCTAGCCCAAGTGAAAGCGGCGTGACATCAAGCAATAATAAGTCGCTGTCACTGCGATTGCCCACCAGCGCATTGGCTTGGATGGCGGCACCGAGCGCGACGACTTTATCGGGGTCTAAATTAGTGAGCGGTGTTTGCTGAAAGTATTCCTCTACAGCATGGCGCACTTGCGGCATACGCGTTGCCCCACCCACCAAAACGACGCCTTTAATGTCAGTAATATCTAACTGTGCATCACGCATGGCTTTGCGCGTAGGAGACAGTGTTTTTGTGACTAAATGTTGGGTTAACTCTACAAATTGTGTGGCGGTTAAGGTCACATCCACCATGGTGCCATTGCTTAATTTGCACACAATTTGAGCTTCAAAGTTGTCCGTCAGCCATTCTTTGGCTTGGCGCGCTTTGGTGAGTAACAGCCTTGTGTCTTCTTCATTAAGCGGGGAAAAGTTTTTGCTGGTTTCGCGTACTTTGTCTAGCACCCAGCAATAAATACGATGGTCAAAATCATCACCACCCAGTGCGGAGTCGCCATTGGTTGCCAATACTTCAAACACGCCTTTGGTGAGTTTTAAAATGCTGACATCAAACGTGCCACCGCCTAAATCATAAATAACAAAAATACCTTCCGCGTTGTTATCTAAGCCATAAGCCACTGCGGCGGCAGTCGGCTCATTGAGTAAACGCAGTACGTTTAAACCAGCCAGCCGTGCCGCATCTTTGGTGGCTTGGCGTTGCGCATCATCAAAATAGGCTGGCACGGTAATCACCGCGCCAGTGAGCTCGCCACCAAGTGCGTTTTCAGCGCGTTTTTTTAACGCGTTTAGAATTTCAGCAGAAATTTCTACCGGTGTTTTTAAGCCTGCACGCGTTTGTAGCTGCACTTGTTTTTTTGCTGAGTCATCTTCGACAAAACGATAAGGAATATGTGCTCTATCTGCAATATCGTGCAAACTGCGTCCCATAAAACGTTTTACTGAGGCTATGGTGTTGGTTGGGTCAGCGCTAAGTTGGGCTTGCGCTTCATGCCCTACAATCACTTTTCCATCTGGCGCGTAGCGCACAACCGATGGCAATAATCCATGACCATGAGCATCCTGCAACACTGTGCTCATGCCGCTACGCACGGTAGCAACAAGAGAGTTAGTGGTGCCTAAGTCAATGCCGACCGCCAGTTTATGTTGGTGAGGTGCGGCCGATTGGCCTGGTTCAGAAATTTGTAAAAGTGCCATGTATGTCAGTTAAGCGTAAGTTAGTTGCTTTTAATCAAGCAATGCGAGTGCTTGTTTGGTATCTGCGCTTACTTTATCAATAAAAATGAGTTTGCGCGCAATATCCGTTGCGCTTTTAAAGTCTTTTTTTTCGTCAAAGTGTGTTTTAAATTCTGTTTGCAAATCATTCTCTTGCGTTTTGAGTTCACGCGCGAGGCTTTCAATTGCTTGAACATTACTTGCCTGTATGGCATCTTCTAACAGCTCGCGCCATTCCATTTGTTGCATTAAAAAGTCTGTGGGCATGGCGGTGTTGGTTTCAGATATTGCTGTAATGCCTTGCAGACTTAATAAATAAGCCGCTCGCAGCGCTGGCTGTTTTAACGTTTGGTAGGCATCGTTGGCAAAAGTGGCGGTTTGCATAGATTGCATTTTTTCACTCGTACTGGCAGTTACAAATTTGTCAGGGTGAGCTTCGGCCTGTATTTTTCTGTAACTAGTTGCTAATGCGTTGAGTGAAATATCAAAATTAACCGCAAGCCCAAAAAACTCAAAATAGTTTTGTCTCACATGATGTCGGTTCACACGGTAAAGCTTTCACCACACCCACATTCGTCTTTCACATTGGGGTTGTTAAATTTAAAACCCTCGTTCAAGCCTTCTTTGGTGAAGTCTAGCTCAGTGCCATCAATGTAAACCAAACTTTTTGGGTCCACTATTACCTTCACGCCGTGGCTTTCAAACGCGACATCTTCTGCTTGTATTTCATCTACGAATTCTAATGTGTAAGCCATGCCTGAGCAGCCAGTCGTTTTAACGCCCAGACGTAAGCCGATGCCTTTGCCACGATTGGCTAAAAATTTTTCTACGCGGTTTGCCGCAGTTTGTGTCAATGTAATTGCCATAGTTAATTACTCTAAATTTATGCTTTTGCCGCTTGTTTTGCTTTAATGTCTGCAACGGCCGCTTTGATGGCATCTTCAGCCAATACAGAACAGTGAATTTTAACAGGTGGCAACGCTAATTCTTCAGCGATTTCAGAATTTTTAATCGCATAAGCCTCTTCAATGGTGCGGCCTTTAAGCCACTCTGTTACCAATGAACTTGATGCAATTGCAGAGCCGCAACCATACGTTTTGAATTTGGCATCTTCAATAATGCCCGCATCATTTACTTTTATCATTAATTTCATGACATCGCCACAAGCGGGCGCGCCCACCATGCCCGTGCCTACGTTAGGGTCATTTTTGTCTAAGCTACCCACATTACGCGGGTTTTCGTAGTGGTCTAAAACTTTGTCTGAATAAGCCATTTTAATACTCCTTTATCTAGCCGAATTGGCTAGCCAATCTAATGTGCAGCCCACTGCACTTTGCTAATATCTACACCATCTTGATACATTTCCCAAAGTGGGGAGAGTTCGCGTAGTTTGCCAATTTTTTCTTTCAATAAGGCAATGGTGTAATCCACATCGGCCTCGGTGGTAAAGCGCCCGATTGAAAAACGAATCGAGCTGTGCGCGAGTTCATCACTTCTACCCAAAGCACGTAGCACATAACTTGGCTCTAGGCTGGCAGAAGTACAAGCAGAACCGCTTGAAACCGCAATGCCTTTCACCGCCATAATCAATGATTCGCCTTCCACATAGTTAAAGCTGATGTTCAAATTATGCGGCACGCGATGCGCTAAATCACCGTTCACGTAAACTTCTTCTATGCTTTCTAAGCCATGTAAAAGCCTATCGCGTAGTTTGCGAATACGTGCATTTTCCACGTCCATTTCTTCACGTGCGATACGAAAAGCTTCACCCATGCCAACAATTTGGTGTGTGGCCAAGGTTCCAGAGCGCATACCGCGCTCATGGCCGCCACCGTGCATTTGCGCTTCAATGCGAATACGTGGTTTACGGCGCACAAATAAAGCACCAATGCCTTTAGGGCCGTAGGTTTTATGCGCGCTAAAGCTCATTAAATCAACTGGTAATTTTTCTAAGTCTATATGCACTTTGCCTGTAGCTTGCGCAGCGTCCACATGAAAAATAATATTATTTTCACGGCAGATTTTTCCTATGCCTTCAATATCTTGAATCACGCCAATTTCATTATTCACCAACATCACAGAGGCTAACACCGTATCTGGGCGAATGGCCGCTTTAAATTTTTCCAAGCTGACCAAGCCATCTGAATCCGGCTCTAAAAATGTTGCGGTAAAGCCTTGACGCTCTAACTCACGCACAGGGTCAATTACCGCTTTATGCTCGGTTGCTACTGTAATAATATGCTTGCCTTTGGTGCCTGCATAAAAATTTGCCGCGCCTTTAATGGCCAAGTTGTTAGACTCTGTCGCGCCAGAAGTCCACACGATTTCACGTGGGTCTGCATTGACTAGTTTCGCCACTTCATTGCGCGCTTCTTCCACGGCTTTTTCTGCAGTCCAACCGTAGGGGTGGCTGCGTGATGCAGGGTTGCCGTAATGCTCCGTTAAATAGGGAATCATTTTTGCGGCCACACGTGGGTCAACAGGCGTGGTGGCAGAATAATCTAAATATATCGGGTCTCTATCCATGTTGTTAGTCTTAACTTTCTTAATTGCTCAATAACTTCTCTCACTCAAGCCGCCATTGCGACCATCTGTTTCAAACGATTTAACTCTTGTTTAAGTGTGACCAAAAACTGGTCTATTTGTTCGGTTGTATTGCTGGCATCTAAGCTCACCCGTATTGCCCCACGTGCCAAGTCTGGTGCAACCCCCATGGCTAATAATACATGGCTAGGTTCGGTGCTGTCGCTTGAGCACGCCGAGCCACTGGCAACAGCAAAGCCTTTCTTATCAAGCGCCATCACTAAGGTTTCGCCTTCAATATTGTTGAAAGCAAAAAAGCTGGTGTTGGGTAATCTGGTAGATTTTTCGGCAAAAATTGTTGCGCCTAAATTATGTAAACCTATTTCTAATTGCTGACGTAGTTGTAGTGTTTTTTGCGCATGGTTGACTAAATTATTCACAGCCAACTCACTTGCTAAGCCAAAACCGACAATGGCAGCCACATTTTCTGTGCCGCTGCGTAAGCCTTTTTCTTGCCCACCGCCCAGCATAAAAGGCATCATGTCCACGCGTTTATTTAAAATTAGCGCACCTGCACCTTGTGGGCCATGAATTTTATGGCTAGAAACCGTCATGGCGTTCACGTTTAAATCGCTAAAGTTTACAGAAATTTTACCTAAAGCTTGCACCGCATCAGTGTGCATGTAAGCGCCATGTTTTTTGGCTAACTCAGCAACACGCGCAATATCTTGAATTGCGCCAGTTTCATTATTGGCTAACATCACAGAAACCAAGCTGGTAGGGCGCGCTAGCAGGCTTTCTAAGTGAGTAAAGTCAAACTCACATTGCGCATCTACACCAATTTTTGCAAGCTTAAAGCCACGTGATTGCAGCATTTCCGCAGGACGTGTCACACACGGGTGCTCAATAGCGCTAATGGCGATTTGCGTATTAGGCAGTTTTGTTGTCATGCCGTTGATGGCAAAATTATTGGCTTCAGTGCCGCTGGCAGTAAATATCACTTGGCTAGGGTAAGCACCAACGGCATTTGCCACTTGCTCACGCGCTTGTTCCACTGCATCGCGCGCGGCGCGGCCATAAGCATGACGACTGGTGGCATTGCCTTGTTGCGCAGTCATCCATGGCAACATAGCCTCCAATACACGCGCATCAAGAGCGGTAGTCGCGTTGTGGTCAAAATAAACGTGCGCCATGATGGTGTTAAATCGCAGTTTCCATAATGCCAGTTTTACGTGGCGAAAAATGTATGGCGTTAGTGGGCAAGCCGGCTTCTTTTCTACGTTGATTTTCGACTAAATCAGCCAAGCTGACGCCTGATAAATAGTCTAATATTTTGATGTTGAGCGAAGCCCATAAATCATGCGTCATGCAACGGCCTTCATCATGACAGTTTTCCGTGCCACCGCATTGCGTTGCGTCAATCAATTCATCGACTGCAGCAATAATACAAGAAACACTAATTTGCGCGGCTGGTTTAGCCAAACGATAACCACCACCTGGGCCACGCACGCTAGTGACCAAATCTTGCTTGCGTAAGCGGCTGAACAACTGCTCTAAATAAGACAGCGAAATATGTTGGCGCTCGCTGATGCCTGCCAAGGTCACAGGGCGGATATTATCAGCACCCGCAGTTTCACTTAACGCCAAGTCTAGCATCGCGGTGACTGCAAAACGTCCTTTGGTGGTGAGTCTCATTTTATGTGCACAACTAAAGTCATTGAAGTGCAAATTGTATAATAACCTAGTATTTTAGTCAATTATTATTTAACCGAACAATTGACAATTTTTTGTGACAATGCGTGGCAGTAAATTGGCACTAAAAAAGGATGTTTTTTTATCTATCTTCACTATAGGCGCTCTGTACCAGTGCTTGGCATCACCATTCTCGCTAAGTGCTAAAGCACTAAGTCGAATGCGAAAGCCAGTACCCATGCGGTTTCCAGTGGCATAAAAAAACCCCGCAATTATGCGGGGTTTTTGTTGGCATATCTGGGCTATTTCAAACTATTGATCCACTCGGCGATTTGTTTTACGTCTTCAGCAGGCACTTGTGGCATGGGCTGCATGGGCATGTAACCTGGCCAGTTTTCTGGTTTTGGTGTTTTCACCAATTCCACAATTTGGTCGGCGGTGTAGCCTTTGGCTGCCACTTCTTTATAGGCTGGCCCTACCACTTTGATGTCCGCGTTGTGGCATGCGAGACAGCCGTGTTTTTCGGCTAGGGCTTGGCCAGGCTTCACGTCTGCTTGTGTGGCTATGGGCGTTGCTGGTGCGTTTTTAGCCTCCTCAAACGCGGCAAGTGATTCTCTTTGGAACAGCTCGGTTTTCGCGTGTGAGGCATCTAGCACAGGTTTCACCAAGCCCATACGCATACCGTGGCGTAAGCTCGCCATTGAAAGAATAGCAATAATCATCACTGCAACCACCGTCCACACACGTTTTGCATGTAGGTCATCATTGAAAAAGTCTTTCAATAATAGGTATAGCGCAAATAGTGCTAAGGCAACGGTGAGGATGATGCCCCAGAAATAACCATTTTCAAAAAAAGCTTCAATACCGTAATCAGGAAAGCTAAACAGCACCAATGGGCCTACAAAGAAGTTAAGCACAGTGGGGATAATGAACCATGTTTTACCTGTACGTGTAAGCACCACGCCTGCTTCACGGTCTTCTGCATTATCACTTTTGCGTTTGTACATACCATACACCAACATAAACACGCCTGTTACTGCAAATGTTGCTAAGTAAAAATGTACTAAACGAAAGAAAGTATCAGCGCGTAATAACGCATCCCAAAAGTGAGTGGTGTAAGTCCAAGTACTTGGCGTCATAGCGAGTTGCACATTAGCCATAAATGCCCATGGCAAGGTATAGAACAAAGCAACACCCACCATACCAATAAAAATGTGTAAGGTTTTGCGATGCTCTAGCGTATGCCAAGTATATTTATACAAATATGAGAGCAAGAACGCCACCACGTTACCGTAAATGATATGCAACCAATGCGGCGAAATCATAATAGATGACGAGTAAAACAACGGCGTCAGCAATATACTTACCAGCAATAGCGGTGCTACACCCCATAACGCCCCCATGTTTTCTGAAATGGTCACAGGCGTGGTGAGCAAGTAGGCCACACGGTCAAAAATTGGATTTTTCTCTTTATGGCCTTTGCTGTTAAAATACACCGAGGCCAGCGACGCCCCCAACAGCACGTTAATAAACAGAATATGCACTACCCAAGCCACAATCAACAGACCGTGGAAAAATGGTTCCATGAACTCCAGCCCCATGGTGGGCAATGGCAACGGAATGTCACCAGGAATGATTCTAAAATCGGTCATTTTTTCACCTCATCTAATTGTTTTTGATAAGCGAGCGCAGGTTTATCGTGCGTTGCCAGTGAGGCCAAATACGCAGCTAAGGCTTTGCGCTCGGCATCTGTGCCTGTAAACGGCGGCATAAACGGCGTAGCAGCTGAGTTTAATGAACCGATACGAATATAAATTGCCTCTTCACTCAAGCCAGCGGTACGCGCTTTCACTGAGTTAATACCATTGGTCGTGTGGCAATAACGGCATTGCATTTGATAGAGATATTTACCTGCCACCAGTTTGTTTTGCTCGTTCACCTCACGGAAGTCTGGCGGCACAAACGCAGCGTGTTTTAAGTAGCCCGTTTTGTTAAGGTAAGGCACATCGGCCACACGCACGCCATTGGCATACATGTAGTCGTAGATGATGTACGGCTTACGCACAAATTCGCGCACGCGCTCAAACTCACCAATCAAGCCCATTGAGCCGATTAACATCATCACCGCTAAAAACACAGGTGCGTGTTTTGGTTTGGTATATAAAGAAACCGCGCCAATTAATACCATGCTTGAAAGTGCAACTATTAAATATGTGGCATATTCAGGGTGTGCTGCTAAACGACGTGTAATCGCGCCCATCCAAAATAAATCTTTGGCCGCTTGCGGAAACTGAGCATAATACCAAGCACCAAACAGCACAAAGAAAGGAATACAAACCAGCAACACAGTGCCGTATAAACGCATTGCCTGTTGGCGCAATTCCAAATCTTTTTTAGTGAAAAACCAAGTCAGCAACATCGCCATAGCCGCTGCCCAAGCAATTGACCAGAACGTGCGGAAACCTAATGACGGAATCCAAGATGGATTAAATAATGCTGCAACATAATCTGGCTCCGCCGGAAAGTATGATTTCAGCCAATTACCTGGGGTCATCATAAAGCCCAAAATCGCTGTAATAATCGCCATGGTGAGCCATGAAGCAACCGCATAAGATAGAACCAAATTAAAGACTTTTTTCTTACCTTGTGTGCCAAGCGGATGTTTTTTCCATATCAGGAACAGCCACAGTAAGAGTATCATCTCAGCATTAAAGACAATCCACTCAATAAACCATTTCCAGAAGAATACGCGAAGTAGCGCACCAATCGCTGCAGGGTTAATGATGTTAATGTGTATCCAAATACCAATCCCTGTCAATGCTCCAACAGCAGTTGCCAAAATAAAAAAAGTGAATAAAATTTTGTAAGAAAGCTGGTCTAGTTTTTGATCATTGTTTTTAATGGCTAACCACTGACTTAACACTAGAATAATGCTCCCACCTACAGCTGCTCCATGCGAGATGAACACATGTAAAATTGCATCAAATGCAAAAAGCAAACGATGCCCAATAAATGGCATTTCAAAAATCGGATAATCAAACATACCTTTACGCCTCCCTATATTTATAACCATAAATAAAACATGGGGATTTTATGAGTTATTAAACACTGGGAAAAGTGGCATATCGTCGCGCGACAATACGTCACATCTTTTGTCAAAAAATTCAAAGAGATATAATTAGCTTATAAGAATTTTGTAACACATTTAATATATGCCAGTTTCTTCAAAAAAGATGCTTATTGTTGACGATAATGTCACTTTTTGCCTAGTGCTAAGTCGGGCTATGATAAAGCGAGGGTTTGAGGTTGTGGTTGCTAACGATTTAGAAAACGCTAAGAAAATTACAAGTGGTGTCAGTTTTGACTTTGCTGTAGTAGATTTAAAACTTAGTAATGACTCCGGGCTGAAAGTCCTTAAGTTTTTGCATCAAAATAACCCAGATACTCGAATCGTTATGTTAACGGGCTACGCCAGTATTTCAACTGCTACAGAGTCCATAAAAATGGGCGCAGTACATTATTTATCCAAGCCAGCTAATGCTGATGATATTGTTTCTGCATTACATAAAACGCGTGGAAATGAGTTTGAATCTATTCCAGATGTACCTCTCCCACTAGACCAGCTAGAGTGGGAGCATATTAATCGAGTATTGTTATCAAAGAATGGAAATATTACTGCAACAGCGTTGGCACTTAACTTACATCGCAGAAGTTTGCAACGAAAACTTGCCAAACATTCGCCATTAAACAAAGAAAAAATGTAGTCTAGCGTTTCTTTTTACTATCAAATGCTTGTGCTAATTGTGCATCCGTTTTTTCATCGGTTAATTGCGCAATTTGTGTTTTGAGGGTTTGCAATTGCTCATCTTGCTTGTTAGCATGGTCTAGCAAACTGTGAATGGCTTTAATCATGGGGTCGTTTTCATCGTTGCCCACCGCATAGGCGGCAAAACCAATTTTTTTGGCAGTTTCTTCGCGCTTTTTAGATTTTTCTTCCTCTAAAATTCGTGCGGGAATGCCGACAGCAGTTGCGTTTTCTGGGACATCTTTGACCACCACCGCATTAGAGCCGATTTTAGCGTTTTTGCCAATGGTAATGGGGCCAAGCACTTTTGCGCCAGCGCCAATCACTACGCCTTGCTCTAAGGTTGGATGGCGCTTACCTTTGTTCCAAGAGGTGCCGCCTAGCGTTACCCCGTGGTAAAGCGTGCAATCGTCGCCAATGACTGCGGTTTCGCCCACCACCACGCCCATGCCGTGGTCAATAAACACGCGGCGGCCGATGGTTGCCCCAGGGTGAATTTCAATGCCAGTGAGCCAGCGCCCAACGTGCGAAAAAAATCGCCCCGCCCAAAAAAACTCAGATTTCCACAACCAATGGCTAAAGCGGTGCATTAGCAAGGCGTGCACGCCAGGATATGTGGTGATAATCTCAAATTTTGTGCGTGCGGCAGGGTCGCGCTCAAACACAATTGAAATATCTTCTTTAAGCTGTCTAAACATGAACGTATTATGCCATAAATGTGGCGCAAACTGACTAGAGTGTCAGCGGCTAATATTTGTGCTAAAGTGAAGTTTATTGAGATGCCTGACGCTTTTGGAGTGAAAATTTACCGCAGATTTGTCACCCTAAAATAATCGAAAATTCGCATTAAAATTATATCAAATCATTTTTATGCCTCCGCAAGCCAGTATCCATGCGGGTTACAGAGGCATAAAAAATCCTCGGGGTTTTTTGCCCAATATGACGCACTTGTTTTTTAGGAGAAAAGTCATTAGAGTTTCCCATGTATTGCGCTATTTAATTTTGCTTTTTACGCTAAGTGTTTTGTTGTTTTCACCTTTGCAATCGGATGCAAAATCCAAACAAAAGCAGCACACCAAAACCGTGAAAGTGCAAAAAAGTCAGGTGGGCGTTGCTTCTTTTTATGCTAAAAAGTTTCATGGCAGGCGCACGGCAAGTGGCGAAATTTTTAATAATAATGACCTTACCGCGGCGCATCTTACTTTGCCGTTTGGCACAAAAGTGAAGGTGACGCGTCTGAAAACCGGTAAATCGGTCATTGTGCGCATTAACGACCGCGGCCCACATGTGCGTGGGCGTATTATAGATTTATCTTACGGAGCGGCAAAAAAAATTGGCCTAGTGCAGGCTGGCACAGCGCGTGTGCGCATCGAAGTCGTTCAATAAATGGGAGCTTCTATAAATACATTTTTTGGGTGCATTACTTCGTTGCGCGGTACTCGCAACCTCGCTGTATAACGCATACTATCTCGGTTTCTGTGTTCCGTGCGTCTCGTACTGTATCCCAAACTCTGCATTTATAGAAGTCCCAAATGTGTATCCTAAAATGACCTGCCTAGCAGTTTGCCGTTTGGCAGTTTGTTTGTTGTACCACTTTTAATTTTTCATTTAACAAATTGGCTGACTCTTGGTCAATTTCGTTAAGCGTGGCGGCGGTTTTGGTGGCTTCTTGTGTTTTTCCCGCTGCTATTTCGCTTAAGCCCAAGTAATATAGCGCGCCGCTGTGGCGCTTATTTTGTGCGTAAAGCTGCTGAAAATGCGCGGTGGCCTGTGCGTAATCTTTTAAGTTAAATTCTGCAATGGCTAAATAGTGCATCGCTTCCGTAGTGTTAGGTTCTGCTTGCGCCCATTCGCTGGCAATTTTCTTTAACATGGGCCAATCTTCAGTTTGATACGGCTGAATCACGCGCATAAAATAAGGGCGCTTTTCTTCAGGGGCATCCCAAAAGGGCGGTTGACCTGCAGCAGGAATTTCTAAAGCGGGTTGATCAAGCAAGCGCTTCACCCATTCCACCGACATGTTGTAGTAAAACGCATTGCGACCTGGGCTTTTAAGCGTGATGATGCCGACCAATTTACCGTCATCACTAAACATCGCGCCGCCACTCGCGCCCATTCTAAAATCGTTGGTAGAACGAATAATCACACTATCATCTAAAGGATAAAGCGCTTTTATAAAGCCATAGGTGGTGAGCGGTTTGGGCGCATTATTAGGAAAGCTAATGGTAAAAACAGGTTGCTCGTATTGCAAATCTTTACTGACGCCTAACTCAGCAATGGTGGTGTCTAATCCATCAAAACCAATAATGCACAAATCATGCTGCCAATCGGCTTTAATGCTGGTAGCGCGGTGGCTTTCGCCGAATTTAATCACGTTAATGGCGGAGGCATTTCGCACCACATGGCAGTTGGTCACCACTTGGTCTTTAGCAACCACCACGCCCGAGCCCACACCATAATGCCCGTTGGGTAAAATCACGCGAATTTTAACCACGCTAGATTTGAGTTGATATACCATGCCCTCGGGAGGCAGGGCAAAAGCAGAGCATGCGCAAAATATTAAGCTTAAAAAAGCGAACCAGTTTTTCATGAATCTACCCCAATATCAAAATGGTGAAGCAAGTGTATGATGATTGAGTCTTGGTGTATGTGACTTAAGTTCCAAATGGCATGTTTAATTTACGGCGCCTTTAATATTTAGTATGTTTTTTCGGCGTGATTGACAAGGTCAGGATGCCGCGCAGCAAATTCACCTCTTCTTTTTCAAGCCGTGCACGGCTGTAAATGCGACGAATCCGCTCGCTCAGTTTTTTTGGCGCTTGCGGGTTAAGGTAGCCAATTTTAATGAGCGTATCTTCAAGGTGTGCGTAAAAACCTTCTAGCGCTTCATTGGTGGCGAGTTCGGGAGTGTTTTCTGGTACATCCAATTTACCTTCAAGCACCGCCATGCGAATTTCATAGCACATCACTTGAACTGCCGCCGCAAGGTTAAGCGAACTGTACTCTGGGTTGGCAGGAATCATCGCCAATAATTGGCAGCAATCAAGCTCGGCATTGGAAAGCCCACTCATTTCGGTGCCAAACACTAAGGCAATCGGCTGCGAGGCGGCTATTTTACTGGCGCGCGTAGCGGCTTCACGCACATTTACCAACTCATGCGAAATTTGGCGTTTTCGTGCGCTCATGCCAATGGCAAACGCACAGCCTGCAAGGGCTTCGCTGAGTGTTTCAGTTACAGTCGCGTTTTCAAGCAAATCGGCCGCACCAGTAGCAAGCGCCGTGGCGTGCGCATCAGGAAACTGCGCAGGTTTAACCAAATAAAGCTGGCTTAAGCCCATGGTTTTCATGGCGCGTGCGGCGGAGCCGATATTGCCAGGATGGCTTGTTTGGCATAAAACGACCCGAATATGATTAAAAATAGACTGTGACAATTTGGGGATACGCCTAATAATGCTAAAATAGCATTTTAACAGCTCTTTAAGAAATTTCCGTTATGCATCCAATGCTCACCATTGCAGTTAAAGCCGCGCGTAAAGCGGGCGCTATTATCAACCGTGCCTCACAAGATGTCGGCTCATTGACTGTGCAGTCTAAAACTTATAATGACTTTGTTAGCGAGGTTGACCGCGCCGCCGAACAAGCCATTATTGACGTGCTCAAAGATGCTTATCCAGACCACGGCTTTTTGGGTGAAGAAAGCGGGGAGAGTAATAAACAGGCCGATAATATATGGATTATCGACCCGCTCGACGGCACCACCAATTTCTTACATAGCTTTCCGCAATATTGCGTTTCTATCGCGTTGCAGCAAAAAGGCGTACTCACGCAAGCCGTGATTTACGACCCAGTGCGCAATGATTTATTTACCGCCACCAAAGGCCGCGGCGCATTTTTGAACGATAAGCGCATTCGTGTCACCAGCCGCGCTAAATTGCAAGATTCTTTAATCGCTACGGGTTTTCCGTTCCGCGATTTTACGCATCTTGATACCTACCTAGGTATGTTAAAAGACATGATTAAAAAAACCACTGGCATACGCCGCCCGGGCTCAGCCGCGTTAGATTTAGCGTATGTGGCTGCGGGTTGGGTTGATGGCTTTTTTGAAATCAATTTATCCGAGTGGGATATCGCTGCGGGTGGCTTGCTGGTGCAAGAAGCAGGCGGCATTGTGGGCGATTTTGAAGGCAACGAAAGCTGGCTAAAAACAGGTAATATTGTTGCGGCCAACCCAAAAGTATTTGCGCAGATGCTACAAGTGTTGGCACCGCATTTAACAGATGCTTTGAAGACGCCGAAATAAAGCCTAATACGTCTTTTAAAACCGGTCTTCTTTTTACCACCTCTGCAAGCCAGTATCCATGCGGCTTGCGGGGCATCAAAAATCTCTCGGGCGATTAAAAATTTAAAAATCTTTAAATTCATCTCAAATTTTACGCATGCGATACCGTATTTTACACCGCTTAAATTCACCCAAACGGGCGATTGTTGATAAGTGGAAAGAGGCGTATTTTGTCAGTTAATTTACTTTGTAAATTTTTGAAAATTGAGGGCAATGATGATGAAAAAAAATGTGTTAGGTTTATGTGCGGCGTTGCTTTTTGCTGCTCCTGCTATATCGCAAGCAGCTGTTTATAATGTAGATGCACGAGCAAACTCTACATCAGGTGGTACTGGTGTGGCAGTTGGCTTTAATGCGGGTGATGCTTTTACCGTGTCTGTGAACCCGCTGGATTTGTGGAATGCTGGTGCGTTACCACGTTGGTCAAATGCAAATGGCTTGACTGGCGCGAATTTGTTGGCAACGGGCGCGGCAGATACTAACGGTGACAACCCTGGTGTAGCAGCAGGTACAATCATTGGTCCTGGTGCTTTTGGTAACCATAGTCAAGGAGGCTTATCTGCTCCTTTTGGTTCACTCGTAGGCGAGTGGGGGAATGCGTTAGGTAGCTATTTCTTCATTGGTACGAATTACGCAGGTGTTGCTGCGGCCAGTACGTTGAATTTATACTATTTTGACTCAAATAACGGCGATAATACTGGCAGTATCAATGTCAATATTGCGGCTGTGCCAGAGCCAGAAACGTATGCTTTAATGTTAGCTGGTCTTGCTTTGGTGGGTTTCAGCGCGCGTCGTCGTCAGCACTAATAGTTAGTTGAAATATTAAAGGCGCGCAATTATTTGCGCGCCTTTTTTGTTTTACTTAACATCGCAAATTTTAGCTAAATTTGTACAAAAATTTGCCCACTTTTTTATGTGAGAAAAGTGCTTTTTTCTGTCAAATCTTTTTACCTCAGCGCTAAGCCAGTCTGCATGCGGCTCTCACGGCATCAAAAATCTCTCGGGCGATTTTTAAGTCCTAATTTTGCTGATTTTTGCTTCAGCTACGCCCACCCCTAAAGTGAGTTTCACTTCATCATTTATGTTTAATTGCGTGGTGCTAGTTACAATTTCACCCACATTATTTTGCACAAAAGCGTAGCCGCGCGTCAGTACAGCCTGTGGATTAAGGTGTTCAAGGCTATTTTTTAAGCGTAGTAATTGTTGTTGGTGGATTTGAAGTTGCCGCTGTAAGCTCGTTTCTAAGCGATGTGCCAGGTGCATGAGTTGTGTTGTTTTGTTGTTAATTTGCTGCGCAGGCGAGACTAATCTGCGCGCTAAATAATCCAGCTTTTGCGCCTGCTGGTTGAGTAACAATTGCATTTGCTTATTCAGCTGGTTTTGCACCTGTGCGAGTTGGTTTTTGGTCGTTGCAATATCTACGCAGGCCAATTCGGCTGCGGCTGTGGGGGTGGCAGCGCGCATATCTGCCACAAAATCGCAAATGGTAAAGTCAGTTTCATGCCCCACGCCACTAATGGTGGGAATGGCCGAATCATCAATGGCGCGTGCGACAATTTCTTCGTTAAACTGCCATAAATCTTCAAGGCTACCGCCGCCGCGACAAATAATCAGCGTATCAACTTCTTCACGTTTATTCGCGGTGCGAATCGCGTTTGCAATGCTTTGCGCCGCGTCTTTGCCTTGCACAGGCGTGGGGTAAATAATCACTTTAATATTCGGGTTACGGCGTTTTAGCGTTGTCAGTACATCGCGCAAAGCAGCCGCATCCGGCGAGGTGACGATGCCAATGGCGCGCGGATGCTTTGGAATGGCTTGCTTAAAAGCCGCATCAAATAAGCCTTCAGCGCTCAGTTTGGCTTTAAGTTTTTCAAATGCTTCAAACAAAGCGCCCAAGCCAGCGTGTTGTACAAACTCAACGGTGAGTTGAAAATCGCCACGCGCCTCATACAGCGTTACCGTGGCGCGCGCTTCAATTTTATCGCCTTCGCGCGGTATAAAATCCACATAACTATTACGGCCTTTAAACATTACGCAGCGCACTTGCGCGCCCGCATCTTTAAGCGAAAAATACCAATGCCCACTGGCCGCGCGGGTAAAGTTAGACACCTCGCCAGAGACCCAAAACAGAGGAAAGCTCACCTCTAATATTTCGCGTGCGAAACGATTAAGCTCGGTCACAGTCAATATTCTTGCCGGCGTTAAATTTGATGGTGCATCTGCCAAAGCTTGCTCGCTTAATCGGTGATAAAATAGTTAATGTGATTATATATTGTGAATGAAAATGCTAAATAAATTACTTGCAGGTCGCCGTGGATATTTTTTTGGTTTTGTGGCTTGTTTTGGTTTGGTTGGTCTCGCTTTGTGGATACAAACGCGCTACAACCTAGACCCATGCCCGCTGTGCATTACGCAACGCATTGTATTTATGTCACTTGGCATTTTGTTTTTAATTGCCGGTTTGGTCAATAAATTCCCCAAAGTATTTGCTGGTTTGCAGGTGATTACCGCGATGGTTGGTGCAGGCTGGGCGATGCGTCATTGGTGGATACAAGCACACCGCGAAACCATGATAGCTGATTGTGGTGTGGGCTTTGATTATATGTTTGAAAATTTTCCATTAAAAAAAGCCTTAAGTCTGGTGTTTAAGGGCACGGGTGATTGTGCGGCGATTGATTGGACATTTCTCGGTATAAGCATTCCACAAATGGCCTTAATTGCGTTTATTGGGTTTGGGGTTTATGCCGTCTATTTAGCCAAATTGAGCAGAAAGTAAATATGTATAAAACATTAGACCAGTTTGTAGGCAATACGCCACTGGTAAAATTGCAACGCCTAAACCCTAACCAGAGTAATACTATTTTGCTCAAACTTGAGGGCAATAATCCTGCGGGCTCGGTGAAAGATAGACCCGCACTAAGCATGATTATGCGTGCTGAAGCGCGCGGTGACATCAAGCCTGGCGACACATTGATTGAAGCCACCAGCGGCAATACCGGCATTGCGTTAGCGATGGTGGCAGCGATGCGCGGCTATAAAATGGTGTTGGTGATGCCAGAAAATCAAAGTATCGAGCGCCGCCAAAGCATGAAAGCTTACGGGGCTGAGCTGGTGCTCACGCCAAAAGATGGCAGCATGGAGTTAGCACGCGATGTTGCGCTAAAAATGCAAGCAGAGGGTGAGGGGATTGTGCTTGACCAATTTGGCAACATGGACAACCCGCAAGCGCATTATGAAGGCACTGGCCCTGAAATTTGGCGCGATACGGGTGGCAAAATCACGCATTTCGTTTCCAGCATGGGTACGACAGGCACGATTATGGGCACTTCGCGCTTTTTAAAAGAGCAAAATGCAAATATTCAAATTATTGGCGTGCAGCCAGAAGAGGGTGCGCAGATTCCTGGTATTCGCAAATGGCCGGTGGAATATTTGCCGAAAATTTTTGAAGCTAAACGTGTAGATGATCTTATTTACGTGGGGCAAAAACAGGCAGAAGATACGACGCGTAAACTCGCAACGATGGAGGGTATTTTCGCTGGCATTTCAAGTGGCGGCGCGCTTTATGCCGCGCTGGAGCTTTCAAAACGGGTTGAAAATGCCACGATTGTCAGCATCGTTTGCGATAGAGGTGACCGTTACTTATCCACTGGAGTTTTTCCGAGTTAATGCGTCCATTTTTTGCTAGCTTAATAGCACTTGTTTTAAGCTTAGGCACGAGCAGTGCTTGGGCAGTGAGTTCGGTGAGCATTACTGCCGATGAAATTAATATTCACAAAATAGAAAATCAACCTGTCAGCCTGCGACAAGTATCTATTGCATTAGATTTAAATGCCAAAGAAACGCTGTTGGTTAAAGCTAACACAGCGCACTTTCAGCAAGCACTTGTTAACAAGGCCGAGGCGTGGATTGATTTAACTGGGCGCAAGCCTGCACAAATAAAAGCCGAACATATTGAATATCAACAATTTGAAGCAAGAAAAACATGGCTTCATTTAGATTTGCTGGGCAACACACGGGCAGACTTTAGCACTGATGTTAAACAAAAGTCAGACAAATTATGGGCGCAGGCTAAACTTAATTGCCTAGTGCCTAAAAATCTAGAAACTGAGCTTTGGCAATGCGAATCAGGGCAATATCAGTCTGATCGCATTCATCTCCCTTTTAGTTTAAATTTAAGCCCACAAAGCAACGGGTTTAACGCGGATTTCACCTTAAAAGAAGCGAATTTTAGCGATGAAGCTGGCCTGCATGCAGCAGAAAAATTATCTGGCAACCTGCATTTAAAAGTGCAAAAAACGGGCGATTATTATCGCTGGCAAAGTACATTGCAATGGGAAAATGGTGAAATGTTTTGGCAGCCGTTTTACTTTAGCGGCAGTGGGCATCAATTCTCTGCAACTGGTATTCTTCAGCCTGATAGCGTTATTTTTGAAAACGCTAAGCTTAATATTCAAAAAGTTGGGGAGCTTAATTTTAAAGGGAAAATGCGCCTTAAAGATTATCATCTCACCAGTTTTGATGCAGAGATGCCGACGTTAAACTTGAACGAGGCTTACCCTTTAATTTTTAAGCCATTACTTGAAAAAACCGCTTTTAATAATGCCGATATTGATGGCAATGCCGCTTTAAAAGTATCTATGCGCGAAGGGGAAATCAAATCGTTTGAGTTACAACTACGTGACGTTAACATCGATGATAAAAACAAAAAATTTGCTTTTTATCATATTAACGCCGATTTGCCTTGGAGCTATGATGACGCCAAGAAGGTAAGTTTTGCGTACCAAAGTGGGCTTCTGCTCAACTTGCCGCTAGGCGAAACAAACATGACTGCCGAAGTTAACCGCTATGCGCTGACTTCGCCCAGCATCACCCTGCCTATTTTAGATGGCGCGTTGCAGTTAACAGATATTTCTGCTGCCCATATTGGGGCAGAATGGTTTTGGCACTTACAAGCAAAACTCAAACCCATCTCAATGGCTGATTTCAGCCGAGCACTCAAGCTGCCCGTGATGTATGGCTGGGCTTCTGCTGAGATTCCGATGGTGACTTACAGCGGTGGCAATTTAACGGCAGATGGCGAAATTGTACTGAATGTGTTTGATGGTACAGCTAATATCACAAACTTGACGATGAAGAACCCGTTGGGCGTTGCGCCAAAATTAAACGCGGATATCGCCTTACGTAATTTAGATTTGGGTAGCTTAACGCGCACTTATAGCTTTGGCGGCATAGAAGGCAAACTGGATGGCGATATTGATGATTTAGAATTACAAAGCTGGAAAACGGTGAAGTTTGATGCGCAAGTGCATAGTAGCGCGGGTAAATATCCTAAAAAAATATCACAGCGCGCAGTAGAAAACATTTCTGCGCTTGGAGGCGCTGGTGCGGCAGCGGCCATTCAACGCAGCTTTTTACAATTTTTTAAGCAGTTTAACTATGAAAAAATGGGTTTAAGCTGCAAATTACGCAATGATGTGTGCGAAATGGGCGGTATTGAGTCAACGCCACATGGGTATGTCATCGTTAAAGGAAGTGGCATCCCGCAGATTACCGTGATGGGGTACAATCATACGGTAGGCTGGGGTGAACTGTTAGCCCGTATCAAACGGGTGACTGACGGCAATAGTAAGGCAATTGTTAAGTAAAAACTAAATGAAGGAACATAAATGAAAAAATGGATGTTGGCATTACCTATCGCGTTTATCTTATCCGCTTGCGTCACCATTAATATTTACTTTCCCGCCGCGGCGGCAGAAAAAGCGGCAGATAAAATTATTGATGATGTTTGGCAGCTTAAAAATGGTGAAAAACCGAATGTAAAAACGGTAGAACCTAAAACGGCTGAACCCGCTGCTGAGCCTGCTACTGTTGAATCTAAACCAGCCGAGCCAGCTAAATAAGTCCATCAAAGGAAAAAATCATGAAAAAAATATTATTCAGCTTAATAGTGTTGTTAAATTTATTGCTTGCTAGTTCATTCACAAATGCAGCGGGTGCTGATTTAGAAGTCAATACGCCAGCGATTTCTGCTATCAAAAGTAGTATGCAAGCACGCCACAGCCAGCTTGCGGCTTTTTACAGCAGTGGTGCGATTGGTCTGACAAAAGACGGCTTGATTGCGGTGAAAGATGCCAGCGCAGTACCACTTAAAGACCGTGGTGGGTTAAACAGTTTGGTAGCGGCGGAAAATGCCGACCGTAACAATTTATATAAAGAAATCGCTACTGCTAACGGCCACCCAGAATGGCAAGGGGAGATTCAAAGCACGTTTGCAGGCCGCTGGATAGATAAAGCACAAGGCGGATGGTGGTATCAGGGCGCGAGTGGCTGGGTGAAGAAATAATTCAGTTTTAATTTAACAAAGGCTGCCTAGGCAGCCTTTGTTTTTTTGGTGTATCCTTATTGCTTATGACTCCAACGCTTGTTTTTGACATTGAAACTATCCCCGACACTGCAGGTTTGCGCACCTTGCTGGATGTGCCTGCGCACGCTACAGATGATGACATCGCTAACATCGCGTTTCACCAGCGACGGCAGCAAAATGGTAGCGAATTTTTGCCTCTGCATCAGCATAAAATTTGTGCGATTTCATGCGCACTGCGTGAGGGAAATCACTTTAAAGTATGGAGTTTGGGTGAAAAAGAGGCGACTGAAAAAGAAATTATTCAGCGTTTTTTTGATGGGATTGAAAAATACACGCCGCAAATTATCAGTTGGAATGGCAGCGGTTTTGATTTGCCGGTGTTGCACTACCGCGCCATGATTCACCAAGTACGGGCGCCGCGCTATTGGGATTTAGGCGAGGACGACAAAGAGTTTAAGTGGAATAATTATATTAGCCGCTACCACATGCGCCACTTGGATTTGATGGACGTGCTGGCCATGTATAACGGTCGCGGTAATGCGCCCTTGGATGAAATTGCGCAGCTGTGTGGCTTTCCCGGTAAGTTAGGCATGGACGGCAGTAAAGTGTGGGGTGCGTACCAAGCGGGCGAGATTGAAGCGATTCGCAATTATTGTGAAACCGATGTGGCCAATACGCATTTAGTTTTTTTGCGCTTTCAGCTCATGCGCGGGCACCTAACACCAGCGGCGTATGAAGCAGAAATTAACTTGGTGCGTGATACTTTAGGTGCTTATACAGGCGCACATTGGACAGAGTTTCTGGCGGCTTGGAAGCGTTAATTTTACGCTTTAATTTTTTTGCTTTTTTAGCATCATTTTTACGCATCTTCCTTTTACCTCCTCTGTGAGCCAGTACCCATGCGGCTTGCAGGGCATCAAAAATCTCTCGGGTGAAAATTAAGCCTATTAACTGCCTTTTTAAGCACACAATTTCCTAAACAAATTTCTTCTGTAGTTCACAAATATTTATGTGATTGATATACGGAAACCTTAAACTCTCCATCATGATATGCGTGTTGAGGTGGTTAAAATGCAAAAATTTATTTTGAATTTGTTAGTAATATTAGTGTTACTCACCCTAGTGACGCTGATCAACATGGGCTTTTTTAGCACGTTGGGCATTACGGGCGTTACTTTAATCTATTTACTTGTGGTAATCACAGTTGCTTATGTTTTTGAGCTTAAGTTAGCCATCACTGCGGCGATACTTGCATTTTTAGCAATTAATTATTTTTTCACCGAGCCGCGCTATACTTTTCAAGTCGCAAACATTGAATCATTAGCTAGCTTAATCTGTTTTTTAATTGTCTCAATCACCATTACTTCGTTAGTCAAACAACTTAAGTTTCAAACGTTACAGTCTGAAATTGCCACTAAACACGCACAGTTTGGCAGGGCGTTGGCAGAAAATCTTGCCTTGGCAACTGAATCAAGCCATTTGCTAGATAATACTTGCCAATTACTGCAAGGCGAGTTTGCAAAACCATTTGCCATTTTGCTTGCGCAATCAAACGGCGAATATGCATTTAAGAATCAAGCAGGCAGCATCAATGTGCCTGATAAACAGTTACTTGAGTGGGTGCGCACAAATGGCAAACCAGTTAGCCCATTTACCGATTACTGGACACGCAGCGCCTATTGGCTGATTCCCTTTAGCCGTTTGCCTAATCAAGACTCTGCCATAGACCCGATATTAGCCGTTGGCAATATCGATAACGAAGACTCTGATGACAGCAGTGTTGAAAAATATACAACGATTAAATCTTGTGTAGATCAAATATCACTGGCTTATCAGCGATTGGTTAACATTGAGAAATTAAAAAAGGCAGAGTTTTTGGCGAAAACGGAAGCATTGCAAAATGCTTTGTTGGCGAGTATATCGCACGATATGCGCACTCCACTGACGACTATTTTAGGCGCCGCTACCACTTTACAGCAAGATTATATTACCCCAAACCAAACGAGCGAATTAACCGCGTTGATTGCCTCACAAGCGCAGTATTTGGCCAATACAACCGAAAATATCCTTGCGCTTATTCGATTAGAGTCTACTCAACAACAATCTATTAATATGGATTGGCAATCGCCCGAAGAGTTAATTGGTGTGGTGGCTGAACAGTTTAAAAATAGACATGATGATACGCGTTTAGAAGTTAAAATCGCTGAGCCTGAGTTGCTTATTAAAGCCAATGCCAATTTAATCATCCAAGCGTTAGTGAACCTGATTGATAATGCAAAGCAGGCGCAAATAGAATTAGTGAATTTAAATCCAGAAGCTAATCGCTTGCAGGAGCCTATTTTGATTGAAGTGAACAAGGCGGCTGAAAAAATTCAGATAAACGTACTTGACCGCGGAGTCGGGTTTAATGAGGGATTTCAAGCAAGGGATATTCAGAAGTTTTCTACCACAAATCCTAAAGGTTTTGGTTTGGGTTTATCTATTGTGCAAGCGATTGCGAAAGCTCACAATGCAACGTTTACCATCAGCAATAGAGCGGGTGGTGGGGCGTGTGTTACTTTGAGTTTTAATGCAGAAAATGTAGGAATTATTGATGCCTGAAAAAGCCGAAATATTAATCGTAGAGGATGATTTGCAAATCAGCCAGTTTTTGCATTCTAGCCTCAAGGCCACTGGTTACTTAACCCTCACAGCAACGACTAATGAAATTGCAAAACGACTTTTAGCCGAACATAAACCTGCCCTAATTTTATTAGATTTAAACTTGCCTGATGGCGATGGACGAGATTATATATCGCATGTGAGAGAGCATTCAGATATTCCCATATTAGTGTTATCTGCCAGACAAACTGAGCAAGAAAAGGTGGAGTGCTTTAACCTAGGCGCTGATGATTACTTGGCCAAGCCCTTTGGCATTAATGAACTACTGGCGCGCATCAAAGTTTGTCTTAAACATAGCGCTAAAATGACGCTACGAGATGATGTGTTTACGCTGGATGAGTTAAGTATTGATACCGCCAACTCTGTTGTTAAACTAAATCATGAAGTTATACACCTGACACCAATAGAATTTAAGTTATTGTTTAGTTTGGCAAAAAAACCAGGCAAGGTATTTACGCACCGGCAGTTGTTGACTGAAATTTGGGGTGCAGATTATGTTGATGACACACATTATTTACGCATTCATATGGGGCGACTGCGTGCAAGGTTAGAAAAAAACGCAGCCAAACCGCGCTTTATATTAACCGAAGTGGGAATTGGTTACCGATTGGCTGCAAGCTAATCAGCGTTACTAAAAAATAAAAAATTGTTTATGCGATTGATATACTGCAACTGATTTAATGCCCTTAACTTAACTTTAAGGGCATTTTAATTTATGAGTAATCAATCAAAAAGTGTAGCGGCACTGGCTTTAGGGGCCATTGGTGTCGTGTATGGAGATATTGGTACCAGCCCACTCTACACCGTTAAAGAGATTTTTGGTGAATCCACTGGCATCGCACTTAATCATGTCAATATCATAGGCGCGATTTCTGCCATATTTTGGTTGCTGATGTTAGTTGTGACATTGAAATACGTTGTCTTGGTTCTACGCGCTGATAACCGTGGCGAAGGTGGCGTGATGGCGCTGCTGGCACTGGCGGTTTCTTCCGCTTCAGCAAAGCCCTTGCGTAAAAAAATACTACTGGGTTTAGGTGTGTTTGGTGCTGCGCTTTTTTATGGCGATAGCATTCTCACCCCTGCCATTTCTGTACTCTCTGCGGTAGAAGGGCTAGAGCTAATTGCACCTAGCTCAAAAAGCTTTATATTGCCGATTTCTATAGCCATATTAATCGCGCTTTTTATGTTTCAAAAATATGGTACAGACACCGTAGGTAAGTTATTTGGGCCGATTGTCATGGCTTGGTTTGTTACATTGGGCACCATTGGTGTAAGTCATATTTTGCGTAATCCAGAAATATTGCAAGCACTTAATCCATTATATGCGTTTCACTTTTTGGCCGACCGTGGTGCTGGGGTATTTTTAGCAGTTGGTGCGGTAGTGTTAGCCATTACGGGGGCAGAAGCACTTTACGCAGACATGGGGCATTTTGGCAAACCCGCCATTCGCATTGCATGGACTGCGTTAGTGTTGCCAGGTTTGGCGCTTAATTATTTAGGTCAAGGCGCATTGTTATTAGCCACACCAGCAGCCGTTAGTAATCCATTTTATTTATCTTTTCCGCAAGAACTGCTTATCCCAGCCGTCGTTCTAGCCACATTAGCCACTATCATTGCCTCTCAGGCTGTTATTTCTGGCGCTTACTCCATTACTCAGCAGGCTATTCAACTAGGTTTTTTACCTAGAATGCAAATTCTGCACACCTCTGCCAGCGAATCTGGCCAAATTTATATACCTGCAATTAATTGGCTGTTACTAGTAGCGGTCATTATCACCTGCATATCATTTCAAAACTCCTCTGCAATTGCAGCGGCATACGGCATTGCAGTGACTGGCACTATGCTCATCACCACTATACTCACTTACTTTGTATTACGATATAACTGGAAATACCCACTTTGGTTGTCCTTGGGGGCTACTAGCATGTTCATTTTGTTAGATGTGATGTTGCTTGCTTCATGTTCTGTGAAGTTTTTCAAAGGGGGGTGGTTTCCTGTTGCGCTCGCCATCTGCATGGTGATGATGATGTGGACGTGGAAACAAGGGCGCGAAATTTTACTTAAAAATATGCATGAAAACGACCCAAAACTAGAAGATTTTGTAAAAAGCTTGCATAACAACATAAAACCTAGAGTTGAACGTACTGCGGTATTTTTATGCAGAAACCCTGAGACAGTTCCGCAAGCATTAATGCACAATTTAAAACACAATCAGGTGTTACACCAAACCAATATTATCTTATCGGTAGTTTTTGCTGAGGCGCCCACAGTGCCGTTAGATGCGCGCTTAGAAGTCAACGAAATTGGCGCAGGCTTTTGGAAAGTGGTTGTACATTTTGGTTTTATGGAAAACCCCAATATTCCTAAAGCATTAGCGCAACTTCAACTGAGCCAAGAGTCCACTATAGACCCTTTCACCACCTCATATTTTGCAAGCCGTGAGACTATTGTTTCTGGCCCAGGTGGAAAAATGGCTAAATGGCGCGATGACTTGTTTGGCTTTATGTCACGCAATGCTGGCAGCGTTGTGAGCTATTTTAACATTCCAAGTAATAGCGTGATTGAGTTAGGTGCTAGAGTGAATATTTAAGATTGCAGCTTAGACTTTACGGTTGGTTTTAGATGCTGTTTATTAGCTTCAAAACTTCAAAATTTTAAGCATCTTCACTCAAGCACCTCTGTAAGCCAGTATCCATGCGGCTTGCAGGGCATCAAAAATCTCTCGGGCGAAATTATTGCCTTTTTAAACACTTTTTCAGCGCGTGATTTTTAAAGCTTATCACTTTATTTTGCGTTAAAATTGCGCCTCAAAATATGCATAGGTTTTTTCATGGCACGTCACGCTCGCAATCGCAATAAAGCACCCATAATTCCCGAAATCAAACATGCGATGATTGAATCGCTAGACCAAGAAGGGCGTGGGGTGGCGCATGTGGACGGCAAAACCATTTTTATTGATGGCGCGTTGCCAAACGAAAGTGTCACTTTTCAATCACACCACATTAAAAGCAGCTATGAAGTGGCAAACGTGGTGGAAGTGCTCAAGCAATCTAACCAACGTGTCACGCCAAAGTGCCCGCATTTTGGCTTGTGCGGCGGTTGTAAGCTACAACATTTAGACTTTGCCGCGCAAGTAGCCGCCAAGCAGCGCTTGCTTGAAAATGACCTGAAACACATTGGTAAAGTGAAGGCAGAAAATATGTTGCCGCCGCTTTACGGCCCTACTTGGGGCTACCGTCATAAAGCGCGCTTGAGCGTGAAGTATGTAGATAAAAAGCAGCGTGTGCTGGTGGGCTTTAATGAAAAAGCCACCCGTTATGTGGCAGATATGAATTCGTGTGAAGTGCTGGTTCCCAAAGTTTCTGCACTGATTGCACCTTTGCAGGCGATGATTTTTAATTTAAGTATTCGTGACCAAATACCACAGATTGAGTTGGCCGTCGGTGAAGCCGACCAGAAAAATGGCTTTGAGGGCGATGTGATTGTACTGATTTTCCGCATCATGGCGGCGCTAAATGCCAATGATGAGGCCGTTTTAAAAGCGTTTGCCGATGCGCACCAAGTGCAAGTGTGGACGCAAACCAAAGGCCCAGACACGATACAGCCATTTTACCCAAAAGCCGCACCAGCATTGAAGTATAGCTTGCCGGAGTTTAATTTAACTTACCCGTTTAAGCCCAATGAGTTCACTCAGGTCAATCCACAAATCAACCAAGTGATGATACGTCGGGCGATGCAATTATTGCAGCCAAAAGCGGGTGAAAATATTGCTGACTTTTTCTGCGGCATCGGTAATTTTACTTTGCCCATTGCGCGCAGTGGCGCATCAGTGCTGGGGCTGGAGGGTTTGGCTAATTTGGTGGATAGAGCCAATGAAAGTGCAACATTAAACCAAATCAGTCACGTGAAATTTGGTGTGGCAGATTTATTTAAGATGACCGAGGCCAGTTTGGCTGAACTGGGTAGTTTTGATAAATGGCTGATTGACCCACCGCGCGATGGCGCGTTTGAATTGGTGAAATCATTGCCAGATGTTGCACAAAATAATGCCAACATCATTGGCGATGCCCTGCAAGCCAATATCCATGCGGCTTGCAGCGGTGCTAAAAACCTCTCGCACCAACCAAGCCGCATTGTTTATGTGTCCTGCAACCCAGCCACACTCGCGCGCGATGCAGGCGTGCTGGTGAATGAAAAAGGCTATGTTTTGCGCGCGGCGGGGGTGATTAATATGTTCCCGCATACTGCACATGTTGAATCTATCGCTTTGTTTGAGTTTGGCAATAGTTAACGCGTAGCATTAAATTGGTATGTGTTGCTTTTTACAAACTAAAGAAAATTTAAAAGCGTTATCTGCCATTTTTTATGGGTAAGTTATTTGATTGCGCTTGCTAAAAGTGTTAGTATTTGCGCTGGTTATTTTGATTTTTTCCTAGTGAATCAAACAGTTAATTTGAATCTTATGTCTTATCAATTAAGTCATGGAGAAAAGTCATGAAAGTTAAAGAACTCATTGTAATGCTTGAGCAGTTTGATGAAAATTTAGATGTGGTTTGTGTCACCAAAGATGTAGATTTTTTAGATATTAACCAATCTCTCAAAATGCTTGAAATTATTTCCATAGAGCCAAGAAAAACCAAGTTGGTGACGGCTCAAGACAAATTGCCCTCCGTAAAACTTAAGCAAACATCTACTGCAGCAGAAACGCAGATTGTAATAGAGATGACCGGTGGTTCTGCTGTGAAAAACACATACACACATGACAGGCGACGTGGTGTGGATAGACGTAGCGCGAGATACACGCCAAATAGCGCTGCTGGTTTCAGATTTTAAGTTAATAATGGACGGGTGGCATCAATAACAGCCACATCACTTTCATCTTTGAGTGTTACGCCAGAAGCTTTAATGCGTAAAGCCTCTTTTATCAACCACAGCATTTTCTTTGCCGCTGTTGCGTAACTTAGGCCTTCAGGGCGCACATTTGAAATGCAGTTACGGTTAGCATCGTTTAGGCCAACTTTAGGTTGATAGGTCAGATAAATGCCTAAACTATCGGGTGAACTTAAACCTGGGCGTTCACCAATCAGCATAGCGGTAATAGTTGCACCTAGAATTTCACCTATTTCATCCGCAATCGCAACACGGGCTTGAGAGGCAATGACCAGCGGATTTAGCGACCAATCGCTGGGCTTTTGCTGTTGAATTTCTACTAACAATGGTAAAACATGTCGTTCAACCGCAAGTGAAGACAAGCCGTCTCCCACCACAATAAGCAAGGTGACGGGTTTTGAAAGTCGAATGGTACGCAAATGTTCAGCACTTTTTTCACTTAATTGGCGGCCTAAATCGGGACGTAACAAATAAGTGGGGCGATTTTCTGCCTTGCTTTGTACTTGTAGTGTGGTGATGCCTAGCTCTTCTATTTGCTTTGCTAACACATCCACATCAAGCGCTAAGTGCACGGCATCGCGCGCCATGGCGTGACTCAGGCCGAAATCTAACACTTCTTTAGTGGGCAAACTTGTGCCCACGCGCCCAATTGCAATACGTGCTCGCGTGTGGGCTTTAAGTTGTTGCCAAGGGTCACTCTTAGTGATTTCAGACGTTGTTTTGGTCATTATTCAGCCATCCGCAATAGTTGTTTTGGCATGTTTTGCAAAATGGGGTGCGTTTGTTGAATGGGCTGCACTTGGCCTTTGGCATCCATAATGTGCATTTTTTTCAGCCAAGTTTCAAATTCTGGCGCAGCTTTTAAGCCCAGCACTTTGCGCAAATACAGCGCATCGTGAAATGAAGTGGTTTGATAATTCAACATAATATCGTCTGCACCAGGAATGCCCATCATAAAGGTCAGCCCAGCGCTGGCGAGTAGCGTCATCAGGGTGTCCATATCATCTTGATCGGCCTCAGCGTGGTTGGTGTAGCAGACATCGCAACCAAGCGGCACGCCGAGTAACTTACCACAGAAATGATCTTCTAAACCTGCGCGGATGATTTGCTTGCCATCGTATAGATATTCAGGGCCAATAAAACCCACTACCGTATTAGTAAGCAAGGGCGACAAATGCCGCGCAACCGCATAAGCGCGAGCCTCGCAAGTTTGCTGGTCAACGCCAAAGTTGGCATTAGCAGATAAAGCAGAGCCTTGGCCGGTTTCAAAGTACATGACGTTGTTGCCCACTGTGCCGCGGTTGAGTGAATGGGCGGCAGATTGCGCTTCTTTCAATAGTGCTATGTTGATACCAAAGCTTTGATTAGCTTTTTCCGTTCCCGCAATTGATTGAAACACTAAATCCACAGGCGCACCGCGTTCAATGAGCTGAATTTGATTGGTCACATGGGTGAGTATGCAAGACTGTGTGGGAATCTCGTATTGATGAATCACTTCATCCACCATGTGATATAAATCCATCAGCGCAGGCAAGCTATCGGTAGCAGGGTTAATGCCAATCACTGCATCGCCTGCACCATACAAAAGGCCGTCTAACATGGATGCTGCTATGCCGCGCATATCGTCCGTAGGGTGATTAGGTTGTAAGCGCACCGATAAATGATTGGGCAAGCCAATGGTATTGCGAAAGCTCGTTGTGACACGACACTTTTTAGCCACCAAAATTAAATCTTGGTTACGCATCAATTTGCTAACAGCGGCTGCCATTTCAGGGGTAATGCCGGTAGCAATGCGTTTTAATGTGGCAGTATCTGCTTCATCAGAAAGTAACCAATTACGAAAATCGCCTACAGTTAAATGGCTAATTTCACCAAAAGCCTGTTTGTTGTGCGTGTCTATGATAAGCCGCGTAACTTCATCAACCTCATAAGGGATGAGTAACTCTTCTAAAAATCGGGTGAGGGGCACTTCGGCCAAGCACATGCGCGCGACCATACGCTCAGCATAAGTTTCAGCAGCTACGCCTGCTAAAAAGTCACCAGATCTAGCAGGCGAGGCCTTAGCCATCACTTGTTTTAAATCTGCAAACTGGTAAGAGTGTGTGTCTACCGTGTATTGATAACTTGACATGTCCACCGCACCTTATTGAAAGTACACCCAAGTGAGGCACATTATGCGACGAGCTTAGCCAGCCCGCAAGAAAAGTTTTGTGTTCAAGTATTATCTGATTTAGTAAATTGATTACAAATTGTTACAAATATTCGGTTAACAAAATAATACTTGTAAAAAGTCATTATAAATTTATACTGACTCTGCATTTATTAACAATTTTTTTCTAAGAAAGTGAGCGCGGTAGTTTAAAAATTTATTCAGTCATATTGCAATTCGATTTAGTAGCATAGATTTGACTTTTACTTTTTACTTAAAGATTTTATAACCAATGACCTAGGGGGTAAGAAAATGAGTGAGACAAAACATGCAAGCTCGGCATTAGAGCAAGATGCCGCAGATTTAAAAAAAATGGGCTACGAACAAGAGTTGCACCGACACATGGGTGGTTTTTCTAATTTCGCGATTTCTTTTTCAATTATCTGTATTCTAGCGGGTGGTATATCGGCTTTCCCATTGGCATTAGGTGGTGCTGGTGGGGCTTCAATAGGGATTGGCTGGCTAGTGGGCGCAGGTTTTGCAACTATTGTGGCCATGGCCATGGCACAAATTTCATCAAGCTACCCAACTGCAGGCGGCCTGTATCACTGGGGTTCTATTTTAGGTGGTAAAGGGTACGGGTGGTGCACTGCATGGTTTAATTTGCTGGGTCTCATTTTTGTGGTTGCTTCAGTTAACTTTGGTGTATATGACTTCTTTTTCAAAGGGTTAGCAGCACCTATTATAGGGATAGATGTTTCTGGCTATGGCTACGGTCATCAGATATTTTTCATCACTTTATTTACTGTGCTTCAGGCAATCTTGATTTATGCTTTTCCTAAATTTACCACTAAAATTACTGACTTATCTGGTTATTTAATTATGGCGATTGGCGGTATTTTAACCATGTCATTATTAGCATTTAACCAAACACCACTGGATTTTTCACGCCTATTTACCTTTACTAATTTCACTGGCGCTGAGGGCAGTGTTTGGCCAGCCTCAGAGGGCATGGTCATGCCATTCTTACTGGGGTTATTGCTTGCCATTTATACCATTACAGGTTTTGATGCTTCTGCGCACACTGCGGAAGAAACACGTGATGCTGCGCGCGCCGTGCCAAAAGGTATTGTAAGTTCGGTTGTTTATTCGGCTATTTTTGGTTATGTGATGATTTGCACCTTTGTGTTGGTGATGCCCGATGTAGCAACAGGCGTTAAACAAGGGTTTGGCTTTTTTGATGCGTTGCTTGGTACGTTGCCACCCATGCTCAAAGCAGTGTTAGGCTTGGGTATCTTTTTAGTTAACTTTTTGTGTGGTTTAGCTTGTTTAACTTCCACTTCACGTATGATGTTTGCGTTTGCACGTGATGGCGGCTTACCCGCTTCAAATTTGTTGCGTAAAGTGCACCCAACATTAAAAACACCCGTAGCAGCAGTTTGGGTTTCAGCCATTTTAGCGATTGCAGCCACACTTTATGCAGCTGCTTTTAGTGTGTTGGCGGTGGGTTGTGCGGTATTTTTGTATATTTCATACATTATGCCAACAGCGGCGGGCATTCTAGCCGAAGGTAAAACATGGGTGCATAAAGGCCCATTTAACTTAGGTGGTTTATCTAAGCCTGTTGCAGTTTTAGCCGTACTTGGGGGTAGCTTTTTAGTGTTCGTTGGGGTGCAGCCACCAAACGAAAAAGTACTTTATGTAACAATTGCCATGTTAATTGTGATGGGCGTGTTTTGGTTTTTACTCGGTGAGAAAAAACGCTTTAAAGGTCCACCAGCTATTCAAGAATAGTTTCTAAAAAACCTATAAACCGCTTTGCGCAAGCTTAGCGGTTTTTTTATGAGTTGAGTTTTATATGTTTTTAACTTTGTGTCAAAATCTTGATTGATAAGTGCTAGCCCCTACGAACTTTTTAAAGACATCTTTGCCGAATCTTGCAACAGGAGTTCCTAACAACAAGTTTAAGGAGGAACAGAAAATGGCTAAGATTGACCGTGTATTGGTGGGTGAAGCGCTGGTGATTGATAATCGCCCAGGCATTGAGAACTGCCCTGATTTACGCAACGTGGCGCATATTGATTTGGTCATGGGACCGCGTGGCAGTTATGCTGAAGAGGCGTTCTGCCGCACTTTGACCGACCAAAAGCAAGGCGCAAATGGTTTGTTGGCAATTGTTGCACCCAATATGATGGTGAAGCCTGCCACCGTGATGTTTAATAAAGTGACTATTCGTAATGAGAAACAAGCAGTGCAGATGTTTGGGCCAGCGCAACGTGGGGTGGCTATAGCGGTGATGGACTGTGTCGCAGATGGTACTATACCCAAAGCAGAGGTTGAGAATGTTTTTATTTGCGTGGGGGTTTATATCAGTACCCGGGCCGATATGGACGAGCGTGTGCAGGATTGGAATTATGAAGCAACTAAACAAGCGATTAAAAACGCAGTTAATGGCCAACCCAATATTGATAAGCTATTAGCCAACTACAAAGATAGCTCGCATCCGTTTGAGGCTAAGCGTGCCGCCTGATAAACAAAGTAAAAAAGCCCGAAAATTCGGGCTTTTCTATGAATAACTAGCTAAATAAGCGGCTATGCAATCAAGCTATTCATGCGTTTTACAAAACTTGCTGGGTCATCTAGCTGACCGCCCTCAGCAAGTAAGGCTTGATCAAACAGCACATGCGCTAACTCGTTTTGCACACTGGTTTCGCTTTCAGATTCAATCCGTTTCACTAATTTGTGCGTTGGGTTGATTTCTAAAATCGGTTTACTTTCTGGCGCTTGTTGGCCTGCCGCTTTAAGCATACGTGTCAAGTTGCCAGACATATCAAACTTATCGCTCACCAAACATGCTGGCGAATCGGTCAGGCGGTGTGTCACGCGTACTTCTTTGACTTTATCGCCTAGCGTGCTTTTTATTTTTTCAACTAAAGTTTTAGCTTCTTCTTCAATTTTCTTCTGAATTTCTTTTTCAGTGTCGGTTTCAAGTTTGCCTAAGTCTAAGTCGCCTTTGGCAATAGATTGCAGTTTTTTACCTTCAAATTCAGTTAAGCTGCCTAATAACCACTCATCCACACGGTCGCTCATCAGCAAAACCTCGATGCCTTTTTTGCGGAAGATTTCCAAGTGCGGGCTGTGTTGAGCAGCGGCGAACGTGTCAGCGGTAATATAGTAAATCACCTCTTGCTCAGGCTGCATGCGGCTAATGTAATCGCTGAGCGATACGTTTTGCTCGTCTGTGTCCGCCTTGGTTGAGGCAAAACGTAACAAGCCGGCAATTTTATCTTTGTTAGCAAAATCTTCACCTGGGCCTTCTTTTAGCACGCGGCCAAACTCTTTCCAGAATTTTGTGTAGTCTTCAGGCTTATCTTTGGCCATATCTTCAAGCAACCCAAGCACTTTTTTCACTGAGCCATTTTTAATGGCTTCCACATCGCGGCTAGATTGCAAAATCTCGCGCGAAACATTAAGCGGCAAATCAGCAGTATCAATCACACCGCGCACAAAGCGCAAATATTGCGGCATGAGTTTTTCCGCGTCTTCCATAATAAACACACGCTTCACGTACAACTTAATGCCGTGGCGGCGTTCGCGGTCGTATAAATCAAACGGCGCTTTTGATGGAATATAGAGTAATGAAATATACTCTTGTTTGCCTTCCACGCGGCTGTGCGTGTAAGCCAGCGGCGCTTCGTAATCATGCGAAGCATGTTTATAAAACTCGTGATACTCTTCTTCGCTAATATCGTTTTTACTGCGTGCCCACAAGGCGGAGGCTTTGTTCACGGTTTCCAGCTCGTCGAGTGTGACCATCTCGCCACCTGCACCATTTTCGCCTTCTTTCCACTCAGTCTTGTTCATCAAAATCGGTAAGGTGATGTGGTCAGAGTATTTACGGATGATGGATTTTAATTGCCAATCATTTAAAAACTCATCTTCATCAGCACGTAAATGCAACACGATTTCTGTACCACGGCTGGTTTTATCAGCCGCTTCAATGGTGAAGTCGCCTTCACCCGCAGATTCCCAACGCACCGATTCAATGCTGCCTGCGCGGCGCGTAGTAAGCGTTACTTTATCGGCGATAATAAAGGCAGAGTAAAAGCCCACGCCAAATTGACCAATCAAATTGGCATCTTTGGCTTGGTCGCCACTCAATGCTTGCATAAATTCTTTAGTGCCGGATTTTGCAATCGTACCGATATTGGCAATGACCTCATCGCGGCTCATACCAATGCCGTTATCTGAGATGGTGATGGTGCGGGCGGCTTTATCAAAGCTCACTTTAATGTTTAAATCGCTGTCGTTTTCATACAGTGCGCCATTGCTAATCGCCTCAAAACGCAATTTATCTGCCGCGTCAGATGCGTTAGAAATCAGCTCGCGCAATACAATTTCTTTATTGGAATACAGCGAATGAATCATCAACTGTAAAAGTTGTTTGACTTCAGCCTGAAAGGCCATGGACTGTTTGGCTTGTGCCATGAAAAAACTCCTGAAAATATTAAACAAACACTTCAGAGTTTATGCGGGCGGAAGGTGAGAATTTCAAGCCTAAAAATGCAATTATTTTTGATGAAAATACATACATATCATTTCACCTCCTCTGCAAGCCAGTATCCATGAGGCTTGCAGAGGCATAAAAATCTCTCGGGAGTTTTTATTCAACTTTAAAAGCAATAAAAAAGCACGCATGTGCGTGCATTTTTCATCCGTTATTTGGCTGAAATTTAGGATTTTTTACGGCGAGCAGAAAAACCGATTAACCCTAAACCTGCCAGTAACATAGCGTAGGTTTCAGGCTCTGGCACATTGCTCACACTGGTTACGCTAATGTTATCAATCCCTACTTGCTCATCAGGAAAGGAGCTGCTGACAAAGTTTTCAGTTGAAAGTGTCAAACTGGTGACATTGCTAAGCACACTTGCAAGATTGCTACCCCAAACTGCTTGAGATAGTACGGCGCTATAGCTAGTCCATAAGCCATTGTTGGGTGGGTTGCTTGCGCTTGGGGATAAATCGAAACTCACAGATTGCGCGCCGCTGCTAATGGTGACTGTGCCAAAGCCGTTATAGTCGGATAAACGATTATTGCTGTTAAGCGCATCAAATGACAAAGTACCGTTTAGATAAGCTGACCAATTACCCAAAGCGCTAACTGGCGCATGCAAGGCCATGTCGTTGCTGTTGGTATCAGTCGTATTAAGATAGCCGCCTGAATTACCACCTGAACTTACATAGGTTAAATCACCGTCAGTTAAGGTCCAGCCTTGGGTATCAGCATCAAAACTATAAAGGATGTTGGCCTGCGCGCCTTGAGCAGCTAGACCTGAGAGTAAAACGAGTAATGCGTAAGGTGCTTTCATACTTTTCTCCTACCTATTGTTAAGTTGAAAAAAAAAGACACTCAGTAAAACAACATTCATAGTTGAGTATACAACAGAATGGATTATTAGCGATATTTGTTGCAAGCAGGTGGAGATGCGCGTAAAAATTGCTAATGTAAAGTGGCATTTATTAAAAAATTTACCATGCATCTAATTTGGGCGCCCTGCAAGCCTTATTCTATGAGGCTTCCAGAGGCATAAATTTTTCTCGGAGGGTAATTGATGCTTTTAACTACATTTTTACAGCTAAAAAATACCGTGTTAAGTCAGCACATCTGCCCAAATATTTTGTGCCCAAGCGTGTGCAAAAAAGCCTTCTTCTTCGCTTGATTTTACGGATACGCCGCCACCTTCGGCAGGTAACATTATTTTTTTGTTGACATCATAGCGATACACATTGGCTACATGTACGGCTTGTTTGTCATCCACAAAGCTGTAGCAGGTGTTGGCAAACACAGGGGTGGGGTCAGGCGCTTGGCCTTGCATCAGTTGCACAATGGCGCTAGCACAGACGCGCGCTTGGCTGGTGGCAATGTGAGCAGATTTTGGCAAGCCAGATGATACGCTATCGCCCACCACATGCACGTTAGGTGCTTTTTTTGACTCATAAGAAAGAAAGTCAACTTCGCACCAAGGGTAATCCTCTTCAAGCAGGTTGGCCATTTGCGCAGGTTTGCCTGCGCGTTGTGGCGGAATAATATTGAGCACGTCGGCTTTCACTTGTTCAAACTCAGTGCTCACGGTTTTAGTGGCAACATCCACGCTGGTGATGGCGCTATCGGGGCGATATTCCACAATATTATGGTAAAGTTCAGTCCATGCTTTTAAAAATAGCCCTTTTTTGGAGATGACTTCTGCGTTGGCATCCAGCACTATCACTTTACTTTTTGGTTTATTTTTTTTGAGGTAACTCGCCACTTGGCAGGCGCGCTCATACGGGCCGGGTGGGCAGCGGTAGGGCGCTTTGGGCACGTTCATCACAAACACGCCGCCATCAGGCATGGCTTCAAGTTGTTTGCGCAAATTTTCAGTTTGCCAGCCGGCTTTCCACGCATGGGGGATTTTTTCCTGTGCTTCCATACTTTGCAGCATGGGTAAAGTGTCGTAATTAAAATCCACCCCCGGCGCAATAATCAAGCGGTCATAGCTAATTTCACCGCGCTGCATTTTTACTTTCTTGGCTTGTGTATCCACAGCGGTGACTTCATCTTGCACCCATTTAACCCCATGGTTTTTTTGCACTAAATCATAGCCAAAGGTGATGTCGTTAATCGTTTTGCTACCGCCCAATACCAAATTGCTGATGGGGCACGATACGAATTGGCTATTTTTTTCAACCACCACCACTTCAATATTGCCCAAACTCCACATGCGAATATATTTAGCCGCTGTGGTTCCAGCATAGCCGCCGCCAATGACCACCACGCGACCTAGTGGTGGTTTGCTTGCAAGGGCAAAAGCGTTTTGGCTGACTAACAGTGCGCCAGCCGCACCCGTGGTTTTAATAAAATCACGGCGTGTCATATTGAGTGCTTCACGGCTCGTTTTAGTCATGGTTGGCTTTCAAAACTTGAGGGGCGATAGGATTTGCATTGGTCGGTTTTTGTTGCGCAAAAAAATCAGCTAACTGCTTAATTTCAGCTTCAGTTAAACCTCTGGCATGGTGGTGCATCACAGTTGATCTGCGGCTGCCATCTTTAAACCCCAGCATTTTGGTGGTGAAATCAGTGCGGTCTTTACCTGCGAGCACCGCGTTACGCTCAATCGTGTTACCGGTTACCGCGTTGCCCAATGTGCCATGGCAAGCCGCGCACGATGCAGCTATCACACGCGTGTGGAGTGGTATGGTAGAAATAACAACATCCTCGGCAGCAAGGCCAATATTTGGCCCAACTACGGAGGATGCAATTAAAAATAATACTGTTTTAAATAGTTTTTTTGTCATAACAATGGGCCAATAGAGTTGAGCGCATTGTCATTTTAATGATTTATAGCAAAAGTTGCGTGACTATTGTCACAAAATAGGGGTTTTAAATTTTACAATTAATCAGGTTCTTCAAAGCATTTTTGCTCTTTACAACCATCATCTTTAACGCCTAAGCCAGTTAAAAATTCTATCATTTGCTTATTATCCGCATCTTGAAATGGGCGCAACAATGAAACATTGGCTTTCAATTTTTTGTTAACATCTGCACCGCTTTTAGCTAATAAAGTAGCCATGTCTTTAAAGTTACCAAAGGCTGCAAGATGAAAAGCCGTATTTTTTGATAGCGGGTGAATGTAATCTAGCTCAGCTCCTTTGCTAATTAGGTAGGTAGCCACCTCAATTTGACCTTTGTTAGCCGCCATTTGTAATGGAGACCAAGCAAAAGATTTGTAGTTTGCATTTGCAGGGTCTGCTTCAACAAATTTTTTGACTACTTTAATGTCGCCTTCAGTAATTGCGTTTACAAATTCAAGTGATTCATCATCCGTCACAGCATGAGATTGCAAAGAAAAACTTAACGCTAAAACTGCCAATAGTGCACTCAACCATTTCATGTAATTACTCTCCAAAAGTCTTAAAATTTACTACAAAAAATTAACAAAAAAACTAAGCTACATGTTTTCTTGCATTGCGGAACATCCGCATCCAAGCGCTATCTTCATCATTGCCACAGCGTGTCCACGTGTTTTGCACATTACGAATCACGCGTTCAGGGTGTGGCATCATAATACTAAAACGGCCATCTGTGCTAGTGAAACCTGTTAAACCTTGCGGCGAGCCGTTAGGGTTAAACGGGTATTGTTCTGTCGGCGTTGACGCGTTATCAATAAAGCGCATCGTGGCCAATTTTTTCGCTAGCACACTATTGACCATCGAACTGTCAGAAGGTTCTTTGTTTACATACTCGGTAAACCCTTCACCATGCGCCACGGCAATCGGCATTTTGCTACCTGCCATGCCGCTAAAGAATAAAGAAGGTGACTCTAAAATTTCAACCATTGCCAAACGCGCCTCAAATTGCTCCGATTTATTCTTCACAAAATGCGGCCAATGTGCGGTGCCGGGGATGATGCTGTGCAGATTGCTCATCATTTGGCAACCATTACATACGCCTAGCGCAAAGCTATCCGCACGGTTAAAAAACGCTGAAAATTCATCGCGCGCGCGCGCATTAAATAAAATAGACTTTGCCCAGCCTTCGCCAGCACCTAACACATCACCATAGCTAAAGCCCCCGCACGCCACAAAGCCCGCAAACTCTTTAAGTGAAACACGGCCAGCAATAATGTCGCTCATGTGTACATCAAAAGTGGCAAAGCCTGCGCGGTCAAACGATGCGGCCATTTCCACATGGCCATTCACGCCTTGCTCGCGCAAAATCGCCATTTTAGGGCGTGCGCCAGTGTTAATGAATGGCACAGCAATATTCTCTGTTGGATTGAAGGTTAGTTCGGTAAATAACCCGCGATTATGTTCATCTAAAATGCGGTCATATTCTTGCTGTGCGCAGTCTGGGTTGTCGCGCAGTTTTTGCATTTGGTAAGTGGTTTCAGACCAAGCGCGGTGCAAGTTCACACGGCTATCTGCAAAAATCACGTTGCCATTTTGTTTAATTTCAATGCTGTTGCCTGTCACTACATCGCCAATCACATGGGCTAAGCCATTAAATTGTGCGGCAATCGTTTGTGCATCTGCAGCGGCAACTTGAATCACCGCCCCTAGCTCTTCGTTATACAGCACGCTGACTGCATCACCTTGCAGGCCAGAAATATCCACGTTCAGACCGCAATGCCCAGCAAAAGCCATTTCAACCAAAGTGGTAAATAAGCCACCATCTGAGCGGTCGTGATAAGCCAATAGCTTGCCATCAAGGTTGAGTTGTTGAATGGTATTGAAAAAGTGCTTTAATTGCGCGGCATCATCTACATCAGGTGCTACATCGCCCACTGCACCATACACTTGCGCAAGGCTAGAGCCACCCATACGGTTTTTACCCGCACCTAAATCTATCGCAATCAGCTTGCTTGGCACATCAGTTTGCAATTGCGGAGTCAGTGTTTTACGTGCATCTGCGGTGGTGGCAAATGCCGTCACAACTAGAGAAATAGGCGAGGTCACCGCTTTTTTCTCGCCCTTGTCATCCCACACGGTCTTCATACTCATGGAATCTTTACCCACGGGGATGCTCACACCTAACTGCGGGCATAACTCCATACCGACTGCTTTCACTGTGGCGTACATGGCGGCGTCTTCGCCTGCGTGGCCTGCTGGCGCCATCCAATTGGCGGACAGTTTTAAATTGCTGATGTCATCAATTTGGCAAGCGGCAATATTGGTTATCGCTTCGCCAATCGCCATTCGGCCAGAAGCAGGGGCGTTAATCAATGCCAATGGCGCACGTTCGCCAATCGCAAAGGCTTCGCCACTATAAGTTTCATATCCTGCTAGTGTCACAGCCACATCCGCCACAGGCACTTGCCATGGGCCTACCATTTGTTCACGCGCCACTAAACCTGTGACTGAACGGTCGCCAATGGTGATGAGGAACGTTTTATCGGCCACGCCTGGTAGGCGCAACACGCGCGCTGCTGCTTCTTTTAAGTCCACTTTATTGGTGTCAAATGCGCTGAAGGTTTTTTGCACACTTTTCACATCGCGCGTCATTTTTGGTGGCTTGCCAAGTAAAACAGACATATCCATATCAACAGGCTTGTTAGCAAAGTGCGTATCTTCAACTGTTAAATGACGCTCTTCTGTGGCAACTCCCACCACCGCAAATGGGCAGCGCTCACGCTCGCAAATTTCTTTAAAACGCGGTAAATCTTCTTGCGCAATCGCCATCACATATCGCTCTTGCGCTTCATTGCTCCAAAGCTCGCGCGGTGACATGCCAGGCTCTTCGTTATGCACGTCACGCAACTGAAACACCGCACCCACGCCTGCGTCATTCACCAACTCAGGGAACGCGTTTGAAATACCGCCTGCGCCTACATCGTGAATGCTTAAAATGGGGTTTTTATCACCCAACTGCCAGCAACGGTCAATCACTTCTTGCGCACGGCGCTCTAGCTCTGGATTGCCGCGTTGTACAGAGTCAAAGTCTAAATTTTCAACGTTGCTGCCTGTATCCATACTCGATGCTGCGCCGCCGCCCAAGCCAATCAGCATGGCAGGGCCGCCGAGCTGAATTAACGCTGCACCAACAGGAATAGGGTTCTTTTTAGAATGGCTGGCTGAAATGTTGCCTATGCCGCCTGCCAACATAATGGGCTTATGGTAGCCGCGCATTTCGCTATTAGATTCCAATTCAAAAGTGCGGAAATACCCCGCAATATTCGGGCGGCCAAATTCGTTGTTATACGCCGCGCCGCCCAATGGGCCATCAATCATAATTTGTAGCGGTGAGGCAATGCGGCTAGGGCGGCCGTATTGTGTCTTCTCCCATGGTTGCTCAAAATTTGGGATATTTAAATTTGAAACTGAAAACCCCGTTAAACCCGCTTTAGGCTTAGAGCCACTACCCGTTGCACCTTCATCTCTAATTTCACCACCCGCGCCTGTGGCCGCGCCAGCAAAAGGTGAAATCGCGGTGGGGTGATTATGTGTTTCTACTTTCATCAAGTAGTGCATTTTTTCGTTGGTGTATTGATATGCACCATCTTTTGTAGGGTAAAAGCGCTTAGTGCTGGTCTCTTCACTTTCCACAATCGACGAGTTGTCTGAATACGCTACTATTGTTTTGCCTGGGTTGAGCTTGTGCGTGTTGCGTATCATGTTAAATAGTGACAACTCTTGTTGCGCACCATCAATCACCCAATCGGCATTAAAAATTTTGTGGCGGCAGTGCTCTGAGTTGGCTTGCGCAAACATCATCAACTCAACATCGGTGGGGTTGCGTTTGATTTTGCTAAAGTTATCAAACAGATAATCCACTTCATCGGGCGAGAGCGCTAAGCCCATTTCATTATTGGCTTGCACCAATGCAACTTTGCCACCTTGTAAAATATCCACGCTGCTGAGCGGTTTTGGCGCATCGGCATGATAAAGCTTTGCGGCATCGTCTAAATTTTCGAAAACGCCTTCAGTCATGCGGTCGTGAATCAGCGGCAATAACGCTTTGCGCTCATCTGCGGTGAGTGGAGCGCCATTTTTGGTTTGCACATAATAAGCAATGCCGCGCTCTACGCGCTGAATGTTTTCTAAGCCACAATGCTGCACAATATCGGTTGCGCGCGAAGCCCAAGGTGAAATAGTGCCAATGCGCGGAATCACCAATAGCAACTCACCTTTAGCAACTTCCGCCTGCATGGCTGGGCCGTAGGTAAGAATTTGCTTTAAGGTTTCTTGCTGGCTATTTTCAAGTGTGCCACTTACCCAAATGAAATGCCAAAACTCTGCATAAACATGCCCAATATTAGGTTGAGATGCCAAACTCTTTTGGATTTTTTCAACACGAAAAGGTGACAAAGCAGCGCTGCCGCGCAAGCGCAACATTTGGGGTAAAGAGTTAGATTGGCTCATGAAAATTGGGGCAAAAGAATGGTCAAAATTTAAGCCGCAATTTTACCAGAATAGTCAAAACTCAGCTTAAAAAATTGTGCTAAAAAATGTAGGTAAAAATGCTCATTTTTTAGGCGTTTTCATCCCGAGAGGATTTTGTGCCTCTGCAAGCCGCGTAGAATAAGGCTTACAGAGGTGGCGTTGGGAAGATATGCAAAAATGAACGATTTTAGGCATTAAATTTGATACTTAAATCAGGTGAAAATCTAGATTTTGTAGGGCGTCAATAGCGAAAGCGTATTGCGCCGAAATAGGATAAATCAATTAATAAGCTTTACTTTTCTTATGAGCAAAACCAAGCTATTGCGACTCGTTCAAGAGCGTTTCATTAGAGTTCTTTACGAAGCTTTTTTACTTGATACTCAGTGATATTTAGTACCTGACTAATCTTAAAATCCGTGAATCCTTGCTCTTTGAGTTGTAATACAAGTCCTCTCCTTAAAGCAACATTATTTTTTTTATCGTAATAGTCCTGCATTGGGTCGCCTCCCTGCATAATTACCTCAGTGTAATACTGGTCGTTGTTTTGGCTGTATATAGGGATGTAAAGTACACTTCCTCTTACTCCGGCAAAGCCAAGCAATACAGCAGATAAGCGCAAAACATACATGAGTAATTTCTGTTCATCACACTCTGTTGCAGCTTTGAGTGCACACTCTGACCATGTGGTTAGTGATTCTTTGTGCTTTGTCGTAGTATCTATCTGAGCGACTTGTACTAATAGCCTCTTCAATGCTTTTTCATACCATTTTTTGCGAAAAGTTTTATCTCGAGCTTGGCTTGCAATGTGGTCTGCCTCATCTCCGAGAATGGAGCGCATGGTCATTTCAAAGTGAATTTCAAATCCTGGATACATGCTGTAATCAATCTAAATTGGCGTTTATTTGACGAAATATTTTTCGTCAAAAGTGCAGTTCTAATCAAAAATTTAGGCCGACTATTGTAAATTAAGCATAATGTTAATAAGTGTCGGTCGGTCAGAAATAAAGCTGTAGGAACGTCAAACTGGCTTTTTTAAAAAGCCAGTTCAATTTACTTACCCAACGCCCCAAAAACCTTCTTCAATAAACTGCTCGCTTGCCCCACTGGGTCTTTACGAATCGCCGCTTCTTCTTTGGCTATCATCAAATACACGCCATCCAGCGCTTTTTTGGTGACGTACTGGTTGATATTGGCATCTTCTTTTTTTACCACGCCAAATTTGCTGCCCATTTCGGCGTATTTATTGTAGCTTTCAGCCAGTTGCACGTTGGCGGTGGCTTTTTCTACAATCGGCAAAAATTTCTCGGCCATTTGGGTTGAGGTGGTTTTTTTAAAGTATTGCGTAGCGGCATCTTGCGGGCCAGTTAATATCGCTTTGGCATCGGCTACACTCATTTTTTTAATTGAATCAACCAGTAGCGTTTTAGCTTCTGGCACGGCGGCTTCGGCAGCGCGGTTCATTTTTAAAATCAGCTCGTCAGATTGTTTGCCCATGCCCATTAACTTCATGCCTTTTTCAATTTTTTTCAATGAGCTAGGCAGTGGAATTTTCACTTCTTTATTGCCCAAAAAGCCATCTGCCGCGCCCAGTGAGCTCACCGCTTTGCCCACGCCTTGGGTGAGGGCTTCTTTTAAGCCGCCGCTGGCTTCAGTATTAGTGAGGTCGCTCACGCCCAAAGCGCTGGCTTGTGTGGTGAATAAAACAAAACCTAAAGTTGCTAAAAGTTGACGCATGGTGAAATCCTCCAAAAAAAGTAAATTGCAAGCGCTAGCATAAACCTAATTGGTGAACTTTGCATGCGTGTAACTATTATTTACGATTGTAAATTAGCCATAAAAAAAGGGGCTAAAAAGCCCCGAGCAAAAAACAATGCCCTGTAAGCCGCATAGAATAAGGCTTACAGGGCAGGTCAAAAGAAGATGTGTGTTTTTAAGGCTGATTTTTACACTTTTACATGCCAAATATTATTGGCGTAATCAGCAATCGCGCGGTCACTTGAAAACTTGGCCATATTTGCAACATTTAAAATCGCCATGCGTGTCCATTCGTCTTGGTTTTGGTAGAGCGCAGACACTTTATCTTGGGTTTCAATATAGCTGGCGTAGTCGGCAAGTAACAAGTAATTGTCGTTATTCAGCAAGGTGTCCACAATTGCTTGGTAGCGGTGCGGCTCATCCACTGAGAAAAAGCCGCTGCCTATCATGTCAATCACTTCTTTTAGCGCTGGGTTGCTGTTGTAATAGTCACGTGGTTTGTAGCCATTCGCTTTTACTTCAGCCACTTGCGGTGTGGTGAGTCCAAATATAAAGATATTTTCCATGCCCACTTCTTCAGCAATTTCCACGTTAGCACCATCGAGCGTGCCGATAGTGAGCGCGCCATTGAGTGCCATTTTCATGTTGCCGGTGCCCGAAGCCTCAGTACCTGCGGTGGAGATTTGCTCAGATAAATCGCTACCGGGGAATAAAATTTCAGCGGCGGACACTTCATAGTTGGGGTAGAACACCACTTTGAGTTTGTCGCCCACGTGTGGGTCGTCATTCACAATAAGCGCTACGTCGTTAATGAGGCGAATAATTTGCTTGGCCATCCAATATCCCGGCGCGGCTTTACCGCCAAAAATCACCGTGCGTGGCGTGATGTTTTTCTCACCGCTACGAATGCGGTTATATAAAGTAATTACGTGCAACACGTTAAGTAATTGGCGTTTGTATTCGTGAATACGTTTAATTTGAACATCAAACAAGCTGTTTACGTTCACTTTAATGCCGGTTTTTTGCTCTATTTTTAATGCCAAACGTGCTTTGTTGGCTTGTTTTACTTGCGCACACGCTTTTCTAAAATCTTTATCTTTAGCCAATGGTGCAATTTTTTTGATTTTGGTTAAATCTTTTTTAAATTCACCTCCTATTGCTTTTTCAATCAGCGCGGTGAGGCCCGGGTTGGCTTGATTCAACCAGCGGCGCGGCGTGATGCCATTAGTGACGTTGGTGAATTTGTTGGGGTAAATTTTGGCAAAATCAGCAAACAAGAATTGTTGTAATAACTCGCTATGCAAAGCCGCTACGCCATTCACCGTGTGTGAGCCCACCACAGCTAAATGCGCCATGCGCACGCGGCGGCCGTGTGTTTCATCAATAATGGACACGCGTCCCAGTAAATCGACATCACCAGGGAAGTGGTGATTCACCATGTGTAAAAATTCAAAGTTAATTTTGTAGATAATTTCTAAGTGGCGCGGCAATAAGCGGCTGAATAAATCAACAGACCACGTTTCTAGTGCTTCAGGCATTAAAGTGTGGTTGGTGTAAGCAAAAATTTTGATTGTTAAGCCCCAAGCAAAATCCCAAGCTAAACCATGCACATCTACCAACTGATACATCATTTCGGCTACGCCAATTGATGGGTGCGTGTCGTTGAGTTGAATGGCGATTTTTTCAGGCAGAATTTTCCAGTCGGCCTGTTTTTTCATTTCATTGGTGCTTAAAAAGCGGCGCAAAATATCTTGAATGGAGGCTGAAACAAAGAAATATTGCTGTTTTAAGCGTAACTCTTTACCCAAAACTGAAGCATCGTTCGGGTACAGCACTTTAGAAATATTTTCGGTTTCGTTACGCTCTTCAACGGCTTTTTCATAATCACCATCGTTAAAGTGGCGCAAGTCGAATTCACGCGCGGCTTTGGCTGACCACAAACGTAAGCTGTTGACAGTGTCAGTACCGTAACCGGGCACTGGTACGTCATAAGCCATGGCTACCACATGCTCGCCATCCACCCAATGTTGCGTTTCGCCTTTTTCATCGGCATATTTCACCACATGGCCATAAAAGCGAATGTTAAACGTGACTTCTGGGCGTTGAAACTCCCAAATATTGCCGTAGCGCAGCCAGTTATCGGGGTTTTCAACTTGTTGGCCATTTTCGATGCTTTGTCTAAACATGCCATATTCATAACGGATGCCATAACCAGTAGCGGGAATATCCATCGTTGCCATCGAATCCACAAAACAAGCCGCTAAACGGCCTAAACCACCGTTGCCAAGCGCGGCATCGGTTTCCATATCTTGGGTGGCTTCTATGTCGCGGCCCAACGCATGCAAACCCTCTTTTAATTCGTTGTTAATGCCCAAGTTTAGTGCAGCGTTGCCCAACATGCGCCCCATTAAAAACTCTAATGAGAGGTAATACACACGTTTTGGGTCTTTTTCGTAATAAGCTTCAGCCGTTTTTACCCAGCGTTCAACCACGTGGTCACGAATAGTAAAGCTTGATGCATCGTACCAATCGCGCGGGGTGGCGGCATCATTGGTTTTAAAGCTAGAAAAGATTAAATGGTTTTGCAAGGCTTGTTTAATCGGCGTGAGCTTAGGAATAACCGTTGCTTTGGTTGTTTTAGCTTTTGCTACGGTTTTAGTTTTTGCTTTGGCTTTAGTTTTGCTGGTTTCTGTTGATTTCATGTGATGACTCAATTTTACAGTTTAGATAGTATTTTGTTGATGCGTGTATTTTAGCAAAAAACGTGCCTGCTTTTTAGCCAACAAGCCAAGAGTTACAAATTTGCAACAATTTTGTTGGCTTAAGCCAACAGTTAAAGCTTGGCAGAACAATTTTGACCGTGTTGTTTGATGTTAAAATGACAGCGATGAAAATGCTTAACTTAATACGTCAGTTTTTTGCAAAAAAGTCGACAAAACCCAATGCAGCACTTGCTTGGCAGCAAGCGGGAAACCAAGCAGATAATGCTTATTGGTTGTATGCAAGCCCCGTGCATTTAGTGTTGCAACGCGATACCTTTAGCTTGGCCGAGCCCGTGCCTGTGCCGTTAGCGCAAGATGAAATTTATAAATTAACGCTATCGCTTAATCAGCACTTTGCAGAAGACGGCATGCAGTTTTTTTGGCTTGAAAATCGTTGGTTTTTAAGGCTGGAGGCTAACCCCAAAGTTGATACATCGCCGCCTGAAAGTGCCATCAATCAAGACATTACTGCTTTTTTGCCAACAGGTGAGGGTGCGATGCAATGGGCAAAATTTCAAAATGAGTTGCAAATGTTATTGTTTAACCACCCTGTAAACCTTGCGCGCGAAAATAACCGATTGCCAGCCATCAATAGTATTTGGTGTGATGGCGGCGGAGCAGTTTAAAGCAACATGCAAATCAAACCACGTATTTTTGATGACAACATAGCAAGTGCGCTCATCGCGCAAGGCGTCAATCCGCTACTGGCAAAGCTTTTTGCAGCGCGTGGCATTGTGGAATCGCAACAGCTCAGCGCAAATCTGGCTAGTTTGTTACCACCGCAAAGCTTAACCAATAACAAAGCGATGGCAAAATTGTTGGCTGATGCCATTGCCGACAATAAAAAGTTATTGGTGATTGGGGATTACGATGCCGATGGTGCCACAGCAACCGCGGTGGCAGTGAAAGGCTTAAAAATGTTTGGGGCAACTGTGGATTTTTTAGTGCCCAATCGTTTTGAATATGGCTATGGCTTAACGCCTGAAATTGTGCAGCTAGCCGCACAGCAAAAACCGGATATTTTAATCACGGTGGATAACGGTATTGCCAGCGTTGATGGTGTGGATGCGGCGAATGCACTTGGCATACAAGTGCTCATTACTGACCACCACTTGCCGGGTGAGATCACACCCAACGCTGCTTGTATCATCAACCCCAACCAGCATGGTTGCACATTTTTAAGCAAAAATCTGGCGGGTGTGGGCGTGATGTTTTATGCGCTATTAGCGTTACGGGCAGAGTTTCGCGCCCGTGGAAAGTTTGAAAATAGCGCAGAGCCTAATTTAACAGAGTTGCTTGATTTAGTGGCGCTGGGCACCGTGGCAGATTTGGTGAAGTTAGATGAGAATAACCGCATTTTGGTCGAGCAAGGCTTGCGTAGAATCCGCGCTCGCGCTTGCAGTGCAGGTATTTTGGCGTTATTGCGTGTGAGTGGACGAGAGCCGCAACAAACCACCGCACAAGACTTGGGTTTTTATCTGGGACCGAGAATTAATATTGTGAAGAAAACTTTGACCTACTGACTGACTGATGTTATTTTTTTGATTTATATCATTTAAATATAAAAGATGTGCAAAATTTATCTTATACACAGTCTAGTGTAAAAATTAATACTATTTATAACTGGTATGGTATTCCTAAAACCTCTCAAAAGTTTTTAGATTTCACTCCAAGAACCTTTTCTAAGGATAGTCTTCTTGCGCATATTTTCGATGCGAATAAAACTGAAGATCCAATCAATACTAAAGAAGTAATAAGAGCGTTTGGAAGTCTTAAGTATTTGGCAATGAGTGATTCTTGTTGGGCAATATTACAGAGTGAGCCTGAGTCGCTTTCATATCAGCAAATAGTGGAGTTGCTCATTTATCTTGAAGATCGAATTGAAGCACAAAATATCAAAGACAAATTCGAAAAAGCTACAAAGGAGAGAGTTTTCTTTGGGCGAGGCGAGATTTGCCTAAAAAACGGAGATACCGTATGGCTTGCAATTCGAAAATTCAAGTCTCGCTTTCCCTATTCTAGGAAGAGTTACTCTGACCTAATAGATGAATCCTTCTCAGCTACACCCTTTTCAACTATTGTCGAATTAAACGTTAAGGTTCAAGCTGCCTACGAAGATAGGTTAAAAGAAATTCTTAAGGCATGTGAAGAAGACATCAATCAGCATATGGAGTATGTTGAAGAATTTCATAAATTAAAGAATATCCCGCTAAGCACACCATACGAAAACAGTTTCAAAAATAGTTTTAGAAATGGGCATAAATATGTCAATTCAAAGTGCAACTCTATGGGCCATTGTGACGCAAGACTTGTAGAAGTTAGGAAATTGTATAGAGCTGATAACTTGGACTTATTTTGGAGAGAAGGTAATAGCTTTTACCCAGCTTCAAGTGTAAAACATTACGGATTTTATAGATTTGTAAATTTGGTAAATGACGAGCAAAGGTTTTATGGAGGCAGTGCAATACGCATTGGTGAAAAACTTTATGGATATTTTTTACCGGCGAGAATACTGCTTGCTTGCCAAATCGTATTGATGGCTACGACCGCAAGCAATTCAGCTTCGATTCGGAGTTTATCTAGGGAGAGAATTCAAGAAACACCAGGTGCCTTTTACCTGGAATGCCTGAAAACAAAAACAAATAAACTTATCCGCCCAAAAATTGATAAGAGATCAAATTCATTGGCCGTAAAGGTTATTAATCTTCTCTTACAACACGATAAAAACATAGATTACTTTGGTTGGAAGAGAAATTCAGATAGTGTTTTTTCAGTTCTCCATAACTTTGGGGAAGGCTATTTGTTTGAGCTTTTCTCTTATACCGAAGTATTCAAATATTTCAAAAAATGGCATGGCCTTAAGCCGTTTCGAATGGAAGATGTGCGTGACTTGGTGGCGCAACTTGATTATGTAACGCATAAAGACCCTTTTAAAACGCAAGCATTATTAAGTCACCGTAATCTAGCAACAACAGATGCGTATTTAAAGGAAAATGTAATCGGTCTATTAAATAAAGCTAATGTTGCTGAGTTTATGCGGCGATTAGCCCCATCAATAGTTTATTCAATAGCGCCGACTATGATCCAGGAACATGGTTTTGACCCTGAAAAAGTAGACACAAATTTACTTTTTCCCGTAAGTAATTATGATGATGTGACGGATGCACATTCGGATCGCTGGTTGCTGAACAAGGACGACTATCGCTTCCGCATTGATGCCGAGTCAATAAAACATTGCGCTTATCAAATGCACTATTACAAAACACATTTTAACGCTTTGATAACTTCTAATGAATTAAGGTTTGTGTCATACCACTTACCGAGAATACTTTTCTGCAGGGCACTGTATAACCTTATTAAAGCAAGCGAATACGGGAGCTTATTGCTTAAGGCGGAGGACCATATTTAATGGCGGTTCGGGAAATGGGTGTTAAAAAGCTATTACCAGAACTAGAAAAGGATATTAAGTTCTCTGGGATTAGGCATCCTCGTATGCTTAGTGAGCCAGGGGAAAGTAGTATCACTTTCGATGTTGCCACCACTGGGGCGAAAAAACAAAGGCTTCGGACAATAGATTTAAACAGCATAACTTTTGCCGGATATGGTGATAACAGTGTGTTTCAAGAACCTATTCCTTTTAGTCGATTTCCCTACATTAAAGAAACAGTCTGGTATGCGCTAAATGAAACACTTAAGCGGCATAATGTTAGTAGCAACATTACAAATGAAATTAATGGGGTGATTCCTTTTCTCACGTGCCTATATTCTTACCTGTTCCGGCATGGAATATATCGTCTTGAGCATGTCACACAAGACGATGTAAAGACGTGGTTAATTGATTTTATAGAACATGATGGCTGGTGGAATCTTCTTGGCATGGGTCAGGCGCTTGAAAAGTTGATTGTAGACGCAAAAAAAGATCCCCCATTACGAATTTTTCTCTCGTCTGAATACAAAAAAGAAAGAGGATTCTTCTCATTTAACAAGACCTCCGTTTCGTGGTTGCTTGGTTTGCCTTTGCAGGGATTTCATTTCGGTGATATTCAGCGCAAATTGCATAGTGAGATATTTCCTGAATTAGCGATTGAGGGGTCCGGGTTAGGCGGTAACAATACTAGAGGTAAAATGACGAGCCAAGTGTTGTACACCGTGTTTAGGAAATTAAATTTTTATACGACTCAATTCCCAGAGGGGGTGGATCAGATTGGCTTTATTCCTATTCCAGAACCGATGGGCATGGCAAAGAAATTTGCAAAAGCACGAACACAAGAAAGAACGGCAAATATCACCCCCGAGTACGCAGTAAAACTTGTCACCGTCGCGTTTGACTGGGTTTACACCAAGTCTCCCGGTGTTATTGAACTGCTCACAATTGCACGCAAAGAAGCAGAGGTTCATGCGAAAAAAGGCAATAGCCGCAGTGCCTCAAAAAGCAACGTAAGATGGGCGGTTGATAATCACTACCAAGCCATTAAGGAACAGTACGGTTTTGAGTGGGATTCGATCACGCTTGAAGGAAAAGGTGAGGCTGGTGACTCACTTAACGATTTGTTGGCTGTAGTCCAGTATGCCGCATTCACTTTAATAGGCATCAATCACGGTAGGCGAAAAAACGAGTTGATTGGTGAAGGTGATAAGCCTTATGGACTGTATCTTGGTTGCGTGAGTGTTATCGAGCAGCAAGTAGAGTTTGACCTCAAGAAAATCAATATCTATGTCGAAAAAACTTATCAGCAATGGAAAGAGTTTTGGTGTAACAAACTTGTTTATGATTCGGTAAGTATGTTGGAGAGCATCTATCAATTATTTAGACCCCTTAATACCCCTCCTATTCGGATTTCTAATTTTGAAGAAGCCAAAGAGCATAAGCTTATTCGCCGCAGGGTCTTAACCGATGTGCCCGAGTGGGCAGACAAAAGCAATTGGGTCGAGAAATTTAAAAGGGTCGAATACGGTCAAGATTCTCGCCCCTTCTTCAGGCTAGTTGATCCGGAAAGCTCTGTCTTAAGTCAAAAGTCCCATCCGAATCGCCGTCTCTTCGCCTGTTTATATCACTACCGATACGAGTTCAGTGAGCTATTGGCACTCAGGGATCATCTAGTGCACAACGACACACTTATGACCCATAAGTATGTGACCGACCCAGATACGCGAAAGCTGGCCGAAACTATGCAGGAGGCTTGGAAGAACGAACAGGACGGTTTCGATAAGGTAATGGACGAAGTACAAAGGGAATATTTCAGAGACACTCTTATTCAAATTATCAAAGGTGAGTGCGTCGGTGGGCGTTGGCCAAGGTTGGTTTCCAAACGATTAAAAACTCTTGCCAAGGATGCCGACTTTGTTGCATTGAGTGATGAAGACAAAGCATCTTTATTGACTGAAAAATTAACTCGCAAAGGCTATAAAGCGAATCCAAAATCGAATGGTATCTGCTTCTCAGGTTCAAACAAAAGCTCTGCTAGGTTAGCAAATTGTCATAGTAGCGAAGGATTGAACCAACAGAATGCTAGCCCGAGCATGTGTCATGGGTGCGTACATTTGTTTACCAATCAAAATTACCTGTCAGTAATGGAAGAAGAGTTGGCTGAGCTAGGAGGCCGTTCAAAAGATTTTCGATTGCCGATGCCTGTGAGGATTCAGGCCGAAAAGCAGTTCTCCGACCTCACAAAAATGATTCAACTAGAGCGCGAGATGGGTCAGGACAATCAGCGTTACTTGGCACAAAATATCCAGAATTGGACTGACTCAGGTATTGCCAATGATTAACAAAATTCATGCATCCGAACAACAAAAGAAAGTATCTCGTTCGAAGATTACTGAGAAGCTAAGAGTGCTTAAGAACTGGTCTAAAGGAGGTTTGCCTTGGCAAACCGATGATAGAGGCAACGTAATAAGAGACTCGAATGGAGATAAGATTGTAGAATGGTTTCCAAGAAACAGCCGTCAATTCTGTGAGTGGAACAGAATGAAGTGCTCACAAGGTACGCAGAAATTAATTCCTGAGTTGAGCAGTATCAGCCGACAAACTTTCTCTAGAGAGTATAACGAAGACTTAAAGAGTCAAGCTGAGGGTTTGTTCAAGGTGCTTATTGCGCTTGAAGAGAAGATGAATGCATCCTCTTCTAATGCAACCGAGATAGCCAAGCTAAAGCGTGACATTTCCTACTGGCAAGCGGTGGCTGAAGCTGAGGCCAATGCCTTATTGGAGATGATGCAAAGGCTCAACGAGATTGACAAACTGTACAACAAAGCTGAGCGCATCAGAAGAAATAATGAGGAACAACTCCAGGCAGAGATAAGAACTTTGAAGGCAGAGAACGCCGCTTTAAATAAAGTCGTAGCGAAGATTACACCGTTGAAGGGTGTCGATTGATGACTAAGGAAAAAGGGAAAAGCGCGGCAGAAATCGCTCGTGATAACGTCACAAAGCTTCGCAGCTACGTTAACAAAACCTCTGTCTCTGATATTCCAAAAAACCAATATCAAAAGTCATCAAGACAGCGAATTTGTAAAGAGTTGGGGATCACTTACTCTACGGTTGGCAGCAATGCAGACCTAGCCAGTCTATTCGACCAACTCGACAAGAAAACCAGTGCAAATAAATCCGAAGTAAAGCGGCCCAAGTCTAACAATACACTTCAGCTTAAAGCACGAATCAGCACTTTGGAAAACCGGGTATCTTCACTGAAAGTGGAAAACGAGGCGTTACGTTCACAGATAAAACGATACGAGCACTTTGAAACCACCGGAAGGATGGCGCGGTCGTGAGCGAAGCTCAATTCAGCTTCAGGGGCTTGGTTCAACGGATTGTTAGCCACGGAGGTTTTGCAGGAGCCATATTTCTTGTAGAGCCTCTCAATTCCGCTTTTAGGGATTTAATAAAGGTCAAGCTGAATGCAAACGTACAGAGCAAAGTGCCTGCTCTTGGTGAGGTATGGGATATTACTGGTACTCATGATGACGACATTTCTTATGGTTCGCAAATAATCGCTGAAGAAGCATTTCCAGTACTTCCGTCCGGTCGTGCTCTCGTAGAGTTCATTGGAAAAAACCCAAAGTTCGCAGGTATTGGAATCCGAACCGCCCAAAATATGTGGATGTCATTCGGGGATGAACTTTACGACATACTGACTCAGCAGAATCGAGAGCTTCTTCTGACTAAAGTTCATCTGAATGACACGCTTGTGGAGATTCTTTTCGCGGCATGGGAAGAGTATGAGCGAATCATTCCAGTGGTGAGGTTTTTCCATGGACTTGGATTCAACGCCAAACTTGCTAACAAAGCTGTTGAGTTTTGGGGTAAAGAAGCCGTAGAGAAGATTAAAGAGGATCCATACCGTTTATTGGCATTTGGGGGATGGGGTCAAGTAGACGCAGCAGCTCGGGATAAACTCAATGTTTCCAGCGATGCAGAGATACGTCTGATGGCTGCTGTTGAAGAAGTTCTATACAGGTCTTATGAAGACAAGCACACTGCACAGGACTACCAATCTTTACTCACTCGTACAGAACGGCTTTTAGGGGTCTCTCAGGACTCAGAGAGGGCAATTAAACTGGCGCTGGCTGATGGGCGAGTTCAGGCATTGGAAGATGCCAACTATGGCAGCTTATATCAAGTGGCAGACGCGGCGGTTATGGAACGGTTTATCCGAGAGTGTATTACTGGAATCAGCCAAGGTGAAAACCATCAGATTTCGATGTTTCAAAAGTCTTTCTCAGATAAGCGTCTCGCAGAATTTGAAGCTAAACTACCTTATCAATTGGCAGAAGAGCAGCGGCTAGCAATAAAAATGGTTGTTGAGCAAACATTTGCCGTCATTACCGGTGGAGCAGGAGTTGGGAAGACTACGGTTTTGCGTGGGGTTTATCACATGCTCCCGGAAAATGCCATAATCATTCAGGCCGCTTTGACCAGACAAGCTGCCTCACGCATGAGTAAATCAACGGGCCAGAATGCAATTTCTATAGACAAGTTGTTGTTTGCAGCTTCTAAGAATGAGCTTCCCGAGAACGCCTACTTTTTTATTGATGATGCCTCTACGTTGGATGTGCCTACTTTTTACAGGATTTGTAAGGCTCTGCCTACGGGCTCTAGGCTCTACCTCGTTGGAGACCAATACCAGTTGCCACCTATGGGCCCCGGTCTTGTTTTGCACCAATTGGTAGAAGAGGGCTATCCGCAGCTAACGAACCTTACAAAAGTTCATAGACAGCCTAATGAGGCAGGGATACCCATAGTCGCTGAAGCTATACGGAATATGGCTCCACTCATTTTAGAACAGTTTGTGAGTGGCAAATCTAAAGGAATTGGAGTGTCGATTTATCCGACTTTCGATATGTCTACATTAATAGACGATGTCCTAGCTGTGTACCGAGAATTCGACCATGCAGGTGAAGTCCAAATCTTGGCTGCACGAGATGAAACTTGTTTGCAAATTAATCGAGCACTACACCTTGAGAACAAGGCCTATCGAGAATATAGCAAACAGGAAACTCATGCTTTATTAACAAATGAATTGGAACTATGTGAAGGCGATAAAATCCTCTACAAAAACTCCAATGACTTTAAGCGCAAACTGTTCAATGGTTCCCTTGGCGTCATAACACGGATTTATGACAACCCAATTTGTAAATCTAATGATTATGGTGACATAGAAATAGTCGTGGCAGTAGCAGAGTTTGATTCAGCAGGAGCAATTCAAATAACAGAGAATGACCTTGAATATATCAACCTCGGGTATGCTATTGCCGCACCAAATAGCCAATGGGAGCGTGTTGTAATCGTTTCCGAATTCGTTGAGAAAGTAAGTTCCATCGTGGATAACGCATGGTTTTATACTGCCGTAACTAGTTGCGAGAAGCAGGCTGTCATCGTTGGGTCACAAGTCAACTTTTCATATCACATCGGTATGCCCCCTAAAGCTTTTTCGCGGATTATAGGCTTAAGCTTTAAAAATACGGAGGTCATGTGAAGATTGACCTTTTAGTAGAGGAGTTACCTGATTACGTTGACCTCGTTTTGATGATAGGTTTACCAGGTAGCGGGAAAACCGTCATCGCAAAGAAATTGGCTTCAGAAAAGGGATTGATTCACCTTGAGGCAGACCAGTTCTTTATTGATAACGAGACTGGAGAATATGTATTTGATCATAGCTCGCTAGATAAAGCTCATCAATGGTGTCTCGCGGAGACTAAGCGACTTTTAGAAGTGGGACAACGTGTAGTTGTTGCCAATACATTCGGTACAGTCAAGTCACGCAAAAGTTATTTCATGCTCGGATATAAGGTCGCTGTGCACACTGCGACTGGCAAATATAAAAGCATCCATGACTTATCTGAGAATGTTTTGAAAGAAATGCGTTTGAATTGGCAACCATATCATCTGTCAGAATTCGCTGCGAACATCGAGCCAAAAATAAAAAATGATCTCCGTTACATTTGGCCGGTTTCTGTTCAGTGGGGAAAGTTACCGGGCGGCTACAAATCTCCCATTTTTTTTGATGGTAAGTTGAAGATTATCGAACCATTTACGCGATATTGTCTCGACATTACCAAAATAAACTCACGCTTCAAGCGACGTGAGCAGGCTCATAAATCAGAAATCAACAATGCAAGCCTCGCGTTGAAATTTTTAGCTGAGTTTATGCGAGTACATAAACTTGAGTGGGATCAGGTGGACGACGGTTATCTTGAGCAATTTAGAACATGGTATCTAGAAAAAATTGAGCAGAGTTCTCAAACACGCAATAAGTTATCTCGAATGCGTACTGTAAACATTAGGCTGCGTGAGATTTATAACTTTTATCATTGGGCGCAAGAAGAGGCTTGTTTAGTTGAAAACTACATCGGCTGGGAATTGCAAAGCAAAATACGCTCGAAACTTCCCGCATATATCAAGGATGGTCAGTCGGCCCTACCGAGATTCGGCAGGGATAGCCTTCTATATCCCAAGCTTTTCCCAAACGTTGGTAGTTCAGCAGATGTTATCGATTACACCGCCAGCGACCGTGACAAAGATAAACTCAAAGAGCTTTTTGAAACACAGGGGGGCTCGGATTACTCACTGCGTCGCAATATACTGATTATGGAAATCGCCGCGTCAGTGGGATGGCGTCAAGGAAGTATTCACTCACTACTTATCGATGCTTTTTCAGATGAGAAGATTGAAGGTTGTGATACTGGTTTCTTGACTGTTCAGCCACCAGAGCAAAAGTACGGATATCAGTTTGAGTTTGAGGTTCCACTTGCCTTGGCGTTGAGGATTAACCGCCACATAAAAAGCGATAGAGCAAACTTATTGGCTAGCAAGAAACTTAAGGAAAATACAGCTAAACTACATTTATTTGTAAGCTCGACCACAGGAGAACCTCTGGCAAGAAATACCATAACAGAGATTTTTTCCAGAGCTTTCACCGCTATTGGTGCTCCACAAGGCGCGGGCATTCATTCATTTCGCCGCAGTTTCACAACAAATGAGCTCCGTTTCCAAATCGATTCGCGTAAACGCAAAAATCTTTCGACCGCTCCTGAGGACGTAATGTTGCCAGTGCAAAGAGCACTCGGTCACAAGAGTCCTCTCAGTCAGCAATCCTATGCAGATGCCTCTCAGTCACTCACAAGAGATACCGTTGAACGGGAACTGCGTGATGAAAACCTGCACCTGAGAGCAGAACTTGCGGAAAAAGAGCGTGAGATTTCGATTCTCGTGGCAAACTTGAAAAGAAAAGGATCTCAGGAAACTAATTGACTTAACTCATTTTTGACATTGTTTAAGATTGTAGTTGGGTCGGATTCATTGCTATTTATTAAATAAGACAAAGTTAATAAAGTAAGGGGATGGATGCCGATAACTTTGGCAATAGCATCTATTTTCTCGACTGTTGGTGAATATAGCCCACGCTCTAATGTGCTGATATAGGTTCTGCTGGATATTTCTGAGAAATCTTCTTGTGTGATTTTTTTTACTTTTCTTGAAGTTTGAATAGCCAATCCGACTGATTTTTTTATGTTCATAGGAACTTCCTTTATAGAAGTTCCATCTAGCCAAAATGAACAATATATAACTACAATGTATACTGTTCATTTTTGACAAACTGTTCTAGGCTGTCTTATGTTCCAAACCTTCAATCATGCCAAAATTCGTTTGCCATTTTCTTCTCCAGATGAAAGTGCTTGGGCTTATTTAGAGTTGATGGTCAATTCGTACTTTTTCTTTGCAGATTGCCTAATTACAGAAGATGCTATTAACATCAGCACTTCGTATATATTATCCAACCCAGGACAGTTGACCGAACTCAGTACAAATAAGAATGTGTCTATCAAGGGAGTTTATGTTATATCGCCACCCCATATGAATTCGACCGAATCATGGAAAATGGACAGGGTTGCTCAAGTTAGTAGTGGTGTAACAATTGAAGATAATTACAAAGTGAACATTGAAATTTATGAATTAAGTAATGGGGAAAAGTATTATTCAACTGATTTAAGCGGTAAAGAAAATAACATCGAAAGTATCAAAGTTATTTTTTCTGTATAATTTGTTATAAGTCATAAGCTCTGCGTCCCGCAACCGGTCTTCAGAGTCGATAAATGCCGTGTAGGGTTTGTGACTTTATTGGGAGGTTACTATATGAAACCCAACTCGCCATCTTTACAGCGCATTGCAGAAGTTCGAATACTTGCTATCGAAACCTTCGGTTCAAAAACAATGGCTGATGCATGGCTCAATCGTGAAAATTTCGCCTTAGGTGCAACACCTATATCCTTGGTTGAGTCAGACACTGGACTTTTAGAAGTTAAGCGAGTGCTTGGTGCTATATGTTACGGTGGTGTAATCTAAGTTTAATACACACCTATTGGTGTGCCAAATCGAATCTAAATTTGTGCAATGTAATTTATATCAAGCATACAAAGACTATATGGAATCTAATAAAATTTGGAAACTTAGACTTATCGATCCAGAAGACGGCTCAGGCGATGCTTTGGTCGAACTTCCTGATGACCTTCTAGCTACGGTAGGATGGGTTGAAGGTGAGGTACTAGAAATTGAGCAGGTAGAAAAGTGTATCGTCATTAAAAAACCTGACTCTAAATCAGCGTATTGAACCTTAAAAAGAAGCTTCACACTTAAAATCTTAGCAGTGCGGTTCTTTCAATGATCGTCTTCAGCCCATGGAGAGGTAGTGGAATTAACAAAACCTTACTTTGCAGACAATTGTAATTTGTTTCAACGATGACTCGCTTGTTGAAACTATTTCTAAATGCTAAAGTCTCGTCATAATGAAATCCTTTCGTGCAATAGCTATGGTTTTAATTCTAACGTTGGCTTCTAGTCCAGCGCTAGCATTTCATTGCGCGACCTTATTTGCTTCTGATTCGGTAATGACAGCAATGCATTCTGATAGCGATATGTCAGGTATGAAACATTGCCAGGAACAGGGGATGAAGAAAGATCAGTCTAAGTCTGATAACGAACATAAACCATGTCCGATGGGTGCCGGTTGTCATTTTACCCAAGCGACACCAGTTAGTCTTATTACTAAAAATGTTTTTTTAGATATTACTAAACAGTCCTTTCCACGATTTACTCCTTCCGAAAAATCCGTAGATCTATCCCCGCCGTTAAAGCCTCCAGCCTGAATTGATGTTATTAGGGCGTAATTACGCCCTAATTCTTCACATTTAGGTTTTAGGAGAGCTCTCATGAACGCCCCCAGACTGGCTTATAAGCCAAGAATAATATGCATGTGGTTTAGCATGTTGGTGGTATTGGTACTGTCTTTAGTAGCGGGTCCTGCGCAAGCAGATGACCCACTGACATTAGCTGAAACTATTCAATTAGCTACACAAAATCAGCCTTTGCTGCAGTCTCTCGATGATGCAGCGGCTTCGTCACGCCAAGCGGCCATCGCAGAAGGACAACTGCCAGACCCCAAAATGAAGTTTGGAGTCATTAATCTGCCTGTCACGACCAGTGATGCTTTACGTTATAACCGTGATGATCAGACCATGGTTAATGTGGGGATCTCGCAAGACATCATTCCGCGCAAAAAACGCGAGGTCGCTGCAAATCGCATGTTGGCAGAAGCAGATCAGTTCCAAACTGAACAAATCGCAACGGCTAGATCAATTGAGCGTGATGTTGCCTTGGCATGGCTGGATGTATATGAAGCACAGCGTAAATCTGAGCTCTACCAGCGCATAGTTGATGATATGACAGCAGAGCGTAAAGTGCTGGCTGCCGGCGTAAGTTCCGGTAATGCTAAAACCAGTGATGCCTTGCGCATGGATACGCAAATATCCATGACCAATGAAAAACGCATCTTTGCACAACGTGATGAGCGTAAAGCGCGAGCTGCTCTAGCACGCTGGATCGGTAAATCTGCATCTCGTCCAATATCGTCTGAACTGCCAGTGATGACTAATAGCTTGAATCAAGATGCTACTCAGTCAGCGCTTGAACAGCATCCATTAGTGCGTAATGCCCACCAAACAGAAAAAGTTGCGCAATACGATGTCGATAGTGCTCAAGCTAACTTGGAGCGTAACTGGGGCTGGGAAGTAGGCTATGGCAAACGGTTTAATGATCGTAGTGATATGCTGAGTTTTCAGGTTTCCATCGATCTGCAATTGGATCGCGCCAATCGGCAAGATAGGCGTACCGCAGAAAAACTGGTGTTAGTCGAGAAAGCTCGCAAGCTCACTGAAGACAGAAGGCGTGAACTCTCATCTGAACTCGAAAGTGCGTTGGCCGATGCTGAAGCAGCAGAAGCCCGTGAAAACGAGCACCTCACTAAACTCATCCCCAATGCTGAAGCTAAATTAAGTATCGCCCAGGCAGCCTATCAGTCTGGCAAACAACCACTTAGTGACGTCTGGGAAGCGCGTAGGGACGTACTTGATGTTGAGTTAGAGCATTGGGTCATCTTGACAGATAAACAGCGTGCCGCAGTCAAAATCGGCTATTTATTAAACGATAGCCGTTTATTTAAACAAATTGAAAAGGAATAAATCATGAAAACCACACAAATTTTAGTCATGGCAACATTGTTAGTGGCGGTAGCCGCTTGTTCTAAACAAGAAAACACTGAAGCTACTGGCCAAACACCCAAGGCCGAAATGCCGGTTATGGAAAAACCCATGGAAGCAAAACCCACCGCAATGCTCCCAAATGAGATCGATCCCAGCGATATGAGTGGCAACAATGTGGAACAAGACGGGAGTGGTAAAAAAGTCATTTATTGGGAAGACCCGATGGTGCCAGATAGACACTTCAGTAAATCAGGTAAATCACCTTTTATGGATATGAAGCTTGCACCTAGATACGCCGAGTAACAATGCGCGAATATTAAGGAAATAAAATGAAACGACTCCATTTAATAATAGTTTTAATTTTACTTATCATTGTTGCAGGATTAGGTTGGTTTTTGGGGCAAAGATCGGCGCAATCGCCTATAGCTAACATGCCAGGTAGCGATTCCAAGATGGCTCAATCCAACAATGGGGTCGTTCAAGATGGCAGCGGTAAAACCGTTAAATATTGGTATGACCCTATGGTGCCCGACCAAAAGTTTGATAAGCCTGGTAAGTCGCCTTTCATGGACATGCAGCTCGAACCTAAGTACGCCAATGAGGGCAATGACGGTGAAGAAGGTGGCGTTGCCATTTCATCCCAAACTGTCCAGAACTTAGGCATCAGGCTTGAGAAAGTTTCCTTTAAAAGTTTTGGTGAATCATTTTCTGCGGTAGGTCGCATAGAACCCGACCAACGTCGATTTTATGCAGTGCAAACGCGCATCCCAGGATTCGTAGAACGTCTATCCGTGCGTGCTGTGGGTGACCCAGTAAGCAAAGGTCAAAAAATCGCTGAGATTTACGCACCTGACCTTCTGGCCGCTCAGCAGGAGTATTTAGCGTTATTGCAACTGAATGGTGTGGATAGGGACAACTCACTCAAACAAGCTGCACGCAATCGGCTGAAGTTACTCGGCATGACTGAAGGTGAAGTTACTGCCATTACGAAATCTGGTAAATCTAGTCCAAGATTTGGTGTATATGCTTCGGCATCGGGAATAGTCACTGAGTTAGGGGTGCGTGAAGGTGGGCAGTTGATGGCTGGCAGTTCATTAGTGCAAATCTCCGACCTCTCTCAAGTATGGATGATTGCAGAAGTGCCTGAGCGCGACGCAGCCAGATTGAAACCGGGTATCGCTGCGGATGTTCAATTACAAAGTCTGCCTGGTGAAGTATTCAAAGGTAAGGTTGGTTATCTGTATCCGATGTTGAATGACACCTCCAGAACCTTACAGGTACGTATTGAATTACCTAATAAAGGTAACCGATTACGCCCTGGTATGTATGCCAATGTGGAATTCACCGGACAAACCCACGATGCGCTGTCTGTCCCGACTGAAAGTGTCATCGCGACCGGTAAGCGTAAACTCGTGATCGTGAAAGAAGCGAATGGTTATCGCCCCGTGGAGATTAAAACCGGACAAGAACGTAATAGCTATACTGAAATCTTAAGCGGGTTAACTGAAGACGAGGATGTCGTAGTTTCAGGTCAATTCCTAATCGATTCCGAAGCATCGCTGTCAGGGGTATTGGCAAGACTATCGCAGCAAGATAAAAATATGGGCCAAGACAAAGCTATCTCAGCTGAGAAAATGCCTAAAGGCCGTGGCAAAGTAATTGACGTAGACCCGAGTTCAAACCATGTCACGTTGAATCACGAACCGATTGCTGAGATTGGTTGGCCGTCCATGACGATGGGCTTCAAGGTCAAAGATAGCAAGCAGCTCAGTGAACTTAAAGCAGGCGATACAGTTGAGTTTGACTTGAAAGCAGAAACACCAGAAAAACCTGACATGCCGGCACAATACATGATTGAGCGTGTTGAAAAAGTACAAACAATGAAGGACGGTATGCAGGGAGCCAAACCATGATCGCTCAACTCATACGCTGGTCCGCTAATAATCGCTTGCTGGTGCTGCTGGCAACATTGATGGTGGTTGTATGGGGAATATTCGCCATGCTGAAAACGCCTTTAGATGCGATCCCAGATTTGTCCGATACACAAGTGATTATCCGTACCCAATGGCCAGGGCAAGCACCGCAGATTGTCGAGAATCAGCTCACTTATCCACTAACTACGACCATGCTATCGGTGCCTGGGGTGAAGACTGTACGCGGCTATTCATTCTTTGGCGACTCCTTTGTTTATATTTTATTCAATGACGGTACCGACCAATACTGGGCACGGTCCCGCGTACTGGAATACCTGAGCCAGATTTCCTCGAAGTTACCTAAAGGCGCCAACCCTAGCTTGGGACCAGATGCGACAGGCGTGGGCTGGGTATACGAGTATGCTTTGGTAGATAGAACTGGCAAACACGACTTGGGGGAGTTGCGAGCGCTTCAAGACTGGTTTCTAAAATTTGAGTTGAAGACCATTCCAGGTGTAGCGGAGGTCGCGACATTAGGCGGTATGGTACGCCAGTATCAGGTGCAAGTTGATCCTGACAAGTTACGCAATTACCGCATACCACTATCAAAAGTCGTTTCCGCGATTCAATCTGCCAACCAGGAAACTGGCGGCGCAGTGGTGGAAACCGCAGAAGCTGAGTACATGGTGCGTGCACACGGCTACTTAGAGTCGCTTGAGGATTTCCGTAATATCCCACTCATGGTGAGTAGTAGCGGTACGCCAATCCTATTGTCTGATGTTGCGCACATACAAATTGGTCCTGAACTCCGGCGAGGTGTAACGGAATTGAATGGTGAAGGGGAAGTAACTGGTGGCGTGATTGTGATGCGTGCAGGACAAAATGCACTAGAAGCCATTGACGCTGTAAAAGCCAAACTCGCTACTCTCAAAAAGAGTTTGCCTGAAGGTGTAGAGGTCGTCACGACCTATGACAGGTCGCAACTGATTAAACGTGCAGTTGATAACCTAACGCACAAACTGATTGAAGAGTTCATTGTGGTGGCTTTGGTATGTGCTGTTTTCTTATGGCACTTTCGCTCAGCCTTGGTCGCGATTGTCGCTTTACCAATCGGTGTACTGGTCAGTTTTATCGTCATGTACTATCAAGGCGTCAACGCCAACATCATGTCACTCGGTGGCATTGCCATTGCCATCGGTGCCATGGTGGACGCAGCGATTGTCATGATTGAAAACGCACACCGTCAGCTGGAAAACTATAAAAATGTGCATGGTGAGCCTAGCAATAATCAGCGTATTAAAGTGATTATTGATGCGGCGAGTGAAGTAGGGCCGGCGCTGTTCTTCTCTTTGCTGATTATCACCTTGTCGTTCATTCCGGTGTTCACCTTAGAAGCACAGGAAGGCAAACTATTTGCACCGTTGGCGTTTACAAAGACTTATGCCATGGCAGCAGCAGCAGGATTGTCCGTAACCTTGATTCCTGTGTTAATGACGATCTTCATTCGTGGGCATATAAGGCCAGAGCATAACAATCCACTCAATAGAGGTTTGATAGCGATCTATAAGCCTCTTTTGAGCAAGGTATTGCATTTCCCGAAAGCAACATTAGCTATAGCATTTATTCTCGTTCTCATCACTCTCTATCCCCTCAGTAAACTTGGAAGTGAATTTATGCCGCCCTTGGATGAGGGCGACTTGCTCTACATGCCGACGGCATTGCCAGGGCTTTCAGTTTCTAAGGCCTCTGAAATACTGCAGTTGAGCGATAGACTGATTAAAACCGTACCTGAAGTGAAAACAGTATTTGGTAAATCTGGACGTGCGGAAACAGCCACTGATCCAGCGCCACTTGAGATGCTGGAAACCACCATTCAATTCAAGCCACGTGAAGAGTGGCGTCCTGGCATGACACCAGAAAAACTTGTAAAAGAGCTAGATGCTAGGTTAAAGATTCCCGGTATGGCCAACGTATGGGTGCAACCAATTCGTAACCGTATCGACATGCTTTCCACTGGTATCAAAAGTCCGGTAGGTATCAAGATCGGCGGTGCTGATTTAGCCATACTTGAAAAACTGGGTGAAGAAGTCGAACGCCTTATGAAGAAAGTACCAGGAGCCAATTCAGTCATTTCTGAACGAGTGACTGGTGGACGTTACATTGATGTCAAAATCGACCGTCTCAAAATCGCACGTTACGGCTTGAATATTGATGATGTGCAAATGTTGGTATCTACTGCAATTGGCGGCAATAATATTGGCGAGAAGATAGAGGGCTTGGCACGTTTCCCAATTAATGTTCGATTCCCAAGAGAACTCCGTGACTCGGTAGAGAAGCTTAAATCACTACCTATTATCACTGAGCAAGGCGCAACTGTGCCATTAGGTGATGTAGCTGAAGTCAAAGTAACAGACGGTCCACCCATGATTAAAAGCGAAAATGCACGCCCTAACGTCTGGGTATATGTGGACATTCAAGACCGAGATTTGGGTGGCTTTGTAAAAGACGCGAAAGTAATGTTGGATAAAGAACTACAGTTACCTGCTGGCTATTCACTTGCTTGGTCTGGGCAGTTTGAATACTTTGAACGTGCATCTAAACGCTTGAGTTACGTAGTACCGATGACCTTGGGCATCATTTTTATCATGCTGTTCTTGGCTTTTAAACGCATGACTCCGGCAATACTGATTCTTGCAAGTTTACCATTTGCCTTGGTGGGTGCAGTCTGGTTCCTGTATCTTTTAGGACATCATTTCTCCATCGCCAGTGGCGTGGGAATGATTGCTTTATCTGGGCTGGCGGCAGAGTTTGGCATCATTATGTTGGTGTATCTAGATGATGCCATTGAGCGTTATCGGGCTGCCGGCAAACTCAATAATAAGGAAGATTTGCATGCTGCCTTGATTGAGGGTGCCGCTTTAAGAGTGCGGCCAAAAGCCATGACAGTAGCAGTGATTCTGGCTGGTCTAATACCGATCCTGATTGGCACTGGTACAGGCTCAGAAGCCATGAGTCGTATTGCCGCACCAATGGTAGGAGGGATGTTAACCGCGCCGCTATTATCGTTGTTCGTATTGCCTGCCGCTTATATATTACTAAGGAGGAGTTATGCGAAAACGTAAATCCTTTTTCTGGCAAATGGTAGGGGGTGCGATCTTACTTGTAGCACTGGCAATATTCTGGCCTATCAAGTCGGACAATACCTTTAACCGTTTGGATATCAGTGATAAGCAATTGGTAGCTAACGGTAAAAAAATCTATGTCGCGCACTGTGCCAGCTGTCATGGAGCGAAATTAGAAGGCCAAGCTAATTGGAAGGAAAGAGGGGCCGATGGTTTATACCCTGCGCCCCCACAAACTGATGCCGGCCATTCATGGCGACACACGGATCAATACCTGGTTGATGCCGTTAAGAATGGACTGTTTGAAAATGGCAAACCAACCAACATGCCAGCTTTTGGTAAGACGCTCACTGACACGGATATGATATCAGTGCTGACTTACATCAAGAGTGAGTGGTCTGTTGAGAAGAGGGCAATCCAGAAACGCATACAACAAGACTCAGTTCCAACCACCACAGTAATTTATAACGCGGGTTGATAGCCAGCTCGGTCATGGCTTTGATTATCTCAACTTCAGAAGTGGTCTTCTCGAAACGCTGGAAACCATTACATCACCATGGAAAGGAGCGCTAAATGAATGCTGATATATTGAATATTGGACAGGCCGCAGAAGCATCAGGCATCTCCGCCAAAATGATTCGTCATTATGAAGACGTTGGTCTTGTACCACCTGCATCAAGAACATTCTCCGGGTATAGAACCTACAATCATCGTGATGTACATATGCTGAGGTTTATCAAGCATTCGCGGGACTTAGGGTTTTCGATTAAACAGATCGGAGACTTGTTGAGTTTATGGCGTGATCAAAACCGCCCAAGCAGCAAAGTCAAATCAATGGCAACCGAGCATATTGGAATGCTTGACCGGAAGATACAAGAATTGAGTGCGATGAAGTCGGAACTGACACGTTTAGTGAGTTGTTGTCATGGTGACACACGACCTGATTGTCCAATTTTAGATAAACTTGCTCAAAATAAATAATCGCTGTTAATTGGAAAAAATATTAATGAATTATTTTGATAAAAACGCTTGACCTTACCACTGTGGAAAGCTTCAAGATACGAACTATGTCCTGATAAATTTAGTCAGATATATATAGAAACATGAATTGATCAAAACCAAGTAAACAATACAAAATGAAATACTGGCTTAAATTATTTGTGACCATAGCACTTGCTATCACAATCCCTTTACAAGCGGTTGCAGGGCTGACTATGCCGTCTTGCAATATGTCCAAAGATACCATGGCAGCCAGCATGACTATGAATGCGGGCCATAATAATGTGACTATGAGTCAGTCAGATGCAAAAGCCGCTAGCAGTGACATGATTGATAAAAACTGTTGTGATATGAGTGGAAACAAAATATGCTCAGATCAAAAATGCGCGACCTGCCATCTAAGCATCTTACAACTACCTGACACAGGCTTGCTCACAGTACCTGAAATACTAGCAACTGCTTACCTTGATTTGATTAACGACAACTATCAAATTTTTCCCACTGGCTTGTTTCATCCCCCCAAACATCTCTTCTCATAGCACAGCGCGACTATAGCTGAATCACTCAGCAGTCCCAAAGTGCAAAAACCATGGCTTGGCAGTGAAATTACTGACCTACTGGTATCTGTTCGTACTTGACTGCCAAGCATGACTGTTTGAATACGATCATCTGAATGATGACGTCAATTTGAGGAGAATTACCATGAACACCCTATATTTAAAAAAACTATCTGTAGCCGTATTAGTGGCCAGCTTAGGCTTTACATCCCTATCATCCACAGCGGGACAGGACAGTAGTCAACGCTTGATGATAGAGCAGACAATCAAACAACAACAGCAAGCCAAAGCGACTGAGTCTGCGAAAAAACAGGCTGATGCTATCAAGTTGGAGGAATGTAAAACAATGATAGACCAAACCAAACATACCAACGGCTCTTGATTGATTCGGGACGGTATTTTCACCGTCCCAATTTATCAACTACCAATTTAAATATTAACTATTAAGGATCAAATTAAATGAAAACTTCATTATTCGTTTTAGCAGTAATTGCAGCAACAGGTATGTCATCTTTGCCCAGCTATGCAGATGAGATGCCAATGTCAACGACCCAAGCTCATTCTCATGAAGCCATTGTTGGTACAGGAACAGTGGTCTCAGAAAATAAGTCCGCAGGGAGTGTGACTTTACAACATAAGTCCATACCCGCTATCGGCTGGGGTGCAATGACTATGGAATTCAAAGTTAAAGACAAGATGTTGCTTGATAAGGTCAAAAAAGGCGACAAGGTACAGTTCACCTTGTTGCAACAGGGCAAAGACTACGTTATCACCAATATCAAATAATCAACCAATTTTAAATATTATTTAAGGAGTATCTATCATGAAAAAGACATTAATTAACGCACTTATCGCTACGGCATTCTTAGCCAGCCTTAGCCTTGCATCAACTGGCGCCATGGCAGGCCGTGACTTCTTTCAAGAACAACTGATTCAGAATTTACAAGTGACTAAACAGAAATTAAAACAAGCAGAGGCTGCTAAGGGTGCTGAGCAGCAACAACTCCTCACGGAGCACATGCAGATGCTGCATAAAAATATGGCAGCTTGTCGTGAAATGAAACCTAAAGCCGGTATGACAGAAAAAGAACGTGACGAGTGGTTTGCAGAGCACCAAAAAATCATGGATGACATGATGAGTCAAATGATGGAAGAGCACAAAGTAAAGATGGCATCCATGCCATGTGACGCTGTTAGGAAGTAGTTAGATAGTATTCAAGGATGGCGAGCTTAGGCTCGCCTATTTTTTAGTCTTAATTATTGAACTTGTTAGTATAGCAAATATTTTTAGTAGATGTAATAATAAGAATCAATATCATTTATGTATGAAGCGCTTTCGATTCAATAAATAGTTTATGTAAAGGTTAAGTTTATGTTTGAAACTCTTATGATTTCTTTTAGAGAAGGTCTAGAGGCTTTTCTAATCATTGCAATCGTACTCGCATATTTAGCCAGAACGGGTGGAGAGAAACTGATTCCATCAGTCCATCGCGCATGTTTTGTAGCCATCTTAGGGTGTGCAGGCTTGGGATTTGTCTTTGCAAAAATAGGTGCTTTAACGCCATTTTGGGAAGGCACGTTAGCTTTAACTGCAGCAATTCTTGTCATTAGCTGTACAGTACATATGCTAAAGATGGGGAAGCATATGAAAAGTGAGATCACTGGTGCTATTGACCGTGCAGTTCAAAACCCTAGCGGTGGTGCGAAACTTGCAATTTTCATGTTTGTATTACTAATGATAGGTCGAGAAGGATTGGAAGCAGCAACCATGATTGCATCATTAGCACAAAGCAACGATAGTCTAAATCTTATGGCGGGCGCAATTATAGGTATATTAATTGCTGGGTTAGTTGCTTTGGCTTGGAGCAAGTATGGACATCGCATCAATCTTGGGTTGTTTTTTCAAGTAACTGCAGCGTTCATGGTGATATTTTCCATTCAACTAGTCATATATGCATTTCATGAGTATACCGAATCTATTGAAATTGCGAATTTAGGTATTTTAGATAATGCTTACTGGCATGCAGCCACTGAAGCTTATGGACCTCAAGGCAGAATAGGCGCATGGATTTCCTACAGTCTTGTACTAGTTCCTTTGGCTTTCCTTGTATACAGCTTTATTAAAGGTCCGCAGTCTGTAAAAATGCGAACTTCTAATTATTAAATTTCGCCAATTTAGTATCTTAATTATTGTAATCAATCAAAATGAGATATTATTTGTCAATGCGTCTGATTAATAACAGATTAGTAGCTTTATTTGTCGCCTTTTCTGTAGCGTTTGCCTCGCTATGGGCGATGAGTCCAGACGCTATTGCCGATGCAATCAAAGAAGATACTACTGCTTATTTCCAACAAGAAGTGCAGAAAGTACATCAAAACCAGAACAAGCATGAGCATCTCTCACAAAATCAGCACTGTAACCATGGCTGCCACATGGCATTCCATTTGCTAGGTTTTGCTGAAGAAGGCTCAGCCAGTATTTTTGCATTTAATGAATCACCAGCCGTATTCTCATACGCTAATCATCTTTTAGAAAACCCACTTCTACAAGGGCCTTATCGCCCCCCCACTCACACTCTCTCTAGTTTAGACCTTAGGATTTTCCTACTTGGCATCTCGCTAATTAGGGAAATGTACTAACAAATGAGAGAGGGTTTACCGTGTCAAACACATCATTTTTAGTTAAGCATAGTCGCAGTTCGTGGCTATTTTTTAGCTTTGTATTTTTTGGATTCATCACAACATCAACTTATAGTTATGCTGAATCACTGACCATGGAGTCAGCATTAGCATTAGCACAACGTAACAGTCCTGAATTGCGCAAAGCTATAGCTAGCTTAGAAGCGGCTAAAGGAGAGATTGCAGATGCTAATTCACCATTATTTAACAATCCAACAGTCAATTTAGAAGGTGGCTCACGCAAACTCTACGATCCAACCAATTCAGATTCAAGACGCAGTGAGTGGAACACAGGCTTGGCCCAGACTTTTGAACTGGCTGGTCAGCAAGGATATAGACGCCAAACTGCCAATTCAAAATTAACAGCACTGCAACAAGAAATTGATGAAGTGCGGCATCGCGTCAACGCTGAGGTCGAGGAACGTTTTGTGCAGGTGCTCGCATTACAAAAACGTATTGAAACTGAACAGCACACACTGGATTTGACTGAGCGCAATACTGGCTTGATTGGAAAACGTGTAGAAGCAGGGGAAGATAGCAAGCTTGATGGTAATCTTGCTGTCGTTGAAACTGAGCGAGCCCGTAATCAAATCAACTTACTGCAAGAGCAATTGACACGAGCACTTACTGCGCTTTCAGCAACACTGCAACTACCAGAACAACAGTTACCAACAGTTATAGGAGAGCTACAACCTCCTACCACAACATATACTTTAGATAATCTGCTGGCTTCAGTTGCAAATCGGCCAGCACTCAAAGCACTCTCTTGGCGGGAACAATCAGCACGTAGCAATCTGGATCTAGAACGTGCAGTTAGAACACCTGACCTAACGGTCAGCTTAAACTACGGCCGCGATGCGGTTGTTGGTGGGCAAGATACTGTGACTACCTTGGGCTTTTCTTTACCGATACCGTTATTTCGTAGGAATGCAGCTGGTATTGGCCGTGCAACGACTGAATTAAATCAGGTGGAAATCGAAAAGAATACGCTTACTCGTGATGCGAGAGCTTCAGTGATTGCCTCTTGGCAACGTCGCCTCAGTTTGCAAGATCGGGTGCAAAGACTAACAACAACTGTTTATCCCAAGTTAGAAGAGAATCTAAAACTCTCACAAATTGCGTTTAAAAATGGCGAGATTGCTTTGCCACAATTGCTCCTGGTGCAGAGACAGGTCATCGATGCACAGCGCGATTTAATTGAAGCGCAGCTTGATTTACGTCTCACCCAAATAGAACTCGAATATGTAGCAGGTTGGCCGCTCGCCAATGAGTCAGCCAATCAACACTAAGGATAACACCATGCCAATATCATCAAGTATGAAAGAAATACCCATTAAGAAAATTGCAGTTGCAGTGACATTAAGTCTTTTGCTTAGTAGTTGCGGTGCATCCAAGGCACCTGAGTCAGCCAAAGAAAACACAGACAACAGGGAACAACCTGCTAAAGCGATCTCTGCAGAAAATGCAGCAGTGCCTAAGAGTAAAAGTGAAGAAATTCATTTGTCCGCAGAAGAGTTGCAGCAATCCAACATCACGGTTAAAAATATTCAGTTAGAGAAGGTGGCTGATCAACTGATACTCAGTGCAAACATAACTGCTAATCAAGACCGTATTGCCTTTGTCGCACCGCGTGTTGAGGGTAAATTAATTAAAGTAACAGCTAACCTCGGTGATCAAGTAAAAGCCGGTCAAGCACTTGCAGTCATTGATAGTATCCAGATGGGTGAAGCGCGTGCTGAATATCGTCATGCCCAAAGTGAATTGAAATTGGCTGAAGCTAATTTCCAACGTACGGATAAATTATACAAAGATGAAGTCGTGCCGCAACGTCAGTGGCTAGAAGTCAAAAATGCTTATGAACGTGCACAAACTACCGCGCGAGAGAGTGCTGATCATCTGCATATATTAGTCGGTTCTTCTGATACAGGTATTTCTACTTTTGTGATTACTGCGCCATTCTCTGGTGTAGTCATTGAAAAAGATGCGGTGATGGGCGAATTAGCAAAACCCGAAGGTAAGCTATTTACCATTGCAGATTTAAGTACGGTTTGGATCGAAGCCGATGTGTCGGAGAAGGACTTAGGTAAGCTTACTGTAGGTTCACCTGCAACGGTAACAGTCTCTTCTTTTCCTGACGAATCATTCAAAGGTAAGGTCAGCTATATATCCAGCATTTTTGACAAAGAAACACGCACTGTCAAAGCACGTATTGAGTTACCTAACCCTGACAGAAAGCTCCGTATTGATATGTTTGCACGTGCGATGGTTGATTTGACCAGTTCACGTGAAGCGCTGATATTGCCGCAAGAAGCAGTGTTACTCGTCCAAGGCCAATCGACCGTTTACATACAAACTGAGAATGGCTTTGAAGTCCGCCCTGTGGAGGTGGGAGAGCAATTGAACAAAGGTGTGGTGATAACTTCTGGGTTGAAATCAGGTGAACAGGTCGTTATCTCAGGCGCATATGCCCTCAAGTCTCGTCAATTAAAATCGCAAATCGGCGATGCGGACTAAGGGGATAACATCATGCTAAATTCAATCATAGACGCTTCATTGCGTTACAAGTTACTCGTCATTATTTTGTTTGTCGTTGTTGCTGGCTTAGGTATTCGTGCTTGGCATAAAGTACCCGTAGACGCCTTCCCGGATGTAACTCCCGTGCAAGTCAATATCTATACAGAGTCGCCTGGCTTGGCTTCTGAAGACGTAGAGCAGTTACTTTCATTTCCCGTTGAGTCCGCATTAGCTGGTTTGCCCAAGGTACAGGAAATTCGTTCAGTCAGTTTATTTGGATTGTCCTATGTTGCTGTCTATTTTGAAGATAATATGGACATCTACTTTGCCAGACGTTTAGTCGCGGAAAGATTACAGGAAGTTGCAGATCGGCTGCCAGCTGGTTATGGTGTTCCTGAAATGGGCCCGAATACTTCGGGCTTAGGTCAAGTATTCTGGTACACAGTAGAGCGTGCTGAAGAAAAGCTAGAAGCCGTAAAAATGAAAGCAGATACAATCAAATCTGCACCGTCAGACATGGAATTGCGTACCTTGCAAGACTGGTCAATCCGCTTAATTTTACGCACAGCACCAGGCGTGGATGATGTGATGTCGTGGGGTGGTCAAGAACGTCAATATCAAATAGTGCTCGACCCACAAGCTTTTGCAAAATACGGCCTCACTTTCAAAGAAGTGCTGGAAACGGTGGGTGTAAATAACCGTCAAGTCGGTGGACAATATGTTGATATTGGGCAAGAGCAATTCTTAGTCCGTGGTTTAGGCTTAGTCAAAAACGAATCAGAACTGGGTCAAATAGTTGTAAAAACCGTCAATGGCACCCCCGTTTATTTACGTGATATTGCCAAAATTCAGCAAGGCGGTGCACTTAGAACTGGTGCAGTGACGCGTGATGGTAAAGAAGTCGTACTGGGTATGGCACTGGCGCGCGTGGGTGAGAATGCTAAGAGTGTTGTGGATGCTGTTAAAGCTAAACTGACTACGGCTAAGCAAGCCTTACCCGAGGGCGCAACTATCAGAACGGTCTATGAGCGTACTGACTTAGTGAACAAGGCGATTGATACGGCAATACGCGCATTAATTGAGGGTTCTATATTAGTCGCCATTATTTTGTTCTTGTTCTTAGGCGAGGTGCGTTCAGCATTAGTTGTTGTCGCGGCTTTACCACTGGCAATGCTAGCAGCATTTATCTGTATGGATCAGGCAGGGCTATCAGCTAACTTGATGTCACTGGCAGGTTTAGCCATTGGGATCGGCATGATGGTAGATGGCGCTGTGGTGATGGTGGAAAACTCGTTTCGTATTATGGCAGAGCGGCTTGAGCATGGTGGCAAAGTCAACCGGACTGAAGCTGTCTTAACAGCAGCAAAAGAAGTCGCCAACCCAATGGCGTTCGCTATTCTAATTATTATCGTTGTGTTCTTACCACTCTTCAGCTTACAAGGTCTGGAAGGTAAGATGTTTAAGCCGATGGCTTTTAGTATCAGTTTTGCGATGGCTGGTTCATTGATTCTTGCATTAACCCTCATTCCAGTGCTTGCTGCATTATTCCTCAAGCCGAAAGCGGAACGGGATACCTTATTGATGCGTGTCATCAAACGTCGCTACCTACCGCTTCTAGATTGGGTGCTGGCCCATAAAAAAGCTGTCGGTATCATCTCAGGCGTGTTGCTGGTAGCAAGTCTTGCACTGTTTCCATTTCTCGGTAAAGAGTTCATGCCACAACTGCAAGAAGGCTCAATCATGTGGCGCGTGACGTCTATTCCCTCGACGTCATTGGATGAATCAATCGCCATTTCCAAACGCATCGAAAAATCGCTGAAAGAGTTTCCTGAAGTCAACACTGCGATTGCCATGATTGGCCGTGCAGAAAAAGGGGAAACAGCCGATGTAAATTACATGGAAATTTACACTGAACTCAAACCTAAAGAAGCGTGGACTCATGGTAGATCGATTGAACAATTAGCAGATAGCATGCGTGAAAAACTGGAGAAAGTTGCACCAAACTCCGTTATCGCTTTTACGCAACCAATCCAAATGCGGGTAGAAGAACTCATTTCTGGTGTGCGTGCAACACTGGCCCTGAAAGTCTATGGTGGCGACCTTGCCACTTTAGATAGGCTGTCCGGCCAACTGAAATCGGTGATTGATAAAGTACCAGGTGCAACCGATGTATCACTTGAAGCGAATATCGGTAAACCACAAATCCGTATCACTGTTGATCGAGAGAAACTCGCTCGCTATGGCATGAATGCGGACGATGTATTGCAAGTGGTGCGCTCAGGGATCGGACAGGAACCCATCTCTACTTTGATTGATGGTGTGCGTCGTTATGATATTGCTTTCAAGCTGGAAGACAGTTCTAAAGCAAGCCCTGCAGCCATTGGCGCGATTCCTTTACGCACGCCTACCGGTGGCATAATTCCGCTGGCTGAAGTTGCAAAAGTAGATGTAGCTGAAGGGTATTCCTTCATTCGTCGCGAGCAGCTACAGCGGTATGCAGTGATTCAGCTGGATGTGAAAGGTCGAGATGTAGATGGTTTTGTAAAAGAAGCTGGAGCCAATATTCGCCAACAAGTGAAATTACCAGCGGGCTACTGGATTGAATGGGGTGGTGCGTTTGAAAATCAGCAACGTGCATTAACTCGGCTGTCAATCATCGTACCGCTAACGATTTTCTTTATCTTTATTTTGCTTTATACAGCGTTTAATTCGTTCAAGTATGCGGCAATGATTTTAGCCAATGTGCCATTTGCAGCAGTAGGCGGAATATTGGCGTTATTTATCACTGGGCAATATCTTTCAGTTCCTTCAGCCATTGGATTTATTGCTGTATTCGGGGTGGCAATGTTGAACGGTATCGTACTGGTCAGTTTCTTCAATGAGTTGCAGGATAAAGGGTTATCGGTAGCTGAAGCAGTGCGCCAAGGTGCAACGTTACGGCTAAGGCCCGTATTGATGACTGCCAGCGTTGCGATACTAGGTTTAGTACCAATGTTGCTTTCCAGTGGTGTAGGTGCAGAAACACAACGACCACTTGCTACCGTGGTAGTTGGCGGCTTGATTACATCGACGTTACTTACTTTGCTGTTGTTACCTGTAGTTTATGAGTGGGTTGAGACAAGAGCATCGCGCAAAGCCGATCAAACTACACCTGAATTAAATACTTAATATAGGGGATGAAAAATGAAAGAAATTAAAGCATTTATCCATGCTCATCGCGTTTCGGATGTGTTGCAAGCAATAAAGGAAGTAGATAGCAGTGGAATGCAAATTAGCAATTTTGCTGTTTTCCCCGTACAAGCGCTACTTCATGACACTGAATTGAAAGAAGCGAGGTATTCGGTAAATTTCGGTGAAACTGTGATTAATGAATTTAAGATCGAAATCTTATGTCATGAAGAAGCCATTGCAAGCTTGGTAGAAGTCATACAACGCGTTGGCCATACTGGCGATCACGAAAAAGGATGGATCATCGTCACCGATGTATTGTCGGCCATACCTGTTGGCAAAGTTCACAAATAAGGCGCGGGTATGCAAACTGCTCAAAGTGTAATATTTTTTTGCGCTCTATCCTGCCGCTGCAGTAATGGCAGGAGGAGCCATTGCGCTTTGGCGCACCACAGAGATTGATCAGCGCAGTGCAGCATATTGCTGCTGGAGTCATTTTGCTGTTAACGATTGAAATGTTTATTTAATGCTATTAATAAAAGGTACGACATCATGAATGAGGGTCACAAACATACTGCTGCTACACCTGACAAGGCTGACTCTTCTCCCGAGACTATTCCCAATTTACTTACCCTGCGTATTGAAAAAATGGATTGTCCGACAGAAGAGTCTTTAATACGCCAAAAACTTGAAGGTATGCAAGGGGTTGAAAGTCTTAATTTTAATCTAATCCAACGCAAACTGACTGTGAGACATCATTTACCCAATCCTGAACCAATTATTGCAGCGGTCGCGACATTGGATATGGAACCTGTTGTCGAGAACGCTCCTAAGCTGCCATCAGGAAGTTCCCAAGCTGTTTTTATTATCGACAACATGGACTGCCCAACAGAAGAGGCATTAATTCGCAATAAGTTATCTACGATGGAAGGTATTACCGAGTTAGATTTCAATCTTATGCAACGTAAGCTGACGGTTACACATACTTTAGGAAAGTCTGATGCCATCAAGCAAGCATTAATTGCGATAGACATGCATGCAGTACCATTAGTAGCAACAGCAGTACGAGCGCAATCAGATAACGCGCTTCCTCCAAATCCCCAGAAAAAATGGTGGTTATTAGGCTTGGGTGGCATTTCAGCCATTTTAGCCGAAGTAATTGTATGGACTGGCGGATCGGAGAAGTCTTGGCCAGTAATAGTATTAGCGCTTTTTGCTATTGCCGTGAGTGGCACTGGCACTTATAAAAAAGGCTGGGTTGCTTTAAAAAACCTTAACCTCAATATCAATGCATTGATGTCAATTGCTGTGACGGGCGCAGTATTAATTGGGCAATGGCCAGAGGCAGCGATGGTGATGGTGCTGTTTACCTTGGCTGAAATGATTGAAGCATTATCGCTGGACCGTGCACGTAATGCTATTCGTGGCTTGATGGAAATGACGCCTGATAAGGCAAACATTTTACAGGCAGATGGTACGTGGCAAGAAATGGATGCGGCAACCATCAGTATTGGCATGATTGCCCGTGTCGCACCAGGCGAACGCATTCCATTAGATGGGGAATTGACTAAAGGGCAATCTGCGGTGAATCAGGCGCCAATTACCGGTGAAAGCATACCGGTCGCCAAAACTATAGGTGACAAAGTGTTTGCTGGCACCATCAATGAAACTGGCTCTTTTGAATATAGTATCACTGCAGTACAAACCGATTCAACATTGTCTCGCATCATTCGCGCGGTAGAGGATGCGCAAGGCAGCCGTGCGCCAACACAACGTTTTGTTGATAGCTTTGCCAAAATATATACGCCTATCGTATTCATTGTGGCCTTGGGGATTGCAGTTTTTCCACCACTTTTGTTTGGATTGGCATGGATGCCATGGATTTATAAGGCGCTGGTGCTATTAGTCATTGCTTGTCCATGTGCATTGGTGGTTTCAACACCAGTCACAGTGGTGAGTGGTCTCGCAGCTGCTGCAAAAGCTGGGATTTTGATCAAGGGTGGTGTCTATCTAGAAGAGGGTCGTAAACTTAAATCATTAGCATTGGATAAAACAGGAACGATTACACAAGGTAAGCCGATTGTAACCGACATAGTATCTTTAAGTGGCGAAGAAAGTCAGGCAATGAGATTAGCGGCTACGTTAGCTGGTCGCTCAGATCACCCAGTGTCGGCTGCACTCAGTAATCATTTTAAATTGCAATCTAAATTGATCTTAGAAGATGTTACTGACTTTGAAGCTATTACTGGACGTGGAGTTAAAGGGCTCATAGGCAATAAATGGTATTTCTTAGGTAACCATCGTTTGGTTGAAGAGTTAGGCATATGCAATGAGGCTACAGAAGCCGCATTACACAAACTGGAGACCGAAGGTAAAACAGCTGTCATTATAAGTAATGAAACAACACCACTCGCTGTGATTGCAGTGGCTGACACAGTCCGAGAGTCTAGTCGTCAAGCGATTGTTGAGCTACATGCCTTAGGGATTCGCACCTTAATGCTTACCGGAGATAATGACCTCACAGCGAAAGCCATTGCGAAAAGCGTTGGGATTGATGATGCCAGAGGTAATTTATTGCCTGAAGATAAGCTATCTGTCATTAATGAAGAGTTAAGCAAATATGGCACGGTAGGAATGGTAGGTGACGGTATCAACGATGCGCCTGCGCTAGCTAAATCCAGTATTGGTTTTGCAATGGGAGCTGCAGGTACTGATACTGCGTTAGAAACAGCAGATGTCGCTTTAATGGATGATGATTTACGAAAAATTCCACATTTCATTCGATTAAGTATTAAAGCAGCGGGTATTTTGAAACAAAATATTATCATTGCCTTAAGTATCAAGGCTGTGTTTTTGGTACTCGCTTTTATGGGCGTTGCGACACTATGGATGGCAGTATTCGCCGATATGGGTGCAAGTTTGATTGTGGTATTTAATGGTTTGCGATTACTCAAACGTAACCAACTTATTTAGATATTATCTTTAGCTTTACTAGTATTAAGCGGTGGCTAAAACTCCTTTAGGGAGAGCATCTTGAATGGCTATAAAATTACCTTTTTAAAACATTGTTAGATAAATAGTAATGTAGATTGAAATTTACTTTGATTGATATAAACTAGAGTTATGCGATTCAAACAGTTACGATCATTTCGTACATTTATCTTTCTGCTGCTAGCAGTATTCTTTACTGATACTGTTTACGCTAGCGGCATGATGGTGGCTGACCAACTGTCTGCCAATCACACAGTAAATGCTGAAAGCCATAATCATGATGGTCATGACATGAATCAACATGAAAACCATCAGCACGACCCAGGTCAGAAACAATCAACTAATGACCATTGCTCTAAATGCGGTCACTGCATGGCTTGTTTTACCGTTCTGCCACCAAGTCAATTAGACAATATGCAAGCCCAGGTTTTAGCAATCGGTATCAGCTTGTTTGAACCAAGTTATCACTCGCACATCAGTGCGCAGCCTCAAAGACCTCCCATTTCTTAAATAAATCGATGGATTAATTTCAGCAACAGACTATTCGCCTGTTGCTGATTCTTCACATTTATTTTTGAAATGAGATTTCGATGAAACTATTCAACTTATCGTTGTTTATTCTTTCTCTTGGTATAGGTATATCTGCGCCAGTATGGTCAGCAGATGCCCCCCAAGAGACCACTATCTATCAATCATCCTTTGATGATTACAAACCCCTATCTGAAGACAACTTGTCAGATTGGAAATCTATTAACGTGCCCTCAAATGGCGGTGGTCATGCTGGACACTCTATGGCAGGCATGCAACATAGCATGACTCCGGAACAGATGGCTAATATGCCTTCCGACAGCAAAGAAATGTCTACTATGGAGGGTATGGACCATAGCAGCATGGAAGGCATGAAAAAAGCCGCGCCAGACAATATGAAAGGCATGGATCACAGCCAAATGAAACACGACCATGCTATGCCGCCAATGTCAGGCATGGACCATTCTAAAATGGCTGGAATGGACATGGATCATGGCAACATGAAGTCCATGCCTGACAGCAAATCAGCAATGCAGCCTATGAAAAAAGATGATATGCCGGAGATGAAACATGAAGAAATGGCTGGGCATGATCACAGTGGGTCTGATATGAAGGCGATGGACCATTCAAAAATGAGTGAGTCAAAGCCGAATGATGTGCAACCAGGTCATGAAGGTGCCGCGCAAGATGAATCTCAACCTCACGAGCACGCATCTTCACAAGCGTCTGAACATGCAGGGATGTCTATGCCCTCAATGGCACCTACAATACCAGCCATACCGCAGATAATCCCTAATCTCCATCCTGTCGTGGTGCATTTCCCCATTGCTTTAACCATAATTGCTTTTCTGTTGAGTATCGCTGCTTACGCACGTCGCAGCCATCCTGTCTCTGCGCAACTGGCTGCCGCCGGTCACTTTACCCTGTGGCTCGCTGCAATCGGGGCTGCTGCAGCCGTATTATTTGGCTGGCTCGCATTTAATTCGGTCAATCATGATGATGCAGGGCATGCTGCCATGTTGTTACACCGTTCTTGGGCCATTCCAACGGCTTTAGGCTTAATCTTGCTGGCTAGCTGGGATGCATGGAAGTATCGCGTCAATGAACTGATATCGGTGCCAATGCTGTTTTTACTTTTCCTGCTTTCTCAAGCTATCGCAGTAACAGGATGGCTGGGAGGAGAGGTGGTCTACCGTCATGGGATTGGCGTGTTATCACTGCCAGCCAGCGAAGGCACTGGCCATGGTCATCACGAGGGTGCAGATGTTACTGCTACGCCTAAGGCTGGACCTGAAGAACACACAGAAATGAATAGTGATGAAAAAGGAGAATCGCATGAGCACTAATACTCCACATACAGCTTTCAAATCTCGTACTGTAATCGTCCTTATCAGTGCCAGTATTGCGCTAGGCGGTTGTGCTACTTTTTCTAAAGATGGAGGGTTCGGGGCTGTGCAAGACACTGCCCAAAAACACATCAAGCAGGAAGTGGTATGGCCAAAAACAGAAGGTGAAAAGAATCAAGTCACAGAACGCGTAAACGAATTATTATCAAAACGTTTAGATGTAGAGCAAGCCGTACAAATTGCGCTATTGAACAATAAAGGGTTGCAGGCGGATTTTTATAATCTTGGTATATCGGAAGCCGATTTGGTGCAGGCTGGTCGTTTGCCTAACCCTAAGTTTTCGATGCTTTATACACGTAATGACGGTGATTATAAGATCGAACAAATACTGACTTTTAATATTTTCTCGCTTATAACCATGCCAAAAATGCAAGAAATCGAACGTCAGAGATTTGTGCAAACTCAGAAAAAAACCGCTTTTGAAGTGATTAAAATCGCCAATCACACACGTATAGCCTATTTCAACGCAGTCGCGGCAACAGAGCAGGTACGCTATGGCGAGCAAGTAAAGGAATCTGCAGAAGCCAGTGCTGAATTAGCAAGAAGGATGGTTAAGGCAGGTAACTTTAACAAGCTACAGCAAGCACGTGAGCAGAGCTTTTATGCAGATGCAGCACTAGATTATGCAAATGCTAAAAATAAGCAAGTATCCGCATATGAAGCGCTATCACGCTTACTAGGCGTATCAATTGATCAGCTGATTTTGGAAGATCGACTACCTGACCTACCTAAGTCACTCACTGATTTGCAGCCATTTGAGAAAGCAGCTTTTGAACAGCGCTTGGATTTACAGGCCATCCGACTGGAAACTGATGCATTAGCGAAACAACTCGGGCTCACCAAGACGACACGTTTCATCAATGTGCTAGAAATTGGTCCTGCAAGAGTGTTAGAAGGTCGTCGCGGCGACCCATATAAAAAAGGGGTAGAGCTGTCATTTGAGTTGCCCATATTTGACTGGGGCACTGCACGCGTTGCACGGGCCGAATCCATTTATATGCAGTCACTCAATCGGGCTGCTCAGTTAGCAATCAATGCACAGTCTGAAATCCGTGAGGCCTATAACGCTTATCGCACCAATTATGATGTAACAAAGCATATACGTGATGAAATTGTGCCGCTCCGCAAGAAAATCCTGCAAGAAAACCAGCTGCGTTATAACGGTATGCTAACAAGCCCATTTGAACTGTTTGGCGACGCACGCGCACAAGTTACCAGTGTGAAAAGCTATATCGAAGCTTTACGTGAGTTCTGGGTGGCCGATAGCGCATTACAAATGACGCTGATTGGTAACGAAAATATGATGGAAGGAAATTAACATGGATTTTTCTAAATTTAGTAGACGTGACTTCTTTAAATTAGCAGGTGCTGGCATCGCCGCATCTACTGTAAGCAAAGTCGCGATGGCCGCATTGCCAGAAATTGTTTCAACTGAACAAGCGAATACTCAGGCACCATTGCACCCCAATACTGGTAGACCCTATAACCCTGTTGTCACACTCAATGGCTGGAGTCTTCCTTGGCGTATGAATAAAGGCGTAAAAGAATTCCACCTAGTAGCCGAACCAGTACTGCGTGAAATGGCGCCAGGTATGAAGGCTCATTTATGGGGTTATAACGGGCAAAGTCCAGGTCCTACGATTGAAGTGGTTGAAGGGGATAAAGTAAGGATTTTTGTGACGAACCGATTGCCTGAAATTACCAGTATTCACTGGCACGGCCAGCGATTACCTAATGGCATGGATGGCGTAAGCGGGCTGAATCAGCCGCCAATACCGCCTGGTAAGACTTTTATGTATGAATTTGAGGCAAAGCGTGCGGGCACGTTTATGTATCATCCCCATGCTGATGAAATGCTGCAAATGGCGATGGGTATGATGGGGAGCTGGGTCACACATCCTAAAAACCCAAAATTCATGCCTGTGGATCGTGATTTTGTCTTTCTGCTGAATGCATATGATATTGATCCTGGCAGCTACACACCTAAAGTTAACACCATGTTGGATTTCAATCTATGGACATTTAACAGTCGAGTTTTCCCTGGGATCGAACCTATTGTCGTCAAAAAGAATGATCGTGTTCGTATTCGCGTTGGCAATCTCACGATGACGAGTCATCCGATTCATTTACACGGACACGAGTTTCAAGTCACCGGCACTGATGGTGGATGGGTTCCAGCTTCTGCTCGCTGGCCTGAAGTAACAACTGATATCGCTGTAGGACAGATGCGTGCTATAGAGTTTATTGCAAATGAGCCTGGTGATTGGGCATTTCACTGTCATAAAAGTCATCACACCATGAATGCGATGGGGCATGACGTGCCTACATTACTTGGCGTTAAACAAGGAGACTTGATGAAAAAAATCGGCAATTTGGTACCTGAGTATATGCCGATGGGTGAAACGGGTATGTCTGAGATGACAGAGATGGCTGAGATGATGGAAATGCCACTTCCTGAAAACACTTTGCCTATGATGAGTGGTAAAGCTCAGTTTGGCGCCGTTGAAATGGGCGGCATGTTCACTACAGTCAAAGTAAGAGAGGGGCTTGCTCGCAATGATTACAAAGACCCTGGTTACTTTAATCATCCTAAAGGCACTGTTGCACGTGAAGTAACAAATGACTTGCCACCAGTGGAGCGGTCACAAACGACTGTACCAGAAGGTGGCATGGAAATGTCTGTACGTAAGCCGATGGGTGATATGAAGCATTAATTAGAATGTAGTTAACGCCCCTCATACTAAAATCCGAAATTAGTATAAGGGGATCGAATCACCGTTAGTGCGTTAGGAAACAGACAGTCAGTGTAATTAGGTGGATGCTAGGATAGCAAGTATCTATTTAAGTATTAATGAAAAGGAATTTCACCATGCAAACTGAACAAATAAAAGTAACAGGGATGACCTGTGGCGGCTGTAGTAGTAATGTTACAAAAGCATTGAGGGCTGTGAATGGAGTAGATAATGTCATCGTTTCATTATCAGACGCTAACGCAACCGTACAATTCGATGAGAAGCTTACTTCACCTGAACAATTGAAATCAGCAATACGAGAAGCCGGTTATGGCATAGATGTCGCTAACACCCCCCAGCAATCTACGGGTAAAGGTTGCTGTGGGTAATCATTGATAAAACATTAGGAGTCAATGTCATGGATGCCAATGATGCTACAAAGCCAGTATTAACAGATCCAGTCTGTGGCATGACGGTGACGGAACAGTCACCACATGTCTTCAAGTATAAGAATAAGCCAGTTTATTTTTGCAGTGCCGGTTGCAAGACTAAGTTTGCAGCTGATCCAGTTAAATATTTGGCTGATGATTCAAACTCAAACATCACTGCATCAGAAATAAAACCAAGCACTTCAGAAACTATCCCCACGGGTACGATTTACACCTGCCCGATGCACCCAGAGGTGAGGCAAGACCATGCGGGCGCTTGTCCTAAATGCGGCATGGCATTAGAACCAGAAATGCCTAACTTAAATGATGAAGAGAGTCCTGAGCTGGCAGACTTCAAGCGGCGCTTTATTTGGACGCTGCCATTAACTATCATCGTTACCATTCTGGCGATGGTGGGTCACCGTTTTCAATGGTTTGAAATGACCACCCAAAGCTGGATTGAGCTGGTGCTGTCGCTACCCATCGTATTATGGGCAGGCTGGTCGTTCTTTGTACGCGGCGTTCAATCAGTACTGAATCGCAGCCCGAATATGTGGACATTAATAGGTCTGGGTACTGCCGCAGCATTTGTTTACAGCGTTGTTGCGACAGTGATGCCCAATGTATTCCCTGCATCGTTTATGGCGATGGGCCGCGTAGCTGTCTATTTTGAAGCGGCAGCTGTGATTATTTCACTAACCTTACTTGGCCAGATTCTCGAACTCAAGGCACGCTCACAAACGTCTGCTGCGATTAAATCTTTGCTTGGCTTATCACCTAAAACTGCTCGCAGGATCAATGCCGATGGCGTAGAAGAAGATGTGCCGCTCACGCACGTACATGTGGGTGACCTGCTACGCATCCGTCCAGGTGAAAAGGTGCCAGTGGATGGCGTGGTGACAGAAGGTGGAAGTGCAGTGGATGAATCTATGCTCACGGGTGAACCGATGCCAGTGACTAAAGGTATCGGCGATAAGCTCATAGGTGCAACGCTCAATACCAATGGCGCCATGGTCATGCGCTCAGAAAAAGTAGGGTCACAAACGGTGCTAGCCAGTATTGTACAAATGGTATTACAAGCCCAACGCTCCAAAGCCCCTATGCAACGGATGGCAGACCAAGTAGCTGGCTATTTTGTCGTCACAGTTGTTGGTATTGCACTGCTGACATTTGTAGTCTGGGGGATATTTGGTCCAGAACCAAGTTGGGTTTACGGATTAATCAACGCAGTCGCTGTACTCATCATTGCCTGTCCATGCGCGCTTGGGTTAGCTACTCCAATGTCTATCATGGTCGCCACTGGAAAGGCTGCAACGCAAGGCGTGCTATTTCGTGACGCAGCTGCCATCGAGAATTTCCGCAAAGTTGATACCTTAATTGTAGACAAGACTGGTACCTTAACCGAAGGTAAACCGCGCTTCAATCGTGCTTTAGCATCATCAGGTTATACCGAAGACGAAGTATTACGCTTGGCAGCAAGTCTTGACCAAGGTAGTGAACACCCATTGGCTGATGCGATTGTAAAAGCAGCACGTGAAAAATCTTTGAATCTTGATAAAGTGGATAAATTTGAATCCAGTACAGGTATTGGCGTACGCGGTACTCTGAATGGTAAACAATTGGCGCTTGGGAATACTGCGCTGATGAATCAGCTAAATATTCAAATCGACTCATTAAAAATACAGGCTGACGAATTGCGTGCAACAGGCGCTAGCGTGATGTATCTAGCAGTTGATGGCCAACTTGCTGGGTTGTTATCAGTATCAGACCCGATTAAGGAGAGCACAACCGAAGCATTAACTAACTTAAAGACTTCAGGTATGCGTGTCATCATGGCTACAGGCGATGGTCTGCTTACTGCAAAGTCAGTGGCCGCCAAGTTGGGCATTGATGAAGTTTATGGTGAAGTAAAACCCGCAGATAAATTAGCGTTAGTAGATAAGTTGCAACGCGAAGGCCGCATTGTGGCAATGGCTGGGGACGGTATCAACGATGCCCCTGCATTAGCCAAAGCAGACGTAGGTGTGGCGATGGGAACTGGCACTGATGTGGCGATGAATAGTGCTCAAGTGACACTTGTTAAAGGTGACTTACGAGGTATTGCCCAAGCACGTGTCATTTCTGAACAAACCATCGTCAATATGAAACAGAATCTGGGGTTTGCATTCGTTTATAACGCGTTGGGGGTGCCATTAGCCGCTGGTGTGCTTTATCCATTTACAGGTTGGCTACTCTCACCCATGATTGCAGCATTAGCGATGAGTTTAAGTTCAGTTTCTGTAATTACTAATGCATTAAGATTAAGAAAATAAATAGATCTTAAGATGCTTTGAGTGTCTGCTTAGGGCCGAGGCTGTGTCAAAACACTCATAAATTGCATCTTAAATAAACACATTAATCTAGTTATTGTATAATGTAACCATATGATTATATTGTTTTATTTAAATATGAAGCGATTTATACAAGGTCAAGATAGAACACAAAGTACGCTTTTGCCAGAGCTGCTGGATGAATACATAGCAGAAGATAACCCAGTCCGCGTCATTGATATCTTTGTCGATCAATTAGCGTTATCAGCGTTAGGGTTTGAAGGCGTGAACCCTGCACAGACTGGTCGACCGTCTTATCATCCTGCTGCCATGCTCAAACTCTATATTTACGGCTACCTCAACCGCATTCAATCTAGTAGGCGCTTGGAAGCAGAAGCCAATCGCAATGTTGAACTCATGTGGTTGATTGCAAGACTCAATCCTGACTTCAAAACCATTGCCAGATTCAGAAACGAGAACGGCCCTGCTATACGCAAGGTTTGCAGCCAGTTTGTAGAATTGTGCCGTCGTTTGAATTTATTTGCTGACTCCATGGTGGCCATTGATGGCAGCAAGTTCAAAGCCGTCAACAGCTCTGATAATAACTACACACAAGCCAAGATTAAAAGTCGTATGCAAGCAGTGGAGAAAAACATCCAACAATACCTGGATGATTTAGAAGCGGCTGACATTAGTTCACCGAAACAATCAACACCCCATCAAGCACGCTTGACTGAACGTATCGCCATGTTCCAAGCGCAAATGAAAGTACTGGAAACAATCGAAGCTAAGGTGCAGTCAACGCCAGATAAGCAACTCTCGCAAACAGACCCTGATGCACGCTCCATGCAACATCGTGGTGGTGGCATGGTGGGTTATAACGTACAGGCTGCTGTTGATACGCAACATCATCTCATTGTGGCACACGAGGTCACGACAGCTGGGCATGATAGAGCGCAGTTATCGAACATGGGGAAGCAGGCAAAGGATGCCTTGCAAAAAGAGATGCTGACGGTGGTTGCAGATAAAGGCTACTACAAAGGTGAGGAAGTGGTGGCTTGTGTTGAGAGCGGCATTACGCCGATCATGCCAAAGTGTTTAACCTCAGGCAACAAAGCTAATGGCTTATTTGATAAACGCCACTTTGTGTACGATCCTAAGAGTAATACCTATCAATGTCCAGCAGGTGAATTGCTGATAGAACGTTTCCGCTCACTTGAGAAAGGTAGGCCGCACATCACCTATTGGAGTTCGAGCTGTAAGAATTGCACATTGAAATCTAGTTGCACGACCAGCGATCAAAGACGGATTAAGCGTTGGGAGAATGAGGCAATCTTGGATCAAATGCAATCGAATCTAGAAAGCATGCCTGAGGCTATGAAGATTAGGCGATGCACCATAGAACATACCTTTGGTACCTTAAAACACTGGATGGGTGCTTCGCACTTCTTGATGAAAACCAAGGCGCATGTCAGTACAGAAATGAGCTTACATATTCTGGCATACAACATGAAGCGAGTAATAAGCATCATGGGAAGTGTGGCATTGATGAAGGCGATGGTTGCTTAAGGCCTGTGGGCTTTCTTTGTGCCAAAGTTGTATAACAAACTTCGACCTAAAAAATTCCGACTGCCTCAGCGAGACATAATTACAAATATCTGATTCTGGCGTTTTGACACAGCCTCGGCCGGAAGCCGACAAAATAAGTTACGAATTTATTTTAATAAATATGTAACTTTAAAACATTTTATTGATCAATTTTTAACAGTCTTAAAGTGACTTAAAGACGGCTTTAAGGATTTCCCATTAATGCAGGATAAGTGCTGTATCTAATTATTTCTGTTATTAATATTTTAGAGTTAGAATACTAATTCAGGTCACATATTTTGCGTCCCGCAACCGGTCTTGAGAGTCGGTAAATGCCGTGTAAAGTATGTGGCTTTTTCTTTATCCAAAATAAATTTTAAAAATAAAAGTTAAGATTAGCATACTAAACTGAGTATTTTGGGAGTGAAAATTGAATGAATCATTTCCATACATGCTGCCTGCCGAAGGTCAACTTCAAGAGCCTCAAGTTTTAAAGTTATGCAATGTACTAAAAAAATATGATCAGAAATTAGCAATTGCTGCAGTAGCAGGAATGCTAACAATTCCAAAATTTCAAGCAAACTGCTATAGACTCGAAATCCTTGCTCATCTAATTGTTGCATCGTGTTCTGGTAACGCAAAATTAACTAGTAAACACATATCCAATTGGCTCAATAGACAGCTTGGGGATTATCCTATTTCAACAATGGAAGACCCTGCCGAGGATAATGGAATGGACGCCCACTTCCTAAGACGGCATCAAAGTGCCAAAGTAGAGTTTCTACAAACTACTTAACTAGAAAGAGGCGTCCAAAATGAAGATTACAACAATTGGTATTGATTTGGCAAAGGAAGTATTTCA
>JAKQIT010000052.1 GCA_029556915.1 Pseudomonadota bacterium
GAGAGATTTTCAAAAAACTCTAGCTGGCTCACTACGTCTAGGCCAGCGCGGCCTGCAACAATATCAGATAAGCCACGATTTTCTTTTAAGTTAAAAATAATATGCTGGCGTGGGTCGCGCATGTTTGCATCAATCAGCAAAGTACGTTCGCCTAACTGGGAAAACATCACGGCTAAATTGGCCGCTAAATAGCTACTGCCTTCGCCTTCATTAGCACTGACAATAGCTAACGATTTATTGGTTTCATTAAACCACCGCATCATCAATTGGCTACGCAACGCACGCAACGCCTCAACTTGCTGGCTAAAAGGCTGATAAGCTGCCACAAGCTCATCACTGTAGGGGCCTTGGCCTGGTTGCAAGTATGGATAATTAAACTGCTTAGCCAGTACTTGCCGCACATCAGCCTCAGTAATCAAGCCTAGTTTTATTGCTGCATCACCAAACTGCAGACCAAACTTTTCTTGCTCGCGCATGATTTTTTCAGAATCATCTGTCGATATCTTGCCGAGCTCAATGAGCATGCGGCCAATTTTGCCAGTGCGTGCAGAGTTAATAGAAATCGCACTAGAATAGTTAGGCAAATCTTTTTGAATCATTTATTAAGCCGCCTTGAGTAACCGTTGTGAAGATTTTGACAAACGCTTACTGCTGCTTTTTGGTGGTTTGCCATCAATAATGGCAAACACGGGCACTTCAAGCAGTTCACTCAGGTCATCTCGGCTACGTACGCGTCTATCTAACATCTCCGCCAGCAAGGCAAAGCCTAAACCAAGCATGGTGCCAAGAAAAATGGATAGCAACACATTCAGCACTATTTTTGGACTAGCGGCCGTCTGTGGGGCTGTTGCAGCATTCAACACTGCCACATCGGTTTGGTTGGCATTGCCTTCAATTGTGGCTTGAGTAAATCGCTGGCTTGCTGCGTCCATGGCGCGTTGCGCATTTTCAACGTCACGCTGCAATACAGACAGCTCATCTCTGTGTAAATTAAGCTGTAAAACGCGCTCTTTTTGCGCAGCAAGTGCCGCCCTGATTTCAGCCTCACGCTGTTGGTAAATACGTGCGGTACCTCCAACGCTC
>JAKQIT010000067.1 GCA_029556915.1 Pseudomonadota bacterium
AAAATTAATTCATAAAATAGGCGCTTTTGACGCCGAGCGAAATTCGCTGCCCTGCGAGCCTCTATTTACAAGGCTTCCAGAGCATCTCATAAGGGTTGTATCAAATATGGCTTATCTTTTAGCAATAAAAAAGGCACTTTAGTGCCTTCAGACTGCTGACAAAGCCCCCACGAGTTGGGGGTTTTGTGTTTAAATAAGGCTATCGTCAAGTTCAGCAATGGATGGGGATATCAGATGCTAAAACCACCAGCACCCGTACAATATGCCTTTGAGATGGTCACATTGGAGGAACTGGTTCCCAAAGATCATTTACTGCGAATCATAGACCGCTACATCCGATTTGACTTTATCCACGAAGCTACCGCCCACCTCTACTGCCACGACAACGGCAGACCTGCCATAGACCCAGTGGTATTATTCAAGATGTTGTTTATCGGCTATCTATTTGGCATACGCTCTGAGCGTCAACTGGTCAAAGAGATACAAGTCAATGTCGCCTATCGCTGGTTTTTAGGCATGCGTTTAACGGATAAGGTTATAGATGCCTCAACCTTCTCGCAAAACAGAAGGCGCCGCTTTGCCGAAGGCGAGATTGAACAGACCATCTTTGATGGCATTGTTGCCCAAGCGATTGAACATGGCTTGATTGGTGGTCGGGTGTTTTACACAGACAGCACGCATCTCAAGGCCAATGCCAACAAAAACAAACACCAGCAAGTGGAAGTCGATGTTGCCCCTGTAGAGTATCTAGCCAATCTTGAGCGTGCGATTAGCGCAGACCGAGAAGCCCATGGCAAACCCTCGTTACCACCAGAGGATACAGATAAGACTGAGAGCAAAACCATCAAAGTGAGCACCACAGATAGTGACGCAGGCTATATGGTGAGAGAAGGTAAGCCCAAAGGGTTTTACTATCTCGACCATCGCACAGTCGATGGTCGGTATGCCTTGATTACCGATATTCATGTCACGCCTGGCAATGTGCACGACAGTGTGCCATACCTATCCCGCCTAGACCGTATGCGGCAACACTTTGGTTTTAATGTGGAGGCGGTAGGGTTGGATGCAGGCTATTACACCGCAGCCATTTGTACAGGTTTGGAAGAACGTCACATCTATGGTGTGATGGGCTATCGACGCCCCAACAAAGGCGCAGGCTTGTTGCCTAAACGCGCCTTTGTGTATGACGCAGACGCAGATGTTTATCACTGTCCCAATCAGCAAATATTACATTACCGCACCACGAATCGATTAGGCTATCGAGAGTATGTGTCTAACCCTATACAATGCAAGCATTGCACACAGCGTGACCAATGCACCCGCAGTCAAAACCATACCAAAGTGATTACACGCCATGTGTGGCAAGAGGCTAAAGATCAGATAGATGCGCACCGATTAGAAGAAAAGGGTAAGCATTTATATGCAAGGCGCAAGGAAACCGTAGAGCGTAGCTTTGCGGATGCCAAGCAACTACATGGGCACCGTTATGCGCGCTATCGTGGTTTAGCTAAAGTCAGAGGGCAATGCCTGCTGGCAGGGGCTTGCCAGAACATGAAGAAGATGGCGATGTTACTGGCGAAAGCCTTTTTA
>JAKQIT010000102.1 GCA_029556915.1 Pseudomonadota bacterium
GTGCGGGGATCGAACCCACGACAAACGGATTAAAAGTCCGCTGCTCTACCAGCTGAGCTAACACCCCAATTTGTGAAAGATTTACATCACTCACGAAAGGGCGCAATTATGCTAGAAACTGGCTCCTTGGTCAATGAAAAACTGTTAAATATATATAATTTTGTTGAAAAAATTTCTGAGCTTTGAATGTTTTACTCAAGCTATAAATAAAATTAACGCATTCCAGGCAATTTACCGCCCATGAGGCCACCCATAGCACGCATCATTTTGCTCATGCCGCCTTTGCTAAACATTTTCATCATTTTTTGGGTTTCTTCAAACTGTTTGAGCAAGCGATTAACTTCTTGCACTTGCACCCCAGCGCCGTCAGCTATGCGTTTTTTGCGAGTGGCTTTAATCACATCAGGCCTGCGGCGCTCAAGCGGTGTCATACTGTTGATGATACCCTCCATGCGACGGATAGCTTTTTCACTATCTGCGGATTGTAGTTGGCTTGCCGCTCCAGCTAACTGCGCTGGAAGTTTATCCATTAATGATTGCATGCCACCCATTTTTCGCATTTGGCTCATTTGCGTTTTAAAGTCTTCTAAATCAAACTTGGCGCCCGATTTAATTTTATCGGCTACCTTTTGTGCTTCAGCCATATCGACATTTTTGTGGGCTTGTTCAATGAGCCCAAGTACATCACCCATGCCCAAAATACGGCCAGCCATACGGTCTGGGTAAAATGGTTCTAAACCGTCGATTTTTTCACTTATACCCACAAACTTAATCGGTTTACCTGTAACGTGGCGCACCGAGAGTGCCGCGCCGCCGCGCGAGTCGCCATCTAGCTTAGTGAGCACAACACCAGTAAGGGGTAGCGTGTCGCCAAAAGCTTTAGCCGTATTGACTGCGTCTTGGCCTTGCATGGCGTCTACCACAAACAAGGTTTCAATTGGGTTAAGGAAAGTGTGCAAGGATTTGATTTCGGCCATCATTGCCTCATCAATCCCTAAGCGACCAGCGGTATCAAAAATCACGACATCATAATAGCCACGTTTAGCAAAATCGAATGTGGCGGCAGCAATATCGAGCGGTTTCTGGCTGGCATTGCTGTCAAAACATTCTATCTCTAACTGCTTGGCGAGCGTTTTTAGCTGTTCAATCGCTGCGGGGCGATACACATCGGCACTGGCAAGTAGTACTTTTTTCTTTTGCTCTTTGAGCAGCTTGGCGAGTTTTCCTGAGGTAGTGGTTTTACCAGAACCTTGCAAACCTGCCATCAAGATAATCGCAGGCGGTACAGCAGCTAAGTTTAAGCCCACATTAGCTTTACCCATCAGTTCGGTTAACTCGTCATTCACGACTTCAATGACGGCTTGCCCTGGTGTAAGACTGGCTAAAACAGCTTTACCTTGCGCACGTTCTTTTACTTTTGCGATAAAATCTTTAACAACTGGCAAGGCAACATCGGCTTCAAGCAAAGCCATGCGCACTTCTCGCATGGCATCGCTAATGTTTTCTTCGGTTAAGCGAGATTGCCCGCGTAAATTTTTAATGACACCCTGTAGCCGGCCGGTAAGATTATCTAGCATAATTATGTTTGCTTAAAAGTTTAGGTGAAAAATTATAAGGTGCAATTCTAACTCAAACACGCGATAATTAAACCATGCATAATTTAATTCCATATTTAGTCGTTGTTTTTATTTATCTGGCGGTGGCCATAGATTTTTGGCGCGTAGTGAAAACGCCTGAAAAAAACCTGACCTTGCATCAAGCCATGATAGCGTTAGGTTTAGCCCTGCATGGCTGGCTGTTATTTAGCAATTTATTTAGTGCGTCGAGTTTAAATTTGGGTTTGTTTTGGGCGTTGTCTGCCATTTTATGGCTCACTGTGCTGATTTATTGGGTGGTAAATTTAAAACATTCGCTGTATAGCTTGCAGGCCTTTGTGCTGCCACTGGCCGCTGTATTTGCCTTTTTACCTGTGATTAGCCAGCAAAATTATTATGTGGCAACGCAAGGGGCGAGTTTGCTGCTTATTCATGTAAGCATTGCGCTGGTCGCCTATAGCCTATTTACTTTTGCCACTTTGCATGCGGTGCTGATGACTATTGCAGAGCGTAGTTTGCACCAAAAGAAATCGCTCATTCAATTGCCCGATTTTCCACCGTTGTTAGTCATGGAAAAATTATTATTTCGGGTGATTACGATTGGTTTTGTGTTGCTCACGCTCACGCTAGTGAGTGGCGTATTTTTCTCTGAGCAATTGTTTGGTAAAGCGGCGCAATTTAGTCATAAAACGATATTTTCAATCGCCTCATGGTTGATTTATGGCTGGCTATTATTTGGGCACTATCAATACGGTTGGCGTGGTAAAAAAGCGATTAAGCTCACCTTAATTGGGTTTGTATTATTGATGCTGGCGTACGTGGGCAGCAAGCTGATTTTACAAGTGATTTTGGGCAGAGTTTAAGTCAACATCATTTGCAATGCTCTGTGAGCCAATAACCATGCGGCTTACAGAGCAGTGATTTTTTCTCGGGCGTTTTTTTACTGTTTTTTGCCGATTATCTTAAGCTAATATGTGGCCAATGTTGCTGCGTTGCGTAAGCGCTTAAAGTCGCGTCGGCATCGACTGCCACGGGGTTGGTCACTAACTGCATGAGCGGCAAATCATTATGCGAATCGCTATAAAAATAGCTTACCTCAAAATCGTCTAAGGTTTTGCCACGTTCAGCCAGCCATTGGTTTAAGCGCGTCACTTTGCCAGTTTGAAAACTAGGCACGCCAACGTAATTTCCCGTAAATTCCCCGTTAATTTCTTCAGGGTCGGTGCCGATGAGATTTTCAATGCCAAACTCAAGTGCAATGGGGCGCGTGATAAAGCTATTGGTTGCGGTAATCACCAGCAATAAATCGCCTTGTGCGCGATGTTTTTCAACCAATGCACGTGCTTTTTTCGTCATCATCGGGCGGATGATTTGTTGCATGTATTTTAAATGCACCTCATTTAAAAAAGCGTGTTTGTGTTGTGAAAGCGGGTGTAATTGAAACTTTAAAAACGCATCAATATCGAGTTTGCCTTGTTTGTAATCTTCATGAAATTGCACGTTTCTATCGTGGTGTGCGGCTTTATCAAGCAGGCCTTGCGCAATCATAAATTGCCCCCACTGAAAATCGCTATCGCCAGCCAGTAGCGTGTTATCTAAATCAAATAGGGCAAGGTTTTGTTTTTTTTGGTTCATGTCTTTAATCTCAGGGTTATATTTTAAGCTTTAATCGTTTCGTTATTCGCGGTGAGCACTAAAATCACACCAACTAAAATGACTGCAAGCGCGATATATTCATTCGTCGTCACCACCTCATTAGCAAGCCAAATGCCCACAATAAAAGCCACCACAGGGTTCACAAAAGTATTGCTGCTCGCCACCAGTGGACGCACCGTTTTAAGCAAATACATATAAGCACTATAAGACACCAGTGAGCCAAGTACTACCAAAAACGCCAAAGCCCACCATGATTTCGCACTGATGGCTTGCGGCCACGCTTCACCACGCACTGCACTAGCGACCATCATCACAAAGCCGCCAATCAACATTTGGCAGGCTGCCGCCATCAAGCCTGATGGCATAGGAATATGCTTGCTCAAAACTGAACCAAATGACCAACTGGCCGCTGCAAAAATCAGCAACAGCGCACTGGTTACATCGCCATGTAAACTGCCGCCCATATTGAGCAAGACAATGCCCACTAGGCCCACAAAAATACCTATCCATTCTTGACGGCTGATTTTATGTCCCCAAAAACTAGAAAAAATCGCCATCCAAATCGGTGCTGTGGCAATCGACAGCGCCGCAATGCTGGAAGAAACCGTCTGTTGCACAAAAGTGACCGTGCCATTACCAAATACGGGTAATAAAATGCCCAAGCCGCTTGCGCCAAGCCACTGCGCGCGCGCGGGGTTAGGTGAACCGACATAGCGCAACACCCCATATAAAATAATGCCTGCCACCGTAAAGCGCAAACCGACCAATAAAAACGGCGGAAAACTTTCAATGCCAAATTTCAGTGCTAAGTAGGTTGAACCCCAAAAAAAATAGGTGCAAAACAGCGCAGCGACGATGAATAAAGTTTGGTTTTTATGTGGCATAAAAATAGTTGAAATTGCACATCTTCATTTGGCCACCTCTGAAAGCCAATATCCATAAGGCTTCCAGAGGGGTAAATTTCTCTCGGTGTAATTTTGCGTAATATTTGCAGGCTTTTTAAGCTATTTTTGCTGATTAAACTTGCGGGTTCATTTTCTCAAGTTTGCTGTGCAATTTATTTAAGCCGTTCAAATACGCTTTGGCTGAGGCAATCACAATATCAGTATCTGCACCTTGACCATTCACGATACGCCCACCTTTTGAAAGGCGCACTGTGACTTCACCCTGCGCATCGGTACCGCTGGTGATGTTGTTCACAGAGTACAATTGCAATTCCGCGCCGCTGTTGACGATATTTTCAATCGCTTTAAAGGTCGCATCCACTGGGCCGCCGCCGTCTGCTTCGGCTTTTTGTTCTGTGCCGTTATCCGAAATGGTTATATAAGCATGTGGAATTTCGCCAGTTTGTGAAGTGACTTGCAAGTAAACCAATTTGTAATTTTCGGAGGCTTCTTGTACAAACTCATCGCTCACCAAGGCGTGCAAATCCTCATCAAAAATTTCCGATTTTTTATCGGCTAAATCTTTAAAGCGCGCAAAAGCGGCATTTAACAAATCTTCAGTTTCAAGCTCAATGCCCAATTCTTTTAAGCGTGTTCTAAATGCATTGCGGCCAGACAACTTGCCCAAGGTTAATTTGTTGGCGTTCCAGCCCACATCTTCAGCCCGCATGATTTCGTAAGTCTCGCGGTGTTTCAACACGCCGTCTTGGTGAATGCCGCTCTCATGCGCAAACGCATTGGCGCCCACAATAGCTTTATTCGGCTGCACGGGGTAACCGGTAATGCTTGAAACCAATTTGCTGGTGGGCACAATTTGTGTGGTATCAATGCGCGTGTCTAAGTTAAAAATATCGCGACGGGTTTTAATCGCCATTACTACTTCTTCTAAACTCGCATTGCCTGCACGTTCGCCCAAGCCGTTAATGGTACATTCCACTTGGCGCGCGCCGCCCATCACCGCCGCTAACGAGTTGGCCACTGCCATACCTAAGTCGTTATGGCAGTGCGTGCTCCAAATGACTTTATCGCTATTTTTAACGCGTTTAATTAAAGTTGCCATACGCTCACCCCAAGGCGCTGGGATGCTGTAACCCACCGTATCGGGCACGTTAATGGTTTTTGCGCCCGCTTCAATCACCGCATCAAACACGCGCACTAAAAAATCAATGTCTGAACGCACGGCATCTTCGGCTGAAAATTCCACGTCATCGGTATATTCTTTAGCCCATTTCACCGCTTGCACTGCACGCTCAACCACTTGGTCTTCGGTCATGCGCAATTTATTTTCCATATGGATTTTGCTGGTGGCAATAAACGTATGAATGCGCCCACTTGCCGCGTGTTTAATAGCTTCACCTGCACGTCGCACGTCGTTTTCGCTGGCGCGTGCTAATGAGCACACTGTGGAGTTTTTAATAATTTTGGCGATTTCAGAAATCGCATCAAAGTCACCTGGACTCGCCGCTGCAAAGCCAGCCTCAATCACATTCACGCCCAACTTTTCAAGCTGGCGGGCAATGCGGATTTTTTCTTCTTTGGTCATGGCAGCACCAGGGCTTTGTTCGCCATCACGCAAGGTGGTGTCAAAGATGATGATTTGATCTTGTTTCATATATTTTTGCTTTCAATTTAATCTGTTGAATTTTAGCTTAATTTGACATAAAAAATGCGCAAATTAGCTCTTGCGTTGCTAAAAATGTGCAACGTAGAAATACTTAATGTGAGGGGTTTAGAATATGTGCGCGTTAGCGCAGTGTGCGCACAGACGCACGTAACGCAAGTAGTTTGCGCAAGAAAACTGCACTTGCAAGTAAGCAAGTAGCAAAAATAGCGATAGTGATGTGCGAATACAACATAGTGAGTGGAAATATAGAGCTTTTTAAAGACTCTTGCAAGCGCTTGCTATAAAAAAGTATTTATTTTTTTAAGCTGTCGCGTATCCACAACGCATAACCTGACAGCGCATAGACGACCATGACAAAAAACAAAACTTCAGGTGGGCTGTATGAAATCAGTACAATCGCCAACATGATGCCTAGCATGACAAAGAAAGGCACACTTTCTTTTAAGTTTACGTCTTTACCACTGTAAAAGCGTAAATCGCTGACCATCGAGATGCCAGCAAACACGGTAATGCTCCAAGCCATCCATTTCCATTGCAGTAGGCCAAAGAAAATATCACGACCGCTCACGCCGTACTCATAAGAAACCCAAACAAACCCAGCCAGCAAAGCCGCTGCGCCTGGGCTGGGTAAGCCCTGAAAGAAGCGTTTGTCTTGATGTGGGTCATCTAATTTAGTGTTAAAACGGGCTAAACGCAGTGCAGCGCACGCGCAGTAAGCAAATGCAGCTAACCAACCTAGCTTACCTAGTGGCTTTAGCGCCCACACGTACATTATGAGTGCGGGGGCAACACCGAAAGACACCATATCTGACAGACTGTCGTATTCTGCACCAAACGCGCTCTGGGTATTGGTTAAGCGAGCAACACGACCGTCCAGCCCGTCTAATACCATGGCGATAAAAATGGCAATAGCTGCTTGCTCAAAGTGATTGTTCATGGCCTGCACTATTGCAAAAAATCCAGCAAACAACGCCGCCGAAGTAAATAAGTTTGGCAACAAATAAATGCCGCGACCACGTAAGCCTGTCTGGTCAGATTCTCTACGTTTAGATTTGTCTAGTTCTTCAGCCATAATTGCGCAATAGAGTAAATTTTAGTTGAGCTAGTATATCAAACAGTTGCTAAGACGACTATGTGTCATTTTTATGGCGTAAAGAAATAGCGTACTAAGTGAAAGAAAATAGGTGCGGCAAAGCTCACTGAATCCATGCGGTCGAGCATGCCGCCGTGGCCTTCTATCATATTGCCCCAGTCTTTGGCACCCAAGCTGCGCTTAATGGCAGACATGACTAGACCACCCAAAAAACCCATGATAACAATAGCTGATGCCATGCCTGCGCTTTGCAATGGTGTAAAGGGCGTAATCCACCACAGCATTGCTCCGACTCCGACTGCACTTAATCCGCCACCAATTAGACCTTCAAGTGTTTTGTTCGGACTGACGATGGGCGCTACTTTGGTTTTGCCAAATAAGTTACCAAACACATATTGCAATACGTCACTGAGCTGCACTATTAGCAAAAAATAAAACAATAGTAACAAGTTTTGCCCAGTGTAATCTGTGATGGGCAGCAACAATAAAGCGGGTGCATGGCTGATGCAATAAATGCTAATCATGACCCCCCACTGAATTTTGGCGGTGCGCTCTAAAAAATGTTCGGTATCTTGTGCTAGTACCGAAATGCAAGGCATCAATAAAAAAGCGTAAACAGGGATTAAAATACTAAATAGGGTGTACCACTCAATATAAATTAAATAATATTGCAGTGGTATCAACAAAAAGAATGCCAGCGATAATGTGCGGTGGTCGCCAGTGCGGGTAGGTGTGAGTGTAATAAATTCGCGTAGCGCAAAGTAAGAAATCACACCAAACAAAATGACAGTGCCCAATTTTCCAGCTAAAAATGCAATACCGAGTATCGCTAGCATTACCCACCATGCATTTACCCGCGTGATTAAGTTTTCAACCGTTTTGCTAGCTTTTTCGCTGGGGTTAGTCTGCTTATTTAAGCGGGACTGTAGTAACCAACCTACGCTGGATGCTATCGTTAATAGCATGGCGACCCCACCAATTAACCAGTAAAACTTTTGGTTGGGGTTCAAATTTACTAAATGATTTAACATCAAGGTGTCCTAAATCAACTTTAAAATACTATCTCTTGCGCGATTTAAAAATGTTTTTTTATGCTCGTTTTTCGCTAGGCTAATCACCTCACCAAAGCGCACAGTGCAGATTAAGGGTACAGGTAGCCAACTGCCTTTGGGCATACTGCGGTGTAGCGTATCCAAATAAACGGGAACTAATTTTACCAGTGGAAAAGCCGCAGCTAAGTGATATAAACCGCCTTTAAATTCACTAGGTTCTGATTGTGTATTGCGCGTGCCCTCGGGGAATATAATGAGAGAATCCCCTTGAGTTAAGGCTTCCATCAGTGGGGCAAGCGGGTCTGTATGACGCGAAACTTCGCGCTCTATCAACACAGCATTTAATACTTTGAGTGCAATAAATGGCTTAATAACTCCGTTTCCCCAATAGTCTTTTGCGGCTACAGGCCTAGTTTTAAGCCTAATCTGTTTGGGTAAGGCGACCCATAATGCCCAAGTATCTAAATGGCTAGAATGATTAGTGAAGTAAATGCTTTGTGCGAGATTAGGGGCGGCAGCTACCCAACGTGGCTGAGCCCCAATCAGCAATTTAACTAATGCGATAATACTGATGCGCACGAAGCTGGCTAGCATGGTTATTTGGCATTAAGTTGTTTGGCTATGGCTAGGGTGCGATTGATGCAGGTGAGGCCAGCGCCAATTGCAATAGTGTATGAGGTGACAGTGAGCACTAACATTGCAGTGGTTTGGTCTTTTGTAAAATATAGTACGCCCGCCGCTAACAGGCAGCCCAATGACAGAACAAACATGCGGTGTTGCTTAGCTAGCGGGCCACGAAAATCTTGCTCTAAACCATTTGCACCGCCTAGCACACGAATATAGGCGGTTTTAGCCGCCAATAATGCCCCTAGCCAACCTAGCCAAGATAACTCAATCGCGTAACCTAAAGCCACAATAAATAGCGAATCAGCAATACGATCAGGAATTTCGTTATACAAAATGCCTACTTTGGATTGTTTGCCACCTTCAATTGCCACTAGACCATCCAGCATATTAAAAAGTAATCTAAGTTGAATACATAATGTAATGAGCACTAACGTGCTAGGCGTTTTTTCTATTTGGCTGCAAGCAAGTAACCAAGCGCCCACGAGGGCAGGCGCTATGCTCAATACCGAAATTTGATTGGGCGTAATAGGTGTTTTTGCAATCGTGGCACCTAACCATTTTGCCCAGCTAGCGCCACGGGTGGCAAGCTGTCGTCGGTCTTTTTTAGGTTCATTCATGGTGATGGTGGCTTCTGTTAATAGACAAAAGCGAGTATAGCAAAGGTGTATTAATCTAGGTTAAACGAAGTGAAAACCTATTTAATGGATAGCAACTTCTTCCGAAACGTTAACATTCCAATTAAGCCGACACTGAGTAGCCAAGCAGAAGATGGCTCGGGAACAGGAGATGTTTGAATGTTGACTTCAAAGTTATCAGCTATCCAAACGTTGCTAGTTGTGCTGATTATTCTAAATGAATCTAAGCCTTTCCAATTAAGCGCAATTGGAGATACCGATGTGCCAGTTAAATTGTAAGTTGCACTTGTCAATGCCAGTTGGTTGTTGATGTAACCTTCAAAATAAATATCAGCAGTGCCACTTAGGCCTGCTGACCAAAAACCGCTTAAAAAGTCAAAATTAAAGCCATTAGCGCTGCTGAGAATCGTTATGTTTGGTCCATCAAAACCATTGGCGTTAAACAAAGCATTATTATTAATCCCAGTATAGTCAACCCCAGGAATCAAAAATGGATTAACATCTACAACACCAGTTACATTAGATATATTCCAGTTTAGACCATTGTAGCCATCAGTCACAGGGCTTAAGTCGCCCACTAAATCATCGAAATGAATGGTTTGCGCGTTAGCTAAGTTAACGTTAAATAGGCAAAACATGGCAAGCAAAATTTTTTTCATTTTTATTATTCCAAGGGCTATGGGTGAATTGTTATTAATTAATAGTATATTATCAATAGTCTGAATGGGCCAAAGGATAACTGTCTTTATCGCATTAACTTTTATCTCAATAAGCACTTTAGCTATTATGATAACATCACGCGTTATCGGAAACTAACACTTATAAGTCATGCAATTTACCCTACACAAGCAAGATGGTCTCGCGCGGCGTGGCACCGTTCACCTCGCGCATGGCGATGTGCAAACGCCTGCCTTTATGCCGGTGGGCACTTATGGCACGGTTAAAGCGATGTCGCCGCTTGAGCTCAATGAAATCAATGCAGATATTGTATTGGGTAACACATTTCATTTGTGGTTGCGCCCAGGTTTAGAGGTCATAGAAGCGCACGGTGGTTTGCACAAATTTATGGGCTGGAATAAGCCAATTTTGACGGATTCTGGCGGCTTTCAGGTGTTTAGCTTGGGTGCAATGCGCAAAATTAGCGAAGAAGGGGTTAAGTTTAAATCACCGATTAATGGCGACACTTGCTTTTTAACGCCAGAAGAATCCATGCGCATTCAAAAAGTACTGAACTCAGATATTGTGATGATTTTTGACGAATGCACGCCTTTTCCCGCCACAATAAAAGAAGCGAATGACTCGATGCAACTTTCACTGCGCTGGGCTAAGCGCAGTAAAGACGCGCACCTTAATCATAAAATCGGGCGCAACCCAAATGCGCTGTTTGGCATTATTCAAGGGGGAATGTATGAAGAATTGCGTGATGTTTCGCTAGCAGGCCTAAAAGAGATTGATTTTGACGGTTTTGCCATTGGTGGGCTTTCGGTGGGGGAGCCTAAAGAAGATATGCAACGCATTCTTGCCCACACCGCACCCAAAATGCCGCAAAACAAACCGCGCTATTTAATGGGCGTGGGCACGCCTGAAGATTTGGTTAATGCAGTTTCACAAGGCATTGATATGTTTGATTGCGTGATGCCTACCCGCAATGCACGCAACGGCTGGCTATTTACGCAATATGGCGATGTTAAAATTAAAAATGCTACCTATAAAAATGACACGCAGCCGCTTGATGCCAACTGTAGCTGCTATACCTGCCAAAACTTCACCCGTGCTTACTTGCATCATTTGCACCGCATCGGTGAAATTTTAGGCGCGCGTTTAAACACTATCCACAATTTGCATTATTATCAATTTTTAATGCAAAGCATGCGCAGAGCGATTGAGAATGGTACGTTTGAAAGTTTTAAAACTGAGTTTGCAGCTAAGCGTAAAAGCATGCTTTAGTACATAAAAATTCCTCTTAAAATGCCCCGAGTAACCGTAAAGGTCATGCCCGTAGAATATATGCGCTAAAGCGCATTATTCATACGACAAGTTTTTTATGCCTCTGGAAGCCGCATAGATATTGGCTTGCAGAGGTGCCTAAGTGAAGATGGCGTAAAAATTTACAAAAAGACTAATTTTTAAGCACAAAAATACCCTTATAAAAACTTTTGCGTTGCAGAAAAATAGCAGTCTTCATTTTTGTAGCCGATGTATGCATGCTAACAAAAGTGAAGACTGTGTTAAAATCCTGCGTTAATTTTAAGTGTCATTATTTAAGGATTTTTCAGTATGTTTATTTCAAACGCTTACGCCGCTAGTGGCGCCGCAACAGATGTCATGAGCTTCTTGCCATTGATTGTTATTTTTGTGTTGTTTTACTTCATGATTATTCGCCCACAAATGAAGGCAGCTAAAGACCAGCGCGCCATGATTTCTGCTTTGCAAAAAGGCGATGAAATCATCACCAGTGGTGGCATTGTGGGTAAGGTTTCAAAAGTTACAGATGATTTTGTCACGGTAGAAATCGCCGCCAATACTGAAATTACGGTGCAAAAACAAGCCGTGCAAAGTGCATTGCCTAAAGGCACGATTAAAGGTCTTTAATTCAATAATCTTAAATTGACAAGAGTAAAAAGATGAACCGTTACCCCGCTTGGTTAAATGGCTTAATTGCTGTTGTTGTATTGATAGGCTTGATTTATACCATTCCTAACTTTTTTGGTGAATCGCCTGCTGTGCAAGTCACCCCCGCAAAAGCAACAGCCAAAATTGACCCTGCTTTGCTTGAAAAAGTAGAGGCCGCATTCAAAAAAGAAAATATCGTGTTAGCAGGCATTATGTCGGATGAACGTGGCGTTAAAGCACGTTTTGCTAACACCGATACGCAACTTAAGGCCAAAGATGTACTAGAGGCGAACTTAGGTAAAGATTACACAGTAGCCCTCAATCTACAATCGCGCTCACCCGATTGGCTGCGTAATTGGTTTGGCGCGAAGCCGATGTATTTAGGCTTGGATTTACGCGGTGGCGTGCATTTTTTAATGCAGGTAGATATGAAGGCCGTGCTTAAAAAATCGGTTGAAGGCTATGTAAGCGATTTTAAATCATCGTTGCGTAAAGAGCGCATTGCCTACACGCGCGTGAGCAATGAAGGCCAAGAAATTCAAGTGCGCTTTAATAGCGCAGCGGAACTTGAAAAGGCTAAAACACTAATTGGTAAAAATTACTCAAACCTGACTTTAACTGACACGGCGCTAGGTGAAGAACAAGTTTTAAAAGCTACACTTAATTTAGTAGAGCAAAAAGCTTTACAAGATGCTGCCATTAAACAAAATATTCACACTTTGCATAACCGTGTAAATGAACTGGGTGTGGCGGAGCCAATTATTCAGCAGCAAGGCGCTGACCGCATTGTGGTGCAGTTGCCAGGCGTACAAGATACTGCCGAAGCTAAACGTATTTTAGGGCGCACAGCTACATTGCAAGTGCGCATGGTCACTGCGCATGGCATGAATAACGGTGCGCGTGATTATGACCAACAAAAAATCGATGCCGCAGTCAATGGTACTGTGCCAGCAGGTAGTGAATTACTCAAAGTACGTGCGAATAAAGCGGGTTTTGAAGAACCAATCTTGGTAGATAAAGAAGTGGTGTTTTCTGGCGACAATCTCACTGCGGCTGACCCAAGACCAGACTCACAAAGCGGTGGTACTGTAATTAGTATTCGTCTGGACGCTAAAGGCGCAACGGCCATGAAGTTAGCCTCAAAAGAGGGTATTAAACGCCGCATGGCGGTAGTGTTGATTGAAAAAGACCAACAAGAAGTGCTGACTGCGCCTGAAATTCAAGCGGAGTTGTCTTCAAACTTTGTGATTACTGGCATGGATAATATTCAAGAAGCGCAGGAGTTATCATTACTGATGCGTGCCGGTGCGCTAGCAGCGCCGATGGATATTGTTGAAGAGCGCACCGTTGGCCCTAGCATGGGGCAAGAAAACATCAAACGCGGCGTGCACTCTACGTTGTGGGGTTTTGCAGCGATTGCATTGATGATGATGATTTATTATAGAGCTTTTGGCGGGGTTTCAGTAGTGGCGTTGGCAGTTAACCTATTATTATTGGTTGCCTTGCTTTCAATGCTACAAGCCACACTTACTTTACCTGGTTTGGCGGCGATTGCGCTGGCACTGGGGATGGCGATTGACGCAAACGTGCTGATTAACGAGCGGGTGCGAGAAGAATTGCGCAATGGCAATACGCCACAGTCCGCAATACATGCGGGTTATGATCGGGCGTGGGATACCATTTTAGACTCTAACGTGACCACCATGATTGCAGGCTTGGCCTTGTTTATGTTTGGTACAGGGCCCGTGAAAGGTTTTGCGGTGGTGCATGTGCTGGGCATCATCACATCAATGTTTAGTGCAGTGTTAGTGTCTCGCGCCATCGTGAACATGATTTATGGCTATCGCCGTAAGGTGACCAAGCTCTCAGTTGGGCAAATTTTTAAAGCTTAAACAATCTTGTTAAGCTGACTTTAAAAAATGATATAGAGTAGAAAAACATGGAATTATTTAGAATTAAAAATGATATTCCTTTCATGAGCTACGGCCGTTTAACAACGGCTATCTCATTGATAACTTTCATTTTAGCTATTTTCTTTTTAGCTACACGCGGCCTCAATTTTGGGGTGGATTTCACTGGTGGCACGGTCATGGAAGTGAACTACCCACAAGCGGCTGACTTAGATAGCATTCGTAAAGCGGTAGATAGTATCGGCTTAAAAGAAGCTACCGTGCAAAACTTTGGCTCGAGTAAAGATGTGCTGATTCGTTTGCCAGCAAAAAGTGATGTTTCCGTAGCTAAATTATCTGAGCAAGTGAAAACAGCTTTGGTAGCGGCAGACGCTAAGGCTGAAGTGCGCCGTGTAGAGGCGGTTGGCGCGCAAGTGGGTAATGAACTTTACGAAAATGGCGCGTTAGCATTATTTTTTGTGGTGGTGGGTATTATGTTGTATTTGTGGATGCGCTTTGAATGGCGTTTTGCGCTAGCAGCTATCATTGCTAACATGCATGACGTGGTGATCATTCTTGGCTTTTTTGCTTTTTTTCAATGGGAATTTAACCTAACGGTGTTAGCCGCAGTATTAGCGGTATTGGGTTATTCGGTGAATGAATCGGTGGTGGTGTTTGACCGCGTGCGCGAAAACTTTAGAAAAATGCGTAAGGCCACTGTAGTGCAAGTGATTGATAACGCCATCACCCGCACCATGTCACGCACTGTTATTACGCACGCCATGACACAAACCATGGTAGGTTCAATGTTGTTTTTTGGCGGCGAAGTGCTACATAACTTTGCCCTAGCGCTCACTATCGGTATTTTGTTCGGTATTTACTCTTCGGTGCTAGTGGCATGTCCAATTGCCATGTGGCTGGGCGTAAGCCGTGCAAATTTGATTGGCGATATTGATAAAGACAAAAAAGAAAAAGACGGCGCAACAAACGAAAAAGTAGTTGAGCCACATCCATCAGACTTTGCCTAACACGCTAACTTTAGCTGAGCAATTTCATGAAAACGCAACGCATGAAATTGCTCAGCCTACTATTTTTTAGTGTACTTTTTTGCTATTCAACTTTAGTGTTCTCTGCAAATAAGCTTCCCACCAGTACGCGCTCAACTGAAGTTGCCAAGCGTGTTAGCCCCAAAATACAAAAAAAATTAAAAGAAAAAGGCTTCACTTTGGGCGCGCCTGTGTTGATGCGCATTTTTAAAGAGACGAGTGAGTTGGAAGTTTGGTTGCAAGCAGGAAATGAATACGCACTTTTTAAAAGCTATAAAATTTGCTATTTTTCGGGCAATTTAGGGCCAAAAACAAAAGTAGGCGATTTACAAAGTCCAGAAGGGTTTTACACCGTCACGCCTAAGCAGTTCAACCCCAGCAGCCGTTTTCACCTAGCATTTAATTTGGGCTACCCGAATGCATACGACCGCGCTTATCAGCGTACGGGTGATGCGCTCATGGTACATGGAAATTGCGTTTCTATTGGCTGTTATGCGATGACAGATAACCAAATTGAAGAAATTTACACTATTGCTGCCGCTGCGCTCGAAGCGGGGCAACCTGCTTTTCAAGTGCAAGCGTTGCCATTTCGTTTAAGCGATGAAAATTTGGCGGCGCATAAAAACTCCCCATGGCTTAGCTTTTGGCAAAACTTAAAAGTCGGCTACGACTATTTTGAACAACATAAAAAGCCGCCCAAAATTAGCGTCAAAAACAAGCAATATGTGTTTGAAAAGTGATGCATAAAACACCTGTTTTTTTGACGAAATTAACAACATATCATTTTGGCACCTCTGCAAGCCAGTATCTATGCGGCTTACAGAGGCATAAAATTTTCTCGGACAATTTTTTGAATGTGTAAAGAGTGCATTTAAACAGCCGTAATATTGCAATAGACTTGTTTAGGCGCGAGCTTGCATGTACACTAAACGCACCTTATTTTCATCTCGTGTAAAACCTTTTGGATAATATTCCCGTCTCACTTAAACTTGGCGCGCTAGCAGCGCTACTACTCATTTCGGCTTTTTTTTCTATCGCTGAAACCAGTTTGATGTCGCTTAATCGTTATCGATTGCGCCATCTGGTTAAAGAAGGGCATCGCGGTGCAAAACTTGCCAGTGCTTTGCTGGCAAAAACGGATAAATTACTCGGCGTAATTTTGCTGTGTAATAACTTTGCCAATGCCGCTTCAGCAACACTCACCACACTCATTATTGTTGATTTATTTAGCCAAGGTGAGTGGATACTTATGATAGGCACCCTCGCGGTGACTTTTGCCATTTTGGTATTTAGTGAAATCACCCCCAAGGTCATCGCCGCTGCGTATCCTGAAAAATTAGGGATATTCTGTAGTTATATCCTTTATCCGCTGCTCAAAGTGCTTTACCCTGTGGTGTGGTTCGTCAATCTATTTGTTGAAGGCTTACTGAAAGTTTTACGCGTTAAAGTTAATTTTAATGAGACCTCTCAAGCGCTGACCATGGATGAATTGCGCAGTATTGTGACAGATGCAGGTAATTTTTTGCCTAAAAAACACCGCGCGATTTTGCTTAATCTGTTTGAGCTAGAAAAAATTACCGTAGATGATGTAATGACTGCACACACGATGGTTGAAACGCTCGACTTTGATGCGCCAATAGAAAATATTATGGCGCAAATATCTAATAGTCAGCATACCCGCTTGCCCGTGCGCGAAGGTGACCATGAAGAAATTGTCGGCATTATTCATGTGCGAAAAATGCTGAATCATTTGCGTTTGCACCAGCAAAATGGCTATTCAGAGGAAAATGCGCTCGATAAAGCAACCCTGCGTGAAGCTATGCTTGAACCTTATTTTATTCCATCTGGTACGCCGCTTTATACGCAGTTGCAGCAGTTTCAAGAAAAGCAACAACGTGTGGCTTTGGTGGTAGATGAGTATGGCGAATTTAAAGGCTTGGTGACCCTAGAAGATATTTTAGAAGAAATGATAGGCGACTTTACCACGCAATCCCCCAGTAAAATTGGTAGTTACCGCCAAGATGAAGATGGCGGCTGGCTGGTTGATGGTAGCAGTATGTTGCGCGACTTAAATAAAAAGTTAGATTTGCAACTGCCGCTGGATGGTCCGCGCACCTTAAATGGGCTGATTTTAGAGCATTTTGAAGACATTCCGGAGTCTAACACCAGCTTTAAAGTGGGTACGCACGTACTCGAAATAGTCCAGACACAAGACCGTATTGTGAAAAGCGTGAAAATATTCCCTTAGTCTTTGCAATTAAATAGTGCAAACGGGTAGTATCATCCTGAATAAATCAATGAAATTTGGCTTGAATTTTTCTGAATTTAGCCCAAAATAGAATTAAATATGGCTAATTTACCGAATGATAGTGGCACGACTCTTAAGCCTGAGGTTGCAAAACCAAAGTTGCCCCCCATGTATAAGGTGTTGCTACTGAATGATGATTACACCCCCATGGAGTTTGTGGTGGAGTGCTTGGAGCGTTTTTTTAACAAGAGCCGTGAACAAGCAACGCAAATTATGCTCAAAGTGCATACTGAGGGTGTAGGTGTTTGTGGTATTTATCCGCAAGATATTGCGGAAACCAAAATGAATCAAGTGCTTGAGTTTGCGCGTGAGCATCAGCACCCTTTGCAATGCACCATAGAAACAGCGTAACGATACAAATAGCAACGATAGTAAATGGAAATTAAAGAAAGTTAGGTCACAAAATGATTGCTCAAGAGTTAGAAGTTTCACTTCACATGGCGTTTATGGACGCGCGACAAAAGCGCCACGAGCTCATTACCGTGGAGCATTTGCTGCTGGCCATGATAGATAACCCAACCGCTGCAGAGGTGTTGCGCGCTTGTGGTGCAAAACTCGATACATTACGCTCAGAGCTAAATGCTTATATTGAAGAGCATACACCCACAGTGGCTGGCACTGAAGAAGTGGATACTCAACCTACACTTGGTTTTCAACGTGTGATTCAGCGCGCGATGTTGCATGTGCAATCATCAGGCAAAAAAGAAGTGACGGGTGCCAATGTTTTAGTGGCGATTTTTGGTGAAAAAGACTCACATGCGGTGTTTTTCTTGCATCAACAAGGCGTTACGCGCTTAGATATTGTTAATTTTATTTCGCATGGCGTTTCAAAAGTGCCTGAGTCAGAAAAAGCGGAAAGCCCAGAAGCGGAAACGGAGGTAGAAACACCACCGAATGGTGCGCTTGAAAACTTTACGCTTAATTTAAATGCGCAAGTTGCAGCAGGTAAAATTGATCCGCTGATTGGCCGTGGACCCGAGTTGGAGCGTGTTGTACAAACGCTTTGCCGCCGTCGTAAAAACAATCCTCTTTTAGTGGGTGAAGCTGGCGTGGGTAAAACAGCGATTGCCGAAGGGCTGGCACGCCGTATTGTAGAAGGGGATATTCCAGATGTGTTAGCCAATGCAACCGTGTATTCGCTTGATATGGGCGCGCTTTTAGCTGGCACCAAATACCGTGGCGATTTTGAAGCGCGCTTAAAAGCAGTGATGAAGCAGTTGGCCGAGCAACCAGATGCCATATTGTTTATTGATGAAATTCACACACTGATAGGCGCAGGCTCAGCCAGTGGTGGCACGTTGGATGCCTCAAATTTATTAAAACCAGCACTTTCAAACGGCACGCTCAAATGTATTGGTGCAACTACTTACCAAGAGTATCGCGGCATTTTTGAAAAAGACCACGCGCTGTCACGTCGCTTTCAAAAGGTGGATGTCATCGAACCTAGCGTGGCTGAAACCATTGAGATATTAAAAGGCTTGAAGTCACGTTTTGAAGATCATCACCACGTGAAATATTCCGCCTCTGCGTTGTCTACCGCTGCTGAGCTCTCTGCTAAGTACATCAATGATCGTCACTTGCCAGATAAGGCGATTGATGTGATTGATGAGGCGGGTGCGGCACAACGCATTTTGCCAAAATCCAAACAGAAAAAAGTGATTGGCAATAAAGAAATTGAAGATATTATCGCCAAAATTGCGCGTATTCCGCCCAAAAACATTTCTGCGGATGACAGAAGCACGCTAAAAACGCTTGAGCGCGATTTAAAAGCGGTAGTGTTTGGTCAAGACAAAGCCATTGAAGCGCTGACCTCAGCCGTTAAAATGGCGCGTAGTGGCTTAGGTGGCAATAATAAACCTGTTGGTAGCTTCTTGTTTAGTGGGCCAACTGGTGTGGGCAAAACAGAAGTGGCTAAGCAGCTCGCTTATATCATGGGTATTGAGCTGATTCGCTTTGATATGAGTGAATATATGGAGCGCCACGCGGTAAGCCGCCTGATTGGTGCGCCGCCAGGCTATGTGGGTTTTGAGCAAGGCGGTTTGATGACCGAAGCGATTACCAAGCACCCCTATTGCGTATTATTGCTGGATGAAATTGAAAAAGCGCACCCAGATATTTTCAATATTCTGTTGCAAGTGATGGATCACGGTACGCTGACGGATAACAATGGTCGCAAGGCAGACTTTAGAAACGTGACGATTATTATGACCACGAATGCAGGGGCCGAAAGCTTGTCTAAGTCTAATATTGGCTTTACCAATGCCAAACAGGCTGGCGATGAGCAAGCTGATATTAAGCGGATGTTTACGCCAGAGTTTCGCAATCGTTTAGATGCAACGGTGTCATTTGCGCCATTGTCACAAGAAATTATTATTCGTGTGGTCGATAAGTTCTTGATTCAGCTAGAAGATCAATTACATGACAAAAAAGTGGAAGTGACCTTTAGTGATAGCTTAAAAGTCTATTTGGGTAAAAAAGGCTTTGACCCACAAATGGGTGCGCGCCCAATGGCAAGGTTGATTCAAGATACGATTCGTAAAGCGCTTGCTGATGAATTGCTATTTGGCAAACTGGCCAATGGCGGTAGTGTACATGTTGATATTGACGATAACGAGCAAGTCAAATTGGTATTTAACGATGAAGTAAAAGACAATAATCCAGCCGCACTTGAGGCAGTTTAGTCAACGATAACGCCCGTCAGGGCGTTGTTCTCTTTATCTTAATCACAAAGAAAAACCATGAAAAAACTGCTCGCTGCTTTGGCATTGTTTGCCGCATTTTCAGCAAATGCTGAAATTTCCCCTAACGCGAAACAAGAAATTGCCCATTTGTTTACCCATTTAAAAACTTCTGGCTGTGAATTTAATCGTAACGGCACTTGGTACAACGCAGAAAAAGCCGTTGCGCACCTCAATCAAAAATATGAATATTTGCTGGGCAAAAAATTAATTTCCACGACGGAAGATTTTATCGTGCGTGCCGCTAGTGAAAGTAGTATGAGCCATCAAGCTTATTTGGTGAAATGTGGCGACAAAGAAACTAAAAGCGCTGTCTGGTTTAAAGAAGCATTGACTATTTTTCGTAGTAAGTGAGTATTAACTTACTATCAGCAGTTCAATCAGTAAGATCTAAAAAAATATTATAAAAAACCATCAAATCATTTCACCTGCCCGCTAAGCCAGTCTGGATAAGGCTTCCAGCGGTATAAAAATCTCTCGGGGATTATTTGTGAGCAATAAAGCAAAAATATCATGCGTTAAATTAGCTGTAAATTTTGGCGAATTCTAACGCTAGCTATTTTAACTCTTTATTACCATCACTCAACTGCAGTCGCAGATTTAATATTAAGTGCGACATTTTGTCGCATTTCATTTCATTCTATTAGCTTATATAATCCCACGAGAAATTTTCACTCAGGACAAACCTATATGCGCCGTGTTAGATCCACAAAATCACCCTACGAAAACACCTTAATTACATTGGGTTTGCTGACGCTGACACTAAGTCAAGCTGTTCGTGCAGAAGATGCAGTCCAAGCTGACGAGAGAGCCACTGAATTAGAAGCAGTGCAAATACGTGCTACGCCAGACAATGGTTATGCAGTAAAAAACTCAAGCTCTGCCACCAGAACAGATACGCCTATTAAGCAAACCCCACAATCTATTCAAGTAGTGCCACGTAATTTAATTGATGATCAACAAAATGTGACGCTAAGTGAATCGCTTAAAAATGTGAGTGGTATGGTGACGAACCTAGAGTTTTCTACGCCATCATTTGAGGCGACTAAAATTAGAGGTTTTAAAGCTGAGCAGTTATTAGATGGCTTTACGCAGTACTATAATACTGGTGACAGGGAAAGCTTGGTAAATGTGCAAAGTATTGAGGTGCTAAAAGGCTCAAATGCAGTGCTGTATAGTGGTGGTGCAGGCTCACCCGTAGGTGGCGTGGTAAACATTACATCTAAGTTGCCTCAAGCAAAAGCATTTGGCGAGATTGGCGTAAAATTGGGTACAGATAGTTTTGTGCAACCTTTCTTTGACATCAATCAACCCTTAAATGACCAAGTGTTACTGCGCATTACAGGCGAATATACAAATACAGATAGCAATACTGATGTAGTGGAGCAAAAGCGCTACAACTTAAACCCTTCTATTTTGTTTACCAACAACAGTACAACTTCGCTGGCGTTGCAAGGTAAAATTTCGAGATGGCGTCAACAGGATTATCAAGGCTTACCAGCGGTTGGTACGGTTGCGGGTAATTTCAATATCAAGCGCGATTTATTTATTGGCGATAAAGATTTACCTGATAGTAAAACTGAATTTGATGGTGTTTGGGCAACGCTAGACCATAAATTGAATGATGTTTGGTCTTTCAATGCTAAAGCGCGTTATGCCACTTCAGAATTTGACCAAAAAGCACAAGCACTCGGCGGCAATAGGCCAGACCGCGCTGATATTAGTCCTACAAGTTTTTCTATCTACAACACCCAACTATTTCAAGAGCAAACAGAAAAGACTTTGCTTGCCAATGCGACAGCCAAGTTTGATTGGGGCGCAACTAAAAACACGGTGTTATTGGGTGCGGATTATAGTAAATTAAAAGATAAGGGCTTTATAGACTTTGATCCAGCATTTGATGGTGATGTGTTGCGTGTTTTGGCAGGAGGCTTAGTGTTTGACCCAAATATTGTAGATTGTGCTTCTTTGTTTAATCTCACTTTTGGTTTTTCACAATGCGCTGCGAATGTTGTCGATTTGAAAAATCCAAGCTTTTCACCTTATAGCCAACCAGGTGCGGGATTAAATAATACCTTCTCTACTAACACGACATATGGGGTTTATGCGCAATGGCAAAGCCATATTCAAGAACGATTACACTTGCTAGCAAGTGTAAGGCAAGCCCATGTAGAAATTGATTATACTGGGCCTGAATTAGATTCAGTAGCAACATTTAATAATGTGTTACTAGGCAGTTATGTATCAGTTTATCAGCAAGGCAAAGCTAATACAGAAAAAAACAAAATACTACCCAGACTTGGTTTAGTGTTTGATTTAACCGACAGTTTTTCTGTATTTGCTAATTATAGCGAAGGTTTACGCGGTCAACCATTTGCTTTATTTACAGGCGCACCAAAACCTGAAGAAACACGCCAAAAAGAAGCAGGTATTAAATTTGATAATGGTGATGTTACAGGGCAAGCCGCTTTTTACCACATCAATCGTGAAAACGTGGCTGTCACTGATCCTGCTAGCGCATCATTCCGCTCTTTAACGGAAGGCGAGCAACGCTCACGTGGCTTTGATGCTGATATTACTTGGCGTATTTCACCATCATTGAGTTTATTGGGCAATTATGCTTATACGAATGCGGAGTTTACTAAAACCGTCACGGGCGCAAAATCAGGAAATGAATTGCCAGGAGTAGCAAAAAATGCCGCAAGAGTTTGGGCAAATTACAACTTTATGCAAGATTCACTTAAAGGCTTGAGTATGGGCATAGGTGCAACATGGCAATCGGGAATGTTTGTAGATAACGCCAATACATTTAAAACTGATAGTTATCATACAATTGATGCAAGTATTGCATATAAAGCAGAGCGTTATAACCTTGGCTTAACAGTGAAAAATTTAACGAATCAAGACTACTATCAATACTATAATTACTTAGGTGGCCGCATTGCCCCCGATACAGGAACTTCAGCCTATCTTAGTGCATCAATTAAATACTAAGTATTAAAAATCAAAGACGCGACAATGAATCGTAGAAAGTTTATACAGCTTGCTTCAAGTAGTGGTGCGGCACTTGCCTTAGCTAAACTGGCTAAGGCAAGTACGGACGAACCCACAAAGGTAGCCGCTGAAGTAACTCGTGAAGAAAAGCAACACAGTGAAGCAATGAATAAGTATGCCGAGTTCACTGGGGGCGATAAATTAATCATTGGTATGCTGGTTTATCCTGGTATGTTTTTGCAAGATTTAGTCGGTCCACTCACTGTGTTTGAAGCATTAATGAATCGTGATATTCATTTGGTTTGGAAAAATTTAGATGAAGTGGGTAATGAAAACCCAGCGCAGACTAAGTTGATTCCAATTCGTCCAACCACCTCATTTAAAGATTGTCCAAAAAATCTCGATGTTTTGTTTGTGCCTGGTGGCGTGCCAGGTACGCTCACTATGATGGAAGACCCTGAAGTGTTAAGCTTTTTAGCCGAGCAAGGCAAAAGCGCAAAATTCATCACTAGCGTATGTACAGGCTCACTTATATTAGGTGCTGCTGGTTTACTTAGGGGTTATAACGCAACTTCTTATTGGTCATCATTACCCGCTTTAGCAGAGTTAGGCGCAATTCCAACAAAAAGCCGTGTAGTGGTAGATAGAAACAGGGTGACTGGTGGTGGAGTTACTGCAGGTATAGATTTTGGTTTAAAATTGGTTGCACTTTTACGTAACGAAAACTACGCAAAAGCTGTACAGCTCTATATTGAATACAACCCGGAGCCGCCATTTAATGCAGGCTCACCTGAAACTGCCCCACCTATTGTCACGCAATTTCTTAATGAAATGTTTGCAGGAATCAACGAATCCAGCATTCAAACCGCAAGGCGCGCAAAGAAACGTTTTAGTTAGATTTTAAATCGGTATAAGTTTAGCAAACTCTAGCGCCAGCCATTTCAAGCCATTGCTGCCAAAATTTACTTGAACGCGCATGTCGTTTGCATTGCCCTCGTAACTCACTACCACGCCGTTACCAAATTTTGCATGATTCACTTGTTGCCCCACGCGCCACGGCATAGCATTTTTTTGTGTGCTACTTTGTTGGCTACTCATTATGTGCGGTAGCTCGTTATAATCACGACTGAAACTTGGTTTAGGTACCGGCTTGGCATTTAAATGCTTAAGTAGTTTTTCGGGAATTTCATCTAAAAAGCGCGAGGCAATGCCAAAGCGCACTTTACCGTGCAACATGCGGCTTTGCGCATGGCTTAAATACAAACGTTGGCGCGCACGCGTGACAGCCACATACATGAGTCGGCGTTCCTCTTCTAGCCCAGCACTTTCATACAAGCTTTGCTCGTGTGGGCATAAGCCTTCTTCTAAGCCGCTAATGAATACCGACTTAAACTCTAAGCCTTTTGAGGCGTGTACTGTCATGAGTTGCAAGGCATCATGCCCAACATCGGCTTGGTGCTCACCTGCTTCTAGGCTGGCGTGGCTTAAAAATTGCGTGAGCAAATCTTGCGGTGTGTCGCCATCCACATTGTTGTGGTTTCCAAAATCTTGGTTGGTAAAAGAGACGGCGGCTGTCACTAACTCTTTCAAGTTTTCAATACGGTCTTCGCCTTCTTTGTCATTTTCATAATGCGCCATGAGGCCAGATTGGCTAATAGCGATTTCAGTGAGTTCTGGCAACGTTAGGCCGTAAGCTTCATCTATCATCCGCCGAATCAGCGCAACAAAGCCTTCAATGCCTTTTGCGCCAAGTTTACCATTTCCTACTTTGTTAATCGCGGCTTGCCAAATGCTGCAATTATTAGCACGCGCCGCCTCTTGCAACTGCTCAAGACTGCGTGCACCGATGCCGCGTGTGGGAAAGTTAATCACGCGTAAAAGCGCCGTGTCATCATTAGCATTGGCGATTAAACGCATGTAAGCCAGCGCATGTTTGATTTCAGCACGCTCAAAAAAGCGCAAGCCACCATAGACGCGGTATGGTAATTTGGCATTAAATAGAGCTTGCTCTAATATGCGCGATTGCGCGTTGCTACGATAAAGTAGTGCGATGTCGCCTAAAGGCATGCCTTCGCAATGTAGCATTTTAATTTCATCGACAATAAACTGCGCTTCATCTGTGTCGTTATAGGCATCATATACGCGCACGGGCTCGCCAGCGCCGGCTGATGTCCACAAATTTTTACCTAAACGATTATTATTGTGCGAAATAATGGCATTAGCGGCATCTAAAATATTGCTGTGCGAGCGGTAATTTTCTTCTAATTTAACAATATTTTGTACATTGAAATCTTTTTCAAAATCGCGCATATTACCAACGCGCGCGCCACGAAAACCGTAAATGGATTGGTCATCATCACCCACTGCAAACATGCAGTTTAGTGGCGGTTGAGCGCTTGCGTTCTTACCGCCACTTATCCCTGTGTGGATTTCTTGCCCAGCAAGCAGTTTTAGCCACAAATATTGCAGACGATTGGTATCTTGAAATTCATCCACCAAGATGTATTTAAAACGGCTTTGGTAGTGAGAGCGAATGCTCACATCACGCGTTAATAGCTCGTAGCAGCGTAGCAACAACTCAGCAAAATCTGCCACGCCATCGCGTTGGCATTGTTTGTCGTAAGCGTCAAAAATCTCGCACATTTTTTGCGTGTGCGCATCATAAGCTTCTACTTTATCTGCCCTCAAACCTTCATCTTTGCAGCCGTTAATAAAGTTTTGCACCTGCTTGGGCGGATACTTTTCATCATCCACATTCATCAATTTCATCAGCCGCTTAATCATCGAAAGCTGGTCAGCAATATCTAAAATTTGAAAACTTTGCGGCAAGCCAGCCTCGCGATGATGTGCGCGCAAGAGCCGATTACACAGACCATGAAATGTGCCCACCCACATGCCACGCGTGTTAATTGGTAGCGATGCAGTAATGCGCGTCAACATTTCTTTGGCGGCCTTGTTGGTGAAAGTGACCGCTAACAAACCTGTGGGCGACACTTGCCCTGTTTGAATAAGCCAAGCAATACGGGCGGTAAGCACGCGGGTTTTACCACTGCCAGCACCTGCCAAAATAAGGGCGGATTGCTGTGGCAGTGTGACGGCTTCTAATTGTTTGCTATTCAGCCCCGCTAAAAGAGGATCTTGAGGGTAGCTTTGCGCGTGATTTTCCATAGCAATATTATCGCATGGTTAATGTGATAAAAATGTAAGTTTGAGAGATACAAACTGTTACAAAAAAGTGAGAACTAACAGCCATTAAAGTTGCTCTGAGTAAGCATGGTAGCCAAATTTATTTGGTTATCCTTTCCGCTTTTTCCTCCCTAGGCGGAAGCCTTTACAATAAGGCATTTTGCCCCAACTCTTTATCCCCTTGAGTTGGGGCTTTTTTTGCGTCAACCAAACCCACCACTTATTTGTTTAGCCGCCTATTGTGATAACATAACCGTCCTGTAGTTGGTTGATTTCACAACTAATTTAACAATTAACAATAATATTAGGAGAGAGTGATGCGTTTTGTTTCAGCGGTTTTATTGATGTTGCTAACGGGTGCTGCACATGCAGGATTAGGAGATTCGCTACGTGAGTTGCGTGGCACAATTGGCGAAATGACCAGCACCAGCCGCGAAGTGGGTGAGCTAAGCAAAGAAGTTACGCCAACAAAATCACCAGATGCGACTAAAGCTGAATCTGTAACTACGACTGAGATTAAATCAGGTGATACAATCGTTGCAAAAATGGATAAAGTCAAAGTGCTTAAAGAAGCCAATAAAAAATCAGCAAAATTATTACAACTTTCAAAAACCGACGAAGTGATTTACATGGGTGAAGAGCAAAATGGTATGTACCGCGTCACCACCTCTGAAGGTGAGGGTTGGGTGGATAAGTTGTTAGTAAAAAAACCGTAATCACTCAGTAAACAGACCCTGCAAGTGCAGGTTTTTTTATTGGCTAAAAAGAAAATTTTTTAACCGATTTTTATAACATCTTCATTTGTGCTGCTCTGTAAGCCAGTATGCATGCGGCTTGCAGAGACATAAAAATCTCTCGGGGGATATTAGGCTGATTTTTTAAGTTAAAAATGACTAAATTTGCCAGTTAATTTCAGCTTGCCCGTGTTGCTTAAGATATTGATTGATGTTTGAAAACTGGTGGTTGCCAAAAAAGCCGCGGTGGGCAGATAAAGGCGATGGATGCACAGACTTTAAAACCAAATGTTTGCTTTCATCAATGATTGCGCCTTTCTTTTGCGCGTAGCTGCCCCACAGCACAAACACCAAATTTTCACGCTGTTTGTTGAGTGCGGCAATGGCGGCATCGGTAAATGCCTCCCAACCTTTGTTTTGATGCGAGCCCGCATTGGCTTGCTCAACGGTGAGCGTTGCATTTAATAACAGTACGCCTTGCTCAGCCCACGGCGTTAAATCGCCGCTTTTGCTCATTTTAATGTGCAAATCGGCTTCAATCTCTTTATATATGTTTTGCAGTGAAGGCGGTAAATCCACCCCTTTAGGTACAGAAAAACTCAAGCCATGCGCTTGGGGCTGTCCAGCATTATTCTGCCCGTGGTACGGGTCTTGTCCGATAATCACCACCCGCACTTGCTCAAATGGCGTGTGATTAAACGCATTAAAAATCAACGAGCTAGGCGGGTAGATGACTTTTCCTGTGACTTTTTTCTCTTTCAAAAAAGCTCGCAAAGCCTGCATGTAAGGTTTGTCAAACTCGCCACCAATCACGGCTTGCCATGAAGGGTGTAGCTGACCTGATTTTTCTTGAGGCATGGCGTAAGAGTGTTTTATAAAAAATAAGAAATTATAAGGTGCTTAAGTAAAACTGTCTTTGAGTACTTTGTTGACCAATAAAAAAGCCTCACCGAAGTGAGGCTTTTTATACTCTGTTAGAGCATCATTCAAAAAAGAATGAAATTACATCATACCGCCCATGCCACCCATACCACCCATGTCACCGCCACCCATCGCTGGGGCATCATCCTTTGGCAACTCAGCAACCATGCAGTCTGTTGTAAGCATTAAGCCAGCAATAGAAGCTGCATTTTGTAATGCTGAGCGGGTCACTTTGGTTGGGTCTAAAATACCCATTTCAATCATGTCGCCATAAGTTTCGTTAGCAGCGTTGTAGCCGTAGTTGCCTTTACCTGCCGCAACGTTGTTCACCACCACTGATGGCTCCACACCGGCATTGGCTGTGATTTGGCGTAATGGTTCTTCAACTGCGCGTAATACAATTTTAATGCCAGCTTCTTGGTCAAGGTTGTCACCTTTTACTTTAGCAACTGCATCACGTGCGCGAATTAACGCTACGCCACCACCTGCTACAATGCCTTCTTCAACCGCAGCGCGTGTTGCGTGCAATGCATCTTCAACGCGGGCTTTTTTCTCTTTCATCTCGATTTCAGTAGTAGCACCTACTTTAATCACTGCAACACCGCCAGCTAATTTAGCTACGCGTTCTTGTAGTTTTTCTTTATCGTAGTCGCTAGTGGCTTCTTCGATTTGTGCTTTGATTTGCGCAATGCGAGATTTGATATTGCCTTCATGACCAGCGCCATCAATAATTGTGGTGTTTTCTTTGCCCACTTCAATACGTTTAGCTGAACCTAAATCTTCTAACTTCACGTTTTCAAGTTTTAAGCCAACTTCTTCGGCAATCACAGTACCACCAGTCAAAATCGCAATGTCTTCTAACATGGCTTTACGGCGGTCACCAAAGCCTGGTGCTTTAACTGCCACAGTTTTTAAGATGCCGCGAATGTTATTCACTACTAAAGTTGCTAACGCTTCGCCATCGACATCTTCAGCAATAATTAATAATGGACGACCGGCTTTAGCTACTTGCTCTAAAGTTGGCAATAAATCACGGATGTTTGAGATTTTTTTGTCGTGCAACAACACAAATGGGTTGTCCATTAAAGCGATTTGACGCTCAGCGTTGTTGATGAAGTATGGAGACAAATAGCCACGGTCAAATTGCATACCTTCAACTACGTCTAATTCGTTGCTTAAGCCTGAGCCGTCTTCAACAGTAATTACGCCTTCTTTGCCCACTTTGTCCATCGCATCAGCAATGATTTTGCCTACTGACTCGTCTGAGTTGGCTGAAATTGAGCCAACTTGGGCAATTTCTTTGCTCGTTGCACATGGTTTTGATTGTTTTTGCAAATCAGCCACGGCTGCTTCAACCGCTTTGTCGATACCACGTTTTAAATCCATTGGGTTCATACCAGCCGCTACTGATTTCATGCCTTCACGAATAATCGCTTGGGCTAACACTGTTGCCGTTGTTGTACCGTCACCAGCGATGTCATTGGTTTTAGAAGCAACTTCTTTCACCATTTGCGCACCCATGTTTTCGAACTTATCTTTCAATTCGATTTCTTTAGCTACAGAAACACCGTCTTTAGTGATAGTTGGTGCGCCAAATGAGCGCTCTAACACCACGTTGCGGCCTTTAGGGCCTAAAGTAACGCGCACTGCGTTTGCTAATACGTTAACACCGACTACCATTTTTTGGCGAACGTCGTCGCCGAATCTTACGTCTTTTGCTGCCATGATTTACTCCTTAAATTAAGCTTTTAAATATTCTTTAAATTGGAACCATCAAATATGAAGTGCTGAAACGGGATGAGTGCTAGGCGCATAAAACGGATTTGGCGAAGACAGTACAAGTTGTACGGCGAGCCAAAAAGGTTTTATGCAACAACGCAATCGGCCGTTGCAATCCGTCAGATTTATTCGACGATTGCCATAATGTCTTCTTCACGCATGACCAATAACTCTTCGCCATCCACCTTAACGGTTTGGCCTGCATATTTACCAAACAACACCTTGTCGCCAACTTTAACGTCTAACGCGTTAACTTTGCCGCTGTCATCACGTTTGCCATTGCCTACAGCTTTTACCACGCCTTGGTCTGGTTTTTCTGTGGCAGAATCTGGAATCACGATGCCAGATGCAGTTGTGCGCTCTTCTTCTGAGCGTTTAACAATCACGCGGTCGTGTAATGGACGAATTTTCATACGGTTTCTCCTGTTATAACGATAAAATGTAAATTTAAGTTGTTACTATGAATTGCTTAGGCAATGCGGCATATTAGCACTCTCATGCCTTGATTGCTAATTTTGGGATGCTTTGGCTATTTTCAAGAGCAGAATTTAAAAAAATGTAGAAAATTTGAGGATGATATGGAATATGTAAAGTTGGGTAACTCAGCACTCAAAGTTTCTAAGGTTTGCTTAGGTACGATGACGTTTGGTGATCAAAACACACAAGCTGAGGCGCATGTGCAATTGGATTATGCTTTATCGCAAGGCATTAACTTTATAGACACCGCCGAAATGTACCCCGTGCCACCCAAGGCAGAAACGTTTACCCGCACTGAAACCATCATCGGTCATTGGCTAAAAAATCAAGCGCGCGATAAGATTATTTTAGGCAGTAAAGTAGCAGGTCGCAACCGTGGGCTCAACTGGATACGCAATGGTGATGATTCATTAACCCGTGACAATATTCGCGCTGCGATTCATGATTCGTTAAAACGCTTACAAACGGACTATATTGACCTGTACCAATTGCATTGGCCAGAGCGCAACGTGCCTTTATTTGGCCAATATCAATTTAATCCCACATTAGAGCAAGATGCACAAGGGAATCAAAAGGCATGGGTGAGTATTCATACGCAATTAGAAACATTGGCAGAGCTTATTGCAGAAGGTAAAGTGCGGGCGATTGGGCTTAGTAACGAGCAACCGTGGGGCATCATGGAATTTTTGCGGTTAAGTAAAGAATATAATTTACCGCGTGTGGCGACCTTGCAAAATAGTTATCACCTGATGAATCGCACCATTGATTTTGGCATTAGCGAAATACTTTATCGGGAAAATGTGAGTTTATTAGCTTATTCTCCACTGGCTTTTGGGCATTTAAGTGGCAAATATATTGATGACCCACAAGCCAAAGGCCGCGTGACGATGTTTTTAGGCTATGCACAACGCTACAAAAAACCTAACGTGCCTGCAGCAAGTGCAGCCTATGCCAAGCTGGCACGTGCGCATGGCTTAAGCCCTGCCCAACTTGCGCTTAGTTTTGTCATGCATCGTTGGTGTGTGGCGAGTACAATTATTGGTGCCACCAGTATGGCGCAATTGCAAGAAAATATTGATGCATGGGTGGTGCAATTAAGTGATGAAGTGTTGGCGGAAATTGAAAATATCCATTTAAGCATGATGAACCCAGCACCTTAAGTTAAAATGCTCATAAATTAAACCTTAAATTCGAGAAGAAAGTAAAGATGAGTCATTTACCAAACTGCCCAAAATGCAATTCAGCATATACCTACGAAGATGGTGACCAGTACATCTGCCCGGAGTGCGCATACGAGTGGTCAAAAAGTGCCGCTACTGAAAGCACAGAAGAGGCAAAAGTGATTCGTGATGCCAACGGCAATGTGTTGCAAGATGGCGATACGATTACCGTGATTAAAGACCTCAAAGTAAAAGGCTCATCACTGGTAGTAAAAGTGGGTACTAAAGTTAAAAATATCCGCCTAGTGGATGGTGACCATGATATTGATTGCAAAATTGATGGCATAGGCGCGATGAAGCTGAAATCAGAATTTGTGAAAAAAGCCTAATCACGTTCACGCGCCATCAAAGCGCTGCTAGTTTAGCGCAACGTTTAAATTGCTCTGCGATTTGATAGCAACACAAAACCCACTAAAGCCAAGCCTAACATCCACGCAGAAGCCGAAGGCGACAAAGTTCCCGCATCAGTTGCTTCGCCAGCATTTGCGCTGGTGAGAGCAGTTGTATGTTCTTGCTGAGTTGCAGGAACGTCATTAACCGCTGAAACGATATTGGTGCGTTCTGAAACTTGAGAATTTGCAGCCAAAGTGACTGATGAAGTGGCAGTGACGAGGGTGAAAAAAGCAGCTATTGCAATCTTCTTAAGCATTTTTAGATTCCTTAATTAATATCGATAGTGACAAATAAGCAATTTCGATACCAATGATGGTATTGTAAACTAAAAATATTAAAATTCAATAGATTACTTAATATTTATGAAGTTATTTATTAGGTGTTAGCTAGTGCAAAACTGGTGCATTTTTATCAAAAGTGTTCATAAATTAAACATGCCTAAAAAAGACAGAGGTTTTAAAATATTGAGTGCAATAAAATGATGATTTTTTGCCTGATTTACACCCCGAGAGAAATTCATGCCTCTGGAAGCCGCATCCAGACTGGCTTAGCGGGGAGGTGAAAAGAAGTAGTGCTATTTTTGACAATAAAATGGCTTTTAAAACAATGCCATATCAGACAGGTTTTTATGGTCGCTTGTTAAAAAACTGTACGGTTTGCGGCGGACCCATTTGGATGACGGGTTTGCGAATTTGTCCCATCACGTGCATTTCACAGGGTTTGCAGTCAAATTTGAGGGTAAATCTATCGTTGCCGTTAATTAGCGTCATCGGTTCTGCGGTGACGGTGCCTTGTACCCCCAAGACCCCTTTAGCTTCTTTTGGGCAGAGGCCGTGGCTAAAGCGTAAGCAATGTTTGGTTATCATCACTGGCACTTCGCCTAATTCTTCATTGGCTTCATAAGCTTTTGCAATCATTTTAACGCCGTGCTTTTCGTAAAATTGCCGCGCTTTTTGATTGTAAACATTGGCAAGATAACTTAGCGTATCTTCTGGGTAAATAGCAGGCGGCATTGCAGTGGCGTGGCGTGGCGGGCGCTGGTAACCACCATTTCTTGCCGATTGTAGTTGCTCTACAGCGTCGCGACGTAACTGGTTAATGATGGAAGCGGGTACAAAATAAGTATGTTGCGTCTGCAGGTGAATTTCATTGGCAATAAAATCTGTATTACCTAATTTGCTTAAGTTTTCTCGCAGGCTTGTTTCAGCTTTTTCTGGAGTGTTTGCAATTTGCTTTTCTGCTTTACAAAATGCAGTAGCAGTAAAACCAGCGCTATCGGTAATACTTAACGCAAAGCCATCTTGCGTTTCGGCAAAAATCAATTCAACCGTTATTTTGCGCGTGGCGGAGTCTTTTTCTAGCAATCGCATAAAAGCGTGGTCACGGTTGCGGTACATCACCGTATTGTTACGAATATCGGCAGGCATTTCGTTGGGGTAAAGTTTTTTGCCATCCACGGTGTTAATGCGTAAGCCGACGAGTTCTTTATGCACATCAAAAAAGCATACGCCATCGCCATTATGCAGTTGCGTCGCCGTTTCAACTTCAATAAAGTCTTTGCCTACTTTGGTGACCTTGCCGAGTAGTTCACCAGAAAATTTTGGCGTGTCAAATGCGCCAATATCCGCTTGGCGGCCGTTAGCAAAATAATCGGTTGCGCTACGGTTAAAGGTTTTTTCGGGTTGTGGCGCAAATGTGTAAGCGCAATCCCCATGAGAAGATTTCGCTAACTCAGGCCGTTCATGCAAAATTTCATCTAATAGCTGGCGATAATGCGCCGTGGCATTTTTAACATATGGCAAATCTTTATAGCGACCTTCAATTTTAAAGCTGCTCACACCCGCATCAATCAAAGCGCGCAGGTTAGCACTTTGATCATTATCTTTCATCGATAAAAAATGTTTATCTTTACCAATGATGCGGCCTTTTTGGTCTTCTAAGGTGAATGGTAAGCGGCATTCTTGTGAGCATTCACCGCGGTTGGCACTGCGGCCAGTGTGTGCGTGGCTAATGTAACATTGCCCACTAAACGCCACGCACAGTGCGCCATGAATAAAATATTCTAAATTTGCAGTGGTGGCATTGGCAATTTGTTTCACTGAGTTTAAGTCTAACTCGCGCGCTAATACCATTTGACTAAAGCCTACTTGGTCTAAAAACACTGCTTTTTCTACAGTGCGAATATCTGTTTGTGTGCTGGCGTGCAACTGAATTGGCGGTAAATCTAATTCCAGCAGCCCCATATCCTGCACTATCAGCGCATCTACGCCAATATCGTAAAGTTGATGCGTGAGTTTGCGGGCAGCTTCTAACTCGTTGTCATGAAAAATGGTATTAAGCGCAACAAAAATTTCAGCATGGAATCGATGCGCATGTTTTACCAAACGTGCAATATCTTCTAATGTATTGGGCGCTTTTGCACGCGCACCAAACGCAGGCCCGCCGATATACACCGCATCAGCCCCGTGGTTAATCGCCTCAATGCCAAAATCAGCATTGCGCGCGGGGGCAAGAAGTTCTAAGTGATGACGGTTTTTTAGCATGCTGCAATAACAAGTTGATTTAAAGCAATATTTTAACCCATGTACTTATAAATCACATTGCATTCAATAAAAACATCGTACAATTTAACTATGGAAAAAAATAATGCATTACTGCAACGCAGCCTTGCGAGCGTTTGGCACCCTTGTACGCAAATGAAGCAGCACGAAACCTATCCGCTTATCCCGATTAAAAGTGGTGATGGTGTTTGGTTGGTTGATGCTGATGGCAAGCGCTATTTAGACGCGTTAAGCTCGTGGTGGGTCAATCTGTTTGGGCATAATAATCCGCGCATAAAAGAGGCGATTAAGCAGCAGCTTGATACCTTAGAGCACGTCATGTTAGCGGGTTTTACGCATGAGCCAGTGGTTGCACTTTCAGAAAAACTCGCACAATTGACGGGATTAGGTCACGCGTTTTATGCCTCAGACGGTGCAAGCGCCACCGAGATTGCCTTAAAGATGAGTTTTCATTATTGGCGTAATGTTGTTGGTAAACCACAAAAATCCAAATTTATTAGCCTGCAAAATAGTTACCATGGCGAAACGCTAGGCGCATTGGGGGTGACTGATGTGGCGATTTTTAAAGACACCTATGCGCCACTATTAATGCAATCTGCGCAAATGCCTAGCCCTGATTTTAGGTTGGCAGAAACTGGTGAGAGCGCTGAAGCTTATGCCCTACGCTGTGCAGAAGCGCTTGAGTTATATGTGAGCGCACACTGTCATGGATTGGCGGCATTTATTATAGAGCCTTTAGTACAGTGTGCTGCAGGTATGGGCATGTATCACCCTAGTTATTTAAGGCGCGCGCGTGAAATTTGCACTAAATATGAAGTTCACTTGATTGCTGATGAAATTGCCGTCGGCTTTGGGCGGACTGGGACAATGTTTGCTTGCGAGCAAGCGCAAATCAAGGCCGATTTTGTATGTTTGTCTAAAGGCATTACGGGTGGGTATTTGCCGCTCTCGGTAGCGATGACAACGAATCAAGTTTATCAGGAATTTTATGATGACAGCACGGCACGCGGTTTTTTACATAGCCATAGTTATACAGGAAATCCACTGGCTTGTAGCGCCGCTTTGGCAACTTTGGGAATTTTTGAAGACGATAAAGTGGTAGAAATGAACAAGGAAAAATCTACCCAAATTTGCGCCAAAATGGCAGCGTTGGCAGATATTCCACATACAAATTTGCGCCATCAAGGTATGATTTTTGCCTTTGATGTGATAACAAAAAATACTAAATTCTCACGTGATTGTTATTCGGCCGCTTTAAAAGAAGGCTTGTTATTACGCCCAATTGGCAACACCGTTTATTTTATGCCACCTTATTCTATCACTGACGATGAAGTAGATTTTATGATTAACGCAACACTTAAGGCCCTGAAAAGTACAGTATGAAAAAGTTTTTAACTACATTGTTTTTTGTACTATTTAGTTTGAACGTTTCTGCAGAGTTACCTGCAACGGTAAGTGCTGCGCTTAAAAGCGCAGGTATTCCGCAACAAAATGTGGCAGTTTATGTGCAAGCTGTTGAAGGTAAAACACCAATACTTAGTCACAACACTGATAAAAGTATGAACCCAGCAAGCGTGATGAAACTGGTGACCACGAATGCTGCGCTGGATTTGCTCACACCGAACTATCGTTGGAAAACAGAGATTTATCGTGATGGTGAAGTGTCAAGTAATGGCGTGTTGCAAGGTGATTTAATTATCAAAGGGTATGGTGACCCAAGTTTTAAAGCGCAAGAATTTTGGCGCTTACTGATGAGTCTGCAGCAGTACGGAATCAAAGGAATTACTGGCGATTTCATCATTGATAAAAGCTATTTTGCCAAAAACGTAGGTAACCGTAAGACGTTTGATAGTGAAACTTGGCGCGCTTATAACGCTGAGCCAAGTGCTTTTTTGGTCAATGGGCGTAATACTAGCTTTAAATTTTTGGCTACTGATGCTGGTGTGAATGTGAGCCAAGAATTTGAGCTATCAGAAATTCAAATCATTAATAAAATGAAATTGAGCCAGGGTGCATGTGGTGAGTGGCGCAGTCGCTTTAACTACGTTGTCACACCCAAAAATAATGGTGCAACGGTGACATTTACAGGCACATACTCACCGGAGTGTGGTGAACGTTATTTGGAACTGAGTGTGTTTGATGATGAAAAATATGCTTTTTACACGTTTAAAAAAATCTGGAACCAATTGGGCGGCACTTTTAAAGGAAAATTCAAAGTCGCGGAAACGCCTATTAATGCCGTTAAAGTGCTTGAGCAGACATCTGATCCATTAGGTTATGTCATTCGCGATATTAATAAATGGAGTAACAATTTAATGGCGCGGCAATTGTTGCTCACCATGGCGGCTGAAAATGTCAGCTTACCGGCCACAGAAGTCAAAGGGGAACAAGTGCTAAAAGCTTGGGCAGCAAATAAAGCCTTAAACGGTAAAACGTTTAAATTTAACGAGTTGGTCGTTGAAAATGGCTCAGGATTATCGCGGATTGAGCGCATTTCGGCTGAGCATCTTGGGCAAATGTTGGTCAGTGCTTATGCAAGCCCAGTGATGCCAGAGCTGATGGCTTCGCTACCAATTTTAGCGCAAGATGGCACCATAAAAAAACGCTTGAATGAAAGCCAAACTAATGGAAGAGCACACTTAAAAACAGGCTCACTTGATGGCGTGAGTGCAATAGCGGGTTATGTGTTGGACGCAAACAATCATCGCCATGTGCTAGTAATGATGGTGAATCATGCAAATGCAGGGGCAAGCAAAAATGCGCAAGATGCGCTTATAGAATGGGCGCATCAACAGCCTTAACTTGTTATTTTTCTTAGAATTAGCGTCATGAACTAACTAAAGTTTGCGGTATCATAGCGAATGTTTTAATGAAGCCAATTTAATTTTTCAAAGGTATTCACAAATGAAATTACTCAACTTTTTGCTCGCAAGCGCTTGTGTTTTTACACTGAGTGCTTGTAATGCACAAACAACATCAACAGAAACTACAAAACCAACGACTGCAAAGGAAGCAACAGCCATGACTGACATCACACAATTACAAAAAATCGACACCCAAGTGGGGACAGGCCGCGAGGCTGAACCAGGCTTTAATGTGAGCGTTCACTACACTGGCTGGCTTTATGATGCGGCGGCTGAAGGCAAAAAAGGTAAAAAATTTGATAGTAGCGTTGATCGTGGACAACCTTTCGAGTTTTCATTAGGTGCTGGCCAAGTCATTCAAGGTTGGGATGAAGGTTTTGCGGGCATGAAAATTGGTGGCAAGCGTACTTTAATTATTCCACCTGAAATGGGTTATGGTGCACGCGGTGCGGGTGGTGTGATTCCGCCAAATGCTACGTTAATTTTTGATGTTGAGCTTTTGGATGTTAAATAAAAAACGTAACTTTCGTCATCATACGGCGTTGCTCACAAAAAATAATACCTTACATATAACCCATATGCAGCTAGCTTATTTTTTGTTCGCGCCTTGTCTGATTTAGCAATTTCCATTTTTTGGAGAATTTATGCACGTAAGCGTTAAATGGATTGACGGTGTCAGTTTTGTCGGTGAATCAGAGACTGGACATGCGGTAGTGCTGGATGGTGCGCCTGAAAACGGTGGGCGCAATATCGGCATGCGGCCGATGGAGATGTTGCTAATAGGTATGGGTGGCTGTACATCATTTGATGTAGTGGCCATATTAAAAAAAGCGCGTCAGCCCATAGTGCATTGCGTGGCAGAGATTAGTGCAGAGCGCGCTGATGAGATTCCAAAGGTGTTTACTAAAATTCACGTACACTTTGTAGTAACAGGTGATAACTTGAATGAAACGCAAGTGGAGCGTGCTGTGAAATTGTCGGCTGAGAAATATTGCTCAGCTTCAATTATGCTTTCAAAATCGGTGGAAATTACCCACAGTTTTGAAGTAAAGCCGCTGACTGTCGTTTAGCATTTAAAAGCTGCAAAAAACTCTCGAGAAAAAATAAATGCTCTGCAAGCCAGTCTCTATGCGGCTTGCAGAGCATCAAAATGATTTGTGTGCGTTTTCGATAAAAATTAAATAAAAAATGTCACAAAAAAAGCAGTAAAAACCGCTGACATTTAAGCCTCAATAATTTTTACAGTAAGCGGCTGCTCATCTTCCAAAATATTCAGTAATCTGTCCACATTCGGATGTTTGCCAGGGCAATTTTCTGCATCTTCAGTATGTTCGGCATATAAGCTTAGGCCCTCAACGGCCGCATCTAAAGAGATTTCACCATACATTTTGTATAAATGGTGATAAACCTTCACAGAGCCTTGGCTGCCAGGCTTGTTATCAATCACTCCAGCAGGGCTGCCATCCACATTAAAAAGTTCTATACGTTTTACGTGCGAGGCATCATCAAGGCCCAATAAAACGTCACTAAATTTTTGCATCATTGTTTAATCCAATTTCTATAAGTAATACGTAGTTTTCGTCATCAGCTTTGACATTTGACTCATTAAAAATTTAGCGGGTGCTGGTAAATCTGCTGCGCCTAATTGATGCGCCTCATCAGCGTGATGGGCTTCATCCACTTGCATTTGCGCAATAATTTGCCGCGTCTTTTTGTCCGCCTCAGGCAGTTGTGCTAAATGGCTCGCCAAATGTGCGCCCACTTGCTTTTCAGTTTCTTCTAAAAAACCTAAACTCCACTTGTCACCTAGTGCCCCCGCAACGGCACCTAAGGTAAATGAGCCTGCATAAAACAGCGGGTTAAGCACGCTGGTGCGTCCGCCAAGCTGCGTGATGCGGCCTTCGCACCATGCTAAATGTTCAGTTTCTTCACGCGCTGCCCGCTGCATGGTGCCGTGCGTGGCAGCATCTTTTGCCGTGAGTGCTTGGCCGCTATAGAGCGCTTGTGCGCAAACTTCACCTGTGTGGTTAATGCGCATTAAGGCGCTCACGTGTTTTTTTTCAGCTTCAGTAAGCGTGGCCTCGGCAATACTTGCATCTGGGTGCGGGCGCACGCTGTGCGGTTTGGCTAGCAGGGTACGCAAACCTGTATCAAACTCAGCAATGAATGCATCTAATTTATTTAGCATAGTGATAGTGTACGCTTAAATAGTTTATTAAAGCCAACTTTGGCTTGCGGGTGAAAAATTTCTTGCTTGCGCGCATTTTAGTTACAGCTAAAGCCCATTTGTTGCGCAAGTATTTGTATCGGATGCGTCACTTTAACTGTTAAATTTTGTGCGCGCAAGCCATTCGCAATGTGTAGACTGCAACCGATGTTGGAAGTTGCTAAAACGGCAACATTGGCGGTTTTGATGGCTACTAGTTTATCATTCAGTAACTGATTTGCCATCTCGCTTTGTGTCAGCATGTAGGCGCCAGCGCCGCCACAACATTGGGAGTTTCCAGCTAGCGAAATAATTTCAGCTTGGGGAATTTTTTTGAGCAATGTATAAACTGCTAAATGGCTTTTTTGCACATTGCGTAAAGTGCACGGGTCTTGCACATAAATCGCGGTATTTAATGGCTGTACGCTAACGTTAGACCAATCACATGTGCTTAAAAAAGCACTAATATCTTGAATGTGGTGCGTTGGTAAATAATCCGTTAAACCCGCACCACAGCCACTTGCGGTGGTAAGAATAGTCAAACTTGGGTCAAAGCTGTGCTGGTTAGTGGCTATTAATTGCTTAGACTCGTTATCATCACCCGCTTGCCGCGCAACGCTCCCACAGCAAGTTTGGCCAGTGGGCACATGTACATCAAAACCTAAATGATTAAGCACGTAAATGCTGGCTTTTAGGCTATTGCTATCAAGTGCATTTGTTGCACAGCCCAAAAACAAACTCACTGCGCCTTTTCTTGTTGCAGATGCGGGGTAAAGTTTCTGCCATGTGATGGGTTTTTGTAGGGTAGGCAGTAGTTTTGCGGCGGGGCTAAATCTTTTAACTATAGCCATCAGCCGCGCTTGCTGCATTAACCATAATAGCCAGAACAAAGGCTTTGCTGAAAATCGATGCCGAATAATGGGTTTGATCAAGCTAAAAAGTACAGATTTTTGGGGTGTAAATTGCGCGCGCGTGGCATCTACTAATGCCCCATAATTAACGCTATTGGGGCAAGCGGACTCACAACTGCGACAACTTAAGCATAAATCAATGTGCTGTTTAAAACGGTCGTTATTTGGCAAAATTTCTTGTGCTACCGCACGCATCAGTTGAATGCGTCCGCGCGGCGAATCGGCCTCAGAACCTGTTTTGCGGTAAGTTGGGCAGTGCGGCAAGCAAAGTCCGCAAGTCACACAACGCTCGGCTTCTTGAATTAATTGTTCTACAGCTAAAGTCATGGCTTGATTATAAACCGACTGCATGGCTTAACAGGTGTTAGACCAATAAAAAATCCGCCACTAAGGCGGATTTTTTAAACTAACATTTTAAAACTATGAAAGGTTTATTTTGCTTCAGCTACCGCTTCAGTTTTTGGCCGCTCATTTTCAACAACTGGCAACCCTTTCAAGAAGTTCATGGCTTGGGCAAACTGCAAGTCTTCTTTGCTGGCGGGCTCAATTGGCGCGGTTGGTTCAGCAAATTTTTTCTCATTTAATTTGGCTTTGGCCTCTTCTTTAGCAGGCGTAGTTTCTACTTTAGCAGGCGCTTTATCTTTAGCATCCGTTGGGTTGCTAATGTGGCGCGATAAATCGGCTTCATGAATATTGTATGATTGATCTGTACCATCTTCTACATAAAAATCTGGCTCAATCCCTTTAGCTTGAATCGAGCGGCCTTTAGGGGTGAAGTAGCGCGCAGTAGTGAGTTTGATAGCAGCGCCGTTGTTCATCGGCATAATGGTTTGCACTGAGCCTTTACCAAAACTACGCACGCCCACTAACTTAGCACGTTTATGATCTTGCAATGCCCCTGCGACAATTTCAGAAGCAGAAGCCGAGCCTGAGTTAATTAGCACCACCATAGGCACGGTTTTTAAATCAGCAGGAATGTCGCGCATGTAGTCATTTGCTGCGCCACCACGGGCGTAATTTTCTGGGTTTACAGTTAGATTCATTTTTGAATCTGCCACGCGCCCTTCGGTATAAACCACTAACGCGTCTTTAGGTAAAAATGCTGCAGAAACACCCACTGCGCCATTAAGTAAACCGCCTGGGTCGTTACGCAAGTCAAGTACAAAGCCTTTAAACGGGCCTTTGTTTTCCGCATGTAGGGTTTTAATCGCTTTGGCTAAGTCTTCGCCAGTGCGCTCTTGAAACTGCGTTACGCGCACATAAGCATAGCCAGGCTCAGGCATTTTAAATTTCACACTTTTATTTTTAATCACAGCGCGCGTAAGAGTGACAATCAGCGGTTTTGGCTCATTTTTACGCAAAATGGTGAGCACAATATTGGTATCTGGTTTGCCGCGCATGAGTTTTACCGCATCGTTTAACGTCATACCTTTAACCGGTTTTTCGTCTAATTTCATGATGAGGTCGCCACTTTTTACACCTGCTTTATAAGCAGGCGTATCTTCAATCGGCGAAATGACTTTCACCAAGCCGTCTTCCATCCCCACTTCAATGCCCAAGCCGCCAAATTCGCCTTGCGTAGTGGCTTGCATGTCTTTAAAGGCATCTGCATCCATGTAACTAGAGTGTGGGTCTAGTCCGGTTAACATGCCGCTAATGGCTTCTGAGATGAGTTTTTTGTCTTCCACTGGCTCAACGTAGTCGGTTTTAATTTTGCCAAACACTTCAGCAAACGCACGCAAGTCTTCAAGCGGTAGTTGTGGTTTGACCATTTTATCGGCGACGGCGGTGTAGGTTAAACTAAGCATCACGCCAAGCACTAAGCCAGAACTTACTAGCCCGATTTTTGTAAAACCCTGATATTTATTTTTAACTTGCATGTATGATAGTTCCCAACAATTTTAAATTCACTTGGCTTATGAGCCATAGTTAACATGATTAGTTTCAAGTGCACATCATATAATTATTTAAAGTATAACAGCAAGGACATCTCGTGATGGCTAACAATATTGAAATTACTTATTGCACACAATGCCGCTGGTTATTGCGTGCGGCTTGGCTGGCGCAAGAGTTGCTCACCACTTTTGAGCAAGAGTTGACCAGTGTTGCTTTAAAGCCGAGCACGGGTGGCATTTTTGATGTGCATTTAAATGGTCAGCTGATTTATTCACGTAAAGTGCAGGGGCGTTTTCCTGAATCTAAAGAGCTAAAACAACTGGTGCGTGATGTGATTGACCCCACGCGCGATTTGGGTCATAGCGATACAAAAATAAATCAATAAATTTAGCTTTATAATCCCCCGAGGGCAAAACCATCGGCCTGTAATCCAGTATCCATGCGGATTCCAGAGGTGCTAAAAAGAAGATGTGTTATTTTTAGGGTAAATTGGATGCGTTTTGTTGCGCTAAATTGACTTCATTTTCTAGCCGTTGCGCACCACTATAACGCTGCGCCCAATAACCCACCATCGGCTCAATGCGGACTTGGCCTCTAGTGTTGGGCGCATGTATAAAGCGGTTATCGCCCATATAAATGCCCACGTGAGAAATGGTGTTTTTCACCGTGTTAAAAAACACCAAATCGCCCGCTTGTAGGTCTTGCTTGGCAATGGCTGTGCCTAATTGGCTTTGCGCAAAAGTGTTGCGCGGTAACGCTAAATTAACACTTTGTTTAAATACATATTGCACAAAGCCACTGCAGTCAAAGCCCGTTTCAGGCGAACTTCCACCGTATTTATATTTGGTGCCTTTTAAACTCAGTGCGTTTAACAACACCTCGCGCGACCATGCAGGCCAAGCCTCAGTGTTAACGGTTTCGTTAGACGTGCTGCTTTTTGTTGGCGCCGTGGAGCAAGCAACGCAAATAACACTTAATACGACGCAAAAAATCAGCCGCCAGCTAAGCAAAACCTGAAATGGATTAAAAAAACGCATGGCTGATTATAAGAATTTAAGAGAAATTAGCAAGCTAAGGCAACACTCATGGGATAATTGCAGCCATTATGAGTGAACTCACCATCCGCAGTGTATTTGAAGAAAACGGCATTCTAGCCAACCAAATTGCAGGCTATAACGTACGCACACAGCAGCTAGAGATGGCGCTTGCCATTGAGCAAGCCATTCAACATAATCAGCAGTTGGTGGCGGAAGCCGGCACCGGCACAGGTAAAACGTTTGCATATTTAGTGCCAGCGTTGTTATCAGGTGGCAAAGTCATTATTTCCACCGGCACCAAAACCCTGCAAGATCAACTTTATAGCCGCGATTTACCCAATGTGCGTGATGCGCTTAAAGTGCCAGTCACCGTGGCGATGCTCAAGGGCCGCGCCAATTATGTGTGCCATTATCATTTAGAACATGCGGCGCAAAGTGGGCGCTTTACCACGCGTGAAGATGCAAGCCATGTGCAAATCATCAAAACATTTGCTGAAAATAGCAAAACTGGCGATAAAGCCGAACTCACCACCGTGCCGGAAAACGCCACCATTTGGCCGCATGTCACCAGTACCCGTGATAATTGCTTGGGGCAAGATTGCCAACATTATAAGGATTGCTTTGTGATGGAAGCGCGTAAGCGCGCATTGGCGGCCGATGTGGTGGTAGTGAACCATCACTTATTCTTTGCCGATGTGATGCTGCGCGATGAAGGTGTCACCGAGCTTTTACCTTCCGCCAACACGGTGATTTTTGATGAGGCACATCAGTTACCTGAAGTAGCCGGGCTATTTTTTGGCGAAGATATTTCTACCAGCCAGTTGATGGATTTAGCGCGTGACTGCACCACGGCGTATATCACGCTGGCTAAAGATTGCGTGGCGCTGGGCGATGCAATTCCCCTGCTTGAAAAAGCCTGTAAAGATTTTAGACTCACTTTTCAATATGAAGGCTCGCGCTTACCTGTGCAAAAAGCCCTGGCGCTGAAAAACTTTGAAGAGAATTTTGCGCACATGCAAACCAAACTCGCTGAGTTAAACACAGTGTTAGAAACCCAAGCCGCGCGCGACCCGATGCTAGAAAAATGCTGGCAGCGCGGTATGGAGCTGAGCGCGCAACTGAGCAATTGGCTAAAAGCCGGTAATGAAAATTTAGTGCGCTGGGTAGAGGTGTTTACGCAAAGTGTGCAACTGCACGCAACGCCCTTGAGTGTGGCCGATGGTTTTGGCAAACAACTTAACGCCCAACCTCGCGCGTGGATTTTCACCTCGGCCACCCTAGCGGTGAAAAGCGATTTTGGCCATTATCAAGCGCAAATGGGCTTGCAAAACGCCCAAACCGGTTATTGGCAAAGCCCTTTTGATTATGGCAACCAAGCTTTGCTGTATGCGCCTGCCAATATGCCAGACCCCAATTCGCCTGCCTACACCTCAGCAGTAGCAGCGGTAGCCTTGCCTGTTATTCAAGCCAGCAAGGGTCGTGCGTTTGTGCTGTGCACCTCGCTCAAAGCCATGCGAGAAATCCACGCGCTGCTCAAAGAAGCGTTTGCAGAAAATGGCATGGAATACCCGCTATTGCTGCAAGGCGACACAACACGTACCGAGTTGCTAGAACGCTTTCGCAAACATGGCAACGCCGTGTTGGTGGGCAGCCAAAGCTTTTGGGAAGGCGTGGACGTGCGTGGCGAAGCCTTAAGCGCGGTGATTATAGACAAACTGCCTTTTGCTCCGCCCGATGACCCCGTGCTTTCGGCTCGCATTGATAAAATGAACGCTGAGGGCAAAAATGCGTTTATGGAGTATCAACTCCCGTATTCGGTGATTACGCTTAAGCAAGGTGCTGGCAGGCTGATACGCGATGAAAATGACCGCGGCGTGCTGGTGATTTGTGACCCGCGCTTAATTACCAAGCCTTATGGCAGACGCATTTGGCAGAGTTTACCACCGTTTAAACGGACAAGAGAGTTGGCGGATGTGCAGGCGTTTTTTGGGTAATTTGTTGAACAATTTATATGTTGAATTTTCTTGCAAAATTTCTCCGAGAGATTTTTATGCCTCTGGAAGCCGCATGCAGACTGGCTTGTAGAGGTGGTCAAATGATGTTGTGCAAATTTAATGACTAAAATGGCATTTTTTAGTTAAAAAATACGCACTCTTTTTTTGTAATAAAATCACCATTTTTTGATTTCTGCTACACTGCCAGCATCATGATTGTAATCCCCGAAAATGAGTTTGAGCTCACTGCCATTCGCGCGCAAGGCGCGGGTGGGCAAAATGTGAATAAGGTGTCGTCTGCCATTCACTTGCGGTTTGATATTCAAGCGTCTAGTTTGAGCGATTGGCTTAAGGCGCGTTTGTTACATAGCAAAGATAATCGCATTACGGCTGAAGGTGTTTTGGTGCTTAAAGCGCAGCAATATCGCACGCAAGAGGCGAATAAAAAAGATGCGATTTTGCGACTGCATGCGATTATTAACGCGGCTAACCACGTAAAACCGACGCGTTATGCGACAAAACCGAGCTATGGGGCAAAGCAAAGGCGGCTTGAAAGCAAGACAATTCGTGGGCAAGTAAAGCAATTGCGCGGTAAAATAGCGGCTGATTAATTTAGGTAATTTTGTGGTGAATTTACTCGCTTTTGACACTTCTACAGAATATCTCTCGCTTGCGATACAAAAAGGCAGCGAGATTTTTAATTTTAATGCCAATGTGGGGCAGACGCATTCGCAATTGATTTTGCCGAAAATTCAAGCCTTGTTAGATGAGGCACATTTAACTTTAAATGCACTAAACGGCATTGCGTTTGGTGCAGGGCCAGGTTCATTTACTGGTGTTCGCATCGCAGCGGGTGTGGCGCAGGGGTTGGCTTATGGCGCAGATTTGCCTGTGGCAAGCGTGTGTACATTGCAGGCGTTGGCTGAGGCGAGTGGTGCGGATAAAGTGATTGCTTGTATTGATGCGCGCATGGGTGAAGTGTATTTTGCAGTGTATGAAATAACGGCAGCCGGTTGGTATGCTGTGGTAGCGCCCAGCTTGCATAAACCCGACAATGTGCCCGAACTTGCTGGCACAAATTGGGTGGGTGTGGGCAGTGGCTGGCAAGCGTATGATGCGCAGTTAAATCAGGCATATGGCGCGCAATTATCTGCCACAAAACCAGATTTGCGCCCAACTGCAGAGGTGATGCTAAAACTTGCCATGCTTGAGTTTCAAGCGGGTCGGGCAAAGCCTGCAGCGCAGGTGCAACCAATCTATATACGCCATCGCGTGGCGTTAAAAACGGAAGAACGCGAAAAAGGTTTGCGTTTATGAGTGCCGTGTTGCAGCCACAATATCAATTCCGCCCAATGCAAATGGCAGATTTGGATGCCATTATCCAAATTGAGCCGACGATTTATTCTCACCCTTGGTCACGCGGTAATTTTAGTGATTCGCTTAATTCAGGCTACAGTGCTTGGGTGTTGGTTGAGCAAAAGAAAATCATCGGCTATGCCTTGCTGATGATGGTGTTAGATGAAGCACACTTGCTGAACTTAAGCGTGGCAAAAAGTCATCAAAAACAAGGCTTAGGCCGATTACTTCTGGAACACATGATTAAAATTGCCAAAAATCACAGAGCTGCCAATATGTTTTTAGAAGTGCGCCCCAGTAATATTTCTGCTATCGCCTTGTATGAAAATATTGGTTTTAACGAAATGTCGGTGCGACGTGGCTATTACCCTGCAGACCCTAAACAATTTAAAGGTGGCCGAGAGGATGCTGTTTTGATGGGGTTGGCACTATGATGACGCGCGAGGATATGTTGCGTGAGTTAGAGTTGTTACCCGTATGGCAGTTGCGTGCGCCAACAGAAAATCAGACAGCAGCGCAAGCACAAGCTCAAGCCGAGCAAGTGGTTTCTGTAACTGAGCCCATTTTAGCCAAGCTACAAACAATCACTTACATTGCTAGTGATGATGGTGATTGGTTGTTTGTGTTAGATTCCTCCCCGCAAAATGATGATGAAGCAGAATTGTTGCGCAATATTTTTAAGGCAATGCGCTTGCAAGTGCTAGCTGAAAAATCACTAGAATTAACCCCAGATGTTATTGCAAGTTTGCAAGAAAACAGCGCAATAAAATGCATCGTGATAATGGGAGAAACGGCGACGCGAGGCTTGTTAAAAACAGATGAGACATTAGAAAATTTGCGTGGTAAACTGCATGGCATAGCTGGGCTAAAGTTAGCGCCCACTTACGATGTAAAGCATTTATTACAAGCGCCAACTGACAAGGCGAAAACGTGGCATGACTTATGTTTAGCCATGCAAGCTTTACAAGAAGTAAACACTAACATTTAATTGTAAAAGATTGTCCTAGGCATTGAAATTTAGCGGATAAACGCTATCTTAGTTAAGCAAATAATAAAATCATCAATTTTTTGACTTTATAGAGGAATCAACATGCAAAAAATCATCATTAAATTATTCACAGCATTGTTGTTATTAAATTTAACAGCTTGTGGCTATAACAACTTTCAAACTTTAGATGAAGGCTCAAAAGCAGCTTGGTCTGAAGTGTTGAATCAATATCAACGTCGAGCAGATTTGGTGCCAAACTTGGTGAACGTGGTCAAAGGTTATGCTGAGCATGAAAAAGACGTGCTGACCCAAGTGACCGAAGCGCGTGCTAAAGTAGGCAGTATGCAAGTGACGCCAGAGGTGTTGAATAACCCAGATGCGTTTGCAAAATTTCAGGCTGCGCAAGGTGAATTAAGTAGTGCGCTTTCACGCTTAATGGTGGTGGCCGAAAACTATCCAAACCTGAAGGCTGACCAAAGCTTTAGAGACTTGCAAGCACAACTTGAGGGAACAGAAAATCGTATCACCGTAGCGCGTAATCGCTATATTGAAACGATTAAAGACTACAACATTGCTGTGCGTTCTTTCCCAGAAAACATCACTGCCATGATTTTTGGATATGAGGCTAAACCTTCATTTACGGTAGAGAATGAAAAAGCCATTTCAACTGCACCGACAGTGGATTTTAGTGATAAAAAATAAGTTGGCCACTTACTAGAGTTAAGCCACTTATGCGCTATTTTAAAGTTGGCCTGCTTGCGCTATGTGCGATGCTTTTACTAGTATCGCGCATGGCGTTTGCATTGGTTGATATTCCAGACGTTACTGCGCATGTTACTGATTTAACGAACACGCTCACCACCCAGCAACAATCAGCCCTTGAGTCAAAATTAGCCGCATTTGAAGCAAAAAAAGGTAGCCAAATTGCGGTGCTAATTGTATCTACAACGCAACCAGAAGATATTGCGCAATACAGTATGCGCGTAGCTGAAAAATGGCAGCTTGGCCGCGAAAAAGTGGATGATGGCGTGTTGGTGTTGGTGGCAAAAGACGACCGCAAAATGCGTATTGAAGTGGGCTACGGGCTAGAAGGTGCAATTCCAGATGTTTATGCAAAACGCATTGTGAGCGATGTGATGCGCCCACGCTTTAAGCAAGGTGATTACTACGGTGGAATTGACGCTAGTGTAGATACGCTCATTTCTATTACTGATGGCGAAGCGCTCCCAGCGCCAGAGGTTAATCAAAGCAGCCAAATGAGTGGGGATAATGCATTGGCTTTGTTTTTTGTAGGCACATTATTTTTAACGATGTTTTTTCATGGCATTTTGGGTCGATTTTTTGGATCAGCAGCGACAGGCGGCGTGATGGGTGGAGCAGCAGCCTTGCTCGCAGCGACCTCAACAGGAATCGGAGTAGGGATTGCTGCCTTTTTAGTTTCTATCATCTTGCCATCCATATTTACGGGTGGTGGCGGTTCTAGACGCAGTGGAGGTTACTATGGCGGTGGGACTTCAAGTGGCGGTTGGTCTGGCGGCGGAAGTAGCTCATGGGGTGGTAGTGGTGGCGATTTTGGTGGCGGTGGTGCGAGTGGGGATTGGTAAGTATGAAAAACCGTAACCGATTTTCTCGTTTGTTTGAACACTTATTTAGCCATCCGTGGCAAGTACGCCACTATTTTTGTAATATCGGTCTTAATGTCATTGAACAAGCCATTGCTGACAGTGAAAAACGCCACACAGGTGAGATTCGTTTTGTGGTTGAAGCTGGTTTAGATATTTATGAAGTGTTAGCTAATAAAACGCCACGTAAACGCGCGATAGAGCTGTTTAGTCAGTTGGGCATGTGGGACACCGAGCATAATAATGGCGTTTTAATTTACTTATGTTTGGCAGATCATGACATTGAAATTGTGGCTGACCGCGGAATTGACCGACATGTCGGCTATGCTCGCTGGAACGCGATTTGCAATGAAATGGAGGTCTGTTTTAAACGTGGTGAGTTTGAAGGTGGAGTATTGCAAGGGATTGCTGAAATCGGTGTAGAGCTTGAAAAACACTTTCCTGAAAATTTAATTGGCGCTGAGAGTAAGCGCAAAAAGAACGAAATATCCAATAAGCCCCTTATTTTTTAGGTAGATTCTCAAAAAGCACTATAACAATAGCTGACTAAATGCCTGATTCTATGTAAAATTCGCTTCTTTGATTTTTATTTATAGAGTTGGTTTTACATGCGCGCCTCACAGTTTTTCTTCAACACCCAAAAAGAAGCCCCAGCCGATGCTGAATTATTAAGCCACAAGCTCATGGTGCGTGCGGGCTTAATTAAGCGATTAGGCTCAGGCCTATATACTTGGATGCCACTCGGCTTAAGAGTGTTGCGCAAGGTAGAAACGATTGTGCGAGATGAGATGAATAAAGCAGGCGCATTAGAGCTTCTCATGCCAGCCGTACAACCTCGTGAACTATGGGATGAAACCGGCCGTTGGGCCGTGTTTGGTCCACAAATGCTCAAAATAACTGATAGACATGAGCGTGAATTCTGTTTTGGCCCAACCCATGAAGAGGTAATTACCGATATAGCGCGTTCTGAGATTCGCAGTTATAAACAGTTGCCGCTCAATTTTTACCAAATTCAAACAAAATTTCGTGATGAAATTCGCCCACGCTTCGGGGTGATGCGCGCGCGTGAATTTATGATGAAAGATGCTTATTCATTTCACACCAGTTATGAATCATTGGCTGAAACTTACCAAGGTATGCACCAAGCGTATAGTAATATTTTTACCCGTTTAGGCTTGAAGTTCCGTGCGGTGAAAGCAGATTCTGGCGCGATTGGTGGCGAAGGTTCTCAGGAGTTTCACGTGTTGGCAGATAGTGGTGAAGATGCGCTAGCTTATTGTGAAACCTCAGATTACGCTGCTAACGTGGAGTTGGCAGAGGCGATTCCTAGTAGTCAATCACGCGCAGACGCTAAACAAATCATGCAAGAAGTGGATACGCCAAAACAAACCGCTTGTGAGGATGTGGCTAAGTTACTCGGCATTAGCGTTGAGCAAACCGTTAAAGCGATTGCGCTAATGGCCAAAAATCCTGATGGGTCAGAGCGGTTTTATTTAGCATTATTGCGCGGCGACCACAATTTAAATGAAGTGAAAACCGCAAAATTAGCCGGTTTGTCAGATTTTAGATTTGCCCGTGAAGATGAAATTCGTAGCTTTTTAAGTTGCCCGCCGGGCTTTATTGGGCCAGTAGGTGTGGCTGCAAATGTGACGGTGATAGCTGATAAAACAGTCGCCAATATGAGTGATTTTGTATGCGGTGCAAATAAGCCAAAATATCACTTAAGCGGCGTTAATTTTGGACGCGATTTGCCAGAGCCGAGCTTAGTAGCCGATATTCGTAATGTGGTGGAAGGTGATGCAAGCCCTGATGGAAAAGGCACGTTGTCGCTTTGCCGCGGCATTGAGGTTGGGCATATCTTTCAATTACGCACGAAATATTCGCAAGCCATGAGCGCAACTTATTTAGATGAAAACGGCCAAACCTTGGCGATGGAAATGGGTTGTTACGGCATTGGTGTTTCACGCATTGTGGGCGCTGCGATTGAGCAGGGTAATGACGAGCGCGGTATTATTTTCCCTGCTAGCATGGCGCCATTTCATGTGGTGATTTGCCCAATTGGGTATGATAAGTCTGAGGTGGTGCAGCAAGCGGCACATAAATTGCATGATGCATTGCTATTAGCAGGTGTTGATGTGTTGTTGGATGACCGAGGCGAGCGCCCTGGCGTGATGTTTGCTGAGGCTGAATTAATGGGCATGCCGCATCGCGTGGTGATTGGCGAGCGTGGGTTAGCAGAAAATATGGTGGAATATAAGGCCAGAACCAGTGCAGATGCGCAAGCAGTTGCTTTGGCAGACGTCGTCACTTTTGTGCAAAAATTGACATAACTTTTTGATATTTTGAATATGCGTAAATTGATTCAACCTTTAATTTTACTTTTGATGCTGTTCTCAGCAGCTAGCTTTGCGGGTTCGCAACGCGAAGAGCCGCTTTCAAATAGCGTAAAAGCGATGATGCAGCGCAGTATTAGCGATAAAGCTGCGCCGCGATTGATGTTTTCCACGGTTGAAGAGGGCGAGTTTTGGTTAACGGAGATGTCGCAACGCTTGCAAAAACGCATGCCAGACCAAGCTTACCGTGAAGACTTTTTGCGTACTGTGCATTACGAAGCAACCCGTGCAGGCTTAGACCCACAAATGGTGCTCGGCCTCATTCAAGTGGAAAGCGGCTTTAAAAAATACGCGGTTTCAAGCGTAGGCGCACGGGGATTTATGCAAGTAATGCCGTTTTGGTCCCGGAGTATTGGTGCGCCAGACCATAATCTATTTTTATTGCGTACAAACTTACGCTATGGCTGCACCATTTTGCGCCACTATATTGATATTGAGCGGGGAGATTTATATCGCGCATTAGGTCGATATAACGGTAGTTTAGGCAGGCCGCAATACCCCAATTTGATATTGGGCGCATGGAAAAAACACTGGCATTACGAGCCGCAAAATTTTAATAGTTTTAAAAATTCTCAAAAAATCGCACAAAATTAGTGCATTTTTGCCCATAAAAACACTTTCATTCACCCAAACGGGTGAATGATTGTCGCTTACACAAGTTTACATTTCTAGCAAAATCATTCAGTATCGCTCTAGCGTTTAATACGCAAAGGGGGAAGCCAAAAAAACTCACAGCGTGTTATCGCCGCAATTCGCATCATCTTAGTATTCACTAAAATTATTATATAGGAGAAAAGTATGTCGAAATTAACTGCACTTGCATTAAGTATTGCTGTTTTGGGAGGCGTTTGGGCATTTTTAGCACTAGGCCCATTGGGAGGGGAAACGCCAATTGCGTTGGTTTGGGTTGGTTTTATTGCGTGGGGATGTTTTTTCCACTCAGGTGGGGATGGTGCAGCTTTACAAAAAACCATCGCAGGCATGATATTTGGTGCAATTATGGCAGGTATCGCGCTGTATTTAGTGGGTTCTGGCATGTTAAGTGGCTTGGGCGCATTAGGTGCACCGTTGATTATTGCGGTAACTGTTTTTCCATTGGTGGCGGTGGCAGGGATGAATTTGCTTTCCGTCGTGCCAGCTAATGTGTACGGCTATGCCGCAACCGCAGGTTTAGCACTTACCGCAGGCACCGTGGGCAATGTGACTGCTGCAGGCTTGGCTAATCCAGTGGTGTTGGTGATTATTTCAACCATTATTGGCGCAATTTTCGGGCTATTGTCTGGAAAAGTGGCAGGCATGTTAGGCGGAAAATAGCAATTTTTCGCGCAGTAAAAAAAGCCGCTAAAAAGCGGCTTTTTTCATGGTTGTTTTTCAACAAATCATTTTACATCCTCTGCAAGCCTTATTCTATGCGGCTTCCAGAGGCATAAAAAATCCTCGGGCGATTTTTAGCTAACAAATAGCTTAATTTTTGAGCACTTTAAAAGCATAATAAGTGCCAAATTCACCTTCTGGCTCATGAAAAACAAAAAACAAATCGTTAGCGTAACCTAGGCCTGTGTAATGATTATTGGCGCGCAATTTCATGTCTTTAGGTAATTCGCTTTTACCCACATATTTGCCTGCAATATCAAATACCAACACTGCTTTATGGTCCACATCCAGTAAAAGTAACTCCTCACCAGCCTTGCCCGTGTAGGCTGCGTATAAATCGCTCAAATCATCTTGCACTACTCCGGCTTTGGCTAAATCAAGCGTAATTTCGCCTATTTTTTCGCGCTTGGTTGGATCAACAATAAAAATTTTATCGCTACGACCTTGCTTGGCAAAATAACGCTTATTGGTGGCATCAAAAGTTGGCATGGTGCCAGAGTGACCAAACGCAGGATTAAACTGCGAAATTTCATCAGAGATTTCTGTTACCTCGCCAGTTTCAGTTAATTTAATTGCGTAAATACCCGTATTAGGTGAAAAGCCAACATCACTTGAAATATTATATGTAATGGTTTCTAGCTTATTGGTATTGGTGTTGAAGTAAATCGAGCGGTTGTCGTAGCCGGGCTTGGCGGAGTTTACATATTTGCCTGACTCGTCATAACTGTGAATCAGCGATTTTGACATAGGCGCTTCAGTCTCGCTGCCCATAGGCGCTAGGCCGCCATCAGCAATATAGTATTTTTTAAAGGCAGGAATATAAGCTACAGACATGGGTCGGCTGGTAGCTTTTTGCGCTAGGGGGATTTTTAGGCCGACTTCTGCTTGCGGTAAAATTTCAGCGTGGGCAAAGCTGCTAAAAGCAAAGCTGACAAAAATAGCTAGCAAAAAATAGGCATTTTTTGTATTAAAAAGCATGTTAAAAATCTCCAAAGTTAGTTTTATATTTTATTTTTGTGGTGGTTAGTCAGTGTCAGATTGTTTACGTTCAATCAGCATGGCATCCCCATAGCTAAAAAAACGATATTGCGCGGCAACGGCGTGCTGGTAAGCACGCATCGTGTTCTCAAAACCTGCAAAAGCAGAAACCAACATCAGCAAAGTACTTTTGGGTAGATGAAAATTTGTGAGCAATCTGTCGACTATTTTAAACTTAAAACCCGGGGTAATAAAAATCGCTGTTTCACCTTGCCCTGCCTGCAAATATCCCGTTTGTAATGCGCTACTCTCTAATGCACGTAAAGCGGTAGTGCCTACAGCAGTAATCTTGCTGCCACGGGCTTTTGCTTGATTAATAAGCTCCACTGTCGCTTGTGGAATAGTGTACAACTCGCTATGCATTTTATGCTCGGTAATGTATTCAGCTTTAACGGGTTTAAACGTACCTGCGCCAACATGTAGTGTGACAAAGGCAACGTGAACACCTTTTGCTTTGAGTTTTGCTAGCATGGCTTCATCAAAATGTAACCCCGCAGTAGGCGCTGCTACTGCGCCTGCATGCGCCGCAAACACTGTTTGGTAGCGTTTTTCATCTTCAGCATCGGCTAAATGGGTGATGTAAGGCGGTAATGGCAGGTTGCCGTACTGGTCTAATAAATCGAGTACGTTTGCGCTATTTGTAAAATGGAGTAGAAACAAATCATCTTGTCGCGCTAGCACCTCAGCATGAACATTATTAGCCAAAGTAAGCCTGCTGCCCGCAATTGGGGCACGAGAGGCTTTGATTTGTGCCAGTGCATGATGCGCATCAACCACGCGCTCTATCATCACCTCAATTTTTCCACCAGTAGATTTTTCACCGAACAAGCGCGCTTTAATCACACGCGTGTCGTTTAGCACCAACACGTCGCCAGCATTGAGTAGATGATAGATGTTTGCAAATGTGGAATCTTGAGTTGAGCCTGTATTGCCATTGAGTTGTAGAAGCCGACTAGCCCCGCGGACCTCTGTGGGATGTTGTGCTATGAGCGCTTCGGGCAAATTAAAGTCGAAATCTTTCGTTTTCAACAAATCTTGGGTTTTCATACGGTGAATTGCTTGCTATAATACCGAAGTCGCGATTATACAGTAATGTTAATCTTCAAAATGCCCGGGTGGCGGAATTGGTAGACGCACGGGACTCAAAATCCCGCGCTGGCGACAGCGTGTCGGTTCGATTCCGACCCCGGGCACCAATCTAAAGTGTTTTCTCAAGAACCGTCTTGCTAGGTGTTAATAGGCGGAGTCTTGACCTTTAATCATCACCCAAATGGTTTTAAATATGATGTAGATGTCTAGCCTTAAACTCCAATGGCGTAGATAGTCAAGGTCATAGTCAATGCGCGTTTGCATTTTATCTAGTGTTTCTGTTTCCCCGCGATAACCACTGACTTGCGCCCAACCTGTTATGCCAGGTCTTACTTTATGGCGAATCATGTATCCTTTAATCAGTTTTCGATACATTTCATTATGCTTAACCGCATGCGGACGCGGCCCAACGATGCTCATGCGCCCTTGAATCACGTTAATAAATTGAGGTAGTTCATCTAAAGAAGTTTTACGCAACAAGGCACCAAAGCGTGTAATACGCTTATCTCGCTTGGTCGCTTGTACAACATCGCCTTCAGAATGATGGAGGGTCATGGAGCGAAATTTATATACAGATATTTCTTTGCCATCTAGTCCGTAACGACGTTGCCTAAACAGAATCGGCCCTGGAGAGCTTAGTTTAATGCCGATAATAATGCACAATATGATTGGAGACATGAATACAAGAAATAAGATGGAAAGGCATATATCAAATAAACGTTTCATCATATTATCTACCCCAACAATAGGTGACTCGCATACCGCTAACACTGCGATGTCGCCTACATGACCAATATTGCCTTGAATGACATCACTTAAAAACATGTCAGGCACAATGTAAATAGATGCGGTGGTATCTTTTAGGTCATCAAGTAACTTGGTCATGCGGGGTTGGCTTGCGTTAGGTGCAGCAAGCTGAACAATATTGATATAAATAACATCTATATGATGTGTTTTGACGTATTCGGCTAAATCGCTAAATTTACCGAGCAGTGGATATTGCATATTTTCAGGTAGGCGCTCTTTACCTCTGTCATCAAAGTAACCTATGCAAGTTGTGCTGTTATACAAGTTGTTTTCAAGGCTCTCAGCTAAAGCAACCCCTTGTTCATTGACGCCTACAATGATGGCTTTCTTTTGCTTGCCTTGTAATTTAAGAATGAGTGGGGCAAAAAGTCTTAGTGCCAGCACGGCAGCAATTTGGCATAATGGTGTTAACCACAGCCAAGCCAAAATGGCATTGGAAGGAAATAATTTGTTGTAGCCAGTTAATATGCCAAGACTCAGTACTAGAAATACTATTAACAACCAGGTCAGTGTGATGTTTCTAAAGACTTGCCAAGGTGGCATGTGTAGTTTTGAACTACAAGGAAACGTGATATAGAATAAAAATGCAGATAAGATTAAGTAGCGGGGACTTACGCGTCCAGTAAACCAATATGCAATAGCCCATATCACAATTACAATCACGATTGGCTCTAATAGTGACTCGGTATTGTATAAAATGTTATCTCGACCCGCTGCTAAGCCTGAGCCTCTGCGAATTGGGGGTGTAAATTTTTGTTTATTCATCAACTTAGCTTGTAGTTACATCAAAATATTGATTGATTAGATTAAATAACTATCATATCATATTGATAATGTTAAATTTAAACAAAAATATTTATTCTGATCTTGAGTTTCTGGGTAGTGCTGAAAAGTACGTAGAGAATATTCAAGGCGTCATCGAACATATTAAACTGTTCGATGACTTTAGTTTTGAAGAAATCAAGACGCTAAGTTTTTATTTGCATTGCTATCATGCGCCTGCAAACTATACCTTATTAGAGGAGGGTGCAGAAGGTGATTATCTCGTACTAGTGTTAAGTGGGCTGGTGCGTGTAGAGAAATTGGTATTTAGGCAAGGCATGACTACTATAGCTGAAGTTAAAGTGGGTGAAGCGCTTGGGGAAATGTCATTAATTGACGGTCGTCCACGTTTTGCGAGCTGCGTCACTATCGAGCCTTCAGATTTTGCGGTGCTTACACACGATGCTATGAATGAGATATTAGTGCACCATCCGCGCTTGGGAAATAAATTTTTACTCGTGTTGTTGCAGCTTATGGCACAACGTTTACGTGAAACAAGTGATCGTTTCTTATCTGGTGGGCTTAGTGTTGTTGTCTAGCAACTTAACCTAGTGGTAGAAAAGGTGGAGTTAAATTGATGAATCAACCATACGAGCAGCAAATGAATGCTCGCAAAAATATCCAATTAAACGGCTTAACAGGTGTATTGCTGTTGCTGCTCAGTTCTACAGGTCTGCTATACGCATCAAATTCTCATGCCGATCAGCAAGATCCACTTAACTTTATAGTGGGGGTGTCACGTATGCATGATAACAATCTATTTCGCTCTTCCAAAAATGAGCGATCAGAAAATATTACATCTGCTTATGCGGGCATTCGCCTAGACAAACAATATGCGCAACAACGATTCAAATTTGACTTTACGCTAACAGCAAATCGCTATCAAAATTTTGATTTACTGGATTTTAATGCTAAAGACTACAAGGCTGCTTGGTTGTGGACGCTGACGCCTTATCTAACAGGTACTATATCGCTTGATCGCAAGCAGACCTTAAACAGTTTTCAGGATTTTCAGGGTACGAGTTTGGTTAATATTCGTAATCTTAATGTGCGTGAAACACAACATTTTGAGGCGGATTTTTCACCACATAATGTTTGGCACATACTCGGTGGCTTCACACGATCAACCCAAAAAAATAGTAATAATAGTAATTCATTTGTCGGGCAAGATAGTTTTGTTTCAAATTCATTAGATGCGGGTGTTCGTTACAACTTCCGATCTGGTAGTTCTGTGGCTGCAATGAGTCATTTACGCCAAGGTGACTATAAAGATAGGCAATTAAATGCGGCAGCTCTTTTTGACACAGCGTATGACGAGCAAGAAGTGGAAGCCAAATTGGATTGGATTCTTTCAGGCAAATCTCGCTTAAATGCGCGAGCAGCTTATGTAACGCGAGATCACGATCATTTTTCTGATAGAGATTACTCTGGCTTGGTCGGTAATGTCGACTTTAGTTGGTCTCCTACAGCGAAAATAAGAATGATTTTATCCGCAACAAGCAATTTATCCACCTACCAGACTAGTGATACTAGCTATACGCGTAGCACTTCATTCTCTGTTAAGCCAGTATATGAATTGAGTAGTAAAGTTACTATGAATGCGCATATGGTTATTGCTAAACGTTCTTTCTTGGATGATGGTAGTCTACCAGATAGTGACCGAGTAGACTGGACCAAATCGGCAGGTTTTGGAATTGATTGGATGCCTCTACGTAGCGTTAGTGTTGGTGGTAATTTAGAGCGTAGTAGCCGCAATTCAAATAAAGCTGATTTAGACTACAGTGATACCACTGCTAGCGTTAATGCAAACTTATTTTTCTAATAGAATCAAGCTTTCTTCATTTTGACTCATCAATGGGTAAGTGTTAAAGCGCATATAAATTTCAGCTTATTGCTTTTTATATATTTCTGCGTAATGTTTATTGCGGAAAGTTATGCTAAACCAGAAGTGGATGCAAAGATAGATGTTAGTAATATCACTGCAAAAAATGTTGCATTAGTCATTAATGAGGCGGATACCAACAGCGTCAAAGTAGGTGAGTACTATCGATTAGCGCGCAATATACCAAGAGAAAATATTGTGCGAGTAAATATCCCCAAAGCCACTAATAAAATCTCAGTAAATGCTTTTATTAGATTAAAGTGGGAAATCGACTCGCAACTTCACAATCAAGAACAGGTAATTTTATTGGCTTGGACTAAGCCATATGCTGTTGAGTGTAACTCAATCACTTCGGCAATGACATTTGGTTATGATCCTACCCAATGTAAAAACACCTGCGCTCCAGGAAAACCTAATCCTTATTTTAATTCAAGTATAGCAAACCCATTAGGCGAATTGGGTTTGAGGCTAACAATGTTGTTGCCCACGGACTCGGTGTCGCAGGCAAAGTCGGTAATTGATAGAGGAGTTCAAAGTGATGTTGGAGTATTTCGCTCAACGGCATATTATCTAAACACCTCTGATGCTGCTCGAAATAGCCGTGCTCAATATTTTCCTCCACAAGGCCTGCAAGTTCCCCGAAGTGGTTTAGCAGTGATGAATATTAAATCTGATAAATTAGTGGGTGCACAAGATGTGATGATTTATCAGACAGGTTTGGCGTGGGTGGAAGGTTTGGATACACTAGGATTTTTGCCGGGTGCTTTAGCAGACCACTTAACTTCATTCGGCGGGGACATGTTGGGACAAGGTCAAATGAGTGTACTTCGCTGGCTTGATGCTGGTGCGACAGCAACATACGGAACAGTTTCTGAACCCTGCAATTATTGGCAAAAATTTCCAAATCCTGCCGTCATGCTAAAGTGGTACGCTAGCGGAGCGACTGCAGTTGAGGCTTATTGGAAAAGTGTTGCGTGGCCAACTCAGGGGTTGTTTGTAGGTGAGCCGTTAGCAGCCCCATATAGGCAGTAATGGTGCATCTGCTTGTCAAAATGGAGGCGAGCTTTACATATAGATGGCAATCAGTAGGCCATTAGGTTGAGTTTAGTGATTTTTTTCAGAGTATTATAGATCGAGCGTAACTGAATAGCCTGACTGGGTTATTATATTGCATTGCGGAGATATTAAAAAAATGTAATAATTACAGATAGTTAATACTGTTGTTTGATAAATTTTAGAACTTACAAGGATAGATAATGGGTTTTAATCAAAATTTTGTAAATAGAGTGTCTGGTCGTCATTTGATTGTGACTTTGCTCATGTTTTACGCAACTTTTTTGTTGGCGGCTTGTGATAAGAAAGGTGCGGATGGAAGTGGAGAGGTAAAAGCAGGGCAATCAATTGTGCGAGTTAATGGCGATGAGATTACCATTCACCAGCTAAATTTAGAAATGCAGCGTGCAAATATTCAGCCAGCTCAGCAAGAAGTGGCTGGTAAACAAATTGCCAAATCATTAGTTGATCGTCAAATTCTTGTGCAAGAGGCTGTTAAATCTAAGTTAGATCGTAACCCGAACGTCATGCAAGCAATCGAAAGTGCAAAAGCACAAATTTTGGCGCAAGCATATTTGGAATCTAAAGTGCCTTCAACGCCACCTACAGAAGCAGAAGTGGTTGCATATCGTACACAGCACCCGGAAATTTTTGCTAATCGTAAAGTTTATGTGATGGATGAAGCGTCGTTTGTTGTAGATGCAGCAAATACCCAGTCTGTTCAGTCGTTGAGTCAGGTTGCTAAAACGGTTGAGGATGTGACTGCTTGGTTAGATTCTCATCAAATTAAATTTACGCGAAATACTGCTGCGCATGCTGCAGAGACGGTTCCTGCTGAGCTACTTGAGAAATTTAGTAAAATGGTAGTGGGTGATTTAATATTTATAAATGGAAATGGACGTACTCTAGTTGGGCGTATGGTGGAAATTAAAGATATGCCGATTTCAGACGCAGATGCCAAGCCGTTGGTTGAGCGTATATTGACTAATGAAAAGCGTAAAAAGTCTGCAGAAGCTGAAATGGCCAGATTGCGGGCTACAGCGCAAATTGAATATCTGAACAAAAAATTTGAGCCATCTACTGCTGCTAAATCAGCTGCAGTAGTCGAACCAGATTCAACTGTTAAATCAATAGATCAGGCAACCTCTAGTGCTGCTCAAGATAAGAGTTTAGAAAAAGGTTTATCTGGACTCTAAGTGAAGAGTGATGAGTTTGAGCATTTTGGCTGATTCTCTATTTCTGCTAATATGTGTGCCCTTAAAATGGAAAGAGCGAGAATGATACGACACTTTTTATCAGTCCTTTTATTTGTTGCAATAAGCACTTGGATTAATGTTGCTGGAGCAGTTGAGCCAAACTATATTTTGGGGGCTGGCGATGTTTTAAAAATTAACGTTTATAGCAATCCAGATTTGTCTCTAGAAGCGCGTGTGTCAGAAGCTGGACTAATTACTTACCCCTTAATCGGGCAAGTGATGGTGGGTGGGCTGACAACCTTTGCTGCTGAAAAGCGCATTGCTGGGCTTTTAGAAAGCCGTGGCTTTATTAAAGAGCCTCAAGTGAACGTGTTGGTTATTCAGTTTCAAAGCAAATTGGTTTCAGTGCTTGGTAGTGTACAAAAACCTGGGCGGTATCCATTAGAGAGAACAACTAATCTAGCAGACCTATTGGCGCTCGTTGGTGGTGCTACGCCTGAAGGTTCGGATTTGATTACCGTATCTTCTGCAACTGGCAAAAAAGAATATGATTTACATAAATTGGTGAGTGAGCCGAGTGGTCTAAAAAATATCATTTTAACAGGTGGTGAGGTTGTATTTGTACATGCCCGAGATGTGGCCGTTATGGGGCAAGTCAATCGGCCAGGTAAATACGCTGTTGTCAGCGGTGTTCGCACGGTAGCAGACTTTTTATCGGTTGCTGGAGGCGTTACAGCAGCAGGCTCAGATAAAGTGACAGTGACAACATTGCGCGAAGGAAAAATTAATCGCTTTGAAGTAGATGTCGATGATTTATTTCGTACAGGCGATAATGCCACAAATATAGAACTCTCAAGTGGGGATAGCGTTTATGTTCCACAAGCACCAATGGTGTATGTTTATGGTGAGGTGCAGCGCCCTGGCGCCTTCCGGATTGAACGGGATATGACTGTGATGCAGGCTTTAACGCTTGGTGGAGGGCCAACAGCGCGCGGTACACAGCGTAATATAAAATTGCATCGCCGTAATGCAAAAGGTGAAATCATGCAGCTATTTCCCGCTCTAACTGATACTGTTCAGAAAGATGACGTACTGTATATACAAGAAAGCTTATTCTAGGTAGTTACATGAATCTTTCTCAATTCTTACTAATTCTTCGAGCACGCTTTTGGATTATATTGATTACATTTTTGGTAATCGTTTTAACTACCATTGCCGTTAATGTATTTGTTTTGCCTAAAAGTTACACTGCGACTACCTCTTTAGTTTTGAATTATAAAGGAATGGATCCAGTGACAGGAGCTGTGCTGCCTGCACAATTAATGCCTGGATATATGGCTACGCAAACGGATATTATAAATAGTAAAAATGTTGCACTAAAAGTTGTTGAGCAGCTTAAATTCACCCAAAGCGTAACCGCTATTGAGCAGTTTAATGAAGCGACAAAAGGTAAAGGCAATATTAATGAATGGTTTGCCGACCGGCTATTAGTAGGCCTGAAAGTTCAGCCATCAAAAGAAAGTAGTGTCTTAGAAATCTCATTTAGTGGGGCTGACCCAGATTTTGCTGCAATAGTAGCGAACGGGTTTGCAGATGCCTATATACAAACCAGTTTGGCTTTAAAGGTGGATCCTGCAAAAAAAGCAGCTGATTTTTTAAATGAACAAACTATGTCTTTGCGTGAAAACGTAGAGGCAGCTCAGGCTAAAATGTCCAAATACCAACAAGAAAAAGGTATTACTGGCGTACTGGGTAATATGGATGTTGAAAATGCTCGTTTGAATGATTTGTCTTCACAATTGGTTGCAGTGCAAGCTCAAGCTTCTGAGGCTAATTCTCGACTAAGTAATGTCAGAGGTAATGGCGTGACTTCGCCTGATGTGGCGTCAAACATGGTCATCCAAGGCATGAAAGTAGAGATTTCGCGTGCTGAAGTTAAATTGTCTGAGCTCTCGAAGCGAGTTGGGCCAAGCCACCCACAATACATCGCAGTTAAAACAGAGTTAGAAAAATTAAAAGCTGAATTGAATCGTGAGGTGCAAAATGTAAGCAATACAGTTGCTGGGTCAGCACGAATTTATCAGCAACGTGAGGCAGAAATTAAAGCCGCATTAGCATTTCAAAAAGAAAAAGTACTTAAACTAAATTTATTTAAAGATGAGCTGATGGTTTTACAACGAGATGTTGAAAACGCGCAACGAGCACTTGATGCGGCTAGCCAACGATTTACGCAGGCTAGCATAGAGGGCAATGCTAATCAAACAGATGTAGCCGTATTGAATCCAGCCACAGCGCCACAAAATGCTGCAAGCCCTAGAACATTTTTAAACGTGTTGCTGTCAATTATTTTGGGAGGTATCTTGGGATTGGCTTTTGCTTTATTGGCTGAAATGATGGATAGGCGTGTACGCAGTCGAGATGATTTAAGTGATTTGCTAGAAGTGCCAGTGTTTGCGATTATTGATGGTAAGCCAGCAAAGGCTCGCAAGCAGTTGTTAAAGTCATCACAACGCTTAATCAAAGCAGCGTAGATTATTATGCAGAACAATATTATTAACCCATCTAGCAGTTCAATCTCTATCAATACTGCAAGAACAGGTAAGATTGGTAGATTGCTTATTCAGCAAGGAAAAATATCTACTGATGACATTGATAAAATACTGGTGGCACAGGAAAAATATGGTTTACAGTTTGGCGATGCCGCGGTAAAGCTTGGACTCATTACAGAGGTAGATGTAAGGCAAGTACTAGCTCTGCAGTTTAATTATCCATACTTACAAACTGATCAAGGAAGTTACAGTAGTGAATTAGTTGCTGCTTACCAGCCTTTTAGTCCTCAAGTTGAAGCACTGAGAGCCTTGCGCAGTCAGTTGATGATGCGCTGGTTTAATGAGAGCAATAAAGCGCTAGCTATTGTAACTGCCAACGCAAAAGAAGGTGGTAGCTATTTAGCTGCTAATTTGGCGGTAATGTTTTCCCAATTGGGAGAGCGTACATTACTTGTGGATGCCAATATGCGAGACCCACGGCAACAGATTATTTTTAATATTAAAGAAAATCGTGGCCTCTCAGATATTATTGCCGGACGTGCTGGGCTAGATGTCGTTAATCAAATAGAGTTTTTCGATGAGTTGTCAATAGTGACTTCAGGAACAATCCCGCCTAACCCGCAAGAGCTTCTTAATCGGGCGAGTTTCACCTATTTTATGAACCAAGCTGCAAGTCAGTATGACGTGGTAATTGTAGATACTCCACCAGCAACTGAAAGCGCAGATGCACAAGCAATTGTGGCGCGCTGTGGAGGTGCATTGCTGGTGTCAAGACTTAATAATACGCGTTTGGCTGATATTACCGAAGTACGCAACCAAATTGCAGTGACAGGTGCCCGAGTTGTCGGTGCTGTCATAAATGACTTTTAGGATAAGCTTTGACTAGTATTTCTACTAATCAAGCAAGTACGCTCCCAAGCTGGGTAGGTGAATGGGGCGTAATTTTGTTAGCTGTGATAGCGCTATATGTTCCCACATATTACAGTCTATTCAATGGCATTTGGAATACAGATGATCAACGCCATGGCCCAATTGTACTGATGGTCGTAATATTTTTATTTTGGCAAAATCGTGACTTGTTACTGAGTAAAAATGCTACTAAAAGTAGCACAAGACCAATTTTTGGTAGCATTGTTCTTGGGTTTGGATTAATTTGCTATGTTATTGGTCGATCTCAAGATATTCAACTGTTAGATATTGGCTCCCAACTATTGGTGTTGTCAGGCATTTTCTTATTAATGCGTGGTACCTCGTTAGTCAGGGCTATGTGGTTTCCGCTATTTTTTATTTTATTTATGATACCGCTACCAGGCGTATTGGTTTCGGCAATTACTATGCCGATGAAAATGGCAGTGTCATACGTTGCTGAACATATTTTATTTTGGCTAGGCTATCCAATCGCTAGGACAGGTGTAATATTGCAAATTGGTCAGTATCAGCTTTTAGTGGCTGATGCCTGTGCTGGGATGCATACACTTATATCGCTCGAAGCCTTGGGGTTGTTATACCTTAATCTAGTTAAACATGATTCTTTATTTCGCAATATTACTTTAGCAATATTGATTATTCCAATCTCTTTTACCGCCAATGTGATACGCGTGATGGTACTCACGTTAGTGACATATTATTTTGGTGATGCCGCTGGGCAAGGCTTTGTGCACGGGTTTGCAGGAATGGTTCTATTTGTCGTGGCGTTGATTTTAATAATGAGCGTTGATTCGCTTCTGCAATACTTTGCCAAAAGATGGGCTAAATCAACAAAAGCTCAAAGCGAATTAGCTACCTAATCGATGTCTTACAACATGTTAAAAAGTACGCCAAGTAAATCCATATTAATTGCCATAGCGCTTGTGGTAGCTTTTTGGCTTGCTTTGCTTTTAAGGCCTACCCAGTTAACTGCGGCGCAAGGGCCAAAAGTTAATTTGGAGCAGATGATTCCAGTAAAGTTTGGGGATTGGCAGGTTGATCAATCAATCGTCCCTATCGAGGTGAGCGCCGATATTAAAGAAAGTTTAGATAAGCTATATAGCCAAATATTGTCTAAAACATACGTGAATAGTGCAGGGCAGCGCATTATGTTGTCCATTTCATACGGTGGCAATCAGGGTAATGATGAGTACCAAGTGCACCGTCCTGAGTATTGCTATGTGGCCCAAGGGTTTGAGTTACAAACCATTGCCGAAGAGATGTTGTCTGTATCAAATGCGAAGATAGCAGTACGAAGGTTGGAGGCCAAACAAGGTGCCAGAAATGAGCCAATAACCTATTGGATTACCATCGGTGATGAGGCAACGCTACCAGGAGCTAGGCGCAAAATTGCCCAATTAAAATATGGTTTAACTGGCAGAATTCCAGATGGTATGTTGGTGCGCGTGTCGTCTATTAATGGCAATCGACAAGAAGCCTACAAGCTGCAAGATAGTTTTATTAATGAAATGATTAGTGCAATTGCTCCAACTGCGAGAGCAAAAGTTATCGGAAAACTCTAAAATTAGGAAAAAGAAAATTAATGGCTATTCAAAAAACACAAAAAGTTGCTTTAATTACAGGCATCACTGGGCAAGATGGTGCTTATCTAGCAGAATTTCTACTGAAAAAAGGCTATGTCGTTCATGGTCTAAAACGCCGTTCATCGCTATTTAATACTGATCGTATTGATCATCTTTATCAAGATCCGCATGTTTCAAATCGTAATTTAGTTTTACATTACGGTGATTTAACAGATTCAACCAACTTAATACGCATCATTCAGCAAACGCAGCCAGATGAGATTTACAACTTAGCGGCCATGAGTCATGTGAGTGTGAGTTTCGACACGCCCGAATATACTGCCAATGCAGATGGTATTGGTACTCTGCGTATTTTAGAGGCGATTCGCATTCTAAAATTAGAGAAGAAAACACGTTTTTACCAAGCATCCACTTCAGAGTTATATGGCTTGGTGCAAGAGATTCCACAAAAAGAAACCACGCCTTTTTACCCTCGTAGCCCTTATGCAGTAGCTAAAATTTATGGCTACTGGATTACCGTTAATTACCGTGAAGCGTATGGTATGTACGCATGTAATGGTATTTTGTTTAATCATGAAAGTCCGATTCGTGGTGAAACTTTTGTTACCCGCAAAATCACTCGTGCGCTCGCTCGTATCAAGTTGAATCTGCAAGATTGTTTATACTTGGGCAATATGGATGCGTTGCGTGACTGGGGCCATGCGCGTGATTACGTCGAGATGCAATGGTTGATGTTGCA
>JAKQIT010000108.1 GCA_029556915.1 Pseudomonadota bacterium
ACCCATGAATAAGTGCGGGTGTGTGAACGCTCAAGCAATATTGGTAATAAAGCAAGCGGTAGCAACCACAATAATAATGGATGATTAAATGCCATTACGCATTAGCCTTTTGCTTGTTTTCAGGGCGCAGGCCACGTTCGCAATCACGTAATTGACGGCAAAACTTTAACAACCAAGCTTTTGGGTTATCATCGAGATGAACAGTGGCATTCGGTTCAAAAAAGACTTGTTTAGATAGGTTAAAAAACTGTTCAATTTGGCTGCTTGCTGGCGCAAAAGCGGGTTTTGAGGTGACAAAGTCCGCGAGATTGCTAGCAAACAAACTATTTCCAGCGGTGCGATTGAGCGATTGATGAACACGTGCTACCGCATTTTGCAAGCCTTCAGCGTTATCAGGCATTTTGCGAATATCGCGGTAAGCTTTTGCAAAAGGGCCGCCCATTTTTGGTAGCCATGCATATACACCAAAGATATAGAGCAACCCAAGCAATGATGCACCTAAAAGCACTGCTAGCAAGGTTAAATTACGTTTTTCTGGACCAGCATCTAGCAGCAATGGCTGAACAAATGGACTCAAATCTTCATGGAGTTTTACTTGGCCAAAGATAGAAAGCGGTGAAACACGAAAATCAAAAAATGGAATACGCAACTGAAAAACTTCTTTAGTCTGTAAGTTTCTTACTTGCAGTATTTCAGCCTTTAGTGAAGCATGTTTAACAGTTCTGCCAGTGGTAAATACTTGGTAGCGTAAGTGTAGTGTGTGTGTTGCGCTGTCTGATTTTAGTTTTTCTTTTGTTTTTATGTCAACAAGCTCAACACCAATTAACTGACCTTTCCAGCGGTGTTCATAGCCGACAATGGGCAGTGATTCTTTGACGAGTTCATAAGGTTTTTTGATGGTAATTACGACCGTTCTATCGAGCATATCTCCTACCACATAACCCGCATCGCGTGTGGGATTGGTTTCTGTAATGGTGACAAACTTTGGGTCTACATCAGGCAACGGCTTTACATCAGCCATGGCTGTGGAAAGATGCAAAGTTAACGCTAACATGAGCCCTTGCATCACACGCAACAAAGAGGTATTTTTGATGTTTAATGGAGATGTTTTCATAGATTAGGCTGCCACATATTGGTGAAAGTATTCAGATAATTGGTCGGCATCGAAACTATTTTCTACAAAAAACGGCTGCATATCGTAGCTTAAAAATAAATCTTCTATTATTTTTCGCCGCTCAATAAAGCCTTGTAAGATGCGTTCGCGATATTCTTTACGTAAAAATAGGGTGCGCTTCGCGCCTGTTTCAGGGTCGGTTACGCTGGTAATGCCAAACTCAGGTAAATCTGCGTATTCTGAAGTATCCCAAAGAACGATAGGTACAATGTGGTGGCGTTGCATTAACACGAGCGACTCTTCTAAATCGCTGATGGGCATATGGAAATCTGACACCATAAATATCAGCGAACGCTCTCTTGGCAAAAGCCTTACCGTATCCACAATGCCGCGGCTACCTACTTCAGCCGGTTCGTAATTTCTTAGGTTTTCTGCCATTTCGATGACGGTATGCGGTCTGGCAGAAAGGGTGCATAACCAGTCTTCACGCAACACATCATCAAAGCCGATAAAGCCGACTAAGTCGCGATTATGGGTGACGGACTGCGCGACTGACTGACTGATATCTGCCGCAATTTCAATTTTTTTAAGCGTGCTGCCATATTGCATAGAGCCGGACATATCGCAAATTACAAACACTGGAGTGACGCTTTTTTGGTTAAAAATACGTACGTGTACCTGTTCCATTGGGTCGCGTATGGTTTGGCGAATATCAATCCGCCGCGGGTCAGGGTATGAAAGCAGGGTGGTATGACCACGAAACTCCATGCCCATGCCGCGTTGGTTACTTTTGTGCCTACCAGGCCGGCGCGAACGTGAACGCCACGCAATATGGTAGGTAAATTCTTTTATAAATTCTTCAGACATCAGCGTCGCAGTAGTTAAGTTGGTATTTGAATGAGGCTGAGTAAACTTAAGGTGCCGCAATGCTATTGACGATACCACTTAACATTTCACGCGCAATCTCTGTGCGGCGCATTTCGTACACCGGGCTAAATACCAAGCGGTGCGCCACAGTGGAATGGAACACATCATGAATATCTTCTGGCAAAACAGCGGTGCGTTCATTGAGCCAAGCATTCACACGTGCTGCGCGCAATACCATCCCCATACCGCGTGGGCTGGCACCCGATAACACCAAGCGCTTCATATCAACGCCTGAAACTTTTACGCCGTAATCGGTTGGGTTTTTAGTCGCACGCCAAAGTTTAAGTACGTAGCTACGCAATGCTGGGCTTGCAGAAATGCTGTTTTGCAACATAGCACCAAAGGCGTTGAGTTGGTCAAACTGCAAAATGTTTTCTGGCACATTGCCCACCAGCGTATCTACATCATGAAAGCGCGTGTTAAACACTAACTCTTCCATAATATGGTCATCATTTGGCACCACAATAGGGATTTCCATCATAAAACGGTCACGTGCGGCAGATGGAATATCGAACGTTTCTTCTTTTTCTACTTGGTTGCGGTCAGCAAACACAAGCATATGCGGAAAGTGATGCTCTTTATTGAATGCCGTTAAAGTGCGCTCAGCCATCACGCGCAATAACAGCGAGTGCACTTGCGGGCGTGCGCGGTTAATCTCGTTAAAGAAGAAAATAGAAAGATTTTCACCAGATTGCAATAGCGGCCCTGCGCTCACGTGCGGTTTGCCGTCTTCACCCAAATAAGTGTGATACACCAAGTCATTGGGCATTAAGTCAATGGTACCTTCAATACGCTGATAACCGCCGCCAATACCGCGTGTAAATGCACGCAGTAAGGTAGTTTTACCTACACCCACATCCCCCTCAAGCAGCACATGCCCGCGCGCAAAAATTGAAGTGGTAATCAAGCGGATGGGGGATTGCTGACCCACAACGACTTTATTGACCTCAGACTCTAAAGTTAATGCGTGTTTGCGCCAGTCAGTTAGTTGCGTATCGCTCATTTGAAGTGTTCCCCAAAGTAAATTGTGATTGTGTGATTTGTTAAAATTTGTAACAGAATATGTCAATTGTAAATTAATTACTATAGCCCGAGTAGGGTCCAGTTTTTTTAAATTTGTTCAACAGGTTTGTAAAATTTATTATTTAACTAAATAAGAATATAAACTAATTCAACAGAAAAATATACAGGTCTGTATATTTTTTAATGCCAACGGTCTTTGAAAAAATGGGGCTCAAATGGGGTTACTTTTAATAAACTGTAAATTTTAATCATCACTTATCTGATTTCATTGAAATAACTCACACTAAGTGAGACACTTTGCTTAA
>JAKQIT010000155.1 GCA_029556915.1 Pseudomonadota bacterium
GGCTTGAGATACACCAAAGCGCTTTGCAACCTCGCTTTGTGTCCACTGATGCTTGTCTATTTGCTTTGCGATATCGCACATCAATTGCGCGCGCATTGCCAAAATGGTTGCTTCAGCATCATTAAAACCCAAATCCGCGAACACATTGCCGCTAGATTCAGTAATCGTCAAATCAGAGCTAGTCATATTCATGGTGTATTTTTCTTAAGCCGTCGCGTGAAGCTTAATACCAAGTGCATTAATCACTTTTATAATTGTGCCAAACTCTGGGTTGCCCTCGCCAGAGAGGGCTTTATACAAACCTTCGCGGCTAATACCGCTATCTTTAGCCAATTGCGTCATGCCACGCGCACGGGCGATTGTTCCCAAGCTTTTAGCAATAAACGCAGGGTCATTGCCACCCTCATCCAGGCAAGCTTGGAAGTACAAAGCAACGTCTTCATCAGTTTTAAGGTAATCAGCTGCATCAAAACGGGTAATTCCCAATTTTTTAATCGCGTTTTGGTTCATCGTCTATTCCTCCAAAAGTGTAATCATTTTTTTCGCTTTAGCTATATCACGCAATTGACTGGATTTATTGCCGCCACACAGCAACAACACAACAACATCGCCAGATTGCCAACAATAAATGCGATACCCGCCGCTCAAATGAAAGCGCAGCTCAATCATGCCATCAAAAGCTTTGCAGTCGCCCCAGTGTCCCTCAGCCAGCCGCTCCAACCTTGCCAAAATGCGCTTTTGTGCGACTACATCTTTCAGTGCATTAAGCCATTGGTCAAAATCAGCCGTGCGTTCAAGTATCAACATGAGTTAATTGTAATCCATGGATTACAATTAACTCATGTTGATACTTGAACGCACGGCTGATTTTGACCAATGGCTTAATGCACTGAAAGATGTAGTCGCACAAAAGCGCATTTTGGCAAGGTTGGAGCGGCTGGCTGAGGGACACTGGGGCGACTGCAAAGCTTTTGATGGCATGATTGAGCTGCGCTTTCATTTGAGCGGCGGGTATCGCATTTATTGTTGGCAATCTGGCGATGTTGTTGTGTTGTTGCTGTGTGGCGGCAATAAATCCAGTCAATTGCGTGATATAGCTAAAGCGAAAAAAATGATTACACTTTTGGAGGAATAGACGATGAACCAAAACGCGATTAAAAAATTGGGAATTACCCGTTTTGATGCAGCTGATTACCTTAAAACTGATGAAGACGTTGCTTTGTACTTCCAAGCTTGCCTGGATGAGGGTGGCAATGACCCTGCGTTTATTGCTAAAAGCTTGGGAACAATCGCCCGTGCGCGTGGCATGACGCAATTGGCTAAAGATAGCGGTATTAGCCGCGAAGGTTTGTATAAAGCCCTCTCTGGCGAGGGCAACCCAGAGTTTGGCACAATTATAAAAGTGATTAATGCACTTGGTATTAAGCTTCACGCGACGGCTTAAGAAAAATACACCATGAATATGACTAGCTCTGATTTGACGATTACTGAATCTAGCGGCAATGTGTTCGCGGATTTGGGTTTTAATGATGCTGAAGCAACCATTTTGGCAATGCGCGCGCAATTGATGTGCGATATCGCAAAGCAAATAGACAAGCATCAGTGGACACAAAGCGAGGTTGCAAAGCGCTTTGGTGTATCTCAAGCC
>JAKQIT010000015.1 GCA_029556915.1 Pseudomonadota bacterium
CTCCCCCAGCAAGGTAAACCAATTTTTTGGTAAAGCCAGTTATCGGGGTGAGAAGCTAGACCTGAACTTAAGTACCTTATTTGTGAAAACTGACCTTGTGGGTAATGGTTTGTTGCCAAGTGAAGAATATGCCAGAGATCCGACGAGTGTATTTACCAGCCCAGACACCACCAAGAATAGACTCGGACAGTTTCAACTCTCAGGGGCTTTTCAAGCCACCGATAATTTCAGTATCACGGGGCAAGTCTACAGAAGAAACAGCAAGCGCCATCAGATTGGTGCGGATGTGATGACCGATTACGATGAGGAACTTCGGACTCAACTACCCTCAGTCGAACGTACCTGCCTGTATGCCAGTACAGGGCCGCATCAGGGGGTGCCAAATTATTATGTAATCCCAGTGGCTGCGGATGCCAATGGCCTTGCAGATTATTCAACCTCAGCGTTTTGGACCGATATTGGCAATAACGCCTTTAGTGACCCAAACTTCCCTGATGGTAGAGACTACATCGACCCGGTTGCTTATCAGAACTTCTTCAATACGCCCTTACCAACCGGTCTTGCCACAAATATTCAACAGTGGATAAATTTTGAGAAAAATGTATATGAATCTTATTACTTCAATCGAGACAATCCTGAGCCTGACTCGGCAGGCCCGCCATTACTTGATGTTAACGGGCTGCCAGTCTTAAATGTTGATGGGAATACCGTTGATTCATATTCTACTAGCCTATTTTTTTCTGACCCTGGGGGAGCATTCACCACAGCTGGAAGCAATGTTCTAGTGCCAAGTATAGATCAAATTTACTACTACTCTATTGCGGGCAACAATACATTTACTACCGATGGCGTGCAAATTCCACAAGGTACGTTGGTTAAGAACTTAGTCGTATTACAACCGCCCACGAATACTGTTGCCTGCGCTACCGGCCTTGCTGCAATGATTCAATATCGAAATGATTTGGGGCAAAATGCTTTTGTTGATGGTGCAGGTGGAAATTCGCCCGGTATTGTTGCAGGCACACCTACCGCTATATTTAATGATAACAATATCAATCAAGTTGTCGATGGTGCATCCGTTCAGTTTAACTGGAACTTTGAGCAGCATAAATTTATGATTGGCGCATCGATTGATGCGGCGAGTGCCGAATACGGTAATGAGAGCCGATTGGGGTTTTTAGATGCGAATAGAAAAGCCTATTTAGACCCTGCGCAAGCACACCCGATGTTTATCGGTGCATTTAGGCCGCTTAGTAATAATAATTTTGAGGGGACTAACACCACTAAAAGTATTTATTTTAGTGAGACCTGGAGCCCAGTTGAGGCTTGGCATTTTAATGCCTCTGGCCGCTATAACCAAACCCAAACTAAAAATAAAGTTGCAGCACGTTATTCCGGGTTTGTGTATACGATAGGCGATTTAATTGGTAGACCTCAAATTTTCGATGTATGTAATGGCGATTGCACCATAAATCCGCCACCTACTGGCATCCGTAGCGGCAATCTGTTTAATACATTGAATAAGCCCGAAACCGAGAAATTTAGCTATTACTCGTTTAATCCATCGCTTGGTGCGACTTGGCAGGCCAAAGAGAATTTGAATCTATTTGCCAATTGGGCACAAGGCACGCGCACCCCCAGTGTGATTGAGCTAGGGTGCGCATTTGATAAAACGCCAGTTCTAACATCACCAGCTCAAGACGCGGATGGTGACGGCATATTTGAAATTCCGCCGGTATATACAGCTAAAAGTATCGCTGAGAACCGCGCCTGTACTTTGCCCACCACACTCTCAGGGGACCCGTTTTTGCCACAGATTAAAGCGACGACTTACGATATTGGCATGCGCGGCAGCTTTGCAGGTTTATTAGCAATAGATAACCTTGAGTGGAACTTAGGCGCTTACCAAACCGATTTAAAAGACGATATTTATTTTGTGACATTAGGTGGTACGGGGGGAGGGTTTTTTGACAGTATCGGCAAAACCCGACGCCGTGGTTTAGAGGCAGGACTCTCTGGCAAAAAAGACAAATGGGGTTTTGGCGTCAATTATGGTTTGACGGATGCCACATTCCAAGACAATTTTTTGATGAGAAGCGATGACAATAGTAGTGCATATTTTCTGAGTGGTTATGACGGCTATGTGATTGATGTAAAAAAGGGTAACCGTATGCCAGGCGTGCCTTTGCATAACCTCAATGCTAACGTGAGCTACGAAGTAACACCCAAATGGCAAATTGGCTTAAACGCAGTGGTGCACAGTAAAAGCTTTGTGCGTGGCAATGAAAATAACGCACATAAAAAAGGAGTCATCCAAAGAACAGTGGATGTTTATAACCCGACAACTGGTTCATTTGATAGATTCCAAACACCACCTACCAATAACCCTGGTAGCGTACCCGGCTATGCAGTATTCAATTTCCAGACCAGTTATAAATTTAATAGTGAGTGGACAGCTAGAATGGTGATTAATAACGTATTCGATAAGGAATACTTTAGTGCAGGGCGTTTGGGACGCAACCCTTTCTCACCCAGCATCGCAGGAGCAATTGGCCCTGATGGCTATAACCACAACTCTTTAGATTGGCTAAGCACCAACTTTATTGCCCCCGGTGCGCCAAGGGGCGTGTGGTTTAGCTTGAATTGGCAGTTTGCACCGGAGAAGAAAAAAGTCAGTGCTGATGATGCCACTATATCCACAGAACCTTCTGAAGTGAAACAAGCGAAAGAACTAGAACGCAACTATCAACCATTGCCACCACCGCTGAATCGCTACCAAGGCTTACCGAAGGTGGAGGAGTAAATGTTGTTTGGTCATTTTGGGTGTTGAGCTGATATTCAGCATGACAAATGTTTTTGGGAGCATAGCCGCAATTGCCTTGTCCTTACCCCCGTGGCAAGCAAAACCGCTATCGCACCCATTTCTCTTGGCTTGCTCTATATTTCTCCCAAGCCAAGAGAAGCCTTATTTTAATGTAGGAGCGATATTTATATCGCGATTTAAAAATCGCTCCTACAAAAACGGTGTTAAAACAGGCAATAAAACCCCCGAGAGAAAATCATCGGCCTGTGAGCCACATATAATAAGGCTCACAGAGGTGGTGTTTTGATATGTGCTTAATACAAAGTATTTTTAGCTTATTTTTACAGTGAGCTTATTTGCCCAATATGACCTAACAATATGAAAGCTAAGCCTCACACCCAACCACCATCAGCCGAACTTGCGCACATTATGCAAGAGGTAAAACAACATGGCTTTTATGTTACCAAGCTCAACGAGTTTTTACCTGAAATTCAAACTACAGAAGAACGGATGTATCTAATCTGCGTCATTGCCAAACAAGCACACCTGAATGCAAGCTTTAATTTGGATAAAAATTTGTGTGTTTTGGAACATACTAATAAGAACGAGGCGAATTAGAAAAGTTGTATGGCAAATAACTTTGAGTGTCTGCTATACAATAAGTATGTCGTAATCGGGGATTTTTTTGCCAATCGGTAATTTAATTTCTATATTTTGCTACTAATTATAAGTGAATGTGGCTCACATTACGAAATAGATAGTGGCTAGTTTGACTTTGAAAAGGTGTTGACTTTCTAGTTTTTAAGTTTTAAGTTTTTATATTCTTCATAGCTCATGTTGGCATTTTTAAAGCACTCCTTACTTTCATAACTTTCTGGCATCTTCAAACATTGATTTCTCTGGCTTTCTTGAACAATTGCATACAATTGTTCAGAGGAACATCCAGAAATAAAGAATACAAATACGATCAACGGTAGTCTCATGTTTATTTGTCCTGTTTTTTAGTTTCAAGTCTTAATCGATCGAAATTTGTTACCCAAATGTTAGTTTGTGATAAATTTTACTTTTCTTACTTTGGGTTTTTTATTGTCGTGGATACTCCATCTGAAGTGCAACAAAGTTTGAAGTCGCTTGCCCATATTTATTGGCAATTTCACTCAGTGATGCTTCTAAGGTGTTAATGGGCTTGATTTCATCAATTAACTTAGGTGAAATTTTCGATGAATTTGGAATATTAATCACTTTATCAGGGATGACTATTAATCCGTTACGTGACAGTACGCCTTCAGGTGACGACGAGATAGAGACTGCATTGGATCGGTAAGTTCTAGAATATGCATCTGCTATTAGCGCAAGCGATATTTCGTTAATCCCATTTGATATGGGTATTTCAATGACTTCATGCGTCCAGAATGAAATAGAATTAATGGCTGCTGTAAAAATATGGTGAGTATTTAGCTTGAAGTTGTTACTTGTATGTTCTGCTCGCCAATCATTTACGCCGATTTGATCTGCTACTGAGGCGGCTTTTCCAGACCCAGCAATTGCTTCTATGATGGCTAAGGAAACAGGAATGGAGGCAGTGACCCCAGTAGTGGTAACTATGTTACCATCTGCGATATAGCGCTTATTTTTAATCCAAGCAGTATTTGGGAATTTTCTTTCTAGATCTCCGAAAGAGTACCAGTGTCCGACAGCTTTTCGACCATCCAGAAGACCAGCATTTGCGACCACCCAAACTCCGTCACATATACCTACAATGACTGCGCCTTTCTTGGCCTGACTTAATACCCAGCTTATCAATTTACTATCCTCAGCTCGATGAACTGCTGGAACGATGATGTAGTCCGCACCTTCAGGAAAACTGGAGTCAAATGCATCAACTGTAGTTTGAGGATGAAGTTTTAGTGCAGGGAACATTTGGATAGGGCCGACTTTAGTTGCAAGAGCAAAAACTTCGGCAACACCTGAAGTTTTTAATACTCCATATGGAACAACGTAGTCTGTCAACTCAGTAAAACTGTTTTCTCCAACCACTGCAATTATTGGTTTTGAACGTCCAAGCCGCGTTGTATATTGGGGTATCTCAGGAATGATCACAGAGTTTGATGTGAAATAGTTTTGCTCAGCTTCGGTCTCAACGATAGTAAGTAGTAATATTGCTATGGCTGAAAGAAGCAGTTTTATTTTTTTAAAACACATATTGTGTTCTTTAGAGAAATATAGGGTTTTAAGCGAAGTCATTTTTTTGAATCATCTTGCCTGCGATTAATGGATCATTTGTAAGCCTGTAAATCTTTTTCCAACGGTTATAGCCTGACATATCTCCGAAACTAGTTGGATGAAAATGAGGCCTAAAATAGGCAAAGTAGTGCTTAAGTTGTATACGAGTAAAACCATTTTTACCATACATCCACTTTAGACCTCTTCGCCATAGAGCTAGCCTTTGAGTAAATGAAAATCCATCGTGACGAAGTAGTTTTCCCGTTAGCATCGACACCTGAACTTGAAATGAAAGAGTAGCAATTACTAGCGCAAATACTCTGAGTGGGTACTTAACCTTTGCGACATTTTGCATCACATCAAAACATACTGATTTGTGTTCTATCTCTTCTGCACTATGCCAAGCATATAGTGAAAAAATGTTTGGATCAGCATCCGAAAATAACTCAGGGTGCTCCATAAGAGCATGCGATGTGATTGTCGTAATGTGTTCATATGCAGTTGTGAGTGCCAAACCCAAGTGTTGAGATATTCTCAAACGAAATCTTTCTGTTTCTTTCTGCTGGTCAGATTCTAATTTATCGACATCGATACCTTGCGCTTTTAGTCTATTATTTGAAAGGCGGTGTTGTAGTGTGTGTTGCCCCTCTTGGAGAATGAATTTTTCAACTTCTAAGTTCAACCTTGAATCTCTAATTTGATTTTTATATGCTTTTAAGCAGCGGATAAAAAATCCTTCACCAGCGGGTGTCAACAAAGAATGAGCATCAAAGAGACGAGTTTTAAATGCATCACCACCAAACCAAAATGTTGGAATTTCATTGCTTAAGCTAAAATCTAACCCAGTTCTGGGAATAATTTGAACATCAGTTTGAATTGTCATTACAGAAAGTTCCTATATGGTATTTAAATAATTAAAGAGTGCCGTTAGGCTACTTACTTGAATAAGGATTAAGCTTCTTTGCTTGCAACAAAATACACAATGAGTGACAAAAACAAACAAAAAGGCGAATAAACTAAAGTGTCAAGATGAGCAAAGCGAGTGCCACGCACCCTCTTAAAAAAACCAATATAATGAAAATCGCCGATGGCGCGTACAAGTAAGATAAATGCAAGGGCAAAACAGAGCCAAGAAAGTGCACGACCAGATACGAGAACAATAACAAAACCAGACTTGGCAGCAACTAGAAAAGCGAAAAATATTAGCGCAAGTCCCACTGCAACAGTAGCTGTAACAGATGGAACAAAGGCAGGATTGTTATTAACTTCGGGAATAACAATACCCTTGGCTAGCGAACCACCGATGGCCCAATAAAAATGCCAAAGACCAAGCAATGTGAAAATTAATGAGCCAATATAAGCAAATGTAGTAATTGTCATAAATACCTTATGAAGCTAAGCGATATGTTTGTTAAGGGAGATTGTTGAGGCCACTAAAGTTAAAATATAATAAACTTTCAAACCTGCCATTAAATGGCGCATCCTGCTTGGGCAAAATATTAAGCACAGTCAACCTCACATGCTGAAGATGATCGATGCTGGTAGTCAGTGACGAATCCGTCAGACACTTCGACATGGCAACATTCGAGTAACATTTCTTTCAACATTTTCCGTGCTCGACTTGTACGGCTTTTGATTGCAGAAAGTGATAGGCTTTGTTCTTGAGCAAAGGATGACATGGTTCGACTACCAAAATCTATCGCAAGCAATGTGTCGCGATATATTGCTGGTAATTGTCTTGCAAGTGGTCTGAGGCAAGTAGCCAATTCTCGATGCAGAAGTTCTTCATTGACTTGATTTGATTCTGGTAAATTCTCATCCAACTCAATTACGTCCAGTCGCTTTGATCGGTAGTAATCAGCTACGGTTGTTCGAGCTACAGCATAAAGCCAACCTGTTATATTGGCTGGGACTCGATTATCATTGATTGTGGTCATCGCCTTCACAAAAATATCTTGAACCATATCTTCCGTTATACTTGGATCATCCACTTGCCTGCGCAAATAGTTGCGTAGACCGCTTTTTAATGTAGTGAAAACCGCGCCAATGTCTTCTGAAGTCCTTGGCGCGTCTGACATAGTTTCTGATTTAGCCACAACATCTCCCATCAGTCACTGACAATCCTTTCGGAATGCAACAAGCGGCTTTAGCGGTTGGTGCATCTAGTTCTGAACTATGAACAGGAGTGCAACATGCAGCAGTATCATTGCCAAATTCAGGTGCATCTGCCATGGTATGAAAATGTTCCCAAGCCAGTCCTTGTGGATCAATCGTCCAGTATTTTTCGCTCCTTGCGTAACAGCACTCTGTTTCTTCTTGATTCAAAACTTTTCCAAGAGAAGCAGCTTCAGCTAACTTCTTCAGCTCGAAAAGCTCCTCAGCAGAGTCAACTTGGAAACCGAAGTGATTCACCCCTATTGCGTGACCCCTTGCGGAAATTGCGAAGTTTACGCGTGGATCTTCCAGCATCCATTTTGCATAATCATTTTGTTGACTAGTAGGATTTTGTCCAAATAGTTTGCTGTAAAAGTCGATGCTGGTTTTAATATTATCTACTGCAACATGTGCATGAAAGCGTTTCAAGTTTAACTCCTGTCTATAAAAAGTTACATCCAAATAGATGCATATGTATAGACGTAATCTATTTAAAATGGTCGCAACGCAGAATGTTTATTTGACTAAGGTAATCATGTTAATGATTTGCAACCAACCTAAGAGGTGATTTAAGTAAAGTAAACGAACTAAGCATATAAACTAAATATTTGTTCAGCCAATATAAATCTAGGAAAATTAAAAATGTTGAAGGAAGGTTTATGAGACCGCTCATGCTTAATATCGTAGAGATCAGAACAATAAATACATTATTCACAAAGATAAATGCCCATGCTAATTGGCTTTTTCGCCAGTTAATATAAGCAAGGAGCAAACTGGAGCCAATGAGGGCAAAATACATTATATTGACTATAAGACTGAACCAGTTATTGTTTACAAGAGCTTGGCCATTTGAACTCGCCGCAATTAACAATATGACATTCAACGTAAGAATCGTTATCAACGAAAGGATAATAGATAACTTAATCACCAAGGCTTCTCCAAATTGCTAAATTTAGTTTTTTGATTTGTTGCAAATACAACTTGCTTAATTGCTGAAATAACATCTTCAGAACTTTCTTTTTGAATGTAATGTCCTGACTCTTTTACCACATCAAGTTTTGGGGCAGTAGTTAACTTTAACCATTGCAACCTTGAATGCTTCATCATATTTTCAAAGTCACCTTCTTCACCGAGACCTGTAAACTTCCCGGCCACTAAAATTTTAGTTGGAACATTCAATGGATGGTTAAAATCTAATCGTTCTAGGCATTGCGCCATTTCATCAAACTCGCGTTTATCAGTGTCACTAAATAAAATAAATTTTGCAATCCTCATTATTCTGGCTGCATCAGAGGCTTCCTTTTGCATTCTTTCCCAATGGTTGGGAGGTGTTGGATCAACTAAAACTATGCCTGAGACGTCGTTTGGGTATAACTTGGCAAAGGCGAACTGGTATAACCCGCCCATAGAGTGTCCGACTAAAACATAGGGTGGCTTTAAGTTAAGTGATTCCAATAATGCTCTTTGTTCACTTGCAATTGTGCATGCATCACGCGGTGCATTTGTTGGTGGATTGTCCGCCCTGCCTGGCCTGTCAAATGCAAAAGTAGTATAGTCATTTGATAAGTTTGGTGTGATTTCACTCCAAACTTCTTTGCCATCTCCAAGCCCGGCCTGTAAGACGACAACTGGTGACTGTCTGCCCTTTATTATATAAATTGCTTTATTAGTCTCGTCGTTTGCTTTGTTAGAGATGGACTCATTAGTAGCGCACGAAGCTAGCAGTATTGGTAAAAGCAAACAAGTTAGTGCTGGCCAAAATTGATTTATGCTGATATTCATCATTACTCCTGTCTTGCGGTCTCAGCTTGCTTGAGCAACTCCGAAACAGTTCCTGACCATAGCTCATAAAATCCCTCTTGTCCTGAGGTTTGTAACCAGCTTTCCCATCTGGTGTTTGCGAATACTGGATTTTTAACTGCAACTCCCTCTTGAGCTATTCCAATTGCAATTTTCCCGCCACCATTTTTTGGTGATTTATTTTGAATGGCTTTGAAGTAATTTTGAATGCCCAGCAAATCTGCTTGAGATTCAGAAGGTAAATTGTAGATTAACCACTTCCTATCTAAAGAAGGAGGCTTCAAACCTAATGCATTAGCTGAAACAACGATAAAGTGCATTGGAATTTTTCTCTCAATGACTTCAAAAGCACCTGCTTTATTAGGGCTAATTTTCAAGATCAGCAATGGCGCGGTATTTGGTGGAGGAACCATATGATTATCCACCTGAATAGCGACCATGAACTCTGCTGGATTTGCAGTCAGTAGATTATTCTCAAGTTTCATTAATTTAGGTAATGAGCGAATTGGAATACCTCCACAGCCAACTAAAAAACAAATTGCGATGACTAAAAAGTAGAATTTTCTCATGGAAAAAAATAATGTATTGACGACATAAACATTATTGTATTACGATAATAAATATCTGTAAAGCAGATAATTATTTGGAATAATTAATGGTTTGCAATAACGACTTACTATGTTTTAAATATACTTTTGCTCTTGGATAAATGACATCCTCATTAATAGGACTGAAGTACCATTTCTAAAAGGATTGAGGGTAAAATGGATGCATATAAGAACGTTAAAAATTCCCTCACGACACTGCTCAATCTAACTAATTGTGAAACCAATCAAATGAATATACAAAACAACAAACAGCATCCTCAACATATATATCGCCTTAGTCAATTTATGTCGACTTTCTGTTTGATGCTTATTATAGTTTTACCTGTTGCAGTTGCTGTATTTTGGACTTTTGCAGAAACTGAAACTTTAGCCATACGAGTAAATCTGCCGTTAGAAGCTGTTCAAGGCTCATTGCGTTCTTGGCAACGCACTTTAGGATGCGTGTTAAGTGAAATCCCCCTTGCGCTGCTACTAATCGGTGTATGGGAAGCAAGGAAGTGCTTTCGACTATTTACAAGAGGAACTGTTTTTACACCCGAAGCAGTATATTACTTAAAAAGTTTTTCAGGATGGTCAATGGCATCAGTTATAGCTGAGTTCATTTGTGGTACGGCTATTTCTACGATACTCACTCTGGAAAATCCAAATGGTGCACGATCTCTAATTTTAAATCTTGATTCCGACCAAGTATTGTTATTGTTTTTTGCTGGCTTAGTTTGGCTGATGGCAGATGTGATTAGCCAAGGTCAAACAATTGCTGAAGAAAACTCTAAATTCATTTGAAGTTAATTTTATGCCAATAGTTGTCCAACTAGACGTCATGCTAGCCCGCCGCAAAGTTAAATCAAAAGACCTTGCAGAGCATGTGGGAATAACAGAAGCCAACCTGTCTTTACTTAAACAGGGAAAGGTTAAAGGAGTCCGTTTTGAGACATTGGAAATGATTTGTAATTTTCTGAATTGTCAGCCTGGCGATATATTGGTGTATGAGCCGACTCAAGATTGATCACACTTGCTTCTTCGGCTATATGACAACAAAAATTATAAATGACATCTAAATTACAAATGGCGCATAACCCCATGAAAAATTTACAAGTTATAGATATTTAAACTTCACTTTCTTAAGCTTAACTTTATTTGGAGCACCATCTTGATAGATAAATCTTTCGCAAATCGCTTCGCAACTGAGTGGATAGAGTCATGGAACATGCATGATCTTAATCGCGTTCTTTCACATTACTCTGATGATTTTGAGCTCACGTCACCTTATATTATTAAAATTGCAGGTGAGATTTCTGGTACTTTAAAAGGTAAAGATGCAGTTGCTTCTTATTGGGCTAAGGCTCTTCAATATGTTCCGAACCTTCATTTTGAATTGATTGACACTCTTATAGGGGTAGATAGTATTACTCTTTACTACAGGGGAGTAACCGGTTCAGTTTCGGAAGTTTTTCACTTCAACAAATCTAAAAAAGTTATACAAGCATTTGTACACTATTGCTAATTACTCCTTGAAGTCGTCATAGCAGGACAAGTTTTGGATTTTTTATAATGGTTAAATTATTATTTCAATTTATATTAGTAAGGCAAGTGGAGTCTCGGAATGGAGCAATGTCTTTGGTGATGCCAAATTAACTACTGCCTTATTAGATCGATTAACGCATCATTGCCATATTGTAGAAACAGGCAATGACTCTTACCGCTTCAAGTACAGTAGTACGCAAGCCAAAGGCAAGATTAAAACCAGAGAGGAGATACGCAATTCATTCAAGCTGCCAGAACAGGCAGACTTTTAACTTAACAAAACATAAAAAGGAACATTAGACCTCTTCAGTTTGGTCGACTTATCCACAACGGTGTAGTAATCTACACCCTAAATTCGCCTGGTCAAAATTCAACGCGCACACCTGGTCAATTTTAAATGCGCGCCAACAGTACCAGGCTGTGATTAAATTTTAAGCACATCATTTTGTTTATAATTTACTTCATTAGTTAATCAATAGTTTATTTATAATAATGTTTTTAAACTACTTTATTGACGTGGATTACTTTTTTGTATATAAATACACTATGCGTTTAGAAAATAAAAGTAAAATAAACCGTCTAATAGCTGATTGGCCGGTTGGCGCAATCTATGTCACCTCATGGCTAAAAAATGCTGGAATCTCAAATCAGTTATTAAATCGATATAAAAAAAGTAACTGGCTATCCCCTGTCGCACCTGGCGCATTAAAACGATTTCAAGATGAAGTCACCTATCAAGGTGCTATCTATGCGCTACAAAAACAACTAGACTCCTCGATACATATAGGTGCAAAAACCGCACTGGAACTTCAAGGAAAAGCGCATTACTTACAACTAGGAAACGCAACAGCGACGTTATTTGGCGGAAGTGAAGATAAGTTGCCTACGTGGTTTAATAAGGCTGACTGGAAAGTAAAAACTGAATACTACAGCACGTCTTTTTTACCACCAGAACTAGGGTTGGTGGATTTCGAGCTAGAAACATTTTCAGTAAAGATATCAAACCCAGCGCGGGCTATCATGGAGTGTTTATATCTGGCTCCTAAAAAGCAAGAGTTGATGGAGTGTTATGAACTGCTTGAGGGACTTGGCAATTTAAGGCCGCAGCAAGTACAAGCTTTATTGGAAGCTTGCACCTCGGTGAAAGTAAAACGTTTGTTTTTATTTTTATCAGAAAAGGCCAATCATAGTTGGTTTGAATACTTGGATATCAGTAAAATAGATCTTGGCTCAGGTAAGCGTAGTATCGTGCCTAATGGTGTATTCAACGCCAAATATCAAATCACTGTTCCTATTGAGTTAGCTTAATATGCAAAACTATCAAAATCAGGTGAGACTATTATTGGATGTTTTGCCAACCGTAGCAAGGGAAAAAGTCTTTGCCTTGCATGGGGGAACAGCAATCAACTTGTTTGTACGCAACATGCCACGCTTATCTGTCGATATTGATCTCACATATTTACCATTAGATGAAGGTAATCGAGAAATAGCACTGAAAGACATTTATGACGCGTTAGAAAGAATTAAAACTGATCTTGAAAAAAAGGGATTAAGAGTCGTTCACCAATCTGACAAGTATAAACTGCAAGTTTCTTCACAAAATGCACAAATCAAAGTTGAGGTAAATTCAACAGGACGTGGCACTTTGCCTGCTCCACAAAAGATGATTTTGTGCAATCGCGCACAAGATGAGTTTGATGCCTTTGTCGAGATGAACGTCGTTCCATTTGGACAACTATACGGTGGCAAAATATGCGCCGCATTAGATCGTCAACATCCTAGGGACTTGTTTGATGTGAAATATCTTTTAGAAAATGAAGGCTTTTCAGAAGATGTGAAGCAAGGATTTATTCTATGCCTTGCTGGAAGCGGGCGCCCAATTCACGAACTTGTTCAACCCAACAGACAAGATCAGCGTCAGGTTATGGAGAATCAGTTCGACGGAATGACGATCGATGCTTTTTGTTATGAAGATTTCGAGCGCGTGCGTGAGCAGCTTATTGAAGCCATTCACGCACGCTTAACTGACCTAGATAAAGAATTTATTATGAGCGTTGAGTCAGGCAATCCTCGCTGGGATATATATAATTTTGCTGATTTTCCAGCGGTGCGCTGGAAGCTACAGAACATTGAAAAACTGATTGCTAATGATGCTTACAAGCATCTGTCTCAACTAAAAGAGTTAGAAGAAAAGTTACGTCTGCAAAGGTAAAAATGTTCACCAACACTCATTTATGCAGTATTTAATTTTTTTATTTAACCACATTTTTAAAATTAAATTGCTTGTAAATACTTTAAATGACAAATAATACAACTTGAAAATATTATAATTATTTGTTTATATTCAATGCATTATAGTTTAAAGTGATTTAATATTAAGTTACCTAAATAAGTTTCCGATGCTGAAGGTCACAGGTTCGACTCCTGTCGGGCGCGCCACATAATAAAAAGGCTGATTCCGTTGGGATTAGCCTTTTCTATCTGACAGCATAAGTGATAAATCTGGGCGTTGTTGTGAATTTCTTTATAGAAGGCGCACTACAAAATAGTGCACTTGCACTATGTATGTGCATAAAAATCACTTATTTCCAAAATTACTTTTTTATTTAACAACATGCTTAGACAAATATCTATAACCAATTCAACAAGATATTAAAAGCTATGTTGTTTGGCACGGCGCTTGCTTTACTAACTTTCAAGAGTACAAGGATTTAATTTATTTAAAGTTAACATGTTAAAAATAATGATTGTCGATAGTGACATAAAACGAAGCAAACCACTAAAGCAATCATTACTTGATAGCGGGTTTGAAGTTATTGCGCATGTAAAAAATGACTTAACTTTAGATGCAAAGTGTAGAGAACTAAAACCTGATGTGGTGATTATGGATGTAGATTCACCAAGTCGTGACACATTAGAGAACATTTGTGTGATGAGTATGCATGAAGCAAGACCAGTTGTAATGTTTTCGCACGATGGTGATAAAGATAAAATAAAAGCAGCTACTCGCGCTGGGGTAAGTGCTTACGTTGTTGGAACAATCCCAACGGAGAGGTTGACCCCAGTGATTGATGCTGCAATTGCAAGGTTTGAAGAAGTTAAAAGCCTTAAAGAAGAGTTACATTTAGCTAACTTGAAGTTAGATGAGCGTAAAGTGATCGAGCGTGCTAAAGGTTTATTGATGAAGCAGCGCAATTTGGGGGAAGATGAAGCATATACAATGCTGCGATCAATGGCGATGCAAAGAAAAGTTAAATTAGCCGATTTGGCAAATCAATTGGTAGAGGCAGCAAAAATGTTAATTGTGTAGATTTAAAAGTGTTATTTGGGTACTCAACGGCGAGTAAACCAAATCTAGTAATCAGATAAGTACCAACGGTGGTACTTATCAAGTTTCAAGACAAAGGCGTCTTAAATATGTGAGCGAAAGCGCGCATGTTAAGACGCCTTTTTTTATGCCAATTTTTGATAGTTTTTAAAATGTTAGGGGTTAAAAATGCGTGATAAAAAACAATTCTATGAAGTATTAGATAGCAATAAAAATGAAGTTGATACGCCAAATGCAAGCCGCCGAGGTTTCTTTAAAAGCACTATTGCGAGCGCACTCGGTGCTGCAGCAATGTTTAATATCTTGCCAGAAGAATTAAAGAGTATGGCTTATGCAGCAGGTTCTGATGCCCCAGAAATGACTGAGGTAAAAGTTGGATTTATACCGCTCACTGATTGTGCACCAATTATCGTTGCAGCTGAAATGGGTTTTGATAAAAAGTATGGTATCAAAATCATTCCTAGTAAAGAAGCCTCATGGGCTGGTGTGCGTGACAAAGTGGTGAATGGTGAACTACACGCAGCGCATGTGCTATATGGGTTGATGTATGGTGTACAAATGGGGATTGGCGGCAAACAAAAAGACATGGCTGTAATGATGACGCTTAACCATAATGGACAAGGCATTACACTTTCAAATCAGTTAAAAGATAAAGGCGTTACAGATGGTAAATCACTCAAACGTGTGATGCAAAATGAAAATCGCGACTTTACTTTTGCACAAACCTTCCCAACTGGCACACACGCGATGTGGCTTAACTACTGGTTAGCTGCAAATAACATTAACCCTGTTAAAGATGTTAAAAACATTGTCGTACCTCCACCGCAAATGGTGGCCAATATGCGCATCGGCAATATGGATGGTTACTGTGTTGGTGAGCCGTGGAATGCCCGTGCCATACACGACAAAGTAGGTTACACAGTAGCAACTAGCCAAGACATTTGGCCAAATCATCCAGAAAAAGTATTGGGTACAACCGCTGAATTTATATCTAAAAATCCTAATACTGCGCGAGCCTTAATGATGGCAATACTTGAAGCAAGCAAATACATTGACGCCACAGCAAACCGTGCAAAAGTGGCTGAATTAATTTCTGGTAAAGCTTATGTAAACGCACCTAAAGACGTCATTTTAGGTCGCTTTTTAGGTGATTACGATAACGGCAATGGCAAAAAATGGAAAGATCCAAACTTCATGAAGTTTTATGACGACGGTAAGGTGCCTTTCCCATACTTATCAGATGGCATGTGGTTCTTAACCCAACATAAACGTTGGGGGATGTTGAAATCTGACCCTGATTACTTAGCCGTTGCAAAAAAAGTAAATCAAATTGATTTATATAGCCAAGCAGCTAGCCAAGTGGGTGTAAGCGTTCCTAAAGATGTTTTGCGCAGTAGCAAACTCATGGACGGCGTAGTTTGGGATGGTAGCAACCCTGCTGCGTATGCGTCAGGTTTTAAGATTAAGGCATAAACCCGTAATTTGTATAAGCGCATTACGTTGCGCTACTACAAAACCAAAATAAGGAGCACAGCATGAGTGCGGTTAGTGTAAATGAAGAAAGTTTGAAAGAGATGATGCAAAAAGCTACCTCAACTGACGAAAAAACAAAAAAAGTAATAGAAATAGTAACAAAGGATACTGATATAACTAAAGTTACTCAGAAGCCAGTGGCGGGATCCCCCAGCAAATTTTCTATACAAAGTAAGGCCTTTTTTCAATGGCTCATTCCACCTGTTTTAGGCATTTTACTATTAGTGGTGATTTGGGCTGCGATTGCACAATTTACTAAGGGATTACCAGGGCCAATTTCTACCTTCAAAGAAGCCACTGTATTATTTAGCGACCCATTTTATTCCAATGGCCCGAATGACCAAGGCATAGGCTGGAACATAATAGCTTCACTAAAGAGAGTTGGCCTTGGTTTTGGTATGGCAGCGCTAGTGGGCATTCCGCTAGGCTTTATGATTGGTCGTTTTGAATTTTTATCACGGATGACCGCACCTGTGATTAGCTTACTTCGGCCAGTATCCCCTTTGGCTTGGTTGCCAATTGGTTTGTTGGTATTTAAAGCGGCCGACCCAGCTTCAATTTGGGTGATTTTTATCTCGGCTATTTGGCCAATGATTATCAATACTGCAGTAGGTGTGAGTAAAGTGCCGCAAGATTATATGAATGTTGCCAAGGTGCTTAATTTGAGCGAGTGGAAAATTATTACTAAGATTTTATTTCCCAGTGTGTTGCCCTACATGATGACTGGGGTGCGCCTATCAATCGGAACTGCATGGTTAGTGATTGTTGCTGCTGAAATGCTCACAGGTGGCGTGGGTATTGGTTTTTGGGTGTGGGATGAATGGAATAATCTCAATGTAGAACACATTATTATTGCGATTTTTGTAGTGGGTATTGTGGGCTTATTACTTGAGCAAGCTTTAATTTTAATCGCTAAAAAATTCTCTTACGAATAAGGACTCATCATGGAAAAAAATCTACAAGAAAGATACGTGCAGCTAGAAAACGTGAATATGTCATTCACCACGAAAAAAGGGGTTTTTAACGCGCTCAATAATATTAACTTGAACATTAGAGAAGGTGAGTTCATTTCAATCATTGGTCATTCAGGTTGTGGAAAATCTACCGTGCTGAACTTAATTGCAGGTCTATTAACGCCCACAACAGGCAATTTGTTTTGCGCTGGCAGAGAAATTCATAAGCCAGGGCCAGAACGTGCCGTTGTTTTTCAAAATCACTCACTTTTACCATGGCTCACCTGTTTTGAAAATGTGCTATTAGCGGTAGAGCGTGTGTTTGCCAATGAAACTAAGCAGCAACATGCTGACCGTACTAAAGCAGCGCTAGAGTTAGTTGGCCTCAGTCACGCGAGCGAAAAGCGCCCTAATGAGATTTCGGGCGGTATGAAGCAGCGTGTAGGCATCGCTCGTGCGCTAGCGATGGAACCAAAAGTGTTATTACTAGATGAGCCTTTTGGTGCATTAGATGCACTCACACGTGCCACATTACAAGATGAATTGATGAAAATTATGGCGAAATCTGGCTCTACTGCGGTGATGGTGACGCACGATGTGGATGAAGCAGTATTACTGTCTGACCGTATCGTAATGATGACTAATGGACCAAGTGCTGAGATAGGCGAGATTTTAGCAGTTGATTTAGCTAAACCGCGTAATCGTTTAGAACTGGCAGAAGACAAAAATTACAACCACCTACGTAGCGAGGTATTGCGCTTTTTATATGAGCGCCATGCCAAAAAAGCCGCTTAGTTATTTAATAGTTAAAAGGGACATTGTGATGAAAACAAATTATAAATTGAAGCTTGCAATATATTCTACTTTACTCACCTTATCTGGAGGGGCTTTTAGCGCTGTTGCAGAAGAGGCTTCTACTGTTGAAGATGAATATACTTTTATGGATTCAGTAAAAGGAGGAAAAAACTTAACCAGTTTTAGGTTGCGCTATGAAAATGTGCGCCAAGATGGCTTGGCCGTTGCACCAGTTGCAAATAACGAACTTAAAGATGGTGAAGCTCTCACACTTCGCAGTTTGGTTGGCTGGCAAACCGCGCCATATCATAACTTCAGCTTTGCAGGGCAGTTAATCGGTGTAACCAAGTTCATGGATGACTACAACGATCGAAAAGGTAACGCCACAGAACTGGATAAAGCAGGTTATGCCATTATTGTAGACCCAAATCATTTTGATATTAACCAACTTTACGTGGACTGGACGGGCATTAAAAACACGAGAGTTCGTTTAGGTCGTCAACAACTTAATCTAGATAATGTGCGCTTTATTGGTGATATTGGCTTTAGGCAAGTAATGCAAGTGTTTGATGGGGTTACTTTACTCAATAAAAGCTTGCCAGATACAGAAGTGTTTTTAGCGCATTTTGAGCAAGTGACACAAATTACCACCAAACAACGTGATGGTGATTTAGAAATTGCCAACATTCGCTATCGAATCTCACCTACAGAGTTTTTAATAGGCTACGGATATTTTTCTAATATGGATGATTTAGGTTTTGGTAATGCTTGGTTTGGTGCAGGCACGCTCAACAATGCTGGCAAACCTAATTTAACAGCCGACCAATCGAACAAAATTTTCGGTATGCGTTTAGATGGTACGCATCCCTTTAACCCCAATTTTAGAGCGCACTACACGGCAGAATACGCCAAGCAAAGTGACTACGCCGATGGCGACAAACGTATCGACGCGCATTATTACAAACTGGGCGGTGGTTTGGGCTTTGATAACTTCAATATGCGTATCGACCAAGAATTACTCTCCAGCAACGATAATAAATATGCGTTTCAAACACCATTTGGCACGAATCATTTGTTCCAAGGCTGGGTGGACAAATTTTTAGTCACACCAAGATCCGGCATTCAAGATACTTTTGTCACTGCAACATATAAGTATGATGATTTTCTATTTTTTGCAGATTACCACATCTTCAAATCGGATGAGGATTTCAACACAGTTGGCGGTGGCACACGCACCAATGGTGATAAATATGGCACAGAATGGAACGTGGCCGCCACTTGGAATATCGACAAAAACTGGATGACCAAACTGGAATATGGCAAATATAGTGAGAGCGACAAGTATCAAGCGACTGCGACCACGTCGCAAGCTGGACGTATTCGGGATACTGACAAACTGTGGTTAACCGGAATGTATACGTTTTAAATAACATATCATCCCTTAGTTTACTAAATTATTTAAAGTTAAATAATATGCAAAGAATGAAGTTAGTTGTTGTTGGTAATGGCATGGCAGGAATGCGAGTTGTAGAAGAGTTACTCAAAATATCTCCAGATTTATACGATATTACTGTTTTTGGGGATGAGCCTTACCCTAACTACAATCGCATTATGCTTTCTCCTGTCTTGGCGAACGAGCAGACCATTGAGGATATTATTCTCAATTCACGCGAGTGGTACAGCGAAAAGAATATCAAGCTCTATACCAGTGCCCGTATCAATAAAATAGACCGCAAAAATCGCATGGTGTACGCTGAAGATGGCACGACGGCAGAATATGACCGCTTGCTACTGGCGACCGGCTCTAAGCCTTTTATGTTGCCAGTTGCTGGAGCAGATTTGCAAGGTGTAATTGGTTATCGTGATATTAAAGATACCAATGAAATGATAGAAGCCGCCAAAAATTACAAAAAGGCGGTGGTGATTGGTGGCGGACTGCTTGGGCTAGAAGCTGCAAATGGCTTGGCAATTCAAGGGATGGATGTGACGGTGATACACCGTAATGAGTGGTTGCTTGAGCGCCAGCTAGACAAAACCGCTGGCAAAATGCTGCAAAAATCGCTCGAAGCAAAAGGCCTAAAATTTCTGCTCAATCAAAACACCAAAGCATTAACTGGCGAGAATGGTCGCGTAACAACCATCCACTTTGCTGATGGCACTAACTTACCAGCTAATTTGGTAGTGATGGCAGTAGGTATTCGCCCCAACTATGCTTTAGCAGAGTCTGCCGGCATCTATTGTGACAAGGGCATTGTGGTGAATGACACTATGCAAACCTATGATCCTCGTATTTATGCGGTGGGCGAATGTGTTTCACATCGCGGTATTTCTTATGGATTAGTCGCGCCCTTATTTGAAATGGCTAAGGTTTGTGCCACACACTTGGCCAACTTTGGTATTGGCTTATACAAAGGATCTGTAACCTCTACAAAATTAAAAGTAACGGGAATCGATTTATTTAGTGCTGGCGATTTTGCACCAAATAATGAGGATGGCCGCGAAGAAATAGTTTTGCACGATGCTGTGGGCGGGGTTTACAAAAAACTCGTCATCAAAAATGACAAAATCATTGGTAGCGTGCTTTATGGGGATACCACGGATGGTTCATGGTATTTTCAAATGCTTAGAGATGGAAAACCCATTCATGAGATTCGCGACCATCTCATGTTTGGGCAAGACAGTTTAGGCAATACTGGCCACCAAGGTAACGATAAAGCCGCCGCTATGACCAATGAGATGGAAGTGTGCGGCTGTAACGGCGTCTGCAAAGGCACTATTGTTAAAGCCATTCAAGACCAAGGCTTGTTCACCATTGATGATGTAAAAAAGCAAACCAAAGCAGGGTCAAGTTGCGGCAGTTGCGTTGGTCTAGTTGAACAAATTTTAGCTTCTACTTTAGGTGGCGGTTATGCACCACCGTCAACGAGCAAAGCGGTCTGCGGCTGTACGGATAAAAATCATGAGGAAGTCCGCGCAGAAATTCGCACACGCAAATACTTGAATATTCCTGATGCCATGCGTGGGTTGGGTTGGCGCACACCTAATGGTTGTGCCACTTGCCGCCCTGCACTTAATTACTACTTACTTTCAACATGGCCTCATGAGGCTGTGGATGATCCGCAATCAAGGTTTATTAATGAGCGTGTGCATGCCAATATTCAAAAAGATGGTACTTACTCAGTGATTCCACGTATGTACGGTGGTGTCACAAGCGCTAACCAGTTACGCAAAATTGCCGATGTCGCAGACAAATACGCCGTGCCAATGGTAAAAGTCACGGGCGGTCAACGCATCGACTTACTCGGCGTAAAAAAAGAAGACCTCACCAGCATGTGGGCAGATTTGGATATGCCCTCTGGGTATGCTTACGGAAAATCTATCCGCACCGTCAAAACTTGCGTGGGCTCTGAGTTTTGTCGTTTTGGCACGCAAAACTCTACACAGTTAGGCATTGATATTGAGAAAGCTTTCGACCACATGTGGGCACCGCATAAAGTGAAGTTTGCCGTATCCGGCTGCCCCAGAAACTGTGCGGAATCTGGCATAAAAGATGTCGGCATTATCGGAGTTGATTCTGGCTGGGAGATTTATGTGGGCGGTAATGGGGGAATTAAAACTGAGGCGGCGCAATTTTTGTGCAAAGTCAAAACCGCGGATGAGGTGATGGAATACTCAGGGGCTTTCATTCAAATATACCGTGAAGAAGCGCGCTATTTAGATAGAACAGTGCATTGGATAGCGCGTGTTGGGCTGGAGTATGTCAAGCGTCGTGTCTTAGAAGATGCAGAAGGTCGTAAAGCTGCTTATGAACGTTTGTTATACGCACTGCAAGGCGCAACAGACCCTTGGGCAGAGCGTGTACAAAAGCGCGACCAACATAAAGAATTTGAGACGATAACCGTTTAATTTACGCCCGAGAGATTTTTGCACCTCTGGAAGCCCCATAGAATAAGGCTTGCAGAAGTGGTCAAATGAAGATGGGTAAAATCACTTGAAATAAACACCATAAGAATGGTTGTTTTTATGATTAGTTTCTTGAAAGAAAAAGTATGTCTAATTGGGTAAAAATAGCGCCGCTTAACGAAATTCCAAAACTAGGCGCCCGCGTAGTTCGATGCAAAGATGGCGACATTGGCGTATTTCGCACCGAAGATGACCGCGTATTTGCCATTAATAATAGTTGCCCGCACAAAGGCGGCCCACTCTCGCAAGGCATAGTATATGGTGACAAAGTTGCTTGCCCATTGCATAGCTGGAAAATTAGCTTGGTAGATGGTAAGGCAGAAGAGCCTGATGTGGGACAAACAGCTTGCTTTAAGACTAAAGTTGAAGATGGTGTAGTGTATTTGGAATTAAAAGATTGAGCGATTTAATCAAACAGACAAAATCCACTTGCTGCTATTGCGGCGTGGGTTGTGGCGTAATTATTCACTCGCAAAATGACGTGATAGTGGATGTTAAAGGTGACCCTGACCACCCGGCAAATTTTGGTCGTTTATGCACCAAAGGTGCAACATTACATTTATCGGCAAAGTTAGAAAATCGCGCACTTTATCCAGAAATGCGCTTAAGTCGCGATGAGCAGCGTAAGCGTGTAACTTGGGATGAATCACTAGATTATCTGACAGAGCAATTTACCCAAAAAATCGAAAAATATGGCCCAGATTCTGTGGCTTTCTACGTTTCAGGACAATTGCTTACTGAAGATTACTACGTGTTTAACAAGCTTGCCAAAGGCTTGATTGGCACCAATAATATTGATACAAACTCGCGTCTGTGTATGAGTTCTGCCGTGGCTGGCTACAAAGCCACGTTGGGTGCAGATGCGCCACCAGCGTGCTATGAAGACATTGATCACGCTGATTGCTTGTTTATAGCTGGCAGCAACACCGCTTTTGCACACCCAGTTATTTTTAGGCGTATAGAAGTTGCGAAAGCGAAAAATCCAAACTTAAAAATTATTGTGGTTGATCCACGCAAAACCGATACCTCGCAAGCGGCTGATTTGCATTTGGCAATTTTACCTGGTACTGATGTTGCCCTTTTTAACGGCATGCTACATGTTATGCTTTGGGAGGGCTTGCTGGATATGGCCTTCATAGAAGCGCATACCAATGGTTTTGCTTCACTTAAAGAGACTGTAAGAGAATACACACCAAAAATGGTGGCCGATATTTGTGGTATTAAAGAAAGCGACCTTATTACTGCTGCAAAATGGTTTGGCAAAGGTCCAACTTTAAGTATGTATTGTATGGGCTTAAACCAAAGCGTGCATGGCACTAATAAGAATGCGTCCTTGATTAACCTACATTTAGCAACTGGACAAATCGGAAAGCCTGGTGCGGGTCCATTTTCATTGACTGGCCAACCCAATGCGATGGGTGGCCGTGAAGTAGGTGGCATGGCTAATTTGTTGTCAGGTCATCGTGACTTATCTAACCCAGAACACCGTGCAGAAATCGCAACACTTTGGGGAGTAAAAGCTGTGCCAGCTACCGCAGGTAAAACTGCTGTAGAAATGTTTGATGCGGTTAAAAACGGAGAAATTAAAGCCATTTGGGTTGCTTGCACCAACCCTGCGCACTCCATGCCAGACCTTAACAACGTGCTAGATGCGCTACAAGTTGCTGAGCTTGTAGTGGTTCAGGATGCTTTCAACAATACAAGCACTATTCCCTATGCAGATGTTTTATTGCCTGCCAGCACTTGGGGTGAAAAAGAAGGAACTGTTACCAACTCTGAGCGCCGCATTACATTGGTAAGCCAAGCGGTGAAGCCGCCAACTGAGGCCAAACATGACTGGCAAATTATGGTGGATTTTGCGCAGCGTCTTGAAAAGCGTCTTGGGCGCAATTCTAAGCTATTTAATTACGCTAATACTGAATCTATTTTCAATGAACATCGCGAAACAACAGGTGGGCGTGACTTAGATATTTCTGGCTTGAGCTATGCACTACTTAAAGCAAAAGGCCCACAACAATGGCCTTTCGTGAAGGGAGACACTACTGGTAAGGCACGTTTGTACACAGATGCAAACTTTCAAATGCCGGATGGTAAAGCGCAATTCGTTAATACCGTTTATAAGGGTACAGCTGATAAAACAGATGCGCGTTATCCACTACATTTACTGACTGGACGCTTGCGCGATCAATGGCATGGTATGAGTCGAACGGGTAATGTTGCTCAACTATACAATCACGCTGAAGAGGCTGTGATTCAATTAAATGTTGATGACATGTCACGACGTCAGTTAAAAAATGGCGATATAGTAAAAGTAGAAAATAAAAGGGGTAGTTTAGTGCTGCCAGTAATGTCATCTGAAGAGGTCCAGCCAGCACAAACTTTTATTGCTATGCACTGGGGAAATCAGGTGATAAACGGATTGGGCGTGAATGCCCTAATGCCCCCAATGTTCGACAAAGTCTCTAAACAACCTGAGCTAAAACATACGGCGATTAGAATTAAAAAACTTGATTTACCATGGCACATGACGATGATGGGTATATGTCGAGATTTGTCGTTACTAGAAAAAATTCGCGGCGAACTTAAACATTTTACCTATGCAAGCTGTGGGTTATTTGGCCGTGAGACTGAGTCTGGTCGAGTCGGCATGCTGTTACTACGTGCCGCACATGAAACCGCACCTGACATCAGTTTAATTTCAAAACTTGATGCAATGTTAAACATGACGGATGATTCGCCTTGCCTTAATTATAATGACTTGAAACATGGAGTTTCTAAAAGAATTTTAGTGTTAAAAAATGCAACTACGGGCAACCCTGAGGTTGCAGGCGTCCGTCTAGTGGGTGAAACTTTAGCTACAGATTGGCTTAAAGACATCATGACAAAAGGTCAGTTTATCGATGAAGCACAATACAAGGAATTTAGTCGTTGGGCTTTAGCGCCAATATCGGCAGCACCTTCAAGCAAACAAGGCCGTGGCAAAGTTATTTGTAGCTGCTTAGATGTTTCTCAAAGTGAGATTATAGAAAATATAACCCTAGGGGCAGATCTAATTACCCTCCAGAGTAAACTTAAATGCGGCACCCAGTGTGGGTCTTGTGTCCCAGAGCTAAAAAGGCTTGTTTTTTCATATAGCCTCCATTGAAAGGACTTATTCAATAAGGCTTTATTCAATTCAGTGCAGTAAGCTATTTCTAGTGCCCAGATTTATCGCCTCTGGCGCAAAGTTTATCGGTCTAGCCAAGATAAAGGTTACTAACTTGGCTTTTTTGTACCAATTTTTAACATCAAATTTGTAGGTTGGGGATTTAGCAACCCTATTGAAATGACACCCCCTACAGGGACTTATGGTCTAAGCTATTTCTTTCAGATAGCTTCGCCAACCCCCTAAATGAGAAATGTCGATTGCGTTTAGTGTTGCATAGTGCTCACACAAAAATCCATTCACCGAGCGACCATCTGCCAGCGTTAACGTACCAAAACCTAGTGGTGCTGGTACGCCTAATACAAATGTGCCGTAATTTTCAATTGGTAGTTGCCATACTTCTAGTTTTATTGCAGCACCTTCATCGGCAACACGTAGCAGGCCTGGGCGCGCTGGTGTAAAGCCATTTAATTTAAATAATTTGTATTCAGGTGCGGTGGTAGTTTCTTCGAGAAACGTACCACCTAAACTTGTTAATTGCGAGTTTAATGGCAACCCTTTCATATGTGCGCCACAGACTGCCACTTGGATAAACTTTTCGTTATTCGTCATAATTGCTCGATTTTATTCTAGTGATTGATTGGTATTACTTGATGTACGGCAAACCAGTTGCGCCTAATGTTTTTGCTGTTAAGTTTTGTACTTTTCCAGCTAATGCTAGCAGCTGGTTATCTTTAAAAGCTGGCGCACAAATAGTCACACCAAATGGTAATCCATCGCATTGAAATCCTGTGGGCACAGCAGTTGCTGATAAATCAAGCAAGTTCATAAAGTTGGTGTAATAACCTAAATTTGAATTACAGCGTATCGGATCTGCATTTACTTCATCAATGGTATAAATAGTACCTGTGGTTGGTGTAACGATAATATCTACATTATTCCAGACTGCTTCTGCCTTGCGTTGCAAGGCTTTTAGCTTGTATTGTGAAACATAGGTGTCAGCCGCACTAAACTTCGTGGCACCGCCAATAACTTGTTTGGTAACAGGAAAAATAGCTTCGGGCTTGGCTTCAAAAAAGTCTCGAATCGCCGCATACCGCTCCGCAAGCCATGGACCTTCATAAAGCAAACGAGCGGTTTCTAAAAATGGCTCAAAATCTATTTCTACAGCTTTACCGCCTAAAGACTCTAATTGTTGAATCGCTTGCTTAAATAATGCAGGGGTTTCGGCATTATCAAAAAATGCTAATTGTTCTGGCTTAGGTACGCCAAAGGTAAAGTTCTTATCCGAAATTGTTTGAACTTCGGCACTAGCTTTACGTGAATATGCATCTTCTTCATCAAAGCCCTGCGCGCTTTCTAGCACTTGAGCGGCATCTTCCGCTGTTAACGCAAAGATGGATACGCAATCAAGTGTCCGGCAGGCTGGAACGACTCCACGAGTACTCAACAAGCCACAGCTAGGCTTATGCCCTACCAAGTTATTAAACGAGGCTGGCACGCGGCCAGAACCCGCTGTATCTGTACCTAAACTAAAACTTGCCAACCCTAGCGCTACTGAAACGGCAGACCCTGCGCTTGAGCCGCCTGAAATGTATTTGGTATTAAAGCTGTTTTGGCATGCGCCATAGGGAGAGCGCGTGCCAACTAGGCCTGTCGCAAATTGGTCTAGATTTGTTTTGCCAATAGGAATTGCACCAGCATCAATCAGCTTTTGCACAACAGTAGCGTTTGTTGTAGGCGTATATGCATATTCTGGACAAGCTGCGGTGGTTGGTATGCCAGCCAAATCGATATTGTCTTTAATGGCAAACGGTACGCCATACAAGGGCAAATCGGTAATACTTTTACCCGCTAGATCTTTAGCGTAAACCATCATTTCATCCAGCGTTAAGCGTCTAATCCAAATATTGCGGCTGTCTTCATTACCAATTTCTGCATCCAATTGCTTCACTAAATCTGCTGGTGTGAGCGCGCCTGAAAGATACAGGTGCCGTAAGTGTGAGATTTGTAAGTTCATTTTCTTTATTCCTCTGCAATTACGATTAGGTTTTGACCGGCGGAGACTGACATGCCCGCACTGCATAATATTTTTGTGACTTTTCCAGTAGCATTTGCCATGACGGAAATTTCCATCTTCATTGACTCAACAACAGCGACTTCATCGCCTTCTTGAATCAAATCACCTTCTTTTAATTTAATCTGCCATAAATTTCCCGCAACATGTGAGGCAATGGCTCGGCTACCGGCTGGGATTTCTAATGTATCAACTGAACTTTTTGACTCCGCCTCGTTACTGTAATTGGCTTGTCCTGAAGCAATCCAGCGCTCGCGTTCTGCATCAAAAGCATTTTGCTGCTTGGTTTTGAATGCATTAATCGTTTCAGCTTCATTACTTAGAAACTGGTTGTAGTCTTTTAAACGGAATGTTTGTTCTTCAATGTTGAGTTTGAATTTTCCGTGCAGAAAGTCCTCACGCATTTGTAATAACTCATCTGCTTCTACTGGATAAAAGCGAATTTGGTCAAAGAATCGTAGTAACCACGGCTTACCATCGACAAAGTCCTTGGTTTGGTTCCACCTATTCCACATTTGTATGGTTCGACCCACAAACTGGTAACCTCCTGGGCCCTCCATGCCATAAACGCACATATAAGCGCCGCCTATACCCACCGCATTTTCAGGCGTCCAAGTACGTGCAGGGTTATATTTAGTCGTTACTAAGCGATGACGTGGATCCACTGGTGTGGCAACTGGTGCACCTAGATAAACATCTCCTAGGCCGAGCGCTAAGTAACTAGCATTAAACACAATATCTTTCACTTGTTGAATAGTGTCCAAACCGTTAATGCGGCGGATAAACTCAATATTGCTCGCATGTCCATCGACCATTTCGCACCAAGGTGCATCATTGCGCACCGACTGCATATACTTCTCAATCGCTAATTGGGTGGCGACATCATCCCAAGAGAGGGGCAAATGTACGATACGAGTCGGTACTTCCATTTCATCTACACTAGGTAACTCTGATTCAGCTTGTTGCAGAGTTTGAATGAGCTGTTTTACTGGTAATATCAAGCTTTCAAAGTGTACTTGCAGAGAGCGTATGCCCGGTGTGAGGTCAATAATGCCTTTGATTTTATGCGCTTCAAGCCATTGCATGAGTGCATGCACACGGAATCTTAAATTCAAATTCAGCACCAATTCACCGTACTCGATTAAAAGATACTTGTCGCCTGATTGCCTGTAAACCACTTTGATTTGATCTGCTGTTTCAGCAATTTCAGCCAGAATTGGGCTATATTGGATAGCTGCATTCACAATCAATTGCGTTTGCTCACCGTTGAGATTATCAATTAAGCAGTTTTGCGCTAACTCATAGCTTGCGGCATCCTCTTGAGTCACCTTGATAAAGCGCACTTTATCGCCTGCTTTAAGCTGCCCCATTTTCCATAGTTCAGCCTGAATAATCGTTGCAGGGCAAACAAAGCCACCTAGGCTAGGGCCATCTGGCCCTAAAATCACAGGCATATCACCCGTAAAGTCGACTGCACCAATCGCGTAAGCATTGTCATGGATATTGGATGGATGCAACCCAGCCTCGCCACCATCTTTACGTGCCCATTGCGGTTTGGGGCCAATCAAGCGGATGCCGGTTGTATTAGAGTTGTAATGTACTTCCCAATCGGTCGAGAAGAACATCGTGATGTCATCATCTGTAAAGAAATCTGGGGCACCATGCGGACCGTACAACACACCGATTTCCCAATAATTACTATAACTAGGTTGTAATTCGCGCGGCAAGATTTTCGCATTATATTCAGTGGCCAATGGTGGAATATGTAATACATCGCCCACACGCAAAGTTCTGCCACCATGGCCGCCGAATTGTCCTAAGGTAAAGGTAGATTTACTACCTAAATAATCAGGCACATCAAAGCCGCCTTGTACAGCTAAATAAGTTCGGCAACCAGCATCAAGTACTTTGCCTAGCTTTAATACGCTGCCTGCTTTAATGTGATGCGACTGCCACATCAATATCGGTTCGCCATCTAATGAGGCATCAATTGGCGCGCCAGTAATGGCGATAACAGAATCGGTATTAAATTTAAGTTTTGGGCCAATGAGGGTTATTTCTAATGCAGCAATACCTTCTGAATTGTTTACTAATTTATTTGCAAATCTAAATGCCAAATGATCCATTGGTCCAGAAGGCGGCACGCCCACTGCCCAATAGCCAATACGGCCTGGGTAATCCTGAATGGTCGTCATTACGCCACCATCTTGCACGTCAATGGTGTGTGGTTTATAGGTGAAACTATTTAAATAGCGGGTTATTTGTTTGCCAGCAGGAAAAACGCTATCCATCAATACTTGGCGTAGATATTCCAAATTGGTTTCGATGCCATATAAAGAAGTTTCATTTAAGGCTGTGCGCATTTTTTCAACAGCGGTATCTCTATCGGAAGCATGCACTAACACTTTGGCAATCAGTGGGTCATAAAATGGCGAAACGTCACTGCCAGTTTCTACCCAAGTATCGTTGCGTGCTGCGGATGAGAACTTAACCTCAGTTAATACGCCACTTGATGGCTGAAAGTTTTTGTTAGGATCTTCGGCATATAAGCGCACTTGAATGGCATGACCAGACGGGCTATGTGAATAAGCATCTAGAGTATTTGTTTCACCTGCGGCAATTCGTATCATCCACTCAACCAAATCTACGCCTGTGACCAGTTCTGTCACGCCATGCTCCACTTGCAAGCGCGTGTTCACCTCTAAAAAGTAAAACAGCCCTGAATCGTTATCGTAAACAAATTCAACTGTACCTGCAGAGCGGTAATTTAAAGCACTGCCTAGCTTAACAGCTGTAACAGATAGCGCTTTCCTAACCTCGTCTGTGATGTGTGGTGCAGGGGTTTCTTCAATCACCTTTTGATTACGGCGCTGTACTGAGCAATCACGCTCGCCAAGCGCAATTACTTTACCCAAGCCATTGCCAAATATCTGTACTTCGATATGGCGTGCGGCTTGTACATACTTTTCTAAATAGATACCAGACTCTTTAAAATTAGCGCGTGATAGTCGTTGCACCGATTCAAAGGCAGCATTCAGTTCATCTGCGCTCCAAATCAACTGCATGCCAATACCGCCGCCGCCAGCAGTGCTTTTGAGCATGACGGGGTAGCCAATTTTTTCAGCGTTAAGATGCGCTTCATCAACACTTGCTAATAAACCTGTACCCGGTAATAAAGGCACACCATTTTTCTCAGCTAATGCACGTGCGGTATGTTTTAAGCCGAAATCACGCATTTGTTCAGGCGTTGGACCAATAAAGGCAATGCCTTTGGCTTCACATTTTTCAGCAAAGCCAGCATTTTCTGAGAGAAATCCATAGCCAGGATGAATTGCTTCTGCCCCTGTTTCGATAGCCGCTTGCAGTATTTTCTCAGCATTCAAATAGCTTTCTGCTGCTGGTGCTAGGCCTATGCAAACAGCTTCATCTGCATCAAGCACATGACGTGCCCCCGAGTCAGGCTGTGAATAAACCGCCACAGATTGAATGCCCATTTTTTTAAGAGTGCGAATCACGCGGCAAGCAATCTCTCCGCGATTTGCAATTAGGACTTTTTTAAACATATTGTTCTTCTCACTGCATTGCGAGCCGTCTCGCATTTTTCATTCCGTATCAGGTCGTCCAGCTACGGTTGCCTTATTGGGTTAATTCCAAATCAACAATTGAATGGGAGTTGGGTTGTAGGCGTTACATGGATTATTCAATTGCGGACAATTGGAAATAAGCACTAACACATCCATCTCAGCACGCATTTCCACGTACTTACCTGGCGCTGAAATGCCATCGGCAAAGCTTAATCCGCCATCAGACGTGACAGGCACATTCATGAAAAAGTTGATGTTGGCCGTGATGTCACGTTTGCTGATATTTCTCTCAATCACACGGGCCGAGTGGGTAATGGCATGCATAAAACTATCACGGCAACTATGCATAGGGCGTTTGGACAAGGCATAACGCGTGGTATTACTTTCAGCAGAGCAGGCGCCGCCAATAGTGTCATGGCGACCACATGTATCTGCTGTAATCGTTAGCATAGGGTTGCCTTCGCTGGAATAAAGCACCGAGCCTGTGGTAAGATAAATCTGACCTTGGCGTTGGATAGTATCAACCGCGCTGTAACGCTCAGTTGCATCAATGGCGTTATAGAAAAGTGTATCAACCGCTTGATTACCTTCTAAATCTAGAATGCGGAAAGTTTGACCTTTTTTGACAATGCCAGTCCATGGATCACCTGCATTACAGGTTTCACTCAGCACAGCATCCTCTGGTAGAAATTTACTTTCAGTTAACATATCAAATCCTATTGAGCGTAAAAGCGTTCTGTATTAATAAAGCCGCGTTGATTTTGCTCACATGCGTTGCGACAAACATCATCCTCTGCAGCATTGCCTGCATGCCATGCGGTCAATAACACATCGGATGGTTGATAAGTCATTGCCGTATCCAATGGATGTGGCGCAGTTGATAATACGGCCAGCACGTTCATATCAAAGCGCAAATCAACCACATCGCCCGCTTTGCTATTGCCTGCATTGAAAACCAAACCGCCACTATCGTTAGCACTGACTTTGCTGAATAAATTTACATTGGCGACCAAATCACGCTGATCTAATCCGTGCTTGGCAAGCTCGATTAACAAGCCATCTTTTGCGCTTCGATACATCTCGTTTCGGTGTGTTTGATAATTGGCAACGCCATACTTTTGCTCAATGAGTTTTGCATCAGAAATGCCGCACATGGTGTCGTGCCAGCCTATCGTGTCATGAATAAATGAGCACATCACGCGTCCCATATCGGAATAACAGACATTACCCGTGGTTAAAAAAGCCGTATGTTGCGCTTTTAAACTATCAGGCATGTTGTAGCGCTCTAGCTTTTCTTCCATGTTGTAAAAAAGAATAGAAACATTAGCGCCACCTTGCATGTCAGTAAATCTAAGTGCAGTGCCACGACGCATGAGACCTGACCAGTGATTGCCACCAGGTACTGTCTCTTCCCACAGTATTTCTTTTTGATTAAAAGTGCTCATATCTTCAACTTAATATAAAGGATGAATCGTTCATTACCATGTAAGATGTTTATCTAAAACAGATAACTGTATCGCTCGACTTCCCATTGGCTGACGGTCAAGTGGTACGTTTCCCACTCTTCAGTTTTGTATTTTATAAACTCATCGCGTAGCTCTTTACCTAATGTTTTTTCAACCAAGGGGTCTGCGGCAAATGCGGCAACTGCCTCTATCAGCGTTTGTGGTAAAAAACCGATTCCACGTGCTTGGCGTTGTTCTTCGTTCATGTCGTAAAGGTTATCTTCATTCGGTTTGCCTGGATCTAAACCTTCTCGAATACCTTCGAGCCCAGCGGCTAAGGCCAATGTTGCAGCAAGGTAAGGATTTACCGCACCATCAGCATTGCGCGATTCGCAGCGCCCGCCGCCCATGGGCACACGTACAGAGTTAGTGCGGTTATTTGAGCCATATGAATTGAACACTGGCGCCCAACTGAAATAACTCATGGCACCACGGCGAACTAATCGTTTATAACTGTTAACCGTAGGTGCAAATGCAGCGCACAAGGCTGGGCCATGTTTTAAAATGCCGGCAATAAATTGATAACCAAGCGTTGTTAAGCCAAGTCCACGCGGGTCATCTTTTGGATCACAAGCGAACAGATTCTTGCCTGTTTTTAGGTCATAAAGTGACATGTTGAAATGCGCACCGGTGCCCGTTTTATCGGCAAATGGTTTTGGCATCATGGTTGCTATCATTCCATCTTCTTTAGCGTAATGCTTAGCCATATATCTAAAGAAAATCAAGCGGTCACAAGTGGTTAATGCATCGCTGTAATTGAAGTCAAATTCAAATTGGCTATTGGCGTCTTCATGGTCAAATGAATATAAATCCCAGCCCAAGCTATTTATTGCCGTGGCCATTTTATCTAGCCAGCTAAAGTTATCCATAAAGCCACGCACGTCATAGCAAGCCTTTTCAAGCTTATCGTCTGGATTAGGGATGCTTAAATGACCATCAGCATTTTGTTTTAACAAATAAATCTCGCACTCAATACCAAGATTCATGCCGAAGCCCATTTGAGCTGCTTGTGTTAAAACATTCTTAAGCGCTACGCGCGTATTTAATGCATAAGGTTTACCTTGAAAGTGATTATCTGCTGGCATCCAAGCAACTTTAGGCTCCCAAGGCAATTGAATGATATGGTCTAAATCTGGCACAGAATTTAACTCATCATCACTTGGCGCTTGCCCCAAGCCATCCAGCGCATAGCCTGTATAGCGCTCAGATCCCGCGGCCATTTGTGGTAAATGGTCTATCGGAACCACTTTAGCTTTAGGAATGCCGTGAATATCGACATAAGCACCGATGCAATATTTAACACCTTGGTCTTGCAGTTTTTGTTGTATTGCTGAAACTTCTTTTGCTGATTTCATGAATAGCTCTTTCTAATGCGTATGATTGGAAAAATAAGAATTTTCTAAAGGTGGTGTTTCTTTTAAACCCTGTTGAATCAGCTTGCTGAGGTCTTCGACCATCCACTGAAACCATGCATCGCCTTTTTCAGCACTTGAAATACTGGGCGTGCCAGTGACACCATTGGTACTAGTGCGGTTTACAGGGTGAGAGAAAACCAAGCCTTCGGTACGATCTGGATCATCTGCAATATTTAATAACTCACTACGTACCATATGAGGGGCTGTGGCAAGCATCAGCGAAGTTTCCGCATCATTTGCATGCCAATCGTCGCCATCTGCATGATGAAACTGTCTCACGCGTTCGCTAATGTGAGCGGAATTAATCAAGCTCACCATCATGTCGTCGTGTTCTGCACGTAACATTTCCAAAGCACAGCGCAGTGGTGCTGCATTGGTGACATGGGTGTTCACAATAAATAGACGGCGAATACCACTGTGATAAGCCCAGTCTCCAATATCCCTCATCATATTTATCAAGGTAATTGGTTGAAGTGCCAAAGTACCTGGCCAGCGTTGACTATGCCCAATAGAGCAGCCGTAAGGCATGGTTGGCAGCATAGGTACGTTACATGACTTTGATACAGCACTACATAAAATATCCGCTAATACATAGTCCATACCACAGCCCATGTGCGGCCCATGCTGTTCGGTAGCCCCAATCGGCAAAATGGCGGCTTGATGAGCATCTGCAATTTTTGCGGGCAATTCCGCCCAAGTGAGTTGAGACCAAAACATGTTATCTATCACTCCACATTGTCTTCAACGTTAACAAAACGAATCATTCGCTGAGTAATGGCTTCATCTTCAGCATCTTTCTCAGCAGTTGTTTTGGGTGGGTGGATAAGCGACTCTAGCCGTGCTTTAGTGGCTAGAAATTCTTGGCTTGTAAAGTCTTTAACACTTCGTGGGCGCGGCACTGGCACTTCAATTAACTCCTGCACTTCGCCTGGGTGGGCTTTTAGTACAAGAATTCTATCTGCCAGAAAAATAGCTTCATCTAAGTCGTGGGTAATAAACAAAATAGTTACATCTACATTTCGCCAAATTTCAAGTAAATGTGTTTGCATCTTGGCGCGAGATTGCGCATCCAAGGCACCAAAAGGCTCATCCATTAATAAAATTCGTGGTTGATTAACTAATGCACGCGCGATGGCAACACGTTGTTTCATGCCTCCAGAAAGTTCATGCGGATATGCGTTTGCGAATTTCTCTAAGCCAACTAACTCCAGCCACAAATCTGCCTCTTTCGCGGCTTCATTAGCACTGGCATTGTTCATTTCCAGTCCAAACATGACGTTCTTTTTAACGCTTAACCACGGAAACAAGGTGTAGCCTTGGAACACCATCCCTCGGTCGCGCCCTGGCCCTGTCACTGGTTTATCATCAAGCAAAACATCACCTGACGTGTGAGATTCCAAGCCAGCCAGAATACGAATTAACGTTGATTTACCACAGCCAGATGGACCAATCACGCACACAAATTCGCGTCTGTGCGTTTTAAAGTTAATGTTTTTAAGTGCGGTGACCTCACCTTTTGCAGTCTTATAAACTTTACCTAACTGCTTCACTTCTAAAATAACTTCACGCTGTTTCAGTCTGTCAAAGCGACTCTTAACGGCCTCTGACTGGTCTAAGTAACTGGGAAGATTTGTATTCATGTCCATTTGCGCCCTTACTCTTTATTTGCAGGTCTGTCCCAAGGGAACAAGTGTTTGCCTAGCCAACCTAGCATTAAATCTCCGCCTAGACCAATTACACCGATGATGATGATAGCGGCATAAACATTATCAAAATGCTGATAACGTGCTTGCTGGGTGATAAACCAGGTGATGCCTGAGGATGTACCAATCAGTTCTGCCACTATTAGATAAGTCCAAGCCCAACCTAGTAGAATGCGCTGGTCACGATATAGCTCTGGCAATATGCCGGGAATAATTACATGCATCATGAGTTTAAATTTACTGGTGCCTAGTGTTAGCGCAGCTTCTAGCAATGAGTAATCAAGCTTACGTGTGGTATTGGCAACTATCAGAATTTGCTGAAACAAAGTACCAATCACGATAATCGCGATTTTTGGCCCGTCATAAATTCCTAAAATAGCAACGGCCAGTGCACCAAATGCTGGCGCAGGCAAATACCTGAAAAACTCTATGAAGGGCTCATTAATGCGTGATATGGCACTGTAAGTTCCACATAAAATTCCGAGTGGAACACCAATTAAAGATGAGATAAAAAATCCCCAAAATATAATTTGAATGCTGTGCCAAAGACTTTCATGTAGCCATTTACCATCTCGTTGCTCTGGTGCTGTTGTGAAGCCTGTATATAATGCTCTTGCCACCTCGTGAGGAGCAGGTAAATAGATTGGGTTGGCTGGCTTACCTTCAGGAATCGCCTTCCCCGCAGCAAGCATATTGGCGCTTTCATCGTTAAACACTGCTTTATCAACTAGCATGTCCACTTGAAAATAATCGACCTCACCAGGATGACTTACCAATACCATTGGATGCCATATAAACGGTACATAACTTACCGCACACCAAATTAGCAAAGGCAACAGAAACGAGCCTAAACCCAATATTTTTTGTCTACGCGGCGACAACTCTCTGCGCACCGCAAACCAAGACGCTAGACTCATTCTGCAACCAATCTATTTAACTTTGGACAATCGATATTAAAAAACTAAACAGCCAGCTTATTTAGCAAGCAATGATGGGTCGATTGCTTTCTCAATATCCATTGGCTTTTTATATACACCGTACTTGACATTGAAGTCATCAGAGATTTTTGAAGAGCCGTATAAAGATTTAAAGCCAGGCGCTTTAACAAATACTTTTCTACCATCCTCAAGACTCAATAATTTAGTGCCTTTCAATAGGGGTAAATAAGCTTCAGGCTTGATTCCCACGCGGGCTGCCATGATTTTGACTGCATCTGGTTGAGTTTTAGGGTCATTGATGTACATCACAACTTTGTCCCAAACTTTAACCACTTTTTTCCAGTCTGCTTTGCGGCTAGATAAACTTGTTGGGCTTACCGTTAATACATCATAAATAAGACCTGGCTCATCGGCAGAAGTGTAGATTGGTTTAGCACCAGGAACACGGCTCATGGCTTCACCTGAATTAGGTTGCCAAGCACCAATAGCAACTAAATCACCAGAAGCTAATGCTTGCGGGGTTTCATTGGTTTTGGTGTTAACAATGATGACATCAGATTCTTTCATGCCAACCTTTTCTAACCCATTGAGCAGTAGCAGATGCTCAACAAAGCCAGTTTCTAAACCAATTTTCTTGCCTTTTAAATCCTTCAGATTTTTGATGCCTTGCTTAGCCACAATCATATCGTTGCCATTGGAGTAATCAGTCAAAAGAATCATGACGTTTTTTGCCCCTCCTGAACCCGTCACAAGCGCATCGCCATTGGTGACAGTGACACCATCAATTTTTCCTGCGGCAAACGCGTCCATAGAGGCAACGTAATCAAACCACTCAAACTGAACATCAACACCTGCTTCTTTAAACCAGCCTTTTTCAATAGCCACTTGCCATGCGACCCAGCCTGGCCAATCGCTATAACCAATTTTCAATGGCGTGGCGGCATTTGATAAATTTGTAAACAGCAATGATGCAGTGAGTGTAGTAGCAGTTAAAACGGTACGTAAAGAAAATCGCTTGAAAAAATTTGAAGTATGCATGGCTAGCTCCTAGATTGATTAAAAGTCGAGAAGGCGGCATGAATATACGCATCCTCCCGGGCTTTTATCCCTCCGTGTAGCCATGTATAAATTGGCCGACAACTCTTGGACCAGACACTTAATATGTTAAAAAGCCGGAACCCTAGTCATCTTTTGAAACTGTTAGCGGATAGTTACTCAATTCACCGCTTTCTCGCTAATTTATACCTAGCAAATTTAATGCCAGCCACAAAAGTTAAAAATTAAAACATTAAATCATATAGTTACAATTAAAATTCATTATATTTTAAACATTGCTCATTGTATTTTTATGCACTAATATAGTGCTGACTAAGAACAATTGCACCATTTGAATGTTGCGCTTGAGAGCTTAAATTTAATAGATAGCAGACAAACATAGCCTATCACTAGATAGTTACCGCACACTTGCAGTGCGGATTAATGCGATATTTATATATTCAATGGGTGTTTTTAAATCGGCGCGATTTCTGATTTGCGCCTGTGAAATGGTTTTTATCCATTGCCTAGATTATCGTTTTTAGTGGGTCTTCAATATGAATTATGCGGTTATCATCATTCGCACACCGCTGCGAGCCTTATTCTATGCGGCTTGCAGGGCAGCGTTTTTCGCTCGGGGATTATTTGAGCATTTTTGGGTGGGTTTTATTGTTCGATTTGGTGTTCTTGGTGAGCTGTTTTTTACTAGCTATTTTTAGCTTGCCACTTTTCCATCATGCATGACACAAACTAGGACTACCAAGTGTGAAATCGCTGAAAAAACACTATTTAATATATTTTTCAACGATAAATTTACACATGCTATTTGCCAACTCTTCTTTTCCATAAAATATTTTGCCAATATGCTCAGACTTTAATAGCTGAGATTCACTTTCACTATTGACCCTGACGACAATTTGAATTTTAGGTTGAAGTATTTTTGCAGTTTCTACAATTTTTCTCACATCAAGTGTATCTGGAGTTGCAATAACTAGCATAGATGCATTTGTAATATGTGCCTGAATCAAAACTGCTGGCTCAGTAGCGTTTCCAAACACGGCAGGGATTCCTTTACTCCGCAGGCCCTCAACAATCTCTCTATTTTCATCGGCAACCACATAAGGAATATTATTATCGCTAAGTGTCATAGCGATTCTCTTTCCGACTTTTCCGTACCCTATAAGCACGACTTGTCCTTCCAAATATTTTCGCTCTGTATTGATTGGCAATTCAGAAAATTGGTCAATACGTAATTCATATTGATGAGCAATCTTGGAAGTGGTGATAATCCATTTTTTTAATGGATTAATAATGGTGAACAGTAGCGAATTAATGGCAATTGAAATTAACGCCCCTGCCAAAATTAAGCTCATTCCTTCAACTGGCAGGAGACCTAAAGTAACGCCGAGCCCAGCTAAAATAAAAGAAAACTCCCCAATTTGAGCTAAGCTAGCAGCAACAGTTAGTGCGGTATTGAGTGGGTAACGAAATGCTAAAGTGATGACCAGAGCTGCTATCGATTTACCAAAAACGATAACGGCCACCACCGCTAAAACACTTAGTGGCTTTTCCACTAAAATAGCTGGTTCAAATAACATCCCTACCGATACAAAAAATAGCACAGCAAAAGCATCACGAAGTGGTAATGACTCTTCTGCAGCCCGATGGCTGAATTCAGACTCACGCATAACCATTCCTGCAAAAAAAGCACCTAACGCAAATGACACACTAAACAAAGCTGCCGCACCGTATGCAATGCCTATCGCCGCAGAAATAACAGATAGCGTAAAAAGTTCTCTAGAGCCTGTTTTAGCAACATGCCAAAGAATCCAGGGTAAAAGCCGCCTACCAAGAACTAACATAAAGACTATAAAACCTGTAACGTGTAAGAGCGTATAAAAAATCATTTGCCAAATCGGCGTCGAACCACTCTCGGCACTTACGCCACCTAAAATATTAGCAAGCGCAGGCATTAAAACAAGAACCAACACCGTGATTAGATCTTCAACAACCAACCATCCCACAGCGATTTTACCGTTCATACTTTCAAGTATGTTTCGAGACTCTAACGCCTTTAATAAAACTACTGTACTCGCACACGAAAGGGCTAAGCCAAATATCAACCCTGCACCAAATGACCACTCCCACCAGCGCGCAAGCAGCATGCCAAGCGCAGTTGCAATAGTCATTTGTATCAGAGCCCCTGGCAAGGCAATTTTTTTTACCGACATTAAGTCATTAATTGAAAAGTGTAAGCCAACACCAAACATGAGTAACATGACACCGATTTCAGATAACTGATATGCAATACCTATATCCGCGACAAAGCCTGGCGTAGCTGGCCCAATTAAAATCCCCGCGAATAAATAACCTACCAGGGCTGGAATTTTGCAACGCTCAGCAATAAATCCAAAAATAAGCGCAAGGCCGAATCCAGAAACAAGCGTTGTAATAAGTGTTAAGTCATGATCCATATTTCACCTTTAATGGATAAGAATATCATTATTCATTCAGTAGGTCATTTTAAGGCTACGTTTGTATTTAAACATCTTAACCTAGCGCTGAGTAAATACATTTTTGTTGTTAATTTACCTGTAAATCTAGTCTTCAATTACAATTGGCTTAATATAAGCACTTTCCATACATCCAGTTAATATTGCCCAAGTAAGGGGCATGTGAGAGGGTATATATGTCTGATACGATTTTACTAGGTACTCGTAAGGGCACGATAATATTTGATCGTATAAACTCCAAATGGTGCCCTCGCCCTATCGCGCATGCTGGCATTCCCGTTTGTTACGCGGCACGTGACCCTCGTGATGGCACCTTGTGGGCGTCTCTAGATCATGGGCACTGGGGGCCAAAGTTATCCCGTTCTCGTGATGGGGGTGCAAGCTGGGTCGACATCACCTCGCTAAAATATCCAAAAGGCGCACGCTATATCGTCAAATATCTACCTACCCCTGATTTCAATCCAGAGTCCCCCTCCGCGCTGCCAGAATATGCTGATGCAACCGTGCTAAAAATATGGAATATTACGTTTGGAAATGCAACTCAGCCTAACAGGCTGTATGCAGGCACTATTCCGGGGGGGGTGTTTGTAAGTGATGATGGCGGTGATAGCTGGGAACTCAACCGACCACTATGGAACCATGATAGCCGCGGTGGTGATTTGTTTGCAGGTGATGCGACAACTGAAAACCGCTGGTTCGGCACACCTGCAAGCATCGATTATGGCGTATTTGAACCGGGCATTCATTCCATCATTGTTGATCCGCGAGATTCAGAGCATATCTATGTTGCGGTATCCGCAGCAGGCGTAATTGAAACAACTAATGGTGGCCAAAGTTGGCATAGCAGTAGCAAAGGTATGCTGAATGATTACTTGCCAAATCCTGAATCAGAGTGGGGTCACGACCCCCACTTTGTGACGAGTTGCTCTAGCCAGCCCAAGCATCTGTGGCAGCAAAATCACTGCGGTGTCTTTTATAGTGATAACGGAGCGCAGAACTGGAAAAAGGTCAGCATACCAGATATCGGCGTTAATTTTGGTTTCCCAATTGCGGCTGACGCGAATGACGGACGCACCGCATGGGTAGTGCCGGCGCGCGCAGACTCAGAACGAATGGCGATTGATGGTAGTTTATTGGTGGCACGAACAACGGATGGCGGACAAAGCTGGCAAACTTTCCGAAAAGGACTACCGCAAGACAATGCTTATGACATCGTACTGCGGCATGGCCTTGATGTATCGGGAGATTGTTTATGCTTTGGAAGTACGTCTGGAAATCTTTATTTGTCAGAAGACCGTGGTGAAACATGGCAATGCTTAGGCAATAATTTTCCACCGATTTACTCTGTAAGATTTGGCTAATGCCATGCCACGTGTTGAAATGACACAGCATCTTTATCGGTTTTTTCCACAATTAAAGAACCGCATCATTACTGTACCAGCTAGCTCGGTAGCAGAAGCTTTACTTACAATCAACAACATTGCGCCAGGCTTTACTGATTACGTGCTGGATGAACATGGTGCGTTACGTAAACATGTAAACATCAGCATCAATAACTCCATAGTAGTTGATAAAATACACCTTTCAGATCGCATACCAAATGATGGCACTGTTTACATTTTTCAGTCACTCAGTGGAGGATAAAACACTCAAAATGCTATTTTTTGCAAAGAATTTGAAATAGTTCACCATTTTTTAGCGTGCGCTTATATGCGAGTGTACAAGCTTCTAATCCTTGTAAATGGACAATCACTCTGATTTTTAGCATGTTTTTGCTGAAAGAACCGAAGCCAATAGTGGAAATTAACCACCTGTATAAGACATAAACCGTACTACTGACGGTGATGCGCGTTTTAGGTCAAAGTCATGTCCTTTAGGCCTGATTTTCATACTATTGATAATTGCTTGCTTTAGCGGTTGGTCGGTATCGGGAAAATCTCTTAACAATGGCCTTAAATCTACTTTGTTTTCTTGTCCTAAGCATAAATATAACTCGCCTTTACAACTGATACGCACGCGATTGCATGACTCGCAGAAGTTATGGCTATTGGGAGAAATAAATCCAATTTTTGTGGCAGAGTTGGGAATTGACCAGTATCGTGCCGGCCCCCCTGTGGTTTCAGAGCTACTGATTAAATCGTAACGTGCTCTAAGCAAACTTAAAGTTTCATCATTACTTACATAGCTAGCACTTCGGGTGTGGCTCACACTACCTAACGGCATTTCTTCTATAAAGGAGATGTCCAATTCTTGTTCTATAGCAAACGCAGTTAATGGCAAAGCTTCATCATCGTTAATACCTCGCAAAAGCAAAGCATTCAGCTTAATGCTTTTAAAGCCAGCTTGTTTAGCTACGGCAATTCCGCGCAACACTTTATCCAATTCACCAACACGTGTAATTTGATGAAATCGTGATGCATCCAAGCTATCCAAACTGATATTAATGCGTTGTACGCCAGCTCTTTTCAAGGCGTGGGCGTGGTGCTCTAATTGTGAGCCATTCGTGGTTAACACAAGTTCACGTAAGCCTTGCAATTGACCAATTTTTTCAAATAATTGAATCGCATTTTTACGTACTAGTGGCTCGCCTCCGGTGATACGCACTTTGCTTACACCCAAAGATACAAAAACCTTTACTAAACGTGCGCATTCTTCTAGCGATAGCACATCATCACGTGGCAAAAACTTCATATCTTCAGCCATGCAATAAACGCAACGAAAGTCACACCTGTCCGTGATGGATAAGCGAATATAATCAATTTTGCGACCAAATCGGTCTATCAGCATTGATGGATGTTGATCATTTTTTTTCATTATTTAATTAAAATGTGTACATACCAGTTAGCCAGAATATTTCTTTATCACCCTTACGGGCGGCATTGGTTAATGAACCATAAACATCGCTTTCGTTAAATTTTGCGTACTCTAATTTACCCATGATTTTTGATGTGAATGGGTATGCCACACTCACATCAAATTCGGTACCGTATTTATCACCCAATTTCCCATTGATAGACTGATATTTCTCATCTGCTTTGAAGATGTGATATTCAGCATACAGCTTAGCCTTTTCAATACTGCCCGCCATGGTAATGAACGTATCTTCCATGCCTTGACGCGGTGTAGCAAGAAACACATCAGCCCAGCCTTGGAATAAGTGGTTTGTACCCAGAGGCGTTTGGAATGCGTATTTACCGTCGTTGCTGGAGAGTTTCTCGTGATCAATGCGTAATGACCAATTGCCATAACCCGCACCGCCGCCCAGTTTGAAATAATGGGCATCAATCAACGAACTGCCTCCGCGATAATCCGTTTGTTTTGCATATTCGGCCGTGTAGAGTGCTCTCCAAGCATCATTGATTTTATGTGTACCATCTAAACGCACTCCGAAAGTTTTTGAACTGGCATCTGTGGTTGCAGTTGGTGTTGTATCTTGGCTAGCACCTAAACCATTTCCCCCTTGTGCCGCCGTACTTATTGCGGCAGGGTTGCCGTTATTCTGCCCTAGGTTGGCAACATCAATAAAATATCCGTAGCCGATTAAACTTTCTGTAGGGGATATTTTGTATTTTGCATTAAATATATCAATATTGCCATCACGTAGCTTAGTCGTAATTTGTCGAACTTTGCCAAAGTGCGCAGCGAATATTTCAGTGTTCGGGATGCTGCTATTGAATACTGAAATTCCGTCGAACACTTGCATATTTTGCCTAAAGCCTATGTCGCCAATAAAACGCACATTGTCTAAATTCAACTGCTGGCGCCCGAAACGCAATCTAGTACTATTGATACCAGTCCAATCTACAAACAATTGGTTAATGTCCGTGTAACTTGGGTCAACTACATTAGGATAATTTGCTTTACCAGTCTCACTTATATTATCGCGCCTATCGTTAAAGCTATGGTTGAATTCATGTACATCTGTAAGTTGGGCAGCAAAACTGAAACCATGAAAAGGAGCCGTTTGCCAACCAATTAAGCTACGCAAGGTAAGTGCACTGGCGGTATCCAATTTTTTGGATGCATTGGGAGCAGGTTGAAATGCTTCCTGATCCACATTTTCATAGCGCAAACGAAAGTTTGTCATTGGTTTACCATGGCTAATAGCGTCTAACAATGTTTCAGGTGCACTAGGTTGAGTTTCTTCAGCAATGACAGGTAGCGTATACGCAGCCGCTAGCAAAATAACCGTATTTAATAGGTGTTTCATACTGGTCTCCAATAAATTTCTCAAAAATGACGTTTACTACGCACAATTTGATAAGGGCGATTAACATAGCCAAATGGTGCGCTCCAAACGTGTACCATGCGGGTAAATGGGAAAACCAAGAACACGGTCATACCAAAAAACAGGTGTACTTTGAAAATGGTATCCACCCCATCAAGCAGAGCAGGATTTGGATGTAAATAAATAATGCTTTGCACCCACTCAGCCAACGCAATCATGACGCTTGGGTTGCCGTGGTTTGCATGACCTATAGAAACGGGAATAGTGGACAAGCCCAAGATGAGAGTAATAAGTAGCCAAGTGAGTATAAATTTATCTGAGCCACGGCTGGTAGCCGAAACGCGGGCATTGACCATACGGCGCAACCAGAGAATAACACCTCCCGCTAGGCACATCACTCCAAAAATGGAGCCTGCCCAGATAGCGACCATCTGATGCGCCATATCCGACACGCCGACGGCTTGAAACCAGCTATGCGGCGTGAGTAAGCCGACAAAGTGACCACCAAAAATCGCAAGAATACCAGCATGGAATAAATTACTTCCCAGCCGCAAGTTAGCCTTCGACAACAATTGGCTTGAATCGCTTTTCCAAGTGTACTGCTCACGGTCAAAGCGTAACAAACTACCTAGCAAAAATACACTAAGCGCAATATAAGGATATACTCCATATAGGAAATTGTGTAGGTTCATTTTGTTCTCCTTTTAGACTAACTTAGGCCGCTAATTTATTTAGTGTTGCCCGATTTTCAACAATAGAAAGCAATGCCGCATACGGACTTTCAGCTTTTTGTAAATTCTCAGTCAGTACAACTAATACTTTTTTTGCATCAGATAAAAACACCGTCGCCTCGTTGTCTTCCATATAGGCGGCAAACTCAAGTACGAGCGGTAAATAGTCGGGTAATTCATTAGTCACCACCTCGACACCGTAATCTTTATAAAGCTCACCTAAGTCAATCAACGCTGGACCACGATTTTTATCATCGCCAAAAAGATGATGCGTGAGATGAAGGCTATGCTCCGCTGTCATATCAAACGTTTTCACATAATCCGCTTGTAGTTCAGTCAAAGAAACACACTGCAGATGGTTGAGAAAGCCTTGCAATGCTTCACGCTCGGCACCATCAATTTCTTGGTTTTGCTTAACAAAATCTTGCAATTCAGACAGATGTTCAACCAACTCTTGATTTGGATAATCGAGTAAAGCAGAAAGTAATTTATAGATTTGCATGATGTCTTCCTTAGCTGTTAGGTGCTTCTTCTTTAGGCTCTACAGTATCTTTACGGCGGCGAGGAAATAGTGTGATTTTAGAAACGCCACGTGAGCTATCGTTGCCGAATGTGAATCCATTTTGTCCTTGAAAACCGAAAGAATCGTCTAGTGTTTCTTCCGTGTGTCCGGTTGGAATCACAAAGCGGTCTTCATAGTTGGCAATCGCTAAATAGCGATACATTTCTTTAGCTTGATCTTCCGTGATACCTGCTGCGTCAATTGCACGCGTATCCACTTTACCTTCAACATGAATCGAGCGTTGGTAACTACGCATCGCAATCAGCTTATTCAGCGCCTTCAAAATGGGCTCTTCTTTTCCAGCAGTGAGTAAATTAGCAAGGTATTGCACGGGCAGACGCATAGTGCCAGCTATCGGTATTGCGCCATCTGGACCAACTGGTAGGTTACCTTGGTCAATTTGTGATTGCACGGGTGAAAGTGGCGGTACATACCAAACCATTGGCAAGGTGCGGAACTCTGGGTGCATGGGGAAGGCTATTTTCCAATCCATTGCCATTTTCCAAATGGGTGATTTACGTGCCGCATCTAGCCAGTCTTCGTTAATGCCTTCTGCGCGGGAAGCTTTAATGACTTCTGGGTCATTTGGATTCAAAAAGATACGACGTTGCGCTTCGTATAAATCCTGCTCGTTTTCCATACTTGCAAGCTCTTCTATGCGGTCTGCGTCATACAGCATAATGCCGTTGTAACGAATACGACCGACACAAGACTCTGAACACACGGTTGGCATTCCAGACTCAACACGTGGATAGCAGCCGATACATTTTTCCGCCTTACCTGACTCCCAGTTGTAGAACACTTTTTTGTAAGGGCATGAACTGATGCACATGCGCCAACCACGACATTTGTCTTGGTCTACTAACACAATGCCATCTTCTTCACGTTTATAGATTGAACCTGATGGGCAAGCGGCAACACAGGAAGCATTTAAACAATGGTTACAAATACGAGGCAAATACATGTGAAAAGTATTTTCAAATTGCCCATACATCTCTTTTTGAATGTTATCTAAGTTTTTGTCTTTACTACGTTTGTGATACTCGCCAGCTAAGTCATCTTCCCAATTTGGACCCCAAGTGATTTTCTCCATACTTTCACCTGTGATTTGCGAGATTGGACGGGCAGTAGGGGTGGCTTCTGACAAGGGTGCATTTTTTAAATGCGCATAATTGTAAGTGAACGGCTCGTAGTAGTCGTCAATCTCTGGCATGTCTGGGTTAGCAAAAATATTGAGCAGTTTGCTAGTGCGGCTACCAGATTTTAATTCGAGCTTGCCATTTTTAAGCTCCCATCCACCTTTCCAAACCTCTTGATTTTCCCACTGTTTTGGGTAACCAACACCAGGTTTAGATTCCACATTATTGAACCAAGCGTATTCAACGCCTTTTCGGTTCGTCCAAACATTTTTGCAGGTGACCGAACAAGTGTGACAGCCGATGCATTTATCTAAATTAAAGACAAAGGCAAATTGTGCGCGTACTTTCATGATGTTCTCCTTTTATCTTTTTATTTGGCACCAATGCCAACTGGGTTTAACTGAGCTTCACGTTCTGGGGTGAGCGGACGTTCTAACCAATCCACATCTTTATCCGCAATTTTGTGTAAAGCCACCATGGTGTCGCGCTGGCAACCTACCGTGCCGTAGTAATTAAAACCATAAGATAACTGCGCATAGCCGCCTATCATATTGGTAGGTTTCATAATCACACGTGTAACAGAGTTCAAAATGCCCCCTCGTTTATTAGTGGATGGTGAACCTGGTACATTCACGTTCTTCTCTTGTGCGTGATACATCATTGCCATGCCGCGAGGTACGCGTTGCGAAACGACAGCACGTGCAACTGTTGCACCATTGTGATTCACGGCTTCTACCCAGTCGTTGTCCTCAATGCCCACAGTTTTGGCGTCGTCCTCTGATAGCCACACATAAGGCCCGCCACGGAACAAAGTCAACATACGCAAGTTGTCTTGGTAAGAGGAGTGGATTCCCCATTTAGAGTGCGGTGTAATCCAATTAAGTGATAAATAAGGTTTGTCTGTGACGGTTTTAGGTAATGAATTTAATTCGCCTAAATCCACCATCGGTTTGTAGGTACAAAACCCCTCGCCGAAATCCAGCATCCACTCATGGTCTTGATAAAAATGCGCCCGACCTGTAAGCGTACGGAACGGAATATGTTCGTGGATATTGGTATAGCCTGCGGTGTAAGACACCTTCTCTGATTCAATGCCAGACCAGGTAGGCGCGGTAATAATTTTGCGCGGTTGTGCTTGAATATCCTTGAAAGTGAACTTATCTTCATGACGACCAGCATACAAGTGGTGGTAATCCATACCAGTCTTTTTAGAAAGTGCTGACCATGATTTATGTGCCACTTCACCATTTGTTTCAGGTGCCATGCGCATCACAGAGTCACACACTTCAATGTCTTCTGCCAACGAGGGCATGCCAAATGAAACACCAGCCTCTTTTACAGTACTGTTATGTTTTTTAAGTTCTTCGTACTCTTGATCAGTATTCCAATCAATCCCCTTGATGTTATTCCCAAGCTTCGTCATCAATGGGCCGAGAGCGATAAATTTACGATATGTATCGCCAAAATTGCGCTCAACCAGCTTAATAATTGCCATCGTTTTACCAGGAATTGGTTCGCAGTCACCTTCTTTCCAGTTTTTCACTTCGCCAAAAGGTTGTGCTAATTCTGCTGCAGAATCATGTTGCATGGGCAACGCGACCACTTCTTTTTTTGTGCCCAAGTGTTTTTCAGCGAGTGGTGAGAAAGTTTTAGCTAGATTTTTGAAAATCTGCCAGTCAGATTTAGATTCCCACCCCGGTGATACTGCTTCAGAAAGTGGATGAATAAACGGATGCATATCCGTTGTGTTCAGGTCATTTTTTTCATACCAAGTGGCAGTAGGCAGAATAATGTCAGAGTAAGCACCTGTGGAATTAAGGCGGAAGTTAATGTCCACCATTAAATCCAGCTTGCCAATGGGCGCATTTTCATGCCATTTCACTTCTTTATTATTGTTGCCAGCACCGCCTTCTTGTAACACGCCATTTTGCGCACCAAGTAAATGTTTAAGGAAGTATTCATGACCTTTAGCTGAAGTGCCGATTAAATTGGCACGCCATACAAACAAATTACGTGGCCAATTTTCTGGAGCATCTGGATCGGCATAAGCAACATCTAAATTCCCAGATTTCAATTGCCCAGCTACATATTTGGCCACGGAAGCTTCGTCTGTTGCACCATTTTTAAAAGCATCTTCGGCCAATTCAATAGAACTGCGATTAAAGTTCGGCATAGATGGCAACCAACCCATACGTGCTGCTTTGACGTTGTAATCCGCAATTGAATTACCTTTGTTCTTACCTTTACCCGCTGGGCTTAACAAGCTATCTGCATCAAGCGTTTCATAACGCCATTGGTCCGTATGAAAGTACCAGTAAGATGTAGAGTTGGTGTGACGTGGTGGACGCATCCAATCCAGCGCAAAGGCAATTGGTGCCCAGCCGGCTTGAGGCCTTAGTTTTTCTTGTCCAACATAATGTGCCCAACCGCCCCCCGTTTGTCCCACACAGCCACACATGTGTAGTAGATTCATAATGGCACGGTAAGATAAGTCATTGTGATACCAATGGTTAATCGCAGCACCCATAATCACCATGGACTTACCTTTGGTTTTTGAAGCGTTGTAGGCAAACTCGCGTCCTGTACGCTCAATATCGGCTGCTTTTACACCAGTGACTTTTTCTGCCCATGCAGGCGTATAGGCAATGCTGGCATCGTTATAGTCATTAGTCACGTTACCGCCGCCTAAACCCCGATCAATGCCGTATTGGGCAACTTGCAAGTCAAATACTGAAGCTACAAAAGCTTCCTGATTGCTGGCAAGCTTCACTCTGCGAACTGGCACATTACGGAATAACAAATCCGCTTCATCATGGTTAAAGTGTGGAAAACCTACTGACACTACCTCATCACGATCATCGATGCAGGTCAGTTCAGCTTTAATTTCTTGCGCGTTGGATTTTTCAAGCAAATTCCACTCGCCCTCTTCGCCCCAGCGAAAACCAATGCTGCCGTTGGGCGCAACAAAAAATCCTGATTTTCGGTCAAAAACAATTGTTTTCCATTCAGGATTATTTTCCTCTCCTAAGCCATTATTAAAATCTGAGGCGCGTAAGAAGCGGTCTGTCACATAGGCATCGCCTTGTTTACGCAAGATAACCTGCATCGGTAAGTCCGTATATTTACGTGCATACTCTTGAAAGTACGTATCTTGGTTTTTAATATAAAACTCATTTAAAGCAACATGCCCCATCGCTAAGAACGCTGCAGAGTCTGTGCCTTGGCGTATTGGCATCCACAAATCAGAGAATTTGCAGAACTCGGCATAATCTGGTGCCATAGCTACAATTTTTGCGCCTTTGTAACGTACTTCAGAGGCAAAGTGCGCATCTGGTGTTCGTGTCATTGGCAAATTCGCACCTGTAATAATAATGTAGGTGGAGTTGTACCAGTCAGCCGCTTCTGGCACATCGGTTTGTTCGCCCCATGTTTGTGGACTGGCCGCAGGCAAGTCACAGTACCAGTCGTAAAAAGAGCCGCAAGCCGCACCGATTAGGGAGAGGTATCGGGAGCCTGCGGCGTAAGAAATCATCGACATAGCAGGAATAGGTGAAAAACCAAATATACGATCGGGGCCCCATTTTTTTATCGTGTAAACATTGGCTGCCGCCATGATTTCGTTCACTTCATCCCAAGAGGTACGAACAAAACCGCCCAAGCCACGCACTGCGGTGTAGGATTTACGTTTTGCTTCATCGGACTGTATGGTTGCCCAAGCTTCTACAGGATCTTTGCCTGTCATGCGTTCAGTGCGATATAAATCCAGCAGGCGACCACGAATGAGTGGATGTTTAATTCGATGTGGGCTATACAAATACCAAGAAAATGAAGCACCGCGTTGACAACCACGCGGTTCATGGTCTGGTAAATCGTCACGTGTACGCGGATAGTCGGTTTGCTGCATTTCAAACGACACTAAGCCATTTTTAACAAAGATTTTCCATGAACAGCCGCCAGTACAGTTCACTCCGTGAGTAGAACGCACCACTTTATCGTGCTGCCAACGGTGCCGATAAACGTCTTCCCATTGGCGATCTTCATTGGTAACAATGCCATGATTATCTGAAAAAGTTGCTTTAACTTTATCAAAAAATTTTAATCTATCCAGAAAGTGACTCATTGTTTTCTCCTTGCAAATTTATCTTGAAGTGCAAACCCAGCTTTAATCTAATTCAATTCAGGCTAGGGTTTTTTAATCTCACTTGCTGAACGTAAATAAAACCACCAGTTCAATATCAAGCAAAGGGCATAAAATATTGCGAACCCGTACATTGCATTTTCTGGTGTTCCAGCTTTAATTTGGCCTTTAATTACCTCTGGCGCAATGAAAGAACCATAAGCTGCAACGGCTGATGTCCAGCCCAACACGGGACCAGCTTGCACGCGGTCAAAAATCACACCAACAGTTCTAAACGTTGAGCCATTACCCAACCCAGTGGCGGCAAATAGCACCACAAAGATGATTAAGAACTGAGTAAAAAATATTTCTGGGGTGGCAGAATGATAGGCTTGCATCATGATGTAACCAGCGTACGCGGAAGCAATGACCATCACCGCTGAAATCAATTGCGTGACAATGGAGCCGCCCACTTTGTCTGAAATCCACCCACCCACTGGACGAATCAGCGCACCTACAAAAGGCCCAATCCAAGCGTAAGTGAGTGCGGAAGGCGCGGCTGGATTTTTTACATGTGCCCATACACCTGCTGCATCAACCAAATGCTTGTCGCCAAAAATTACAGTGATTGATAACGGTAATGCCATGGAAAAACCAATGAATGAGCCAAACGTCACTAGGTACAATGCTGTCATTGACCAAGTATGTTTGTTTTTAAAAATGGCGAATTGTTTAGCGATGTTTTCTTTCATCGTGCCAAATGCAGCTAACTTCATTACCAATAAAGTTGAGCCAATAATTAGCGGCATTGCCACCCACATATTGAGCAACCCTAAACCAGTTGGTGCAGGTAGATATAGGTAAAGTCCGAGAATGGCAGGAATAAACGCTAGCGTGTAAAGCCACGTGATTTTAATAAAGGCAGCAATCGTGCCCTCGCTATCAGGTGAAATCGTTTTTAAATTGTTCATACCGAAGAAGCAGACAATAGACAGCGGTACGAGCGATAACACCCAAGTAAATCCTGCATTTTGAATAAATGTAGGTGTACCAGCAGGAATTTTTCCAAATATCCAACCGCTATCTTTTACCAAGTTAGTCGGCTCGCCACCTAATGCGCCGAACACACTCGCCGTCATCACTAGTGGAATCAAAATCTGCATGGTGGTTACACCAAAGTTACCAATACCCGCATTGATTCCTAGTGCGGTACCTTGCAACCGTTTTGGAAAAAATGTATTGATATTAGACATAGAGCTGGCGAAATTTCCGCCACCTACACCTGACCATAGCGCCATTAGTTGAAACGCCCACAGCGGCCACTCTGGGTGCTGCAAAGCAATACCCGTACCGATTGCTGGCGTGAGCAGCATTGCCGTAGTGAGAAATATGGTATTGCGCCCACCTGCCAAGCGAATAAAAAACGATGCTGGAATACGCATGGTTGCGCCGGCCAGCCCTGAAATCGCAGTAAGTGTAAAAAGCTCATCCTTACTAAATGGAAATCCAAGATTGCTCATTTGTACGGTGATAATGCCCCACATCAGCCACACCGCAAACCCACACAACAAAGCTGGTACCGAAATCCACAAATTACGATAAGCAATTTTTTTAGCTTCGGTTTCCCAAAATTTATTGTCTTCTACATCCCATTTATCAATATTGATAGTCATCTGATTTCTCCCAGAAATTTATGCAGTAAGTTTTGCTTGGCGCTCATGATGACGGCCGATTTTGACTGGACGCACTTCTGTCCAGTACATCCAAATGAGTGATACCCAAATAATGCCGAACATCAACATAAAGGCTGAAGTTCGCACGCCCGTTAAATCTAATAATGCGCCAAACATGATAGGCATTAAGAATCCGCCCAATCCGCCCGCCAATCCAACAACACCTGAAATGACGCCAATGTTATGAGGGTAATCGTCAGAAATATATTTAAAGACTGAAGCCTTGCCGATGGCAAAGGCAATGCCCATGGTAAACATAATGACCGTGAACCATACTGCGCTTAACCCTACATGAAATGTTTGTGGTCCTTTTACAGTCACTATTGAGATGTCGGTTTGTGGATAGGATAAAAAGAATAAACAAACGAGAGACACCCAAAGTACCCACCATGTGACAGTGTGTGCGCCAAATTTATCTGAAAAGTAACCACCCACTGCACGTAACACACCGCCTGGAATACTAAACGCTGCCGCCATAAGCGCTGCGGTCTTGAGGTCGAATCCATATTCGCCGATGTAGTATTTGGTCATCCATAAGGCGAGCGCTACATAGCCACCAAATACGATTGAATAATATTGGCTGTACTTCCACACCTTTGGATCTTTAAGCACAGCCAATTGCGCACGCATACTGACAGTTTTACCTACTTTGTGATCTGGGTCAGAATAGGTAAAAAACCAAAATAAAATTGCGGTAATCAGCATTAATACCGCATACGCTTGCGGCACCATCGTCCATCCATATGCCACTACGATAAGCGGGGCAACTAATTTTGTGACAGCAGCACCTGTATTGCCCGCCCCGAATATCCCCATCGCCAAGCCTTGGCGATTTTTAGGAAACCAGCGTGCGCAGTAGGCAATACCTACCGTAAACGCACCGCCTGCAATACCGACAAACAGACCTGTGACCAAAAACTGCCAGTACTGAGTACAGTATGAAATAAAGTAAATGGGGATAACTGTCGAAAGCATCAAAATAACAAACACAACACGTCCACCAAACTTGTCAGTCCACATGCCGAGTGGTAAACGAATAAGCGAACCTGTTAGAACTGGGGTTGCAATGAGAATGCCGAACTCAGTTTCGTTAAGCCCTAAACTTTCTTTAATTGGGATGCCAATCACAGCAAACATCATCCAAATCATGAAGCATACGGTGAATGCGATGGTGCTGGCGATTACAACTGACCAAGCTTTGTATTGTTGCGTTGCCATGCTATCTCTCCCAATTTGTTACATAGAGAGAGATTAGGCTTAAAATTGCACAGAGACTATTCGTCTAAAGGATAATTTTTTGATGCATAAGAACTAGTTCTTATGGCTAGGTTTCTTTTTGTTTCAAACCATATTTGAATTTAACCAAACATGCCATCCACTCTTGACCTTAGTAAAATCGGTGTGTAAATCCAAACAAAAATGGCAAAACCCAGTACCCATAAAACAGCCGCCACCAGCATCCAGTGCATATAATATTGGGGCAGAAGCATCGGCACTAAGGCGCGAAATAATACACTGGCAATTAAGCTGACAAACGTTGCTTTTATCCAAGGCGAGGGGTTCCGAATATCGCGCCCAGTATGCCCCAAAGCCACGCGTGACATCATACTGAGTGACATTAGTCCAATTCCACCGATAGCAAAGATATGCAAGGTTAAAATGGATAAATTAGAATATTGCGCCTGCAAACCATAAAAGAAAAAACCGAGGTTAATCAACCAAGCTGAAAGGTATAAGCTCCATAACAATGGTACTTGCCATAGACCACTAGTATGCCAATTCATTAACCGAAGACCATTTAAAATAAATAACACCCACGCAAACATCATCGTTAGAGAAAGAATTTTTAGAAAGATCACATTGATAAATAAGGCAGCAAACATAACCAATATACTTATATCAAGCCATTTGTATTGCTTTAATTGCACCTTAGTAGCCACGCCGCGCTCAATAAAGAACGGTATTACACGGCGACCTATCATTAGAATCAGGCTGATAAATAACAAAATTGCACCATTAATCGCATAATTTAGCCCATCGGCAAAAAAGCCAAAGCAAGCGAAGTAAAAAATGATGTTGCCTATCCACAACAACACAACTTTACTAAGTACAGCCAGTTGTTTCCACTGCTTGACCTTAACGATGGGCATGGTGATAGCTACCATCAGCATTAATCCAAACAAAATATCAGCCAAGGCTACCCACACAATAAAGGAAGTGCCACACAGGAACAACACTCTCCCGATACTCCATAACATCACCAGAACCATGAGAGGCTTGCCGGACAATGTTGGTATGCCCGTCCAGTTTTTAACGGCGGTCAGTAAGAAACCCGCAACCACCGCCATGCTATAGCCATACAACATCTCATGGGCATGCCACTGACTTATGGAAATATTTGTCATGGTAATGGTGCCGTAAGAGAAATAGACCAGCATCCACGCCGTAATTGAAGCTATTGCGAAAATGCCTGCCCCTAAAAAGAAAGGTCTAAAGCCTAAATTAAAGAGTGCAAATTGATTGGTATTGGGTGGAGTAGAATTCTTTATTTGAATGAGCATAGTCGTTTATATTATTTAAGATAATTTTTCTTGTTCTACAACCATCCCATGCTCTACAGCATAAACAGCGGCTTGTACGCGACTTGCCAAGTTGAGCTTGCGCAATATGCCTTGTACGTGAATTTTTACGGTAGATTCGGCCAAATCTAAATTGCGGGCAATCTCTTTGTTGCTTGCACCGCTCGCCAACATCCCAATAATCTCGCGCTCACGAGGAGTTAATTTTTCTGGGGCTGCGTCATGTTGTTTTACTTTTTGCGGTGTTCGCATGGTATCAGCCAGCTTGCCAGCCATTTGAGGCGACATAACAGACTCACCAGCCGCTGCACGACGAATTGCTTCGAGTAAAAATTCTGTTTCGATATTTTTAAGTAAATAGCCTCGTGCGCCCGCACGCAAGGCTTCGAGCAAATCTTCCGCATCTTCAGACACTGTCAGCATAATAATTTCGGTTTGAGGTACTTCTTCTCTCAGCAACGGAATGGCAGCCAGCCCACTTGTGGTAGGCATGTGTAAATCAAGTAACACAACATCAGGTTTAAATTGTTTAGCTCGCTTCACGCCTTCCAAGCCGTCACTCGCCTCTCCGACCACTTCAAATCCGGTCTGCCGCTCTAACAATAACTTGATACCACTACGAAATAACGTGTGGTCATCAACGATTAAAACGCGTATAGGATTCATTTTGTTATATAGTCACTTTAAGTTTCATGTAGTGTAAGTCTGATATGCGTACCAGCACCTTGCGCTGAATCAAATGAAAGCTCAGCTCCTATGCGATGCGCACGTTCACGCATAATTCGCAATCCAACATGGCTATCTCCAGCATCTTTTTCCATATCAAAACCTACGCCGTTATCATTAATATTTATTGTGCATGGTGTTGAACAGTTAAGGGTAATCTCAATTGCACTCGCTTTGGCGTGTTTACGTACATTTGAAAGTGACTCTTGCACTATGTGCATGATTTGTAATACTTGCTCAGGCGGCAGGCTGGGTGCACTTCCAAAACAATTAAATATTGTTTTAATACCCGTTTG
>JAKQIT010000017.1 GCA_029556915.1 Pseudomonadota bacterium
GTCACGCGCAGCAGACGGGATTTCAAACGTTTCGTTTTTCTCTACTTGGTTACGGTCAGCAAACACAATCATGTGTGGCAAGCGATATTCTTTTTTAAACGCACTCACATGGCGCTCTGCCATCACACGCAACATTAAAGCATGCACTTGCGGACGGGCACGGTTGATTTCGTTAAAGAAAAATACCGATAGATTTTCACCTGCGCGCAATAATGGACCTTCATCAATTTTTGGCCGACCATCATCACCCAAATAAGTGTGATAGATTAAATCATTTGGCATTAAATCCACGGTGCCTTCAATACGCTCGTAAGCGCCACCAATGCCTCGCGCAATCGATTGCAATAATGTCGTTTTACCCACACCCACGCCGCCATCAAGCAACACATGCCCGCGTGCAAAAATAGCTGTATTCATCAATCGAACCGCCTTACTTTGCCCTACAATCACTTTATTCACTTCATCTTCAAGTTTTAATGCATGTGCACGTACGTCGGTCAGTTGAGCATCTAATGGGGGTGACATAAAATTCCTTTGTTTTTCATCAACAGTTTTAAGGATTAATCATAGAGGTTTGTGAACAGCTTCATTCTTTTTTGGCAACTTCATACTGTTTGCAACAAATCGTTAAACTAATGTAACAGAGTGTAATTGCATCTCAGGCATCCAGATTTAACTATTCCACTGGTCCAGCAAATTTATGTGAGGTAATATTACTAAGTAATCCAGAATTGATAGGAGCCATTCAAATGTTACGTTCATGGGATCTCAACTTACATATCGTCAAGTCATCTGGCGTGGTGGTCTATTTGCAAATTGCGCAACAAATTATTGATGAAATCCAACGTGGCAGATTGACACCCTCCGCAGCTATGCCAGGTACACGAGAGCTTGCTGCGAAAATGATGGTCAATAGGAAAACCATCGTGTTGGCATACGATGAATTAATTGCCCAAGGATGGCTTACTACAGAAAGCCGGCGTGGTACGTTTGTTTCAGCTAAACTTCCGCGCTTTTCACCACAACACCAAAGCAATATAGACTTAACGCCACCTGAAACTAAGACTCCAGCGCCTGCGCTTGCGGAATATGCCGCAGCCATTGAGGTGGAAAATGTTTCCCATCTTATTGACTTCAATGACGGCATACCCGATACAAGACTCATTCCATTCGAGACCATTTCTAAAGCTTTTCGTCACGCCCTGATAGAACCAATAAGAACAAATAAACTTGGCTATAGCGACCCTAGAGGCATGCTGAGTTTGCGCCATGCACTCTCAGAAATGTTGAATATGGAACGGGGACTCAATGTAGACATCGATAATATTTGCATTGCGCGTGGTAGCCAAATGGGCATATTTTTAGCTGCACGTGTTTTGGCTAAACCAAATGAGTATGTGGTAGTTGAAAATCTTAGCTATCCACCAGCACGAGAAGCATTCAGATCATGCGGTGCAAAAATCCTTAATGTGGGCTTGGATCAAAATGGCATCGATGTGAATGAACTTGAAGCGTTATGCCGAAAATATCCGATTAGTGCAATTTATGTCACACCGCACCATCAGTTCCCAACCACTGTTATGATGACTGCAGAGCGAAGATTGAAACTGTTGATGCTGGCCGAGCAATATAATTTTGTGATTGTTGAAGACGACTACGATCACGAGTTCCATTTTCATCACCACCCAGTTTTTCCACTTGCCAGCTCAAATCATGCAGGCAGGGTTATTTATGTTGGCTCACTCTCTAAAGTGCTTGCCCCTGGTCTACGCGTTGGCTATGTTGTTGCATCAAAAGAAATCATCAATCAATGCGCATCCGAAGTGATGCTGATAGATAGACAAGGAAACTCAGTCACTGAACTGGCTGTAGCTGAACTCATGGACTCTGGTGAAATTAAGCGTCACATTCGCAGAACCCTCAAAGTTTACAGTGAACGCCGAAATATTTTGATTCAATTGCTACAAAATGAGCTGGGGCAATTTGTGAATTTTGATTCACCAAATGGTGGTTTGGCTATTTGGCTTCGTTTGAATGAAGGCATTGACGTTAACAAGTTAGTTAAAAAAGCCTTGCTCGAAAAAGTAAGAATCCTTCCAGCGCCGATGTTTTCTGAATTACCTATTGATATTAATGCTATCCGTCTTGGCTTTGGTAGCCTAAATGCTGCTGAGCTTACCACTGGCATACAACGATTGAAGCGAGCTTTTAATGCCTAGGCAAACGCGCCTCTTCTGACCATATTTTGTAGCGTCACATAGCAGGTAAAACAGCATCAAAATTGCATCGATAAAAATTTTATGCCCTGCGAGCCTTTATTTATAAGGCTTCCAGAGGCATAAAAAATGTTAGGGTAAAAAACGCCTCTTTATTTGTATCATTTTTAGATCATCACATAGTATGATTGCGGCTGTTTTAATTAACTTACTCTTGTGAAATCACACGTCAAACTTATGCCGCAATCTCAACAGCTTTTACAATTGCGCGCTGGGCAATTATCAGGTGTTAAACGCTTGGATATATCGTGCGGTTTAACAGAGTTTCCAACCGAAATTTTTGATTTGGCAAATTCTTTAGAAGTGCTCAATCTCTCGGGCAATGCATTATCGTCACTGCCAAATGATTTTGCTCGGCTTAAAAAATTAAAGATTTTATTTTGCTCTAACAATGCATTCACCGAAGTGCCTGAGGTATTGGGGCAGTGTGAATCACTTAGCATGATTGGATTTAAATCCAATAAAATCAGTGCATTACCTGAAAATTCGCTTCCTAAAAATCTGCAATGGCTC
>JAKQIT010000018.1 GCA_029556915.1 Pseudomonadota bacterium
GTAAAAGTGTATTACCACCTTTACCGCATGTATGGCGAAATTTCGCTGGACGCGGCGGTTGAAGGCCTGAGTTTATATGCCGAACACACAGAAGATGCAGAAAACTGCCCAGGCAAACACCCGAACGTAGACCGCCTGTTGAATATTTTGGAAGATGAACAACCGTTGAGAGTGGAAGTGACTGAAATTTAATTTTTTTGCGCGTTGTAATTTGCTGTTAGCAATTTTTTTTAAGCAGCGCGTTTCAACCAAACTATTTACGTGAATGTTTCTAAATAAACAGAGAAATTCACGTTATTTTTAGACCAACCTTTTTTGATGCTCTGCGAGCCTTATAAATAAAGGCTTCCAGAGCATTTATTTTTTCTCGGCGCAAATAACCCGTTTTGCCTTAAGTAAAATCGGGGGCTTTGATTTCAAAACTGTGCGTAATTTCTACTGACTTTGACAACATAATTGAAGCAGAACAATATTTTTCTGCTGAGAGTTTTACGGCGCGTTCCACCTGCGTTTCATTCAAATTGTTACCCGTCACCACAAAATGCACGTGAATTTTGGTAAACACTTTTGGAATTTCATCCGCGCGTGTCGCATCAATTTCAGCCACACAATGCACGATGGGCTGACGGGCTTTTTTGAGTATGGCCACCACATCAAACGAAGTGCATCCGCCCATGCCAATCAATAACATTTCCATGGGGCGCATGCCAATATTGCGTCCGCCGTTTTCAGGTGCGCCATCCATCACCACCGCGTGGCCAGTTTCAGATTCGCCTATGAAACTTACGCCATCAATCCATTTAATGCTAACGTGCATTTTACTCTCCTGTAGGCGCGCAATAAATTGCGCGCCTACATATTCTATTTAACGTCTAACAATTCAACATCAAAAATCAAATTAGCATTCGGTGGAATTACGCCACCCGCGCCGCGCGCGCCATAACCCATTTCAGATGGAATAATCAAGGTGCGTTTGCCACCCACTTTCATGCCAGCAAAACCTTCATCCCAGCCTTGTATTACTTGGCCTTGACCCAAAAAGAATTCAAATGGCTGACCACGGTCAACGCTGCTATCAAATTTTTTGCCTTTTCCGCCTTCTGCGGCAGCATCGTGCAGCCATCCGGTGTAATGTACTTTGACATTAAAACCGGGTTCTGCCTCGCGACCTGTGCCCACTTGCGTGTCAATTTTTTGTAATTCTGTGAGATTTGCTGTCATGGCCGAGGTTTCCTTTGCTGAAGTATTTTGTGTGGAG
>JAKQIT010000024.1 GCA_029556915.1 Pseudomonadota bacterium
GGCTTGCAAGCTGTGCGGCAACCTCTTGCATGGCACTTAACATCAGCGTTGTGCGCCCGGTGCCAGGCTCACCCAGTGCTAGCAAGTTAAACCCTGCCTGCTGAATATTTAAGCCAAACTCTGCTGCTTTTTTTGCTTCAGCTTGAGCCACCCATGCTTGGTGCTGCGCACTTTTACGCTCAGTTGCGATAAGCGCGGATGTATCTGCAAACTTAAATTGCTTCGCTGAAATATTCAGTGTTAATTGTTGCGGTAATAAAAATTGTGACATATTGCCTTGTTATTTTATGGTGTATCTATTGAATGACTATTGTGAATGAATGTTGAGTAAACCAACGCTATTTCTCCCAGCGCTTACGGGCAGTTTCATCTGTCTCTTTCGCTTCCAGCCATTGCTCGCCTTCCGCCGTTGCTTCTTTTTTCCAAAATGGTGCTTCTGTTTTTAAGTAATCCATCATAAATTCACAAGCGCTAAACGCCTCATTACGATGCGCACTGCTGACGGCAACTAGCACAATTTGGTCCAGCGGTTGTAACGTGCCAACACGATGAATAATAGTGGCATCCATGATATTCCATCGGCTTTTTGCTTGGCTCACAATGGTTTCTAAGGACTTTTCAGTCATACCCGGATAATGCTCTAAAGTGAGGGTTGCAATCGTATTTCCGTCGTTTAAATCTCTTACTTGGCCAACAAAACTCACAACAGCCCCAACATCTGGGCGGGCAACGCGTAACTGGTTAATTTCAAAACCCACATCAAAATCTTGTGTTTGTACGCGTACCGTCATGTGCCGACTACCTAGCCACCTGTTACGGGGGGGAAAAATGCTACTTCATCACCATCATGAATGGTTGCAAGGTCATCCACTAATTCATGGTTAATTGCGCCCCGCACTTTGAGCTTGCCCATGAGCATTTCGTGCCAAGTATCACTACGTTGTGCTAACAAAGCTTTGAGTTTTAGTATCGTCAGCGTCTCGTCTGGCAGCTCTAAATCTTCAGTTGAAAACTTCAACGTTTCTTTAAGTCTTGCAAAATAAAATATTTTAATTTTCATGTTGTTATGATGTAAACCTAATCTTCTTTATCATCAATAATATCGAGCACATCCAGCGGCTTGTTGGTGAGTTCTACCCGTTCAATTTGCGCAAAACGGTTTGAAATTTTCTGGCTGCTGATATGGACTTCTTGTGCGTTTTCGTGTGCTTGGCGAATATTATCGGCCAGTTTTTTCATGCGCTGGTCAAAGCTGCCAAAATCTTTGCTGAGTTTGCCTAGCTCTTCTTTTATTACATGGACTTGTTTACGTGTTTCGACGTCTTTTAACACAGCACGCGCAGTATTGAGCACCGCCATAAGCGTGGTAGGTGAAACCACCCACACGCGTTTGTTCATGGCGTATTCAATCACATCATTGTGATAAGCGTGCAGCTCGGCAAATACGGCTTCAGCAGGAATAAACATTACCGCACCGTCTGACGTGACATTAGAAATAATGTATTTACTGGCAATGTCATCCACATGTTTTTTTACATCAAGTTTGAACTGTTTTTCAGCCGCCAATTGCTCAGCTTCAGTTAATTGATTATCAAACATGCGATGATAGTTCTCGAGCGGAAACTTGCTATCCACCGCCACCGTGCCTGTGGGTTCTGGTAAAAATAAGGCGCAATCGGCACGAGTGCCATTTTCAAAGGTATGCTGCATGGCAAATGAATTCACAGGCAACACATTCCGCACCAAGGCCTCTAACTGCACCTCACCAAACGCGCCACGACTGCGTTTATCACCCAGTAATTCTTGCAGGCTCACCACATTGGTGGTTAGGCCATCAATTTTCTTTTGCGCTTCGTCAATGGTGGCCAAGCGCGCCATCACATCAATAAAGGTTTGATTGGTCTTTTTAAAGCCTTCATCCAAGCGCTCAGACACTTTTCCGCCAATTTGCTCCAAACGACTATCCACAATTTTGCCCAAGCTTTCAACACTTTGCGTGAGCGTGGTGGTGGCTTTGAGCATGGTGTCGTTAATCAGCGCCTGTTGTGACTTGCCTTGCTCACTCAAGGTGATGTGCAGTTTTTCCAGCACTGTTTCGCGGGTTTGCGCCAAGCTGTTATTTTGCGCTAACTGCAAAGCCTGCATGGCCTCGCGCGTGGCTTGTAACTCTGTGGCCACGGCTGACTTTAAGCGCTCACTGCCTTCTTGCGAGGCTGCGTTCATGCGGTCGCCCAATTTATTCAAGCCATCATTTAAATCAAGCAGCATGGCGCGGTGCTTGTCTTCAAGCTGTTGCAATAGCAATTCAGTGGACTTATTTTGGTAACTGCGCCACAGCAACCATGCTAACAAAAGCAAGGTAATGAGCGTCGCAATCCATTGTAAAAAGATAATATTCATTGAGCCGTATTATAGCGGATGCGCGCTAAATAGTTTTGCGCAATCGCGTAAATTGCTTGCAAGCCAACCTACGTTATTCATGTCAAAAATGCGATTAATTTCAATCATTTTCTGCCCAAGAAAAATTCTCTCCCCTGCGAGCCTTTATATACAAGGCTTGCAGGGCATCGAAAAAGGTTGGCGTTAAAATTACGTCCATAAAGTGTATTTTCAAGGGGCTAAATTTAAGCGATTTAAATTTCACAAATAGCCAAATCAAACCCACAAAGCCGACAAAAAGATTTATGATTTCAGGCTTAACCACTCTTTGATTGCGCAAATGACTAAATTGAAACTTTTGCTCGGCCAATGGCTTGCCAATATGACGCGCAAGCTTAAAAACAATTTCTACATTTATTTAGCTGCCCTGTTCACCGTGCTGGTGTTGCTGGATGCCAGCGTGTTTGGTGTGGGTTTAAACATGCGTGACCGTGCGTTTGATTTTATGGTGAAGTACCG
>JAKQIT010000042.1 GCA_029556915.1 Pseudomonadota bacterium
AAATACAAACATCAGGTTCGGCTTCACCACCGCACTTGAGGCGCTCAATGGCTGGGAGGCAAGATCTGGCGCGGCAGAAAACACGGTTGAAGAGAATAGCGCTGTGACCAAGAAGCCTAGCGTTAATCCAATGTTAGCCAATATGCGCTCGTCTTTGCCAATATGTGCGCTTTGATTGCTCAAAAGCTGCTTGAATAGTGAAGTCATGATATCAATCCTACTAAATAATATGTTTAATAAACAAAAGTTTGTATGTAGCTAACGGTATTTTTAGGGCCAACCACTTTGGCCGTCACACGGTAAATAAGGCTAGCGGCTTTACCTGTTGGGTAAACCTCTTTATTCACCCCTTTGTTATCTGCTGGCTCTGTTAATGGACCAAATAAACAATCTTCAGGCTTGGAAGGCCCAATACTTTTGCACATGCGTTGAATGACATAAGTAATGGTATTGCCCTGTGAGTCTGGATTTACAATGATGCCGGCCACGCCACTGGCATCAACCAGCGCTTTTGCATCTGGATGTGCAGGTACATCCGAGGTGGCGTAATAGCCATTGGCCGTGGAGTCCGCTTCTAATAACCCCGCATTATTGGTCACCCATGTAATGGCCGTTTCTACCCCAGTGTCTGCCGATAACATGCTGGATTGCTTAAATGATAAGTTACCTGCAATCAAACTATTGGTATCGACCGAGCGTATTAGGGCCACGGCTGCTAATGACATGACCACCAGCGCAATGAGTGCAAAAAATAGCACAACACCTTGTTGCGTATTGGCTTTCAGGTTGCATAACCTAGCGTGGCTAACGCTTAAAAAGCTACGGTTTAAATTAATGATCATGACAAACGCTCTCTCGTCCAAACCATATTTCGCATCGGGATGATGGTTTCGTAAACTTTGTATCGATATTGATTCCAATTTGCGGTGTTTGATAAATCAATGACTGGCGCGGGTGATGCAACAATTGGGTTAGCTGAAGTCGCATCCCAAGCGCACACGCCTGTAGGGTTTGCCGCTGTTGTAGAGCTACAAGCAGTGGAAACGGCTGGTAACTTTTCTAATAAACCATTACGCGCCACAATCGCCACACGTATTGCTTTGATGCAGTTGCGGTTGGC
>JAKQIT010000058.1 GCA_029556915.1 Pseudomonadota bacterium
AAGACATTCTGGTAATAATATGGCTTGAGAACGGTGTTCGCCTTGGATGAATCGCTTCATTTAGAACCCCCCAATTTACGCACATCTGATAGGCATCATTATACTAAATCGGGGCGTTTTTACACAATCTGGGGACAAAGCTGACATCCAATCATAAATAGACAACTAACCGTTAACTGCGAACAGTTATACTATTTAATTTTTAGATAGTATCTCTCAGCAGAAAATTACCGATGTTTATACAAGATTCGATACCCTCAATGCGCTAGTGCTATAGCCTCGCGGATAACAGATACAATGGACTCGGGTTTTTCCAGAGGAATAACGTGACCACTGTCTACCCAAATTTGTTTAGCATTTGGATAAAGTCGGGCGATGTCCTTACGTTTTTCGTTTGCATCATTTGCTAACTTTGATTTTTCTTTCAATGGTTCGGATGCGCTAAGAACAAACACTGGTATGTCTTGCAAGGTTGGTAGACTGAGAACTTGATCGCCGGTTTGAGAAAGTAAACTGAACTCCTCTTTCGCCGTACCTGTCACCAAAGCCCAGACAAGGCCTCGAACCCAGAATGACTGTTTTTCAATAGCACCATCACCATCAAATTGCTTCGGGTGAGTTGAGTCAACAAGAATAAGTGCACTAACTTCGTCTGGATAACGGCGAGCAAATAGCTGCATATACAAACCACCCAGTGAGTGCCCCACTAGGATGTATGGCGGGTTCAGACCTTTGCTTTTAAGTAGTGATCTTAATTCATCCACTATATGTAAGCCGTCGCGGGGAGTCGATACGGGGTCACTTTCCCCATACCCAGGTCGGTTGTATGTGAATGTCGTGGTGTCTTTTGAGATTTCAGATAAGACTTTTTTCCACAACACCATTCTGCCCCCGAGTCCGTTTTCGATTATAACGGGAACGGTGTTGTGCTGAGTCATTGCAAACTCGACATGGTTATTGTTGATTTTCTCTGTTGCTGAATTAGGCAGCGACGCACAGCCAGAAAGCAAAGCCAAGATTAGAGCGGTAATACTTATAGCGAATAATTTTATTTTCATGGCTTTAAAGAAAGAACTTGAGGTTTGATCAGAGACGCTAAAGCGCATTCCTTTTGGGTTGGGGTCGAAAACCATTATGCGATGCCTGAATAGCGTATAAATAGGCAGGCAGCGCACACGACAACCCTATAGTTAGGTTGAGAGCAATAAATAGGCAAGGCTTAGGCGCATTACTCATTTTCCACTGTTGGAACATAAATACCCAGAACACAAATGACGATAGGAGCAGGTCGGAGCTAAAGCCTCCAGCCGCTCCATTTACGAATAACGCTGAAATAAAGTCTGGGAGATTTACACCATTTAACTGTATGAACTGAAAAAAGAAAAAATACGGAATAATTGCACCAAGTATTGTCGCAAATAAATAAATTTTCTTCATATCGGACTCTTTCTGAATAATTAACGATTGCCTAAGAATAATCTTGGCGTTTTTCACGTCAACCTAGTGTTACGTTTGAGTGGGTGAGTTTAATGTTAAACGACTAAGGTGACTTTTCGTTTGACCGATTTTTTTTATACTCTTGATAGCTTTGTTTATTCAGATTCTCTAAGCATCTCTCGCTTTCGCTAGGTGGCTCATTGCGGCAGTTATTCGCCGCACCTTGCTTTACACTTTCATACCATGCTTGAGTTGTACAACTAGAGATTGCCAGTATTAAAAATGTGTACAAAATATATGCTATAAACTGCTTTTCTCTCATTTCAACAACTACAGATTGGGCGAATGTATGAAGTTAAAAAACGCTGATTAGAATGCCTCTTTTGATACTTCAGCCTTGACAATTTTTGCTTTTCCTCCATGCAATTTAACCAGATGCAACAAGGCTTTATTCATTCGTGGCACGTAGCTAGAATCAAGTTTCTTGTAAATCTCAAATAAAAATTTGGGGCGCTTTTCGTCAGGTTCATCTAGTAAATACGCGCAAGGCTTGTCACACGTCATGGTGTAAGAAAGATATTCATTTGTGTGCGTGTAAACAATTTTTGTAATTTGGCTGATGGGGATGCCTTTTTCAATAGGATCCCCTCCAAAACCGCCTACACCATTTACCATGTGAACCTTGCTAATCAGTACATCATCTTCAATGCTGTGCTTGATCTCACTAGGATTCGCTTCTGTTTGTTTGAGAATCCAAGCTTCAGTTTCTTCTTTAGTTTGCGCCATCGCATTTAGCGAAAGAAATGAGAGCAAACAAATCGTTATAAAAAATTTCATATTAAGTTCTACCTATGTTCAATTTGTTGTTGGTTCATTATTTGGCATTGAGCGCAGCTTTAAAATCTTCAATCACTGATGGCTCCCAATTATGTCGTTCAGGTTGTCCAAATCCCATGGGTTTCTTGCTCACCAACTCTATTTTGTATTGCGGCGCATGCGCTGTCGTCGGTGTAATAAAAAATGCCACCACTTTGCCTGTATGGTCTGCACCCACGCGAGACTTAATCGTGCCCGATGCTTTGTGGCTATATACAATCTTCATGCCGTTTGACATCGCTTTAGTGGCTGCCACCCATACTTGGTCGTAGCTTGGTCTGCCTGTCGTTGAAAAAGTCACCCCATCAGCAGAACCAGCTTGCAACTCATGCTCGTTAACGGTCATCACGCTGCACGCACTTAAAATAAAGCTAAACAACACAGCCAATAATATTCTCATCGTTTTCATTTCTTTCTATTCACTCGATATACAATTATTTGTCGTAACCCGTGGGTTTAGGTTTTGTTCCTTTACATTTAAAGTAAATAGCGCGCCCGGCATTACCGTTACATTTAACATCAACCCCCATAAACTTACCCGTTGCGTCGGCTTGTAGCTCATCGATGATGCCGTATTTATCCTCGCCGCCACAGGCTTCAGCAATGCCAGCTAGCGCTTCATTTTTGCGTTGTTGGACCAACTGAACCATACCACTGGCGCAATATCTGATTTCACCAGTTGCTTTAGAAAACTTAGCAGGTAAGCCCAATGTATCGGCTTCGCCAGGCGCATAGATATATGCCTTTTTCACAGATGAATTAAATATAGGGTTGGCAGTTCCTCCAGCGCAGCCAGCTAGAAGAAGTACAATAGATATTGTGGTAAAAAATTTAGTGTTCACTTATAGATTCCGAGTGTGATTCAAGTTAATGTTTATAAATTATATTCAGATGGTTATAAGTTGATATTTTTTGTCGATTAAACGCAAACTGGCTAAGATAAAATGCAAATAATTCTACGAAAAGCAAATAATTGCCGACGAACTGCATCAGGTCATATGACAGGCTAGGTAATAATATAGACATGACAACGAGTAATAATTCACTACCATCACAAAGTGACATGGACTGCCTGATTCGGGGTGCATTTTCGCTGAACTTCATTTATTGGGTATGCATGTTTCTTGTAAACAGCGTATTGGAATATTTCATTAAGATTGCTCCCATAGAATCGGCGCAGCATAAACTTATATTATTTGGTGTAAGTGCGCTCATGGCTTACGTGATGGGAAGAATACTAATACGCGTTCGAGGTCTTTTTTTTCCTCTCAAAGCACTGCTCTGTTTAGTGATGACCATCATTGCAATTCCCGTTTACACGGCGATAGACTTACTAAACTTGTACCCTCAATCAGTGGCATCTGATCCGATTTACTCTGGTTATACTTTAATTCTAGCTGTGTCCATGATATTTGGTTGGAATTGCCTATTTCTCGCAGTAACTGATAATTTTGAAAGAGATCAACGAGAGCAGCAACTTGCAGCTATCCGTGAAGTTGCTCTCACCACCAAAATGCAGGCGCTTCGTTACCAAGTAAATCCACATTTTCTGTTCAATACGCTTAATTCTATTGCAGGTCTAATTGAGGAAGGAGCAACAATCAGGGCTGAACGCATGGTGCTGTCACTATCCACTTTTATGCGAACAACGCTTGCGGTTGATCCAATGAGTGATGTGAAATTATCCGAAGAGATTGCATTGCAAGAAGAATATTTAGGCATTGAGCGAGAGCGATTCTTAGATCGTTTAACATTCAAGATTGAAATGCCAGCAGCGTTACAAGATGCGCTGGTACCTAGCTTGATTCTTCAACCTTTGATTGAGAATGCAATTAAACATGGCGTGGGTGTCGCCACGGGTCAAGTAGAAATTTCACTTACGGCCAGTTGTAAGTCTGATCTGCTAGTGCTAACAGTTGAAAATGATATTCCGTTAGATAACTCTGAAAGCAAAAACCCATTTGGAATGGGCGTAGGATTGCGAAATGTTCAAGAGAGATTGCATTTGCGCTTTCAGGAAAATAGCCAATTTTCTTCGGGAATCATTCGTCCTGGTCGATACCAAGCCTCAATCGGTTTGCCATTGAAAATCGCATGACTAAATTGAGTATACTTGTAGTTGATGATGAGCCCTTAGCGAGACGTCGCCTAATCCGCATGCTAAACAAGCTTGATTGGGTTGATCGAATTGATGAAGCAACTGATGCAATTGAAGCTCAGATCAAAATCAAAAAATACTGCCCAGATATTCTGCTACTTGATATTCAGATGCCAGGTGGTAGTGGCTTTGATGTATTAGAGCAATTAACAAGTGACCCACCAGCAATTGTATTTGTTACAGCCTTTGATCAATATGCATTACGTGCCTTTGAGGCCAATGCTGTTGATTATCTGACTAAGCCAATAGACGCATCCAGATTTGTAATTGCCATGGACAAAGCAAAATCAGCGGCAAGTTCCCGTATTCAGACTGATCGAATCGCAGAATTACAGGAAATGATTGCCTCTCTTAAGGGAGCATTAAGAACGCAATCTAGACAAACAGCTGAATTTTGGGTTAAGTCTTTAGGCGAATTCATACGAGTTACGCTAGATAACATTATTAGATTTCAGGCAGAACGTGACTATGTCAGAATCCATGTATCAGGTACAAGTTATTTATACCAAGAAACTCTTACATCCTTAGAACAGCGGCTTGATTCTGATGAGTTTATTCGCGTTCACCGTAGCAACATCGTCAAACGAACTGCCATCGTAAAAATCAAGAAAACACCATTTTCTGAACTGATTATAGTGTTAAGTGACGGGTCTGAAGTACGTGTGGGAAGAACCTATTCAAAGAATATGCGAGTAAATCTCAAGTAAAGTTAACCATATAATGACTCCGCTTTTCTCAATAAATTCTGGTTTTGCTATTTAATCGACTGGCCGCAATGCGGATTTATATGCCTTCGGCAAATTTGGGGGCAATTGATGAAATTACGAACATTAGGATAATTACCAAGCCATCAAAACTTGGTTATCACAAGCTACAACTTCTTTTTTTGTACCATGTCCAGCATTTTTAAGGGTGTGTAACTCAACCAAGCCGATTGATTGCAAAACATCAATATCACGCTTAACTGCTGATCTGTCACGATTGAGGCGTTGAGCTATGTCGGTAATCGACCCCGAGCGTAAGCGAATTGCTCGAAACAAATCAATTTTTGCCGCAGACACGACTTTAGCTAAATCTTCAGCATGTTCAAAGCTAACGATTTTACTTTCTTTTTCAAGTAGACCACTATCAGCCAAACTCGCTATCGCTTTACCGCGGCTGAAAAAGTCTTCTGTACTTTCAATTTTAATATGCATTACTTTCTCCTGAGTGCCAACCATGCCTGCTCAAACAACTTTTCTGTTTCCGCAAAACTTTTAAAGTCTACCGCTTCAACTTTGCCATAATCATGCCTATGGTGATAACCATGCGCATTATCAAAACCTATGATACGACCATTGTCAGCGTTAAATATATGATGATTGATATAGGCTAGGTTATATCTAGTCACTTGACCCTTATCATCAACCCAAACTTCACGGCGCAACATACCATTACCTTTTTTTGAGGATATGATGTGCTGCTCATCAATCAGTTTTTTATCAGACATGATTTATTATATCACTGCTGAGGTATTATTCAAGTTGACTTTTAAGGTTAGTTTATATTCATAATTAAACAAGCATAAGCAATTCAGCACAACCATTTCGCATAGCGGTGCTGAATGTCATCACACCTCGGTTTGTTCAGCCAACTCCAAAGCATCATCGACTTCAACGCCAAGATAACGCACAGTGCTATCAAGCTTGGTATGCCCCAAAAGTAACTGAATGGCACGTAAATTCTTAGTTCGTTTGTAAATTAAAGAGACTTTTGTTCTTCGCATCGTATGAGTGCCATAATTAGCAGCATCCAACCCA
>JAKQIT010000080.1 GCA_029556915.1 Pseudomonadota bacterium
AAACCGTGACGCATTATTTTGAACATAATATGAGCCTATAACATGGGTATTAACACAATGATTAAATCAACTTCAAAACTAGGCGCAATGGTGTTGCTGGCAGGCTTATGGTCAACCAGCCTTGTATTGCATGCAGCCGATGAGGCAAAAGCCGCAAAAATCGTTTCGCTGACCAACCCTGCCCAAACTTATGGCGTGCAGATTGGCGATAAGCTGAGTCGCGAGTTGGTGTTAGATGTTCCTGCGCCGCTTAAAATTTCAGAAGGTGCATTGCCAAAAAAAGGCAGTAAAAATAACGGCGTGGAGCTGGTAGAAATACAAGTGCAAACTGACCAGCAAAAAGACCTGACGCGTTATACCGTGAGTCTGAGCTACCAACCATTTGTCAGCCCAAACAAGCCAACGGTGATGCAACTACCCACTGAAAAGATAAGCCTTTCAGGTGGCGCAAAAGCGGAGGTGTTAGAAGTTCCGGCTTGGAATTTTTGGTTCTCACCTATTGTCGGGGGCGGTATAGAAACCGCGCAAAATAATATACAGCCAGAAGCCGCACCGCCTTTGGTAGATGTCAGTGCGCATAATACACGGCTTGTGCTATTTGCAAGTATGCTTGCCGCCAGCTTGCTCGCTTTATTGTACTTAAATGCGGATGGCAACTGGTTGCCGTTTATGGGCGGCGCATTTGCTAAAGCGCATCGGCAATTAAAACGTTTAGCGAAATCAAGCGGCGCAAAAACTGCGGTAGAAGAAAAGCAAGCCTTGGTGTATATCCACCAAGCGTTCAATCAGCATTTTGGCGCCAATATGTTTGCGCGTGATATTGAACCATTTGTGGCTAAACGCACGAGTTTCAAAAAAATGAAAGCCGAAATTGCACAGTTTTTTGATGCTTCTAACCAATCTTTATATGCAGTAGAGCCGCGTAATAGCCAAAAAGTCATTGTAGACTTGGTGCAGCTCAGCAAGCAATTGCGTGATTGTGAGCGAGGCGTTTAATGACATTTTTAACTCCCTGGGCATTCTTGTTATTGCCCATCGCGCTACTACCGTTTTGGTTGAAAGGGCATCAAGGCAAAGTCTATACTTGGCTGGAAATGCTACCTGAGGACAAGCTTTCAGATAGACTTAATTTGCTCATTAAAGTGATTACTGCTTTGCTACTGGCTAGCATTGTGATGGCGCTAGCCAACCCGCGTGGGCACGATGAAAAAGTGCAACGTACCGGCAAAGGCGCGCAAACTGTGATGGTGATAGACCGCAGTGTGAGTATGGACCACCCATTTACGGGCGATAACTCAGGCAATGTGGCTGAAATTAAATCGGTTGCCGCGCGCCGAATTATTACGCAGTTTATTGATTCGCGCCCTAACGACATGATGGGCGTGGTTGGATTTACCAATTCAGCTTTATATGGCGTCAAAATTACCACAAACCGCGATGCGATTCACTCTGCCATTATTGCCGCCACTAGCCCTTCACTTAATCAAACCAACATCGGCGCAGGCTTAACTGAGGGGATTGGCTTATTCGATAAAATTGAAAACTCAGGCTCAAGAGCCATTATTTTGCTCTCTGATGGTGCAGGCAAACTCAGCCCGCGCGTGAAGTTTTTATTAAGCCAGCGTTTAAAAGAACGTAAATTAAGTATTTACTGGATTATGTTGCGCGAACCAGGCGAGCCTAGCATTTTCTCAAAAGAAGTCTATGAAGAAGACCGGGTGCCTAATTCTATTGTGTTGCATAAGTATTTTCAGGGGCTGGGTTTGAAATATAACGCGTATGAAGCTGAAGATGCCGAATCCTTACAATCGGCCATTCGCGATATTGATTCACGCGAGAAAAAAACCATTAAGTTCACTGAAACTATCGCAGGTTATGACTACGCTCGGGTGTTTATCATCATTGCTTTAATACTGGGCTTGCTGATTTTGGCGATTAAAAATTTAAAGATTCATGATTGAGGGATTTTCCAATGAAAAAAAATGCCATTAG
>JAKQIT010000144.1 GCA_029556915.1 Pseudomonadota bacterium
ACGACTGTTTGGTAAAACCCCAATGGAAGATATGGCTGCTATGCGAGAATCACTCATCACATTACCCTTCGACCCGGCTTCTAAATATGTAACCGTTCAGCCGTGAAGAGGAGCTTTGTCCCATATTCTGCTTAATCCGCAAAGCGGACTACCAAAACTCAAACTTTGTGGACTTTTAGGAAGAGTGGACAGAATCTTGGTGCTTTACAACTTATATCAACAGACAAACTAAACCCGATCAAAGATGGTCGGGTTTATCATTTTGCAGAATGCTGCACTAGTCTCTTGAGGAGTTTAATTGCCGGCGTTCCAAATGTGAGTGCGAGCTACCCACTTACCATTTCCATCTTTCTTAAAAACACTAGTCGTAATGCCGCTGTAAGTGACTGTTACACCATCCTTTTCAGCACCACTAGCGCTCCACTTTGCGACCTGATATAGCGTTTCATCATCACCATCAACTGTGACGATCTCCAATTGATGATTCTTCAAACCTGCTTCAAAAAAACTTTTAAATAAATTCTGAATCTCTGCACGTCCAGTCAGAACTTTGCCGTTGCCTGGGGAAAGTACAGCGTTTTCTGCATATAAACTCGCAAGTGAACTCGCATCTGAATTATTAAAGGCTTTATTCCAAGTATTGTTTAATGACTCTACCGTTGTTTTGGCAGTCATTTCTTCAGCAAACGCAATACTTGTTGTTACAAGGCTAAAAGTTATTATCGCGAGTGTGTTTTTAATCAGTGATTTCATATGGGGTAATCCTTAATTGAAGTGTAAAAAACCATGAAATAAATATTTTTTCATGTCGCTTGCAGCTAATTTGTCCAAGCATCATTAATAACAGAACTTAGCAGTCATCAACTGAAATATGAAGATGATCCAAACTCTAGTTAGGCTCATTATAGTTAGCTGGCTAACTAAATGCAAATTTAATCTTTCAGCTTATGTATTAATTTTCTAAGGATTTGAAGCAATATATCTCTTGCCATTACTTAGCAGTTATTAATGTTTTGATAGCACGCATTAAAAAATCGCTAGGGACTGGAGTAGGTCGGCTTAAATGATAAGTTTGCTAAATTTTCTCTCGCTCATGATTTTACTGAGGGATCAATCATGAGTACCAATAGTGCTGTATTTTGAGGTGAGCGCATAATGAACTGGATCGAAAAGATATATCGTCAGTTCAAAACAGATAACACTTTGGAGAATATTATGTGGACAACACCAGCAGCGACTGAAATGCGTTTTGGCTTTGAAGTAACAATGTACGTCATGAATAAGTAATTCCTCAGCGGAATTCACAAAAGGGAGCTTATGCTCCCTTTGTCATTTCTATGACATATTAGATTTATATAGTTATCACTATATGCAAACTTTTTTTGAAGTTACCCACTTCAAACTTTTATAACAAAGAAATCAAAAGTTTCTTCAGGGGATTTAAATGAATACATATCCAAACTATAGAGATGAAAACCGCGATATTACGCTGTTTGAGACTAACAAGTTCCTACGCATACTCTTTACAGTAATGTTTGTTACTGCAGTATTTATTGTACCCGTAGTAACTGCAATCCATTTTCTAGCATCTCCATTGTTACAGGCATAGTTAATTTTCATAGCAATATAGATCGCAGCTGACGTCTCCGATTGATTAGTTTTACTAATCATAGGCATTGAAACAACCAATTGGATTAATTGATAAATGAAGCCTAATATGTTTTCTAACAAAACATCAATTTAAGCTAACAATGAACTCATGGACAAAATTTTATCGATGGAAAACAAGTATCACTCGCTTTCTTAGGATAGATACGCATATTTCTCTTAACAAGAAAACGACTTATCACAAGAAGATTGCTGAAGAACAAAGTTGGCTTGGGATTGGTTAATGTGCGAGTTCTAGATAATAATCTGGTAAATGAAATCGTTACATCAAATTTTTCTCACGTTCGTATATCTAATGCTTACAAAAACTTAGGAGAGTCTTATGGACTGGGTAACAGATTGCTATTAAGTGCAAGATTTAAATAAGGTAGCAGAGACTCTCTTGTTTAATAAAAGGTTGTTCTATTCAGGAAAAAACACTCATTAGTGCCTCGCGTATTCATGGTATATAGACTTAGATACACAACAGCTGTCACTGTTGGAATGATGTAATCGCAACATGTTTTCGACATTAATTCGCATGTTTGAGTATTTTTGCCTAAGGGTGCTACCGATTATTATTTTAAAGTAGCCACAAATTAGTATTTCTGAGTCATGCATTTCTAAATAAACTACTGCATAGCATTGGCGTTTAATTACTATCGCTTACAGATGGCTGAAATATCCGCTTAACTGACGTTCAGTTTTATTTAAACATCGCCAGACATCAACCCAAAGTAGACCTTCAATATAAAGTTAAATAGCAATATCTAGTATTGGAACTGGATCATTTGCACCATTTGGAACACATGCAGCAACTGATGCAGTGATTCTGCCTGCAGTAATATCGCCATCATCTAATTTTGAATCAATAGTGCGTACTGTGTCGCATGATAGGTTATTTATCTGTATTTCGTTTATTACAGATACTGGCAGGGAGCCTGCAGCTCTACGAGCTGTAATAAATACATCAGCCACATTGGAATTATTGCTTCTGGTGAATATCCCATTAATCGTGCCTTTAATCATTCCAGCACGCACTAGATGCTCAGCTACACACCCGACTTCTGTGGCTGTATCAATGCGGCCATTGCCTATTGATGCTGTATTTACTGCAAGGCTGCAACCAGCACTTACATTAGGAATATCATCACCGGCCAGAGGTAAGTCACCAGGTAAATAGTGATACTTATTTTTAAAGCTGGAAGCTGCATCATTCAAGTCTTTAATTAAAGCAATGGTATCTGTAGTTTCTGAATTACCTATTAATGAGCTGCTGCGTGATGCTACGAATCCTAAGATTAAGCCAATTATCATTACGACAATGGCCATTTCTATTAATGTGAATGCTTTGAAAGCTTTCAATTTATTTAACGATGATTTCTTTAACAAAAATCGTGACTGATAATGCAGCGCCATAAGACATAAGTGCTGCCCATAGTGCTAACTTAACTAGACCAATGGTTGTTAGCAATACACTACTTGATAGGGCGAGTACCCAAATTGAAAGCATGAAAAATGCTGGCGTTAAAATTAGTGCTAATTTGAAATTCATTGAATAACTCCAAGTTTATGGACAAGTGTTTTCTATAATTTTTTTATATTTACCATAGAAAGTTACTATGGTTGGATAATTCATAACCCTTCCAATGGTAGATAATGTGTATGGATTAATAGCTGCTCCAGGTGTTGTGTCGCCATCACTCTTTAAGCGCGTTATGACTTGAACATAAGTAATTGGATCTCCCCACGGATTAACTAAATTTATGTTGTTTGCTATCAATAAATTATTAAAATCCCCTTGAGTTGCTGGCGGATTACAATTTACTGTTCCTGGGTTTAACATAAAGCTTGCTAGAGCATCATTGATACTTTCAACTTGTTCAGCCCACTGCGCCTCTGTGGATTTAAGAGAACCATCTTTAACCAATGGCGCTAGTATTTCAGTAGGACTTAATCTTAATAAGACGTCATCAAAACCACCATATACAGCCACATCAATATCAGTATATTCACGATGGTAAAATGTAGCAGGAACTGCAAATCCTGCAGGGACCGCATTTGCAAGTTCATCTGTCCCGGCAACTGGCAGGTTTGTCTGCGTGCCTTTATTGGTGAATGCGCCTAATCCATTATGACCATGTGAGATTACTATTGCAGCATCATTGCCAAGAGGAGTTGCCACCGGATTAGTTGCAGGTGTTCTGGTACTAACTGGCAATGCCCCGGCATCGCCGGTATTAAAGGCAATGCCTGGATTACTTGATGAAGTGGCAGTAACTACGTTTGCATAAGCCAATGTCCACTGCGGTGAAACGGCATATGAAAATATATTTTCCCATCCATCAAGTGCAGCACTTTTTGGTAAATTTAGCGCTCGATAGGGCAATAATCCAAAATATCCGGTGCATATGCTTGGTACTGCACCGTTATTTGCTTCAACCCCATTTTCATTGATGGCAGGGCATGGTAGGCGTTTATTGGTTCCAAGATACGCGATTAAAGCATCCTTAATCACTTCCTGCTTCTTTTTGGTATTACTGATGCTAGAGCTTGCAAGTAGGGCATTTGCAGCTGATAACCCCATTGTGGCTAGAATCCCTATTAAAAAGACCACAACGGCCATTTCTACAAGAGTGAAGCCTGGCTGGTATTTCGTTCGCATATTACCCCTATAAAACTGACCTAGATTTGAAGCACACATTTATCTACTAATATTATGCAGTAATTTTAAATAACGTTGCAAACTAGTTCTTCCTGTAGCAATTTCGGTAAATTAAAGGCAAGTATGAATATCTGGTGCACTACATCGTTATCAAAAAATAATATTGATATAAATAGCTAAGGACAACTATTGGCTGGCTGCTAATATTGACGTGCCAAATCTGTATGGGACTTTGTCCCGCTAATTTGCCGAAGGCTTATAAATCCCCTTAGCTGACGGTCGAAAAATACGCTGGGACTTCATAAGATTTAGAACATACTCGCTCGTAATGACATCGAAATTAAACCTAAGAATCGTCATAATGAGCTAATGACATGTGCTAGAGGGTTTGAAGATGTAGCAATGAATCATAGGTATCTTTGCACTGGCACACCGTATGTTTTACACTGTATCAAGAGTAAGCACCTTACTCAAAAATCATCGACCAGGAATCAAGCATGGCAGTAAGTAATGAACTAACAAAACCAGAAAATGAAAGTGATTTTGAGGCGATGTGTCATGCTCTATACCGTCGGATGTGGAATGACTCCTCTTGCAGCAGAGTGGGAGGCCCAGGACAGTCCCAGTTCGGAATTGACATCCTCGGCCACGATGGCAAAATAAATGTAGGCATCCAGTGCAAGCACTACAACAAAAAGACGTTCACCCTGTCAACCGTAACGGATGATGTCGCTCTAGCAGATGCTGTCGGCCTAGATATTGGCCATATGCTATTCGCGACAACTGCTGCGAACAAGAGCAAATTGGTGCTGGAAGTTCGTAAGCAGTTTCATGCAGTGCGTGCAGCGATTAACCAGGTCATAAATGCATCGCGTCCAGATGGCAATCATAAAGGCGGCGTAGTCTGGCATACGCAAGGCTCAGGCAAGAGCATTACCATGACATGCTTTGCAGCGCGTGTCATGACTGAAGCTGCAATGGAAAACCCGACCATTGTTGTGATTACTGACCGTAACGATTTAGACGGTCAACTATTCGGCGTATTCTCGCTCTCGCAGGACTTGCTACGTGAGCAGCCAGTACAAGGTGAAACGCGCCAAGATTTACGTGCAAAGCTAGCCAATCGTCCTTCCGGCGGTATCGTGTTCGCAACCATTCAGAAGTTCATGCCAGGCGAAGATGAAGATAGCTTCCCTGTATTATCAGACCGCTACAACATCGTTGTAATTGCTGATGAAGCGCATCGAACCCAGTATGGCTTTGAAGCCAAATTCAAGGGCGATGCCAAAGGTTATCAGGTAGGCTACGCTCAACATTTACGTGATGCTCTGCCTAACGCTACCTTTGTTGCCTTTACTGGCACCCCGGTTTCAAGTGAAGACCGTGATACTCGCGCCGTCTTCGGTGATTACATCCACGTTTACGATATGCAGCAAGCGCGGGATGATGGCGCTACAGTCGCAATTTACTTTGAGTCACGCCTTGCCAAGTTAGGACTGAATCAAGAAGCGTTACCTGAGATTGATGCTGAAGTAGATGAATTGGCCGAAGATGAAGAAGATGACCAGCAGGCTCGCTTAAAAAGCAAATGGGCTGCACTCGAAAGCATTGTTGGTGCTGCTCCACGCATACAGCAAGTAGCCAAAGACCTCGTTGAGCATTTTGAAGAGCGTAACAAGGCACAAAGCGGCAAGGCTATGGTTGTCGCCATGAGTCGTGAGATTTGTGTACACCTCTACAACGCGATTACCGAACTGCGCCCGGACTGGCATGATGAAGATCCAGAAAAAGGTGCAATCAAAGTCGTTATGACTGGTTCAGCCAGCGACAAACCATTACTCAGACCGCACGTATACTCCAAGCAAGTTAAAAAACGCCTTGAAAAACGCTTCAAAGACCCTGACGACCCGCTACAGCTAGTCATAGTACGCGATATGTGGCTGACTGGTTTTGATGCGCCGTGCGTACATACGCTGTATGTCGACAAACCGATGAAGGGGCACAACCTGATGCAAGCGATTGCCAGGGTAAATCGTGTATTCCGCGACAAACAGGGTGGCCTGGTTGTAGATTACATCGGCATCGCAAACGATCTGAAACAGGCACTCAAAGAATATACCGCTAGTAATGGCCGTGGCCGACCTACGGTTGATGCTCACGAAGCTTATGCAGTGCTGGAAGAGAAACTCGACGTACTTCGCGCGATGTTGCACGGCTTTGATTACAGCAACTTTCTATCAGGCGGGCATAGTGTTTTAGCAAAAACGGCTAACCATGTACTCGGCATTAAGGATGGAAAAAAACGCTTTGGCGATACTGCGCTGGCAATGTCAAAAGCATTTACTTTGTGCTGCACTTTAGATGAGGCTAAGGCTGTACGTGAAGAAGTCGCTTTCTTCCAGGCAGTGAAAGTGCTGCTAACCAAAAAAGAAATCAGCATCAAGAAAAAAACCAACGAAGAACGCGACCTGGCAATACGGCAGATCATAGGCTCAGCCGTGGTGTCCGAGGAAGTAGTCGATATATTCGATGCTGCCGGACTGGATAAACCAAATATTGGTATCCTGGATGAAGACTTCTTAAACGAAGTGCGTAACCTGCCTGAGCGCAATCTTGCTGTAGAAATGCTGGAACGCCTGCTAGAAGGTGAAATTAAAACCCGCTTCGCTACAAACATCGTGCAACAAACTAAGTTCTCGGACTTGTTAGCTAACGTGGTTAATCGCTACCAAAACCGCTCGATCGAAACTGCTCAAGTCATTGAAGAGCTCCTCGAAATGGCCAAGAAATTTAAAGAAGCGGCCGACAGAGGTGCTGATCTGGGATTGAGTAATGACGAATTGGCTTTCTACGATGCTCTAGCCAATAACGAAGAATCTGTGCGTGAACTAGGCGATGAAACGCTAAAGAAAATTGCACATGAACTAGCTGAAAGCTTGCGCAAAAATATAACTGTTGATTGGGCTATTAGGGACAGTGTACGTGCAAGTTTACGCTTGTTAGTTAAGCGCATACTGCGTAAATACAAGTATCCACCAGACCAACAGAATGAGGCTGTGGAGTTGGTTTTGCAACAAGCTCAAACTTTAGGTGATGCTTGGGTATATTCAAATAACTTTAGTGAAAATAAATGAATCAATACAGTTTTAATAAGTTACAAAAAAGAATCCGTAGGGAAACTGGTAAAGCGATAATAGACTTTAACATGATTGAAGATGGAGATTTAGTCATGGTGTGTCTATCTGGAGGTGCTGATAGTTACACCATGTTGGATACGTTGGTGTATTTTTCTAAAATTGCCCCTATTAATTTCCAAGTAATTGCTGTAAATCTGGATCAGAAGCAACCCGGTTTTCCTGAAGAAGTTTTACCAAATTACTTAAAAAGTATTGGAGTAGATTTTAGAATTGTTGAACAAGATACATATAGCGTTGTAAAAGATAAAATACCAGAAGGTAAAACTACATGTTCATTGTGTTCTAGATTACGCAGAGGTATTCTTTATAAAACAGCAAAAGATTTAGGCGCCACTAAAATAGCACTTGGGCATCATAGGGATGATATTTTACAAACGCTATTATTAAATATGTTTTATGGTGGCAGTTTGAAAGCGATGCCGCCAAAATTGCGATCAGATAATGGAGAAAACGTTGTAATAAGACCTTTGGCTTATTGCGCAGAAAAAGATATAAAGAAGTACTCTGAGATGATGAGTTTTCCGATAATCCCATGCAACCTATGTGGATCACAACCAAATCTACAAAGACAGGTTATGAAAGAACTTTTAGTTAAGTGGAATAAAGAACATCCTGGAAGAGTTGAAAACATGTTTAGAGCAGTTTGCAACGTAGCACCTTCGCATCTTCTGGATAGAGAAATGTTTGATTTTTCAACGTTCACTTCGAAATCTAAAGTTGCATACGATACAGATATGGTTGTGAAAGAAGATTTTAAAACAATTAACTTTGTAGATTAGCCGGTTTGATTTTTCGTATTGTCTGGTAAAGGGTCATTTAACAAGTGATTACCTTTTTCAATCAGAGAAACGTTGTATATCAACTGTGTATGCCTATGCAATAGGGTTTCATATTTAGTAGTTAGCTCTGCTAGTTCAGATTTAAGGCTTTGGATATTTTGTTCATATTCATTGATAGATTTTGGATTGGTTTTATGTGCATTACGACTTTCTTTTAGACGCCTTTTCGCTTCGTTAAACGATATGTGAATGTTCTCGTTTCGTGAAAGTGATTGGCGGGACCAGGTTGAGTCACCCTTTTTAAGAGTCTTTTCCAAATGCACCCTTAGGTCCTCCCATGATAGTAATTTACTAGCTGGCCATTTACGCAATATCTGAAGTATTTCGTTTTCGTCTTTTATGGAAATCTTCTTAGCACCCATATCTATTCCTTGCTACATTCACAATTTTCGACTCTTAGTTTATTGGTTAATTCTGAAACGCTGAATGAACCAGTAGGCGCAGAAAAAGTAACGATAGTACCAACTTTCACAGACGCATCATTTTCAATAGCAAGTATTTGCTCACAACGTTCTAATGTGTCCTTGAATTGTTGTAAGTATTTCTTAACTGGGAGGTGCCCATTCCCTTCGGCTATTTTATAGTTAGCTTGTTCAATCATGTGAATGGAGTAATTCCGCATGTCATGAATTATTGGTAATCTTTTTTTATCACCTTTTTGCCACACTGATTTATTGCACCGCATGCAGTCACCGAACATCTCGCATGGATTAATTGACCAATCACTTCTACACCCTCCTACTTCAGTGATGTGCTTTGGCGCCGCATTTTCATATAGAAATATTTTTCGTGCTATAACTTTTACTTTTGGAGGAGCTTCTAATGCGACTGGGCCGATTACGTTAAAATCAACATCAGGATCAAAAGTTTCTATAGATTGTGAAATTATTTCGTGTGGGGTGCGAAGGTCGTAATGTTCTGATTGCTTTCCATTTTTCCTACCGGCTAATTCATCGATAAATTTTTCATTTGCACCAGCTAATAATGCTTCTGTTTGATGATACTTTCTAGTTTTATGTAGAGTTATCGATGGGTATGATCCATCGCTCAATCGAATATTAAGATTGAAAAATAATTTAGCAGGTCCTTGGTTATATTGGCTAAGCCAAGCATTAATGACTTGTCCTGAGAGTGCCTCAGGACGCCACCATTGAGCTATCTCGTTGCCTGTGCCAATGCCTTTTGTATTATCTGGTAAGAATGAAACTAAAAGTGCGTTATCAAGTTTTGTCGATTTATCTTTTGAGGTGTACGGCCAATGCATAAATTTGCTTTGTTTAAATTGCATTAATAAAAAATTATATAGGTCTTTAGATTTGATATAGCAACCTGGTTTAAGCGAGGCGCTAAAAATAGGATGAGATATTTTTAGATGGCTGTGTCCTTTTCCAATATACTTTCTGGCCATTACGCAAGTTATATATTTAGTCTTATCAATATTTTGAGGCATATTTATGCTTAACTTATATTTTTGACTAGCTTTCTCGAACTCGTCAATCCGAATGTAAGGAGCGTTATGTTTTCTAAAATTTTTGCTTACAAGATTAGAAATGTCATTAGGTTCTTTTATAAAAATATGTACTGATAGTTTTGCTAATCGACTTGGGAAGTAATAGTAGGGAGAGTCTGGGCATGCTAGAACAAAAAGTACATCTTCTTTTGATAAATACTCCTTATTAAAAATATCTCTTAGGTGTAAGGGGATATATAGCTCGTTTACTTCTGAAAATGAGTTTGGAAATTTCGCTAGATAAAATTTAAATGCTTCATGTGCACCTTGTGAAAAATGCAGTATGTTTTCAAACATTTCCTTGGCTAAGTTTGATAGCTTGTGAGGTATCGGCAGGTTCTGTGATTCATCAATTTTAGGGCGCGTTAATCTAATTCGAGTACGCTCTTTATTATCTTGGTCACTATAAAGTGCATCTCTACTTAATAGTAATGTTTCTGATATTCTCATTGAGACAGTTGTAAAAGAAAGCCCACAAATAGAAGCCATAAAGCTTGTCTTGCTTATTCCGCCATCTATATCAAGAGATTTGAAATAGGCTAAGCCAACGGCAGCAAGTTCCTCATTAGATATTCGTGATGAGGCTCTTTGATTAAATTCACTATCATCAACAGCGATAGCTTTTTTGCGCGATTTAGCTTGTATATCGGATACGAAAGAGAATGGTTTGTCTAGAAGATTAAATCCTTTGCCAGAAAATCTGAACGTCTTGGTGTGGTGTCCAGACTGTAACATTCCAGCAAGAGTTTCTAGTTCTTTGCCGGTGTCATACTTGATGCCTTGGCTGTAATTACTCTCTTGAATACATCTTAAAGCTTGCTGGAAGGTGATGAGTTTTATTTGGTTAAGATTATTGCTGTCGCAATTTAATACTCGCAGCGCTTTTTCAAGATAAATTAAAGCCAGTGAGATGCATTTTGGTTTTGACCTTAGGTTTCTGTAGAAAATCATTACGTTGATATAAGCTTTTGCAAACAATAAGTAGTTTTTGCTTGTGATGAAGTTATCTGCGTCAAGCAATCTTGTTGATAGTTTAGTCGTAGATAGTAAGCCATCTTTTAGAAACTCTTGTTTGAGAAAAAATGATTTTGTTGAGTCGTGACTGTGAGGAATGAAACGTGATGAGTACTCAAAATATGGAAGTTCTTTTTCAAAGGTATCTGCATGGATGTTGTTAATATTTGCCGTACCAAATGGTAAACCCCAGTTGATGAATTTTTCAAACCTATCTAGAACATCCAGCTCGGAATGGACAAGGAATAAAGGTAAATTCTCAGCCATTTTGTTCTTTGATACTAGAAATTACAGAACTGACGGCATCAATAAGGTAGTCATCTCTTGTAATAGCCTCAAGAGGAAGTTTCAGTTTTATTAATTTTTTCTTTTTGGAAAGTAAGCTATCCAGAACGGCCTGATGCGCCCCATCTTTAAATGCTTCAAAACGCGGACAAATATAACATCCAAATGGGGTAAGTACATTGCATGGCTTAGTCGAGCAAGATCCAACATCTTTATCGATATCTGGATCTAAAATCCGGTGGTCTAGATCAGGATTTGTTGAGAAGTTTTTGTTAATTACTTTACCTCTGAATGCTGATAGTAAGTTCTCATGATGGCTTGATAATTGATTTTCATAATTAACGAAAGCCTCTTCAGTTAAATTGACATAATGTGTTAGTGATCCAGTGGACGTTTGAAATCCAGCCCTTGCTAAAACCTCTAGAGGCGCACCTAACATCGCTAAATGGGTTAGTTTCGTATGTTTAAACCTTCTAGTAAATAAGTTTAAATCTTGAGGCTCTTCATCAATACCAGCGATATATTTTCGACTATTCATGATTCGGCTAGTAATATTAATACCATTTTTGTTTACAAGAACCTGCTTTCCCGCACCTTTTCTTGCAATGCAAAATATTGGTAAAGTACGTTCTGGTTCTTTTTTTGTAATACTCGATATGTATTTTATATGCTCTACTACCGCTCTACCAATTGGCTCAGAAAGTGTGTATTCCATCATGTATTCTCGCGCCGGGGTGGCTTTTTGTTTAACTATGGGAACATTAACTTGAACTTTAACCAAGTTGCCATTTATATCCATATCAATTTTTAGGTCTCCAAATTCTAATAACTGTAATTGCGACGGTCGCATTGCTTCAGAAATAATTAATCTCCACATTAAATAATCTTGTGGATTAAATTCACCTGATATGTATAAGCTTTCAACATTTGTAAGGATATTTCTGGTTTGCTGCATACTGAATGGACGCTCTTGCGGATTGGAATTTTGGATGTTTATAGTGCTTTTGGGCTTGGGTGATTTTGATGATTTTATATAGCTCTTAAGGTCTAAATCAATTCCTGGGATATTGAGACCAATCCAATACTTTATAAACGATCTAAGCAACTTCTGTGATGAGGGAGATTTATCTTGGTTAAACCAATTAAACATTGCTAAATTGATACAGGATATTTGGTTTGGGACTAATTCTTTTATGACTCTTATAAACATCGAGAATTGATTAATCCAACGTTTAACTGTCGATATTTTTCTTCTTCCATTTAATGCATGAATGACGACATAGTAAAAAATGCTACTGGTAGCTTTCGTTAAACCAACTGATAATTGGTTTAGTCTTATACTTGCGTCACCAGCATCTCCCTTTAATGTCATAAGATCGAAGTTGACATCAATTAACTTACCGCTATCAATCGGTCTGATTCTTTTAGGGAAATCTTCAGGAATAAGTTCATTGGAATAAACTATAAATGTGTCATATCCGCTAAATTTATTTGAGGCTGTCAAGGATGCGGTCTCTCTCTTCAATTAGCTCTGCAGCTTGATCAATGATGTGTCTTTGGCTATATCTGGAAGGCATTGTGGAGGTGTTAGCCCATCGGCCACGTTGAATTAAAATGCTTCTTACATCTTTACCTTTTTCATGAGCAATGTTAGCTATCTCAGTTAAGTGCGTGTGCCTCAAAGAATGTGGTGTAAACCATGTTGGAAATTCTTTTAACGATTTGAGTTTTGAAATAATTCTATTCAAGTTGCGCTGTGAAATTGGTTCTCCAATACTTGGACCACTTTGGCAAACAAATAGATAAGGATGTTCTTTTATATTAGAGCTTAATGAAATCGCAAGACGTCTTTCATTTGTAATATATTTGATTAAATCCGCGGTTAAGTTCTTGCTAACGGCTAGATCCCCAGAAAGAGTCTTAGATAAAGGCTCTTTAGTCCTCGGATCTGCATTATCATTTGGTTTATGTCTAACTCTTATTATGTTTATAAATTTGCCAGGACGTATCTCGTAGTTATACTTAATGTCTGCGCAAGTTACTTTAAGGCATTCGCCTGCTCTCAGTCCAGTTTCATAAAGAAATCTGGCAATTAATTTATCCCTATTACCATGATTGGTATTAGGAAAAATACTGTTAGAGCTAATTGCTTGTAAAAAAGTCGCTGTTTGATTTGAATCCAAAGAATACACTGGTGCAGGTTTTTTATCTGACTTATAGTTTTTTTCAAAGGCTTCGTAAATTATATTTTTATATTTTTCACTTTTAATAAGAGATTTGTCATCTACATTCAGCGCACCTTCAATAAAGTCTTGAGTAAGCCATATTAAATAGTTGCATAAATTTCGTAAACGAGCGTTAGATGTGGAAATGTCTACTAAAATACCAGATGGAATGCTATGAAGCTTAGGGTTGTCAATTGAACGAATTCTGGCTAACTCTTTAGAAGAGAAGTCGCACCAACCACTGAATTCATCAATTTCTCTTCTTGTTAATGCAAGTGAATTATTCTTCACCCGTGTTTCTGGTGCTATCCAATTAGGGTTTCTTGATTTTTTTATTAGTGACCATTCTAAGTAGAATGCCAAATCTCTAAGGATTGCAAGGTGAGTATTATGGCTTTTTTGGCCTAAATTTCGATAGACATATAAAGTGGGCAACTCACATAGTAGACCGCTGCGAGTATCTAAAAGTACGGCTCTTCTGACTGAACGTTTGTTAACTCCAGAGCCGATATCTTCGATAATAATTCTTGTTTGCGCTGTAAGGTTTTCAATCATTAAATGTTTACATAAAATACATATGCTCAAATATATTATAAGGCATAATTTTATTTTTTTTAATATAAATTTTATTTAAACTTAACATCATGATTATATTATATTTATTTATATTAAAGATTACATTGTTGTTGTTGTGCTAATATCTTTGCCACCGCTCATGCACACCAGTACGGTGTCACCATCTTCAATCATGTTGTAATCGCCAATGGCTTTGCCAGTGGCTGAAATTAAGCTGTTGCGCAGCTTGATAAAGTTATTAGAGTGGTTGTCAGGAAGGTGTTTTATCATAAGTTTCTGTTATAAATTTAAGCTTCTGCCACCGTCCACCGCCAGCACATGCCCAGTGACAAAAGGTGCATCATAAATTAAAAATTTTACCGCTTTTGCAATGTCTTCTGGCTCACCCACGCGCTTAAGTAGCGTTTGGTTGATGACACGCTGACGATACAATTCGTCAAATTGTGGGTTATCGTCAGGCCATTGCACAGGCCCTGGGGCAACGGCATTGACGCGTACTTCAGGGCTAAGTTCATGCGCAAGCGATTTTGTAAGCGTCACCAAGCCAGCTTTTGCCACGCTGTAAACGACGTAGCCTTTTTTTGGGCGTTCAACGTGCATGTCAGTAATGTTAACAATGCAACCGTGGTTTTTGCGCAGCTCAGGCGCGGCAGCTTGTGATAAAAAGAGCGGTGCCTTTAAGTTGCTACCCATTAAATCTTGCCACTTTGCTTCATCAATATGGCCAATTTCACTCGGATAGTAGCTTGAAGCATTATTAATAAGAGTATCTAATTTACCAAATTGCCGCACCGTTTCGGCAACTAAATTGGGTAAGCCAGCAACATGCAGTAAATCAGCCTGAATAATGGCCACCGAATGAGCACGCTGCAAGTTAAGCTCTGCTTGTAAGGCGCGCGCTTCATTAGCTGAGCTACGATAATGAATCATCAAGTTTGCGCCATTGGCATGAAGGGTGCGACAAATTGCCGCGCCTACGCGTTTTGCGCCGCCAGTAATGAGGACAACTTGATTATTAAACGATGCTTGCACGCTTTATTCCAAATATGCTTGTTTGATGTTAAGGGTTCGCTATTATAATCTAAGTCTATGAGTACTTTACCTACACCTTCACCTGAAGCGCAAAAACATAGTAATGCGCTGATTGCACGCATTAAAAAACGTATTGCTGATGCTGGCGACTGGCTCAGTTTTTTCGACTTTATGCAGATGGCGCTTTACGAGCCTGCTCTGGGTTATTACAGCGGCGGGGCTAAAAAGTTCGGCTTGGGAGGAGATTTTGTTACAGCCCCAGAAATATCGCCTTTATTTGCGCACACCTTAGCGCGGCAAGTGGCGCAAGGCTTGGCGATGGCTTCAAGCCAAAATGCACAGGCAGATATTTTAGAACTAGGTGCTGGAACAGGTAAATTGGCGGCTGACTTATTGCTTGAATTACAAGCATTAGCGCAACTTCCAACACATTATTTTATACTTGAAGTAAGTGACCACTTACGCAAAATTCAGTTTGAAACGATAAAAAAATATTTGCCTGAAGGCTTGGTACAACGTGTGCAATGGATCAATATTTTGCCACAAACATTTACGGGTGTGATGTTAGGCAATGAGGTGTTAGATGCGGTTCCCACGCATATTGTCATTACCCAAACGGATGGCATTTATGAACGTGGTGTGGCAGTGGTGCAAGAAAAATTGGTTTGGCAAGACCGTCATTTAGAAGAAAATAGCAGTTTATATGCACGCCATTTGCTTGAAACTGCAAGCAAACTTAACTTGCCAAACGATTATGTAACAGAAATCAATTTAGCCGCGCGTGGGTTAATAGCGAGCCTTGCTAATATACTGCAGCAAGGCGTTATTTTGATGATTGATTATGGTTTTGCTGCACGCGAGTATTATCATCCACAACGCAACCAAGGCACGCTAATGTGCCATTATCAGCACTATGCACATACTGACTCTCTAATAAATATAGGTTTGCAAGATATTACCGCGCATGTGAACTTTACTGAGATAGCCGAGATTGGCCTAGCCAATGGACTCACGCTCAGTGGTTTTTGTAGCCAAGCGCAATTTTTAATGAATTGCGGCGTGTTAGATTTATTGAGCCAAGTATCGCCAACCGATATGGCGCGCTACGCGCCAATTGCCGCAGCCGCACAAAAATTATTATCACCAGCAGAAATGGGCGACTTATTCAAAGTGATTGCGTTAACAAAAACGATGGATGCGCCACTCATCGGCTTTGTTAACGGAGATAAATCTCACACTTTGTAATGTTTTATGTGGCGTGACCTTAAAGTATAATGCACGCCATGACTGAAACTAACACCACCGAAAATTCCCCTGACCAAACAACCCATCACTGTCGTATTCGTAGCTTTGTGCTACGCCAAGGGCGCATGACCAAAGCGCAAGTGCTTGCTTATGAAGCGGGTTTGCCAACGTTTGGCGTGACTTATGAAGATAAGCGGCTGGATTTAAACGCACTTTTTAAGCGAGAGCAATCCCCTAAAATCTTGGAAATTGGTTTCGGCATGGGTGAAACCACCGCCAAAATTGCTCAAACTTTGCCAGAAAATGATTTTTTAGCGGTGGAAGTACATACACCGGGGGTTGGCGCATTACTTAAGTTAATTGAAGAGTCAAATCTCACCAATATCCGCATTATCCAGCATGACGTGGTTGAGGTGCTACAAAACATGTTGCCGGACGCAAGTCTTGATGGAGTGCATATTTTTTTCCCCGACCCATGGCATAAAAAACGCCACCATAAGCGCAGATTGATTCAGGCAGAGTTTATACAATTACTATGCACCAAGCTAAAAGTGGGTGCTTATTTGCATGTGGCAACGGATTGGCAAGAGTACGCAGAATGGGTGCTTGAGGTGTTAAGCGCAGAGCCGCAATTACAAAATACAGCTAAAGGCTATGCTGAAAAACCTAGCTATAGACCACTCACTAAATTTGAAAATCGTGGTATTAAATTAGGCCACGGTGTTTGGGATATGGTTTTCAAGCGCGCTTGAATCACCGTCAAATAGCCATTTTCCAATCACTTTTTCCGCTTCTTCTACCCCTTGTTTTTTCAGGCTAGAAAAAAGTTGAATGCTGCACGCCTTTCCCCAAGTCTCAATCAACTCTTTGCGCACACGGCTTAAAGTAAGCCCTGCTTCACTGCGTGATAATTTATCAGATTTTGTCAGCAATACATGCACCGGCTTGCCGCTTGGGCAAAACCAATCCAGCATTTGGCGATCTAGTGGGGTGAGTGGGTGGCGGCTATCCATGACCAGCACCAAGCCACCTAAACTGCTACGCTCACTTAAATAGCGCGCCAATACGTTTTGCCAATGTGCGCGCATGCTTTCTGGTACTTTGGCGTAGCCATAACCTGGCAAATCGACCAAGTGCTTGTCATTGCCGAGCGTGAAAAAGTTAATCAGCTGCGTGCGGCCGGGCTGCTTACTTACAAATGCGAGCCGATTATGATTTGCCAGCGTATTAAGCGCGCTTGATTTGCCCGCGTTTGAGCGACCCGCGAACGCGACCTCTATGCCTGAAGCTGGCGGTAAATCACGCAAATGGTGCGCGGAGATAAAAAATGTGGCATTTTGAAAAAGAGGCATAGTTAAGTTTTTTATAAAACCAGTTTATTTGGTGTTTCTGAGCCTAGATGCTATCACGGAGTAGGGTTATTTGATAAAATGCGTGCATAATTAAATTGTAAATTTGGAGTTTGTATGCATATCAATATTGCCCGAGTAAAAGTTGCGCATGCGTTATTGTTAAGTTTATTTGCTGGTTCAGCGCTGGCAGCTGAAAAATCAGCCGTTGAAACAACTGCAGAAACTGTTTGTGCTGCTTGCCATGCGGCTGACGGCAACAGTGTTGTTTCAGTCAACCCAAAATTGGCTGCACAGCATCCTGAATATCTTGTCAAACAACTCACTGAATTTAAGTCTGGTAAACGCGCCAATGCGGTGATGTCAGGCATTGCCACTTCATTAAGTGATGATGACATGAAAGGTTTGGCTGCTTATTTTGCCAAACAAAGTTTAAAGCTTGGCCAAGCAAAAAACAACGGTAAAGGCTCTTTAGGCGAGAAAATTTATCGTGGCGGTGTGGTGGCAACTAGCGTTCCAGCGTGTGCTTCTTGTCACGGCGCAAATGGGGCTGGTATTCCTAAACAGTTTCCACGTGTTAACGGTCAACATGCAGATTACACCTTGGCACAATTACGAACATTCCGCACCGGCGAGCGTGCCAATGCCCCAATGATGATGGCGATTGCTGCTAAAATGACCGATGCAGAAATGGGAGCTGTGGCAGATTACATTCAGGGTTTACGCTAGTTATTTAGCTGACATTGAGTAGCAAAAGTTTAGGGCAACGTACGTTGCCCTAAATGTTTTTTAAAGTGCGAATTTTTTTGCACAATTACAACCATCTTCTTTTGTGTTGCCCTGCAAGCCAGTATCCATGCGGCTTCCAGAGGCATAAAAACTTGTCGTATGAATAATGCGCTTAAGCGCATATATTCTACGGGCATGACCTTTCACTCTTTTCTTACTGCTTTAGCAGTTTAGAAAATAGGGGAAGACCTTTACGGTCTTACGGTTACTCGGGAGTTTTTAATGCTTTTTTTATGCGGTTTCTGACTCCAATTTTTCTAGCCTAAAGCGCACTTCGCCATCGCGATTATCCACCAAACTCAGCGCATAACCTGCCTGATTTGCTTGCTGCGCAGCGTGATATAAACCAACGCCCAAGCCATTTTTAGAACTCACATGGGATTTAAACAATAACTGTGCAGTCTCAGCAGGCACGGCAGAGCCGGTATCGGTAACCTCTATACAAAAATGCGGTGTGGGTAACAGCGTTACCTTAATTTGCATATTGGCTTCAAGCTTGGCTTTTTCTAGGGCATTTTGTACTAAGTTATCTACCACGCTATCAAGTACCTCTGGGTCAATATCATCTTTAGGTAACTCGGCAGGCGATTCAAACTGCACTTGATGATGCGTATTAAGTTGTCTAAAGTCTTTCCACCATGTTGCCACTTTAGCTTGGCTTTTTTTCTCAATGCTGGGTTTTTCAAGTTTAGTGAGCGTGGCGGCTAAACGTTGATTTAAACGCGGTAGTTGACGCTTAATCAGTTCAACCAGCCTTGCGTCGCCTTCGGCATCATTGGTTTGCTCGGCCGCAGAAGTGAGCGTACCCAGCGATTGCAAAATATTTTTAATATCATGGGTAAGACGCGAGCCGGTTTCGTAAAAGGTTTGCATGTAGGTGTTTTGGCTAATGGTTTCTTCACGGCGTTTAGCTTCGTAAAACTCACTCAATATTTGGGTGAGTAATTGCACATGCAAATACATGGCGGGTGAAAGTTGCCAGCGTGAATATAAAGTTAAATGCAGGCGCTCAAAGCTAAAGGTAGAGATAAATGCAGACGTGTCGCCAACTTGATGTTTTGCATTTTCAACCTCCCACAGCAAACCACTAACCCAAGGTAAGGCGGCAAATTCTCGCATTGATTCATGTAAAAAATCGCCAGATTTTGGCTCAAAATCTGCGTGTGCAGCAATTTTTCTTAACCAAGTTTCAAAAGGTAAGCCCACACTAAGCAAATAGCGCGACATCAATAACTCTAGGCCAGAGAAGGTTTCGCTTGGGTTCCACAGCCAGCTCAGTGCAACTAAAGTTACCGCCAAACCTAGCACGACATAAATCAGCAGCTTCACATAATGCACTTGCCATGTGACGCCAATGGCAAAGCCACCTAAAATGACAATAATAGTGAGTAGAAAAATGAGCAGCGTATAAAAGAAGTCAATATTTTGACTTGGCACAACGCCTTTGCCCCTAGCGGATAAGAACAAAATGGTCAGTGGTAAAAAGGGCAATATATAGGTTAATAAAAATGTTGCGGCTTCTAAGTCTGCTTTAATGTGCAGCAGTTTTGGCACCACCCAAAGTAATAGCACGGTTAGTAAATAGGTAGCTGCCAGTAAATTAGGTAATCTAGATTTTGCTGAATCGCTAGAAAGAACGCGCCCACCGATTAACGCAAATAAACCTGCTATCCAAAAAGCAGTTGCCCACCAATTAACGTAAAAAAATGCAAATGCAGCGCCTGCTACTACGGTGGTAATGGTTGGCCAAGTGAGCTTTTTTCCTTGATGCAATACTGGTTGCCATAGTAAAAAGAAGCCGTAATGGCACAAGAATAATGCACTATATAGCTGGCTGGCTTCACCCCAAACCAGCAAAGCATGCAAGGTCAATAGCATGAGTGCCATTAGCCGATTGGTGTCATTCATGATGCGACGAAAGAAATTGAAGAATACAGGCATAGAGATTTAGCTCAAGTATGTTTATAATAATGTTGGCTATTGTTATTGTAATAGCAATTTTCACCAAAAAGGTAAAAAGCCACGCGTGCAAGGTGTTGAAATTTAGACGCTTACGTCATATTTTCGACAGCATATGCAGAAAATTGAGTGAAAATTTCTAATTTTTTACAAAAAATAGCGCGTAATGCCGATTAAGCTGAGATGGCATAAAGCTTGCTTAAGTTAGGGCGTGTGCGTAGAGTAAAAAAGTATTTACCGAAAAATAAAATATTAAGTTTGGAACAATAAATGAAAAAACAACAATCAGGCTTTACTTTAATTGAACTAGCGATTGTGCTGGTAATTATCGGCTTGCTGCTAGGAGGCGTGCTTAAAGGACAAGAGCTGATCAATAGTGCTAAAGTCAAGAACATGGCAACGGACTTTAAAAATATTCAAGTGTATATCTATGGGTATCAAGATAAATTTAAAGCATTGCCTGGAGATGATCATTCAGCTGCAACGCATGTAACTGGAGCTACAAACGCAGCGAATGGTTCGCAAAACGGAATTATCCAAGGGCAGTGGAATACTGCTACTGATGGAGATGAATCATGCGTGTTTTGGCAACATGTTCGACTAGCAGGATTAGCTCCTGGCTCAACAGTTGTTAACTGTGCAGCGGGCAATACTTATCAACCTCGTAATGCTGATGGCGGTTTAATTGGGTTGCAAAGTGTTTCTGGATTTACAAAAATCACTGGAATGAGCGGTGCATATGCGATTTGTTCAGATGCGATTTTAGGCAAGTTTGCAAAGCAGCTAGATACGGCACTAGATGATGGTGAAACTTCTACAGGTTCATTTAGGGCCGTGCTGAGTGCGACTGCGACAGGCGCAGGGGTTGCAAGTGCGGCAGTTGTTGATTCGGATAGTTATACAGGGTGCTTAACTTTTTAAGAAAACATATAAACCCTTCATTAAAAGCCCGCATTCGCGGGCTTTTTTAATTGGTTGTTGTTCTTAATAACTAATTTCAATAAAACTAGGCAATTTAACTACTTGCTTACGTGCCAAATTGTTTTAGAATGATGGCTTCTTAAAACGCATACAATAAACATAAGAAATTACATCGCTTTTATGGCTGACAATATCGTCGAAATTGATAATCTATCCTTTGGCTACAAAGGTCGCTTGTTGCACAAAGGCATCAACATGGTGTTTCCGCGCGGTAAGGTGGTGGCAATCATGGGCGGTAGTGGTAGCGGTAAAACCACATTGCTACGTTTGATTGGTGGTCAAATAAGGCCAACAAAAGGCGAAGTGCGGGTGAGTGGTGAAGTGGTACACAAGCAAGACCGCAACGGCATTTTTAAACTGCGCCGCCAAATGGGCATGCTATTTCAGCATGGGGCGTTGTTTACCGATTTAAGCGTGTTTGATAATGTTGCATTTCCTATGCGTGAACTTACCGATTTGCCAGAGTCTATGATACGAGACCTCGTGCTAATGAAGCTTAATGCAGTAGGTTTGCGTGGGGCGCACACGCTAATGCCACCTGAGCTGTCTGGTGGTATGGCGCGCCGTGTAGCCCTAGCTAGAGCTATTGCCCTAGACCCTAGTATTATTATGTACGATGAGCCTTTTGCTGGCTTAGATCCTATTTCAATGGGTGTTATTTGCGGTTTGATTCGTAGCCTTAATGATGCGCTGGGCGCAACCTCAATCATCGTGTCACATGATGTGAAAGAAACCTTTCAGATTGCTGATTATGTTTATTTTGTGGCTAATGGCGAGGTGGCGGCTGAGGGAACGCCGCATGATTTAATGCGATCCACATTGCCTTTTGTGCATCAGTTTGTGCATGGTGAAAAAGATGGTCCTGTGCCATTTCATTATGCTGCGCCAGATTATCAGCAGGAGTTGATGCAACGTGGCTAATATTTTTGCAAAATTGGTGCGTGGTTTACGCATGACAGGGCATCGCGTTGTTGAGCAACTATGGCGATTAGGTGCGGGAGCACGGTTATTTTTCTTAACTATAAGTTACTCTGGCGAGAGTTTTCGCCGGCCAAGGCTAATCGTACGTGAAATGTATTTTACTGGGGTTATGTCACTCATCATTATATTGGTATCTGCCTTTTTTGTTGGCATGGTGCTGGCATTGCAGGGCTATAACACTTTGCAAAAATACGGCTCTTCAGAGTCAATTGGTGTCTTGGTGGCGCTGGCATTGGTGAGAGAGTTAGGCCCAGTTGTCACTGCTTTGTTATTTGCAGGGCGCGCGGGTACGGCTATCACCGCAGAAATTGGTTTGATGAAAGCCACTGAGCAACTCTCAGCCATGGAGATGATGGCTGTCAATCCGATTTCACGCGTCATTGCGCCGCGTTTTTGGGCAGGTGTTTTTTCAATGCCCATTTTAGCTTGTCTATTTTCAATGGTGGGCATACTAGGTGGGCACTTGGTGGCAGTTGCACAAATCGGTGTAGATGTAGGTGCATTTTGGTCGCAAATGCAAGCGAATGTTGATTTTACTGATATTGTAAATATGTTGATTAAGAGTTTAGTGTTTGGTGTGGCTTGTACAATAATTGCGTTGTTTGAAGGTTATGACTCTCCACCAACCGCTGAAGGCGTTAGTCATGCAACAACACGCACCGTTGTAACATCATCATTAGCAGTACTAGGGCTAGATTTTATCTTAACGTCATTTATGCTCATCACTTAAAAGTAAAGCAAACAGTAATCAGAAAAATAGGTTGGAGAATATTAATGGATAGATCAACAATAGATTTATGGGTAGGCGTGCTAGTGGCTTTAGGCGTGGCAGCTTTTTTTGGGCTAGCGATGAAGGTGGGTAATCTTACCAGTAGCAATTTGGGCGAGACTTATACAGTGACAGCTGCCTTTGAGAATGTAGGTGGTTTAAAACCGCGTGCGCCGATTAAAAGTGCGGGGGTTGTGGTAGGGCGTGTAGATGGCATCAGCTTTGATAGCAAAAACTTTACCGCAGTGGCTACGCTCAAAATTGATAAGCGCTACCCATTTCCTACTGATACTTTTGCAAACATATATACTGCTGGCTTGTTGGGCGAGCAGTATATTGGGCTTGAGGCGGGAGGTGAAGATGCGGTGTTGAAAAATGGCGATAAAATTACGCAAACGCAAGATGCTATCGTACTTGAAAAAATGATTAGTAAATTTTTGTTTAGCAAAGCCTCGGAAGAGACGCCTACTCAAGCGGGAGCTTCCGCTACTGAAGACACAAGTAAAGCCAAGTCAACCGAATTAGGCGATGCTCCGTTTTAATTCGAGTGTTATAAACGATGGTGTAAAATGCCAATATTTTTTTAGTGGCGTATAATCGCAACTTCAATATTGAATGAAAAAGGATTCAAATGAAATCGATTCTTAAATTTTTAGCAGGTGCAGGCTTAGTTTTAAGTTTATTTTCTGCAAATATGGCCCATGCTGAAATTGGCCCTGATGCTTTAGTGAGGCAAACGGCTGATGATGTTATTGCTGTGGTTAAATCAGACAAAGATATTCAAGCAGGCAACAAGCAAAAAATTTATGCCTTGGCTGAAGAAAAAATTATGCCCAATTTTGACTTTGACCGAGTAAGTCGCATGGTGCTTGGCAAAAGTTGGAAAGCTGCAACTCCAGAGCAGCAAGCCATTTTTCAAAAAGAGTTTCGTACCTTATTGTTGCGCACTTATGCTGTAGCTTTAGGTAAGTATAAAGATCAAACAATAGAGTATAAGCCGCTAAAAGCAGAACCAAATGCAAAAAATGTGACTGTTAAAACACAGATTTTACAAACTGGTGGCCAGCCTGTAGCCGTAGATTATAGCCTGGTCAAAAACCCAGAAGGTTGGAAAGTCTATGACATTGTGATTGAAAGTGTTAGCTTGGTAACTAATTATCGTAGTCAATTTAGTAATGAAATTCGCCAAAATGGCATTGACAGTCTAAATAAAAAATTAGCAGAAAAAAATAAATCTGCGGGAGCTTAGGCTCTCAATGTAAAGGAAATGATGCAAACGCCACAGGCTAAAATTCTGCAAGATTCTCATAAATGGTTCGTTTCAGGGGCTATTTTGGTAGATAATGCCAACACCATATTGCTTGAAAGTGAGTCGCTAAATTTTAATCAACAGTCACATCAAGTTGATTTTTCTAATGTGACTGAGGTTGATACTTCAGCCATTAGTTTGATGATGGAATGGCAGCGTCGCGCTTTAAAAGAAAATAGCAAAGTAACTTTTACTAACTTGCCCGTTAATTTGTCCAGTTTAACAGAGCTCTATGGAGTGGCTGGTTTTATTCCTTTAAGCTAGGGTGTAAAAATTGTTTTTTGTAGTGCGTAACGGCTTGTGCATTAACAAGCCGTTATTTATTTAGCGCAAGTAACTTAATATGAAGACAGCAATCCAGTTTAATCAAATTCATAAGCATTTCGGTAGCCTGCATGCTTTAAAAGGCATAGATCTAACGATTCCCCAGGGTGAATTTTTTGGCTTACTTGGTCCAAACGGAGCAGGTAAGTCTACACTTATCAACATTCTTGCGGGTTTGCTTAAGCCTACTTCGGGTACAGCGAGTGTAATGGGACATGATGTGGTAGTTGATTATCAAGCTGCGCGCATGGCTTTAGGTGTTGTGCCGCAAGAGTTGGTGTTTGACCCCTTTTTTAATGTGCGTGAAATGCTGCGTTTTCAAGCAGGTTACTTTGGGCGTGGGCAGGAAAATGACGCATGGGTAGATGAGATTCTTGAAGGTTTAGGTCTCACGGATAAAGCGCATACCAATATGCGCAAGCTATCAGGCGGCATGAAGCGCCGTGCATTGATTGCACAGGCTTTAGCACATAAGCCCCCTGTGATTGTCTTGGACGAGCCGACAGCCGGAGTGGATGTTGAGTTGAGGCAGATGCTATGGGAATTTATTAAAAAATTGAATCGTGAAGGCCACACCATAATCCTAACCACCCACTACTTGGAGGAGGCGGAAACTTTATGCTCGCGCGTAGCGATGATGAAGCAGGGTCAAGTAGTGGCGCTGGATAGCACCGCAAATTTATTAAATAAATTTGCAGGTAAAAATTTACGTTTAGTATTGGGTAACTCGCCCTTACCAGCATCATTATTACCAATGCAAAAAAGTGGTGAAAATGGAGTGTATATGTTAGCTTTAGATGAGTTAAGTCAAATGGAATTTGCGCTAGGTGAATTGCGCAAATCGAATGTGTCAATTGAAGACATGCAGCTCATAGAGCCTGATTTAGAGGATGTATTTCTTTCGCTAGTAGGTTCAGCATCTGATGGTGCCAAAGAGGTGTGCGCATGAATTTAATCAATACCAATAATCGCGGGACTTACACGCTTTTTAAAAAAGAAATTTTACGTTTTTGGCGGGTAGCTTTTCAAACCATGGCTTCCCCTGTGCTGACTGCTCTACTATATTTGCTAATATTTTCACATGTATTAGAAGGCAAGGTTCAAGTGTACGATAGCGTACCCTACACTGCATTCTTGATTCCAGGTTTAATCATGATGTCACTTTTGCAAAATGCTTTTGCGAACAGTTCGTCAAGTCTGATTCAGTCAAAAGTGATGGGAAATATTGTATTTATTTTGCTCACACCGCTGAGTTACTTACAGTTTTATATTGCGTTACTGGGTGCAGCAATGGTACGGGGTTTGTTTGTGGGTTTGGCGATTTACTTAGTGGCTTTATTTTTTGTCAAATTACCTATCGCACATTTGGGCTGGATAATCATTTTTGCAATTTTAGGTAGTGCGTTACTTGGAACGTTTGGCATTATTGCGGGTATCTGGGCTGATAAGTTTGACCAAATGGCTGCATTTCAAAATTTTGTGATTATGCCGCTCACGTTTTTATCTGGTGTGTTTTATTCCATTCATTCATTGCCTGTGTTTTGGCAGATGGTGTCAAAATTCAACCCATTTTTTTATATGATAGACGGTTTTAGATATGGTTTTTTTGGCAAAGGCGATGTTTCGCCATGGATAAGTCTCGCTGTGGTAATTGCATTTTTATTCGCATTAGCATGGGTGTGCCTAAAAATGTTAAAATCTGGCTATAAATTAAGAGGTTAAACTGCATGTTAAGTGCTGCACAACTAGAGGAATATATCCGCCAAGGTTTGGCATGCGATTACATTAAGGTGTTAGGTGATGACGGCACGCATTTTGAAGCGGTTATCGTCAGTCCAGCTTTTACAGGTAAAAGTATGGTGCAACAGCATCAGCTAGTTTATGGTGCGCTGGGTGATCGCATGCGTGCTGAAATACATGCACTTTCAATGAAAACTTATAGCCCGCAAAAGTGGGTGGAAATTAATCAATAGGATATCAAAAATGGATACACAGGCAAAAATTAAAGAAACCGTTACCAGTAACCCCGTGGTGCTCTATATGAAGGGCAATCCGAAGTTTCCACAATGTGGATTTTCAAATCTAGCTACGCAAATTTTAGATGCTTGCCAAGCCAAATACGTGACGGTGGATGTTTTGCAAGATCAAGGGATTCGCGAAGGCATAAAGCAATTTGCCAATTGGCCTACTATTCCGCAGTTGTATATTAAAGGGGAGTTTGTCGGTGGGTCAGATATTATGCGTGCCATGTATGAAAGTGGCGAACTTCAAACTATGTTGAATGCGACTAAATAATTGGACAAGTTAATCATACAAGGTGGTAACCGCCTCAGTGGTGAAGTCACTATTTCAGGTGCTAAAAATGCAGCACTGCCAATTTTATGTGCAAGTTTGTTGGCAGAGACGCCACTTAAACTGAGTAGTGTTGCCGCGCTGAAAGATATTGATACCACCATCAAATTACTTGATATGATGGGGGTTAAAATCGCCCGCGACGCTGATGAGGTTAGTTTGGATGCGAGCGATGTGCAATCGTTTGAGGCGACCTATGAGATGGTGAAAACCATGCGCGCATCTATTTTGGTGCTTGGACCATTATTGGCACGCTTTGGTACAGCAAGGGTTTCCCTACCTGGCGGCTGTGCCATTGGATCACGCCCAGTCGATTTGCATATTAAAGGTTTGCAGGCGATGGGAGCAGCCATTCATATTACGCATGGCTATATTCAAGCCAGTACACTGCACTTGCCTAACAGGCGCTTGCAAGGTACACGTTACTACATGGATTTAGTCACAGTGACGGGTACTGAAAATCTGATGATGGCAGCCGCATTAGCTGAAGGCAAAACAATTCTCGAGAATGCTGCCAAAGAGCCTGAAGTAGTCGATTTAGCCGAGTGTTTGATTAAAATGGGCGCCAACATCACAGGTGCTGGTACGGATGTGATTACCATTATCGGTGTAGAAAAACTTAAGGGCGCTGATCATAACATCGTTTGTGACCGTATCGAAGCGGGTACATACATGGTGGCTGCAGCAATGACCGGTGGCGAGGTGAAGCTCAAGAATGCGCGTGCAGACTTACTGGATGCGGTGATTGAAAAGCTACGCGATGCGGGTGCCGAAGTAAAAGTTAGTAAAGTAGAAAACACGATTACGGTAAAAAGCGATGGCAAGTTGAAAGCGGTAAATATCCGCACAGCACCTCATCCAGCTTTTCCTACCGACATGCAGGCACAATTTATGGCATTAAATGTGGTGGCTGAAGGCGTTGCAAAAGTCACTGAAACGATTTTTGAAAATCGCTTTATGCATGTGCAAGAAATGCAACGCTTAGGCGCAGACATTAGCATAGATGGCAATACGGCTCTGGTTAAAGGCGTTGAGTTTTTAGATGGTGCAACGGTGATGGCAACAGATTTACGTGCCTCAGCTAGCCTAGTGCTGGCAGGCTTAGTGGCACGCGGTGAAACAGTAATTGAACGTATTTATCACTTGGATCGCGGCTATGAGCACTTAGAAGCCAAGTTCAATGCGCTTGGTGCCAATGTTAAACGAGTTTAAATCATGATTACCATTGCGCTTTCTAAGGGTCGTATTTTTGAAGAAACCACACCATTGCTGGCTGCTGCAGGTATTGTGCCGGCAGAAAATCCTGAGGCTTCACGCAAGCTGATTATTGGCACCAATCGTGAAGATGTGCGTCTTATCATCGTGCGTGCTACCGATGTGCCCACTTATGTGCAATATGGTGCGGCAGATTTAGGCATCGCGGGTAAAGATGTGCTAGATGAGCATGGTGGCGAAGGCCTCTATCAGCCACTTGATTTGCAGATTGCAAAATGCAAAATGATGGTCGCGGTGCGTAACGATTTTGATTATGAAGCCAGCATTCGTCAGGGCGCAAGGCTAAAAGTGGTGACTAAATACGTTAAAACTGCGCGTGAGCACTTTGCCGCTAAAGGCATGCATGTGGATTTGATTAAGCTTTATGGTTCGATGGAGCTTGGTCCACTGGTTGGGTTGGCCGACGCGATAGTTGACTTAGTGAGTACGGGCAGCACCTTGCGCGCAAACAACTTAAAAGCAGTTGAAGACGTGGGTGATATTAGCTCCCGTTTGGTGGTTAACCAAGCTTCATTAAAATTAAACCGCGCAAAGCTGCAACCGATTATGGAGGCTATTAAAATCGCCTCTGAGCGTAAATGAAAAGCGAAAAGAAATAACATGAACATTAGAAAATTATCTACAAAAGATGCCAGCTTTGATACTGATTTAAAAGCATTGTTGGCCTTTGAGACGGCCCAAGATGACAGCATAGACGTTGTTGTAGCCAATATTTTAAAAGATGTAAAAACACGCGGTGATGCGGCTGTGCTGGAATATACCAGTCGTTTTGATAAAACAAATGCAAGCAACTTAGCAGAGCTTGAAATTACGCAAGCAGAGTTGCAAGCTGCTTTAAATGGTTTGCCAGCTGACCAGCGCGATGCACTAAAAATTGCCGCAGAGCGTGTGCGTAGTTACCACGAAAAGCAATTGATGCAATCTTGGAGCTATACCGAAGCCGATGGCACATTGCTGGGTCAACAAGTGACTTCATTAGACCGCGCTGGTTTATATGTGCCAGGTGGTAAAGCGGCCTATCCATCTAGTGTATTGATGAATGCGATTCCTGCCAAAGTGGCAGGTGTTAAAGAACTCATCATGGTGGTGCCAACGCCTAATGGTGAGCGCAATCAGTTGGTGTTAGCTGCTGCGGCTGTTTGTGGTGTTGATCGTGTATTTTGCATCGGTGGCGCGCAAGCGGTGGGCGCATTAGCCTATGGCACGCAAACGGTACCACAAGTGGATAAAGTGGTTGGGCCAGGCAATGCCTACGTGGCAGCAGCTAAGCGCCGTGTGTTTGGCGTGGTGGGTATTGATATGGTGGCGGGCCCATCAGAAATTTTAGTGATATGCGATGGAAAAACCAACCCAGATTGGGTGGCGATGGATTTATTTAGCCAAGCTGAACATGATGAATTAGCGCAGGCGATTTTACTATGTCCAGATGCAGATTTTTTAGAAAAAGTAAGTGCCAGCATCCTCAAATTGGTTGAAGAGATGCCGCGCAAAGATATAATCCGCACTTCATTAACTGATCGAGGCGCGCTAATTAAAGTGCGTGATTTAGACGAGGCAGCCGACATTTGCAATTACATCGCCCCTGAGCACTTAGAATTATCCATGGATGAGCCGTTAGCATTTAGCAAAAAAATTAAACACGCTGGCGCGATTTTTATGGGTAAAAATACTTGTGAATCTCTGGGGGATTATTGTGCTGGTCCAAACCACGTGTTGCCCACCTCACGCACAGCGCGCTTTAGTTCACCATTGGGCGTTTATGATTTCCAAAAGCGTTCTAGCTTAATTATGGTGTCAGAAGCAGGCGCACAAGTGCTAGGTAAAGTGGCCGCAACTTTAGCTTATGGCGAGGGTTTGCAAGCGCATGCTAGAAGCGCAGAATATAGACTAAAAAATAACTGATTTATTGCGTTATTTTTAAGGTTATCAAAACCATCGGCCTGGAAGCCGCATGGATACTGGCTTCCAGAGCATCAAAAATGTGTACGCATGAATATAATGCTAAATTTTAGACGATTAAATAGGTAAAAAATGAGTCAATTCTGGAGTGATATTGTTCATCAACTGACGCCCTATGTGCCCGGTGAACAACCTAAGTTAAGCAATTTAACCAAGCTCAATACTAACGAAAATCCATATCCACCCAGCCCTAAGGTGCTAGAAGCGCTTAAAGCGCAAGCGGCAGAAACACTACGTTTGTATCCTGACCCCAATTCGGATAAATTAAAAGCAGCCATAGCGGAATACCACGGCTTGAATAGTAATCAGGTGTTTGTAGGTAATGGCTCTGACGAAGTGTTGGCGCATGTTTTTCAGGCATTGCTTAAGCATGATAAACCGCTTTTATTCCCAGATATTAGCTATAGTTTTTATCCAGTTTATTGCGGACTATATCAAATTGATTTTGAGACAATCGCGCTTAATGCGCAGTTTGAAATTGATTTAAATGATTATGCTAAACCCAATGGCGGCATTATTTTCCCTAATCCTAATGCACCTACAGGTATTCCGTTAGCGTTAGAAAAAATTGAGCAACTATTAAAGTCAAATACAAGGTCAGTCGTGGTGGTAGATGAGGCGTATGTGGATTTTGGTACTGAATCCGCAGTCCATCTGATCAAGCAATATCCTAACTTATTAGTGGTGCATACCTTGTCAAAATCACGCTCATTAGCTGGGTTGCGCGTGGGTTACGCACTGGGAAGTCCTGACCTGATTGAAGCCCTAATTCGGGTTAAAGACAGTTTTAACTCGTACCCAATAGATCGTTTTGCTGAGGCAGGTGCTATTGCGGCGATGCAAGATAAGGCTTATTTTGAAGAGACGCGGCAAAAAGTGATGGCTACGCGCCAAAGCTTAATTAACCAAATGCAAGCTCTAGGTTTTGACGTTTTGCCATCTGGGGCAAATTTTATTTTTGCAAAACACAAAACGCGTGCTGGCGTAGAATTAACTGCCCACTTACGTGAGCAAGGTATTATCGTGCGTCAATTTAAATCACCCAGTCGTATTGCCGATTATTTGCGCATTACGATAGGGACAGATGCACAGTCGGCAACCTTAATTAGCTGTCTAACCGCACTGCTAAAGTAATAAAAATTAGCGTCAAAAAGTAGTAAATAAAGTAAAAAAGTGTTTAATTTCTGACTAAACGCATGGTATTATCGCGCAATGTGTGTTTCTACACAAAAATTATTTTAAATTTGACTTTTTAATCTCAAGTAGATATTCCGAGTTATCTACTTTATAAGGGAGGATGTAGCATGGCACTAACCCAAATGGCATTAGACTCATTAGATTTTGACGCAACCGTAGCTTTAGCAACTAAAGTTGCCCCGCACGTAGATATTTTAGAAATTGGTACCCCTTGCATTAAGCACAATGGTATTAAATTACTAGAAACATTACGCGCTAAATTTCCTAATAATAAAATTTTAGTTGACCTTAAAACAATGGACGCAGGTTTCTACGAATCTGAGCCATTCTACAAAGCCGGTGCAGATATCATTACTGTATTGGGTACAGCGGATATTGGCACAATCAAAGGTGTGATTGATGCAGCTAACAAATATGGTAAACAAGCGCAAGTTGACTTAATCAACGTTACAGACAAAAAAGCACGTACATTAGAAGTGGCTAAATTAGGCGCTCACATTATCGGCGTGCATACAGGTTTAGATCAACAAGCTGCAGGTCAAACACCTTTCACTGATTTAGCTTTAGTTAATAGCTTGAATACAGGCGCTAAAGTTTCAGTTGCTGGTGGCATTAAAGCGGCTACTGTAAAACAAGTAATTGATGCAGGTGCAAACATTGTGGTTGCGGGTGCAGCAATCTATGGCGCGGCTGACCCAGCCGCTGCAGCTAAAGAAATCACTGGTTTGGCACGCGCTGGCGACGTTAAAGAGTCAGCAGGTGGCTTCAACTGGCTACCATGGGTGCTAGCAATTGGTGCTGGTATTTTAGGCTTGTTCTTGTTAAAAGGTTGCAATAAACCAGCGGAACCAGTAGTTGATGGTGCAGCAGTTGAGCAAACAATGCCTGCAGAGGGCGCAGCGACAGAAGCTGCACCAGCTGTAGAAGGTTCAGCGCCAGCTGCTACCGAAGCAGCGCCTGTAGAAGGTGCCGCTCCAGCAGCTACTGAAGCAACGCCAACAGAAGGCGCCGCCCCAGCAGCTACTGAACCAGCAGCAGAAGCAGCGCCAGCCGCTGATGCAAACGTTGTAGAGCAAGTGAAAGATGCTGCCGCTACAGCCGCAGAGGTTAAAACTGATGGTTTAGTGGGTGCTGCCAAAGAGGCAGCAGGTGATGCAGCGAAATAACTTGTACTAATAAACTCAAATGAGTGTTGCAAAAAACCGGTCAATAGACCGGTTTTTTGTTATTAGGCTGGGTTTTATGCGTAGGATACTCGAAAAATTAATTTTTTAGGTTAGAATGTATCCACATAATTATATAGTAGTTAAAATTCACATGCGCAATGCAGAAGTCGTTAGAAATACCCTAGAAACGCAAATTACTGCGAGCATCAATTTGGATGGATCGGGCGTTTCACAATTTACCACGGGTTTAGGTTTTTTAGACCACATGCTTGATCAAATTGCTCGTCACGGTATGATGGATATTGCTGTGAATGCCAAAGGTGATTTACATATAGATGCGCATCACACAGTGGAAGATATTGGCATTACGCTAGGTCAAGCTTTTAGCAAAGCTATTGGTGACAAAAAAGGTATCTATCGTTATGGCCACGCTTACGTGCCGCTCGATGAGGCTTTATCACGCGTGGTGCTGGATATTTCTGGCCGCCCAGGACTAACGTTTAGTTGCCAATTTACCCGCGCTTCAATTGGCGAGTTCGAGGTAGATTTAATTCACGAGTTTTTTCAAGGGTTTGTCAACCATGCTAATATCACATTGCATATTGACAACCTAAAGGGTCATAATGCGCACCATCAAGCTGAAACTATCTTTAAGGCTTTTGGAAGAGCACTCCGCATGGCGGTTGCCCTAGATAGCCGTATGGCAGGTATTATGCCTTCCACCAAAGGTAGTTTATAAAGCAAACTTTGCCTTAATTTCGTATGAAAAAAATTAATATTGCAGTCGTTGACTATGGCATGGGTAATCTACGCTCAGTGTCTAAAGCGTTAGAGCATGTTGCGCCGAATAAAACTGTATTAGTAACTAGCAATTCAGATGATATTGTTAATGCTGAACGCGTGGTTTTTCCGGGTCAAGGAGCGATGCCCGATTGCATTCGAGAGCTTGATGCGCGTGGCCTGCGAGAGTCTGTGCTACAGGCGGCAAGAAATAAGCCTTTTTTAGGGATTTGTATTGGCCTGCAAATGTTATTTGAGCATTCTGAAGAAGGAAATGCTACAGGTCTAGAGGTTTTTAACGGCAATGTTACACGTTTTGCGCCAGCTAAAATGTTTGATGAGAATGGTGAAAAACTCAAAGTGCCACACATGGGTTGGAATCAAGTCAATCAAACACAAGCACACGCTTTATGGCAAAATATTGCAGATGGAGCACGCTTTTATTATGTGCACAGTTATTACGTGCAACCTACTGATATTAGCTTAATTGCAGGTGAGAGTGAATATCCGTTCCGATTTACTTGCGCCATTGCACGGGATAATTTATTTGCAGTACAGTTTCATCCAGAAAAAAGTGCGCAGTCAGGCTTGCAATTACTCAGCAATTTCGTAAACTGGCAACCTTAACAAATTTCATTTAACACAATTATACGTTTATATTCATCATGTTAATTATTCCTGCAATTGATCTTAAAGACGGCCACTGCGTCAGACTCAAACAAGGCTTAATGGAAGAGTCTACGGTATTTTCTGAAGACCCAGGCGCTATGGCGCGCCATTGGGTCGATTTGGGCGGCAAACGTCTGCACTTAGTTGACTTAAACGGTGCATTTGCTGGCAAGCCGATTAACGAAGGCGCGATTAAATCGATTGTAAATGCGGTGAAAGGTGAGATTCCCATTCAGCTTGGCGGTGGAATTCGTGATTTAGAAACCATAGAGCGCTATTTAGACGATGGTATTGACTATGTCATTATCGGGACTGCGGCAGTGAAAACACCAGGTTTTTTGCATGAGGCATGTGACGCTTTTCCTGGACAAATCATGGTTGGCTTGGATGCCAAAGATGGCAAGGTGGCGATTGATGGGTGGTCTAAACTCACAGGGCATGATGTCATTGATTTAGCCAAAAAATTTGAAGACTATGGGGTGAGTTCTATTGTTTATACCGACATTGGGCGTGATGGTATGCTTACAGGTGTAAATATTGAGGCAACGGTCGCTTTGGCGCAAGCTTTAACCATACCTGTTATCGCAAGTGGAGGGGTAACCAATCTAGATGATGTACGCAAACTTTGTGCGGTGGCTGATGAAGGCATTATTGGTGCTATTACTGGCCGCGCGATATATGAAGGTTCGTTAGACTTTGCGGCGGCACAAAAATTAGCGGATGAGTTAAGTGCTGGCTAAACGTATTATTCCGTGTTTAGACGTGACTGATGGTCGCGTGGTTAAAGGCGTTAACTTTCTTGAATTGCGTGATGCGGGCGACCCTGTTGAAATCGCCAAGCGTTATGATGAGCAAGGAGCAGACGAGCTTACCTTTTTAGATATTACGGCAAGTTCGGATAATCGTGGTTTGTTGTTGAACATCATTGAAGAAGTCGCTTCGCAAGTGTTTATTCCGCTTACGGTGGGTGGCGGCGTGCGTGAGGTGGATGACGTGCGGCGTTTATTGAATGCGGGCGCAGATAAAGTGAGTATTAACACTACGGCCGTCTTAAACCCACAAATGGTACAGGCTGCAGCTGCTCGTTTCGGCTCGCAATGTATTGTAGTTGCAATCGATGCCAAAAAAGTTGAGAATCAACCTTTTGAGTGGGAGGTATTTACCCACGGTGGGCGAAAACCAACGGGCTTAGATGCTGTCAAATGGGCTGAACAGATGGTGAGCCTTGGCGCCGGTGAGTTGTTAGTGACCAGCATGGACAGAGACGGTACCAAGATTGGCTTTAATAATCCACTCAACCGTGCGATTTCAAATGCTGTAGATGTGCCGATTATAGCCTCGGGTGGTGTAGGTAATTTGCAGCATTTGGTGGATGGCATAAAATTAGGCGGTGCGGATGCGGTGTTAGCTGCAAGTATTTTCCACTATGGTGAATATACTGTACAACAGGCCAAAGAATATATGCGTGAGCATGGAATTGAAGTTCGGCTATGAGTTGGTTAGACGCTGTTAAATGGGATGCTAACGGCCTTGTGCCTGTGATAGCGCAAGCACATGATTCTGGCTGTGTACTCATGTTTGCATGGATGAATCGTGATGCTCTGCAACTCACATATGATACTAAGAAGGCTGTGTATTGGTCACGCTCGCGCAATAAACTATGGCGCAAGGGTGAAGAGTCTGGCCATACGCAAATTGTGCATGAAATCCGCTTGGACTGCGATGAAGATGTGGTGTTGTTGAAAGTTGAGCAAATCGGTGACATTGCATGCCATACAGGGCGGCATAGTTGCTTCTTCCAAAAACTAGATAATAAGCAATGGGTGACAGATCAGCCGGTGATTAAAAACCCGAGTGAGATTTATACGGAAGTTAAAAAGTGAATGATGTGATAAGTCGATTGTCTGAGTTGCTTGAGCAGCGCAAAAGCGCTGACCCAGCTTCATCATATGTGGCAAAATTATACGCCAAGGGTATGGATAGCATACTTAAAAAAGTAGGTGAAGAAGCGACTGAAACAGTGATTGCTGCTAAAGGCGGCAATAGGGAAGAGATTGTTTATGAAACGGCAGATTTATGGTTTCATACGCTGGTGATGCTAGCTAAAGCTGACATCAAACCACAAGAAATATTAGATGAGCTGGCTAGGCGTGAGGGTTTATCTGGCATAGCAGAGAAAGAAAGCAGACCAAAATGAGCGCAGATTGTATTTTTTGCAAAATCGCTAGTGGTGCAATTCCATCCAAAAAAATGTATGAAGATGATGATGTGATTGCTTTTCATGACATTAACCCAGCAGCAAAGGTGCATTTTTTAATTGTGCCAAAATTGCATGTAGAAAGCTTACAAACTTGCGACACAACGCATCAGTCATTACTAGGAAAAATGTTATTACTTGCACCAAAATTGGCAGCCGAGCAAGGGCTAAAAGGGTTTAAAACAGCCATCAATACGGGGCGTGAGGGTGGACAAGAAGTATTTCACTTGCACATGCACGTCTTAGGTGGATGGAAAACCATACCAAAATTATAGGAGAGATATTATGGGTTCGCTGAGTATTTGGCATTGGTTAATTGTGTTGCTCATTGTCGTGTTGGTGTTTGGCACAAAAAAACTTAAAAATATGGGTGGCGATGTAGGTGGTGCGGTAAACGAATTTAAAAAAGCCATGAAAGACGGGCAAATTTCGGATGAGACGGATAAAAAAGGCACCACCGTTGAAGGTGAAGTGACCGAAAAAACCAAAAATTAGTCGGATTAAAATTTACTAATCGGATTTTATGTTTGATGTTTCTTTTTCTGAGTTGTTGATTATTGGCATTGTGGCTTTACTGGTCATCGGCCCAGAAAAATTACCTAAAGTTGCACGTACGGTAGGCGCATTTACAGGGCGAATGCAGCGCTATGTGAGTCAAATGAAAGAAGAAGTGAACCGTGATTTGCGCTTTGAAGAATTGCAAAAGCTGCAACAAGAAATTCAAACGCAAGCCAATCAACTGAAAAACGTCGCGCAAACGCAGGTCAACGATTTAATACAGACCGTAGAAACCAATTTTTCTGAAAGCAACTTAGCACAAGAGAGTTTAGAAGCTTTTGAACTAACGCCCGTCGCGGAAAGTTCACGCAAATTATCCCAGTTCAAGAAACGTCCGTCTAAGCCTGTTGATACCCCATTGTTTGCAGATTTGCCAGCAGTACCCACCGTGAAAAAATCGCCTGCAGCAAAAGTACGCACTTCTAAAACAATAGTTAAAGAGGCCGCCAAAAAGTCAGCAGCAAAGAAAACAGTCAGTAAAAAACCGACGACTCAGGTGCAATAATGCATCATAATTTAAGCGCATCGTGACACCTACCGAAAATTTTATTTCCCATTTGATTGAATTGCGCAATCGTTTGCTACGCATTGTTGCGGTTTTGGTTGTGGTATTTATTGCCTTTTTTCCGTTTGCCAATCAAATTTACGCGCAGCTTGCCGCCCCAATGCTTAATAGCTTGCCTGCAGGTGGGCAGATGATTGCAACTGATGTGACATCCGCCTTTTTTGTGCCCACCAAAGTGGCGATGATTGCGGCATTTGTCGTTTCGCTACCGCACACGATGTATCAGGTGTGGGCATTTGTGGCGCCCGGTCTATACGCGCATGAAAAAAAATGGATGGTTCCAACGATTGTAGCCAGTTGCCTATTATTTTTAGCCGGAATGGCATTTGCTTACTTTTTTGTATTTGGCGTTGTCTTTGCTTTTATCATCAAAATTGCCCCGGCTGGCGTAGCCGTGATGACCGATATTGGCAATTATCTAGATTTTGTACTCACCTTATTTTTTGCTTTTGGGCTAGCTTTTCAAGTGCCCATTGCGGTAGTAATGGCGGTGCGCTTTGCTTGGGTGAGCGTGGCACAATTAAAAGAAGCGCGTGGTTATGTGATTGTAGGCGCGTTCATTATCGGCGCGATTTTTACTCCGCCCGATATTCTTTCGCAATTTATGCTGGCTGTGCCGATGTGGCTACTTTATGAGCTGGGTATTTTGGTGGCAGGTTTTATGCGAAATTCAGATGAAAATACCCTATTACCACCTGCTTAAAAAACTTAGAAATCAACACGAAATTGGCAAATAAAAAAGGCACTTTTAAAGTGCCTTTTTGCATCAAATCAATTGACCACCTCTGTAAGCCAGTCTGCATGCGGCTTGCAGAGGCGCAAAAATCTCTCGGGAGTTTTTTTAAGCTAAAATGCGATTAAATTAAGCCGGCAATTTAGCTTTGGATTTACTCGTTATTTTCTACTTTTGGCTTAGGTCGTTTACCTATCATGACGACCACACTTTTCTCAGCTTCATCTCTAAAAATTTTAACAGTTGCGTTTTTGTTGGGTGGAAGTGCGGCAATAATATTGAGCATGCTCGCAGTATCGGTAATCAATTGACCCTCAATGCTCAGCAACACATCTCCCGCATGCAACCCAGCCTTGCTGGCAGGGCTATCAGGGATGACGCCAGCCACCAATGCACCATTAGTACTTGGTAATTTAAAGGACTCTACCAACTCAGGCGATAAATCTTGCGCTTCAATACCAATCCAGCCGCGCGTTACGTCGCCACCTGCCACAATTTGGTCCATCACTTGGCGCGCTAACGTGGCGGGAATCGCAAAGCCAATGCCCATTGAACCACCGCTACGTGAATAAATGGCGCTGTTGATGCCCACTAAGTTGCCTTCAGTGTCAACCAGTGCGCCACCTGAATTACCAGGATTTATCGATGCATCAGTTTGGATAAAGTTTTCAAAAGTATTGATGCCTAAATGATTGCGCCCCAGCGCACTGACAATGCCTTGCGTGACCGTTTGCCCCACACCAAATGGATTGCCAATAGCAAGTACGACATCGCCTACATTGAGTTTGTCGGAGCTGGCAAAAGTAATGGCGGGTAAGTTTTCTGCCTCAATTTTAATCAGCGCTAAATCTGTTTCAGGATCGGTACCCACCACTTTAGCGGACATTTTTCTGCCATCAGATAAAGCAATTTCAATTTCATCTGCAGTAGCTACTACGTGGTTATTCGTTAAAATAAGGCCCTGCTCGCTCACAATTACCCCTGAGCCTAGACTGTTTTCAGGTTGCGCTTGCGAGTCAGGGTCATCAAGTTGATCGCCAAAAAAATGGCGGAACATAGGGTCATCTAAAAAATCTTGATGTGGATTTTCAACCACTTTTTTACTGGTAAAAATATTGACTACCGCAGGCATCGCTTTTTTCACGGCTATGCTGTAAGAGCCTGCAACATTAGGGGCAGGTGTAGGTTCAGCCTGCTTAATTGTCACCGCTTCGATAGGATTGGCAGTGTTGGCGTTAAGTAAATCTACTAATAAATTAGGAAAAAATAACCGTAACACAAACAGTAATCCTAAACATGCGGTAACGCTTTGTGCAAAAATTAGCCAGAGTTTTTTAGTAAACGAAGATTTCATTGATGTAAGAAGTGTATTTGCTAAAGCTATAATGTGAGGCCAGTTATATAAAATTCAATCTGCTTTAAAAAGGAGGTGCCCATGGTGCTTGTTCAAGAACTTGCTCATTATACTCAACAACTCTTACAAATTGAGCGTTTTAAAGATTATTGCCCTAATGGTTTGCAGGTGGAAGGTAAATCAGAGATACGCAAAATTGTTTCCGGAGTAAGCGCGAGCATGGCTTTACTTGAAGCAGCACACAAGGCCAAGGCGGATTTGATTTTAGTACACCATGGTTATTTTTGGAAAAATGAAGATGTACGCGTAGTTGGTATCAAGCGCCGTCGGCTGGCTTATTTACTGAAACATGATTTGAATTTAATGGCTTATCATTTGCCTTTAGATGCGCATGCTGAGTTAGGCAATAACGCGCAGCTTGCCCGCATTTTGTGCATTACGCCAGTTGGGTTTGCGGGCGAGTCAGGTATTTTGGCTTATGGAAAATTATTGCAAGCCATGCCTTTGCAACATTTTGCGGCACAGGTAGAAATGGCGCTGCAGCGTAAGCCTTTAGTAATGGGTAATGCGCAAAAGTCTGTGCAAACCGTGGCATGGTGCACAGGTGCCGCGCAAGGGTACATGGAAGAAGCGATAGCACTTGGAGTGGACGTCTTTATTAGCGGAGAGGTGTCTGAACAAACCACGCATTTAGCCCTAGAATCAGGAGTGGCATATATCGCGGCAGGGCATCACGCCACCGAGCGTTATGGTGTGCAAGCGCTTGGTGCGCACTTAGCAGAAAAATTTAATATCCAGCATGAATTTATAGATATTAAGAACCCAGTTTAATTGTTTTATATCAATAAGTTATAAAATATAACTTTAAATTGCTATGAAGAAAATGTATAATGCGCTCAGTTTGAAATCAGCAGTAAAAATTATGAGCCTAGCAGTTTTTATTTAGCATCGAAATTGAGCGCCTCAAAAAGGCAAGAAAAGGAAAGCAATGTCAAACAATTCGAATGACAAAAATCAAACAAAAGCCGAAATAGATCAAGAGAAACGCAAATTCTTAATTGCAACTTCTGCGGTTGGTGCGGTTGGTGCGGCGGTTGCTGCTGTGCCCTTTGTGGCCAGTATGACGCCAAGTGAGCGTGCAAAAGCTGCTGGGGCACCTGTGGAGGTGGATATTAGCAAAATAGCCCCTGGTGAGATGAAAATCGACGAATACCGTGGGCAACCATTATGGATTATTCACCGCACTGACGAGCAAATAGCTAAGCTTGCTAATCACGAAGCGCAGTTGTCTGATCCCAATTTAGACGTGCCTCAGCAGCCAGAGTACTGTAAAAACAAAGATCGTGCGATCAATCCAAAATATGCTGTGATGTTGGGTACTTGTACGCATTTAGGTTGTTCGCCAGGACAAAACTTTACTGTTACCCCGGATTGGGATGGCGGTTTTATTTGTGCTTGTCATGGTTCCAAGTTTGATTTGTCTGGTCGCGTCTATAAAGGTTCTCCCGCACCAACAAATTTAGTGGTGCCGCCACATCAATATTTAACTGAAACCACCTTGTTGATTGGTGTAGATAAGGAATCCGCATAATGAATAAGTATATGGAACAACTGTTGGGTTGGGTCGATGCGCGCTTTCCGCTCACAAGTAATATAAAAGCCCACTTAACTGAATATTACGCGCCAAAAAACTTTAACTTTTGGTACTTCTTTGGCTCACTTGCGCTATTAGTGCTGGTGTTGCAAATAGTGACGGGCATCTTTTTAACCATGCACTATAAGCCAGAGGCGGACATGGCGTTCGCCTCGGTGGAATACATCATGCGCGATGTGCCGTTTGGTAAGATGATTCGCTATATGCACTCTACGGGAGCTTCACTGTTTTTTGTGGTGATTTACTTACACATGTTCCGTGGCCTTTTATATGGTTCATACCGCAATCCGCGTGAGCTTATTTGGTTGTTTGGTATGGGCATATTTTTGGCGCTGATGGGTGAGGCGTTTTTTGGTTACCTGTTACCTTGGGGGCAAATGTCTTACTGGGGTGCGCAGGTGATTACCAGTTTATTTGGTACCGTGCCGCTTATTGGGCCAGATATTGCGGAATGGCTGCGTGGTGATTATCTAACCTCAGACGCAACACTTAATCGCTTTTTTGCTTTCCATGTTATTGCTTTGCCTTTAGTGTTATGTGGTTTGGTAGCAGCGCATATTATTGCCTTGCACGAAGTGGGCTCAAACAACCCAGATGGTGTAGAAATTAAAAAGTTAAAAGATAAAACGACAGGCATTCCGCTAGATGGCATTCCATTTCACCCTTACTACACGGTAAAAGATATTGTCGGCGTTGTGGTGTTTTTAATTGTGTTTGCGGCGATTATCTTTTTTGCCCCTGAAATGGGTGGTTACTTCTTAGAGGCCAATAATTTTGTGCCAGCTAACCCACTGGTAACGCCAGCGCATATCGCGCCTACTTGGTATTTCACGCCGTATTACTCTATTTTGCGTGCAGTGCCACCGATTGGGATTTCGCAGTTTCCAGGGGTGGTGGCGATGGGATTGTCTGTCGTGGCGTTTGCATTTTTGCCTTGGTTAGACCGTAGCCCAGTAAAATCTATTCGCTATAAAGGCAACTTATACAAAGGCTGGTTAGCAGCATTTGTGGTGAGCTTTTTTGTGTTGGGTTATTTAGGCACTGTGCCGGCAGATGTATGGGGACAATTCGGTCCTTGGTTAGGCAAAGCGGATATAGCCACTGTGATTGCGCGTATTTTTACCGCAATTTATTTCTTGTTCTTTATTTTAATGCCGTGGTATAGCAAAAAAGATAAAACCAAGCCCGTGCCAACTAGAGTGACAGGATAATCATCATGCACATGAAAACTCAAATGAAAAAAGCCTTGTTTGCACTGTTGCTTTTGCCAACATTTAGCTTAGCTAATACTGCAGTGCATTTAGACAAAGCGCCTATTGATGCGTCTAATCATGCTTCATTGCAGCGTGGTGCGCGTACTTTTATTAACAATTGTTTAAATTGCCACAGCGCAAATTACATGCGTTATAACCGCTTGCAAGATATTGGTCTGACTGAAAAGCAAATTAAAGAAAATCTGCTTTTTACAGCCGATAAAATTGGTGACCCAATGAAATCAGCCATGAATAAAAAAGATGCTAAAAAATGGTTTGGTGTAGCACCACCTGATTTGTCTGTAGAAGTACGTGCCCGTGGGGCAGATTGGGTTTATAGCTACATGCGCGCTTTTTACCGCGATGAGACAAGCCCAACTGGCTGGAAAAACTGCGTGTTTGACCCTAACTCATGCAGCGTCGGCATGCCGCACGTATTGTACGAACTGCAAGGTGAGCAGCGCATGAACCATGAAACACACAAGCTGGAATTAGTTAAAACAGGAAAAATGTCAGTGGACGAATACGACGCCATGATTGGTGATTTGACCAACTATATGGCGTTTATGGCTGACCCGACAAAACTACAATATAGTCGTGCTGGCATTTTTGTTTTGCTATTTTTAGGTGTGTTGCTCGTACTAGCCTATAAACTTAAAAAAGCCTACTGGAAGGATATACATTAAATTATGATGACTTTATACTCGGGGACAACAGACCCCTACAGTCACCGTTGCCGCATCGTGCTTTTTGAAAAAGGCATGGATTTTCAAGTGATCGATGTTGATATGGCCAACAAGCCAGAAGATTTGGCAATTATTAACCCGTACAATCATGTGCCAGTGTTGGTGGAGCGTGATTTAATTTTGTCTGAAGCCAATATTATTAACGAATATATCGATGAGCGCTTTCCGCATCCTCAGTTGATGCCGCCTGATCCTGTCATGCGCGCACGGGCAAGATTGTTTTTATACAATTTTGAAAAAGAACTGTTTGATCACATTAAAGATATTGAATCTGATGATGAAGAAAAGGCAGATAAAGCTCGCAAAACGATTGCCGATAATTTAACGCAACTAGTGCCAATTTTTGGCAGACAAAATTATTTGTTGGGTGACGATTATTCAATGTTGGATGTTGCGGTAACACCGTTATTGTGGCGTTTGGGTCACTATGGCATCAACTTGCCAAACCAAGCTGCACCCATTTTAAAATATGCGGAGCGTTTATTCTCTAGACCGCTTTATGCTGACGCGATGACTCCATCAGAAAAGGTTATGAGAAAATAGCAAAAAAGATGTTTTTAATCGCATCTTCATAGCACCTGCCCTGTAAGCCAATATCCATGTGGCTTCCAGGGCATTCATTTTTGCTCGGCAGTATTTTGGTATATAAATAGCGCGTTTTTAGTAAATTTTAATGACGTTTCAACATCAAAATCATGACAACCTACACTTCAACAAAACCCTACATGGTGCGCGCCATACACGAATGGTGCATTGATAACGGACTTACGCCACATTTGCTAGTAGCGGTGGATGCGCACACTCGCGTGCCGATGGCCTACGTTAAAGACGGTGAAATTGTGCTCAACATCAATTACACCGCCACTAAAGATTTGCATATTGATAATGAGGCGATTAGTTTCTCTGCGCGTTTTGGCGGAGTCTCACAAAATCTTTATGTGCCAATGCATGCAGTTAAGGGGCTTTTTGCACGTGAGAATGGTCAGGGCATGTTCTTTGAAGTTGGTACACCCCCTGAAAATACGACAAAACCTGCTAGTAACTTATTGCATGAAGCAAATACTGCAAAAAGTAAAGCGGACTTAAAGGCTCTAATTATATTGGGCAAAGAGCGTGGTTATGTGACCTATGCTGAAATTAAAGACCACGTAGCAGATGATGTGCAGGACTCGGAGCAAATTGATGCCATCATTAGCATGATTAACGACATGGGAATTCAAGTGTATGAAAGTGCCCCAGATAAGCCAGAACCGCCATCTTCAAGCCAAAAAAGACCAATTAGCAAAAAGCCTACGCTAACTATTGTAAAATAACTTACCTTTTTTCAAAATTTGCGTATAATACGCAACTCAAAATTAACGCCGGGTTAGCTCAGTTGGTAGAGCAGCGCACTTGTAATGCGAAGGTCATCAGTTCGATTCCGATACCCGGCACCAATTTTCTCAAAGCTTTTACCCATTTATATAGAACGCAGATAGTTTGACATCAGGTTAAATTATCAGCATAATAACGGGTTCGGTTTGGAGGGGTGGCCGAGTGGTTAAAGGCGACGGACTGTAAATCCGTTCTCTCTGAGTACGAAGGTTCGAATCCTTCCCCCTCCACCAAATTATTGAGTAGCAGCAAGTTGTAAAGAGCCTGTAGGCGTAGGTGTTAAGTGGCTATGCGGGTGTAGCTCAGTTGGTAGAGCTTCAGTTTTCCAAACTGAATGTCGCGAGTTCGAGCCTCGTCGCCCGCTCCAAACAATTAGCTAGACGCCCATGTGGCTCAGTGGTAGAGCACTCCCTTGGTAAGGGAGAGGTCGCGGGTCCGATTCCCGCCATGGGCACCACGCAATTGTTTGAGAAGTATTTGCTTGTGAAATAAATGGTAGTAACACTTTAAATTTGTACAAGTTTTATTAATTTTAATAAAACTTAAATGTTAATAAAATTTTGTAAAGGACTAAAGCAATGGCAAAAGGCAAATTCGAACGGACCAAACCGCACGTTAACGTAGGCACGATTGGCCACGTTGACCACGGCAAGACAACATTAACGGCAGCGATTACGACGGTATTGACTAAAAAATTTGGCGGTGA
>JAKQIT010000147.1 GCA_029556915.1 Pseudomonadota bacterium
ATTGCTGAGCTTGGCACATCTTGAACAAATTGCGGTAGCGGTAGGGAATTACAGCAATCAAGGCATTAATAAGTCAGCGCCTATTATTTCTGCCAACTTGCCGAACGATGAGCGTATTCAAGTGGTGCTGCCACCAGTTGTACAAAAAGGCTTAGTCAACTTATCTATTCGTAAACCCATGATATTAACTAAAACCATGGCTGAATATGAGACTGATGAGCTGTTTTCCGAAACTGTGTGGTTACGGCCGCGCGAAATGTCCTTTGATGCGCATGGCTTTAATGAAGCCGATTTTAGTGAATCTTGCTTGGCTCAAGCCATGAGCAAATTAAGCAAAGCCGATTTGCGTTTAATCGATTTACTGGAAAATAAACTCTTTGGTCAATTCTTCATTGAAGCGGTCAAGGTCGATAAAAATATCAGCATTGTCGGCGAAACGGGCTCAGGCAAAACCACGTTTTCTAAAATGCTGTGTCAGTCGATACCGCAACATGAGTCGATTATTACCATTGAAGATGCACGCGAATTGTTTCTCCCGAATCATGAATACGTGGTGCATTTAACTTATAGCAAGGGCGGGCAAGGTCAAGCCAATGTTACGCCGTCAGATTTGATTCATAGCACTATGCGCATGAACCCAGACCGTGTGTTGCTGGCTGAATTGCGTGGTGCTGAAAGTTACGATTACCTGAAACTATTACTCAGCGGCCATGGTGGCAGTATCACCAGCTGGCACGCAGGCTCACCTGAAGAGGCCATTGGTCGCTTCATATTTATGGCAAAAGAACATGCTGAATCTACCGCCTATCAAGATGTAGCGATTAAACGCTTATTGTTAAGCGCCGTCGATGTCATCGCCCATTTAGAAGCTCGATCCATTTTTAATGAAAATGAAGTGCAAATAGGCACTGCATACAAAATGACCGCCATCTACTTCAATCCATTTAAAAAGCTAGAAGTTGCGCTAGAAACCTAAAATCAAGAAAAAAGGATATAAACCATGAAAATCACGACTAAAAATATAACATTATTAGCCACCATTGCTGGCGCATTCACGCTGGCAAGCTGCACGAATAATAGCGCCTTAATCGTACCTGATGGCGCAAAGCGCGTACCGATCAATCAGGCTGAAAACC
>JAKQIT010000097.1 GCA_029556915.1 Pseudomonadota bacterium
AATGGGGCAAGCGGCGCAAATGTTTTAGGGATTCGTGCAAGCGGAGATAGTTTATTTTCCGTAAAGCAAAATGGAACAATTGAGGCCGACAAATACGGACTTGGCAATAAAACTGCCACAATAACAGGTAAAACCGAAACATACTTAAATGCAATTTGGGCAAGCGACGGGGCTTTATTGGAACGCGAGCAAAAGCGAGATACTACTATCTACGTCACAGATGCGGATTACAACTTTTCCGCTGCCATCACTTCCGCAAACATCCTTAAACGCTATAACCGCATTTTGATCTATTCCAAATTGACCAGCGGCGCAAGTTCAGACAACCAGATCATTTTACACTCTGCAAGTTCCGACTTTTTGCAAGTGGAAATTATCATCTACTCCAACGACGCAAGCGCAGATGCAGACGAAACGAGCATAGACTTCACAACGAACGGCGCGGTAGATGGGGCTGGTGGAACGGTATCGACATATGGCATGGCAGCGGGTGAACGGATAAATATCCGCGCGGTTGATGATGGCGGGTATAAATGGATTTTCAACTAAAATAACTAACATGAAATACATCATTCTATTTTGCATACTTATTTTTGCGCTGCCTGGGTTTGGGCAGATAGGAATACAAAGTCCTTTTAATTCTACGCCTGCATTCCAACAGGACAGCGTGACCTATCAAAAGCTCCCCAATACCTCGGAAAGCTTTAAAGGCGACAGCATTTACTACAAAATCACCTACTCCAAGTCTGGGGATGTTATGACGGTACGCACAGAGCCGTTCACGGACGTGGATTCGCTTATGGCACAAGTCTTTTTCAACGAGTTTACAGACGCTTCACGGCAATACAAGCAGGCTATTGAAGAATGGGAAGCACAGGAAAAAGGCTACTTGCTACGGTTACGACAAGCTGAAAGGCAATACAACACATTCACGGGCGGGAAAATAAAAGACAAGGTGGAAGAGAAGTTCGACTTTACCGAACTGCTTGGCGACTGGCTATTAAATGGGAAAGCAATCGTAATTGATGCCAAGTTGCAGATCGACAAAAAGAATATTAAACTACTTTCCGACGTACAATT
>JAKQIT010000099.1 GCA_029556915.1 Pseudomonadota bacterium
TATATAGCCAAATGATGCGACCCGTGCAATCCATGGATGTTTGTAACGGGCAAACAGGTGAGTTTTTTGCCATGTGCCAAGCCGAAGCAAAAAAGCACTACATAGACCGTGACAATTACGAAAAAGCCTACGATACCGCCACTACTGAGCAAACGCAGATACAGGGCTTAATTGATCAGATCAGTAATACAGACGACCCTAAAGCCATTGCCGAACTGCAAGCCCGTATGGCAGGTGAACAAGCCAAGATTCAAAACACCGTGGTGCAAATGCAGCTGAGTGCACAACTGGCTGAAATACAAAATAAGTTATTACAACAGGCTAAACAAGATGCGCAAGTAAAAGCCACGATTGAGGATAGAGGCAATCCTATTTCTGCGCCAGAACCGATTACCAATTGGGATTAACCAAGCTATCAATAAGGGAATTTGCATCATGAAACTAACACTTATTACGCTTATGGCAGTTTTATTAACGGCGTGTTCTGGGCAAGACAAAACTGACTCGCAAAAGACTTACACAGTGCAGGAGTTATTGAAAGAGCCTGCGCTCTATAAAAAGATAAGTGATTGGTGCAGCGAAAACCCTGCTGAGCGCAGCTTAACACCCAACTGCATCAATGCCTTGCAGGCTTTACATGAATTACAAGCAAACGCCACGCTAGAGGATAGAGGAAAACCTATATCTGCACCTCAACCAATCGCTAATTTTAACTAAGTGCAATTTTAGATAAAAAATGAAATCTTATTTTAATCAAGCGACTGCTAATAGCATTTTTTCAACGGGCGATTCAATGATATGTCCAGTGCGAGCAACAATTGACACTCGCACTACTTTACCTGCGTTCAAGTTGTTTATAGATTCTAATAACTCAGCATTTAGGTCACGTTTGGCATCACGCGCCAATAATTTTTCTTCAGATAGTTTCTGCATTTTTGGCAACCTTAATACGCACACTATGCCCAGCGCGCGTGGCAAGTTGTATCAATGTATCCAAACTAAATTTATCAAACTTACCGCGCAGCAAGTCAGAAACACGGGCTTGAGATACACCAAAGCGCTTTGCAACCTCGCTTTGTGTCCACTGATGCTTGTCTATTTGCTTTGCGATATCGCACATCAATTGCGCGCGCATTGCCAAAATGGTTGCTTCAGCATCATTAAAACCCAAATCCGCGAA
>JAKQIT010000014.1 GCA_029556915.1 Pseudomonadota bacterium
GTGCAACTGAAATCACTTCTTTATGTTTTTTACTATCGAGTAGTTGTTGCAATGTTTTCATGACTCTCCCCTTTTTTTGTGCAAGCGATTTAAAAATATACGCTTTATAATGGCAATAGCAATACTCTCAACTTAAAGACATTCATTTTGCAAAAAAATATCACCATTAAGGCATTGGTTGCGCTGTTTATACTCACGCTGATTTGGGGCTATAACTGGGTGGTAATGAAGCTTGCTGTGCAGTATGCCAGCCCTTTTCAATTTGCGGCGATTCGTACGTTTGTGGGTTCCCTCATTTTATTTTTGGTGATTTTTTTCACTAAACGGCCAATGGCACTCAAAGAATTTCCTACCATGTTGGCGTTAGGATTGTTGCAAACTTGCGGTTTTACGGGCTTGCTGATTTGGGCCTTAGTAGAAGGTGGGGCGGGCAAAACAGCAGTGCTGACCTACACAATGCCATTTTGGGTGCTACTTTTTGCTTGGCCGATGCTGGGCGAGCGCGTTCAGGGCTCGCAGTGGTTGGCAGTGGCATTTGCGCTACTTGGCATGGTGCTGATTTTTGATCCGCTGCATATCAAAGCTGACGGCTTTAGTATGTTTTTAGCGCTATGTTCGGGTATTTCATGGGCTATTTCGGCCATTATTTCAAAAAAACTGCACAAGCGTGCCCCGCATTTAGATTTGATAAACCTCACTGCATGGCCAATGTTACTGGGTTCAATACCAATTATTATTGTTGCACTGATTTTGCCAGCAACCCCGATTCAATGGACAAGCACGTTTATTGCTGCAGCATTGTTTAACGTGATTTTAAGCGGCGTGGTGGCGTGGGTATTGTGGCTGTACGCACTGCAACGTTTGCAGGCCGGCATTGCGAGCATGGCCAGCATGCTGGCGCCTGTGATTGGCGTACTTGCTGCTTGGCTACAGTTGAATGAAGTGCCAGACACACAAGAGTTTATCGGCATGGTGTTAATTGCGCTGGCTTTGGTGATGATTTCAATTATTAGTATTAAAAGGCACACACAAATCGACGCGGCAATGGGACAAGATTAGCTTGTGCTAGAATGACGCGTTTTAAGTTTATGTATTCAGTTTTTCAAGGACAAAGCAATGGCAGGTCATAGTAAGTGGGCAAATATTCAACACCGCAAAGGGCGTCAGGACGCAAAACGCGGCAAAATCTTTACAAAAATCATTAAAGAAATCACCGTAGCCGCGCGCCTAGGCGGGGGCGATGCCGACATGAACCCGCGCCTGCGTAGCGCCGTGGCCGAGGCAAAAGAAGAAAATATGCCGTCAGACAACATTATTCGTGCCATCAAAAAAGGCACGGGTGAGTTAGAAGGCGTGAACTACGAAGAGATTCGCTATGAAGGCTACGGCATTAATGGCGCGGCGATTATTATTGACTGCCTCACCGACAACAAACAGCGCGCGGTGGCCGATGTGCGCCATGCCTTAACCAAGTTTGGCGGTAATTTAGGCACTGACGGCAGTGTGGCGTTTATGTTTAAACACTGTGGCAACTTAGTTTTTGAGCCAGGGCCGGACGAAGATAAAGTCATGGAAGTTGCACTTGAGGCAGGTGCTGAAGATATTGTGACAAACGATGATGGCAGTATTGAAGTGATTACCCCGCCAGCGGATTTTGTGGCGGTTAAAGAAGCGCTAGAAGCGGCAGGTCTCAAA
>JAKQIT010000032.1 GCA_029556915.1 Pseudomonadota bacterium
TTCCAGCTGCGTGCAAGCTAACTGAGCTTTCACAAGCGCAGCTTGCTATCCTTTTTGAAGCGAGCCACCCCGGCGTCGAGAAAGTCGAGGACGAAAAACAAAAAAATTCAGGTAAATGATTACTGAACAAGAAGTTATAACTATCTGTAAAGCGAATTACGACGCTAATTTAATCACGCAAGGGGCGTTGCTGGTTGGCATGCGCACTGTGAAGGAAATAATCGGGTCGGCGTTGTATAAAAAAGTTGAGCAAATAGGTTACGAAGAACTATTAGAAAAGTGTAAGACGCTGGCTGCGTGGTCGGTGCATGCGTTGATGGTGGATAGAATAGCTACGGAGATGACAAATAAGGGAGTTTATCAGCTTTACACTGTAGGCTCAAACGGCGTGCAGCTCACTGAGTTAACTCAGATTAAAGCGGCTATCAACGAAATAACAACCGCTTGCGCTAATGAAATCAAGGACTTTATTCAAGAACGTGTAGCGGCGCATGATCCTTTATACGTGAATTACGTTACTGAATTAAAGACTACTTCTAAGCCTTCACTTGTTTCTAACAATAAAAGAATTACTCAAGTATGAAAAGAATAGCAATAGCGGGTGAAATTTGGGACGAAAATCCTGATTTACAACTAATTATCGATGCTATAGATAGTGGAGATGATATTGAGTTGATTATCAGCTCCTACGGCGGTGATTTAGATCACGCCTTAGCGGTTTACAAGCTCTTAAAGCCAGTTGGCGAAAAGGTAACTGCTAAAGTTATCGGCAAAGTAGCGAGCGCCGCTACGGTAATTTTATTGTCGGCTGATAAACGAATAGCGGACCAGGACGCTGAATTGTTAATTCACTTTCCTTCAACGGAATTAAGAGGTACGGCAGATGAATTAGAAGAAACAGCTATGGAGCTTCGGAAATACGAAGGTAGATTAAAAGAAATTTATTCGAGCGTCGCTGGAGCTGAAACGCTATTAAAAGAAGAACGCTGGCTAACAGCTAAGGAAGCTCTCGAAGCTGGCTTAATAACTGAAATTGAACAAACTACACCGTTGAGCGCTCTAAAAAGGGCTCTGGTGTTGAATTCTATTAATAAACAAAAAACAAAACAAACAGAAAATTTAAAAACAATTAAAAATGTAAC
>JAKQIT010000044.1 GCA_029556915.1 Pseudomonadota bacterium
CGAACGCAGGTCAGGTAGATAGGTTGATAGCACTAGAATAATTGCTATTGTCAAAAATATCCACCGTACTGAATAGTCTGTCTCAAACTTTGCCGCAGGTGTTTGTGATTGTATAAAGCTGTAAAACTCAGGTTTATCTACCCCTTCAACATATTGACCATTGATCTCTGCTGTCATTTCTTTTAAATGCTCCACATCGAGCTTAGATAAATAGCGATCAAATTCAGCATAGGCAACAGGGGGATCTGGATCATCTTTACTGGCATCGTTATACATCACACCACCGCCCGCACTTTCGGCCGCAGCATCAGTACCCCAATAACCCACAAATTTATTATTAGCGTTAAATCGTTTGATCGGTGCGGGTTCATGGCCACCAACACCGACAAATATCACATTTTTGCCAATACGCACATTGCTAATATCTAACTTGTTAATGCCGTTGGCTTTGGGGGATTCGTCGCCATCGGTAAAAAACAGCATTTGCGCGGGGATATTTAAGTAGTCAAATGTCGCTTCAGCCGCTTTAACACCAAACGTCATGCGGCTGTTACCGCTCCATGCCATACGCCATTCTAGGTGGTCGATGGTGTCGTTGATGATGTCAAAGTTTTTACACACTTCTAATGGCATAAACAGCAAAGCCACATTTTCTGCTGCAAAAATCCCTACACTTATATACGTGCCACAGGGAGAGGTTTTCACCACTTGCTTCATCATGTGTTGCGTATAAACCAATCTACTCACGGGCTGGTTATTTACCTTCATGTCTTCTGCATTCATGCTTTGTGACACATCGGCTACCAATAGGTAGTTATGGACATCTTGCTTAAGCTGTATTTGCGGCTTAATTAAAGCCAGTAACAGAAACAACGAGGCCAATACCAGCAGGACTGTTTCGTAGTTGCTTTTTAACATATTCAACACGTTTTTCATGGCAAACCTTGAGGCAAATTACTGATTTCCATGCCTGATGGGTCTTGTGGCACAGTTCTGATATTAGACGGAATAACACCTAGCAGTAAACTTAAATTAAATTTTGCCGCACGTGAACTTGGGTCTAGCTTCAAGGCTTGCTCGTAAGCGGATTTTGCTTGTAGATAATCAAATTTGGCTTGTTCTTGAATCTCGCCATCCGCCGTGACCAAACGTTGCAAACCAGAGCGAAACAAATTGTTACCAATGTTGTAGTGAATATTGGACTTAAGCGCTTGGCTGACTTCAAATGCTTGGCTATCTTTTTTATTGGCAAGTTCTAACGTTTGTCCAAAGCCTTGTACAGCATGCTTAAAATTACCCGTTTTACCTTGATGATAGGCATCAGCAAATTTTTTGTGAAACGGATAACTG
>JAKQIT010000049.1 GCA_029556915.1 Pseudomonadota bacterium
TACACCGTCAAAGCGGGCGACACCCTACAAAGCATCGCCAATGCGGTATGGGGTGATGCCAGCATGTGGTACTTAATTGCCGATGCCAATGGCCTTAGCGCAAGCCAAAGCCTTGCCGCAGGCATCAACCTTGTCATTCCCAACAAAATCACCAACATCCACAACAACGCCAGCACCTACAAAGTCTACAATCCAAGTGAAGCCATAGGCGACACCAGCCCGACCTTACCTGATGCTCCGGCCGCCCCGGCGCAGAAGAAAAAGAAAAAAGGCGGTTGCGGCGGCATCTTAAGTGTCGTGGTTGTCATCATCGCTGTAGTCGCCACTGTTTATACTGCGGGCGCACTTGCTGCAGCCATTGCACCTACTGCTACAATCGGTGCAGGCGGCGCAGCCGTAGGCGCAGCAGGCGCATTTGCAACAGGCACAGCCGCGCTGACAGGCGGACTTGCAGGGCTATCAGCAGGCACAGCCTTTGGCATAGGCCTTGCCGCTGGCGCGGCGGGCTCACTGGCCGGCCAGGCCTTTGGCATTGCCACAGGGCTACAAGATAAATTCAACTGGGGCGCGGTTGCCACCAGCGCAATAGGTGCAGGTATCGGAGCCAGTGGCGCACTTGGCGGTATAACAAAAGGTATCGTAGGCCAAGCTATCGCAGGCAACCTCATCAACCAAGGCCTTGGCATGATCACGGGCGCTCAAAAAGGCTTTAGCTGGGCCAGTGTCGCTACTGCGGCTATTGCAGCGCCTATCACCAGCAAGCTGAGTGAAACGATTAAAGGTAGTGGATTTGGTGGAACTGGCACAGCAGGCTTTGCCCTACGCGGTGCAGCTATAGGCCTTGCTACCAGCACAGTGAATGAACTGACACGTGTAGCAGTTGTTGGTGGCAAAGTCAGCTGGGCGAATGTGGCGATAGGGGGGATACAAGGGGGGATTTATGGCTATGGGGAGGGATTGGGGTATCAGGCTAATGAGACTGCAAATCGAATAGCCCAGCAGAAAGCGGCGCAGGGGGTTGATAACTCAGGTGGTAATGCCAGCATTGACTTTAGTGGTGATAGAAGAGGCGCAGGTATTTACCTCACAGATGCACAAAAAGCCAGTGTGGGCGCACAATTAGAAGAGGCTGCCTATACCTTGCCTAACCGTAATGGCTTGAGTAGCAGCTACACCACTGCGGCAGAACAAGGCGTTAGCTTTACGCCAGAACAATATATGCCAAATGACAATGCCTCTACAATTGGAGCCTACTTTAAAAACAGCAATACGGCACAACAGGGTACAGCAGCAAAAGCTTTAAATGGCATTAAACAAAGCGTTGTGTTAACGGCAAGTCAGAAAAATGAGAATGACTTAGCAATAAAATATGCGATGGCAAAAATGGCTCAGGATGGTAGTAGTGTTAATCAAAAAACATTCTCACAAGCTGATGTGCAGAGAATTATGGCTGATCCATTATTGAATCTAAAAGCTAAGAATGAAGCTGGCGTCTTGCGTGCGGTAGAACCAAATATTACAGATTATGATGTAACAGGCCTATTTAATGCTGTTGGTAATCAACTTAGTCGCTTTAATAAAGTTGACGGCATCAATGTAAATCCAATTAGTGGAATTGCTTTAAGTCCTAGGGAAACGAATGAAATTAATCTTAATCTTGTGATGGGGGTTGCAGGTGCAGTTGTACCAGAAACTGGATTGGCTAACGGTGTCCGAATTAAATTAGCAAATCCATACGAAATTTTCTCTTCACAAGCAACGGTAAGTGGCAAAGTAAGCAGAGAAACAGGTGCATCTATTCAAGACATCATGAACTATGCTAGAAATGGTGGTGAATTGCCAGTCTTGGATGTTGTACGTATGCCTAATGGACAATTAACCAGCCTAGATCATAGACGTTTAGTTGTAGCAAGGGCTATGTTTGACGAAGTAGGAGATTACGAAATTAGAGTGATTGAACGAGACTTTGGCGAAAAATTGACCAGTAGTGAACATGGGAGGTTTAGGCTTGACGCAAAAGAGGTCAACGCCTTAACTAAAAAAGGATTTGAAGTAGACAACAATCCAAAAACATGGGGTGATGCAGTGAATTTAAGGATATTAAAGCAAGAAATTAAAAACAAAGGGTTCTCAACGAATTTTCCTTTTGGCTCTCCGAATACGCCAAGAATTACAGGGGTGGAGGTATTTTCACTATGACTTATCTCACTTTGGCTCAAATTCAAGAGATGCACATGCTACCTGCAAGCCGCTTACCTAAAAAATTTAAGTATCCTGAGGGGTTTTTTGAATATATTTTATTTCAAAGTATCGAAGAAGAAGTCAATGATATATTTGATAATATTTCCTTTTTCATGATAGATGAAGTTGTTGAATGGGAAAAATTTGTTCGTAAAGCTGGGTATGCAGATTTAATACCATTTGCTCGCGTGGATGGCGATGATTTGTTTTGCTTTGATAAACAAGATTCAAGCAAGATTTATCTTGTTGATTTGAGTGAAAAGCCCTTGCAAGAACATGAATTAACTAGAATTAAAAATTTTTACGAATTTATCAACGCGATACGCGCTGATAATGACTTGGATCCTTGGCATCCTAGTCAGGTTGCAAAATGAATTTAGAGGCAACTGTATTTGTTAGCCAAACGTTGTTATCAGCCTGAAAGAACTTAAAGCCCTGTTCATGCATTAGTAAGGCTTTAATTTTTAGTGCAACAGGTTTGCCATGTCGTTGGCCAACTGTAAGCGCAGTCAGTTCGTCTTGCGATAAATGCACATACTGGCGTGAGCCAGACAGTAACCCTTCTTTGTAAATCGAATCCAGAAAACGAGTAGCCGTGCCGTGATAAAGAAATTCGGGTGGAGTTTTTTCATCATAATTGATTGAAACACTTTTTGTTGAATGGCCTTGCACCGCGCGAATGCTCAATCCATCAGCCGAAATCACAAATCGTTTTTTATCGCTAGTTTCTACTACTTGCTGAATCTGTTCTAGGCCGATCTCTTTGCCAGATTGATTAGCGCAAGTAATTAGGTCGTTAATATTTGCCCATCCTTCGATATCAAGATTTAAGCCAACTGATTGCGGCTCATGCCGTAAAATATAACTAAGAAATTTGCTTATTTCTGCATACTTTTTTGACATAAAACTATTTAGCTTTATCTTTTTGCGTCACAAAACCAATAGAATGTTTATTGCTAGGTAATGTTGGGTTCATTAACTCTCGCACCATGTTAATCAACCCCGCGATTGCTTGATCGTGTGACTGAAACTTTTGCTCAACATGCTGCTCAAGCTCACTGAGCTTATGAGTTAAATCTTGATGAGAAAGCACCAATTCACGCAAACGCACAAAAGCACGCACAATATAAACGCCCATTTCAATCGCCTCTTTAGAGCTTAATACATTGGCAGCTTGAATAGCACCATGCTCAGTAAACACAAAAGGCAGTGTTTTAGAAAATTTCAACCTGCTGAGGTGGTCGCAATTTGCGACCACCTCAGCTTTTTCATTTGCGGTGAGCTGAAACATGAAGTCTTGCGGAAATCGCTCAAGATTGCGCTTAACTTGCTCATTTAAGCGTTTTGTTTCCACACCATAAAGTGTCGCTAAATCAGCATCTATCAACACTTTTTGTCCACGAATAGACAAAACACGTGAGCTGATTGCTTCTAATGACTGATGCTCAGACACGGATGAACTAATATTTTTCATGAGAAAAATTATAACATAGGTTCAGCTACAACCTCGCAGGCGAACGCACCCAAGCCATGAACGCCCTTGACACCACCACCGAAACCTACGTCTACACCACAGACGGCTACCTCGCCGACGTCACCATCAACGGCACATTACGAAGCAGACGAACCAACGACGCCCTAGGCCGCGTAACAAGCTACAGTGAATATGGCAACTACACCCGCAATACCGTCTATGACAAAGACAACCGCATTACCAGTGAAACTGGCACCGACGGCACCACCACCTATACCTACGGCAGCAACGGCGGCGACCTCGCCCAAATCACCAAC
>JAKQIT010000063.1 GCA_029556915.1 Pseudomonadota bacterium
ATTCTGGTAATAATATGGCTTGAGAACGGTGTTCGCCTTGGATGAATCGCTTCATTTAGAACCCCCCAATTTACGCACATCTGATAGGCATCATTATACTAAATCGGGGCGTTTTTACACAATCTGGGGACAAAGCAGTCACTCGTTGTTGCTATAAGTTTTGATAAATTCAATCAAATTAAGATAAAAACTTATTATTTAAATAGCCCTAATTTATTTGAATAGTTAATCAGTCGAGTTTTTTCTAGACTCTTCATTTTCTACCCACATGCCGTTAAGAATGGCTAGCATTACAGCAAAACCTACGCCTAATATCCAAGTGAAATACCACATTTAATTGACTCCTTAATAAGCGCTATGATCATTGGCTCTGATGTCTGCGACGGTCACTTTTCCGCGCATCACATGGTAGGCCCAACTGGTGTAATAAATAATGAGCGGGATAAAAATCACCGTTGCAATAAACATGATATTGAGCGTGAGATGACTAGAAACACTATCCCAAACAGTCAGGCTTGCATTGGGGTTAGTGGATGATGGCATGACGAATGGAAACATCGCCGCGCCAGCGGTGCCAATCACGCCAAGAATACTGAATGATGAAGCCACAAACGCGCTTAGGGTTTTTCCATGATGCATCAATATGATGGCTAAAATTGCGCCCGCAATGCCAAGTAGTGGCAGTAACCAAATGAGAGGTTGCGCCGTGTAGTTTTGCCACCAGCCGTCAGTGCTTCTGATGACTGTTTTAGCCAAGGGGTCAGGCAATGCAGTCGGGTCTATCACGCTACTAATCATATAGCCTTGAATGTTGCCAAAACGCAACCACAGACCCGCGAGCACAAAGCACGCCACCATGATTAAAGCCGCATATTTGGTTAATGTAATCGTGCGTGCTTGGATTTCACCTTCTGTTCTGTGCGCTAAATAGGTGCCACCTTGCATGGTAATCATGGCGCTAGACACTAGACCAACCAGCAAGGCAAATGGATTTAGCAATGCCCAAAAACTGCCACTGTAAGTAGAAACTAGGCTATCATCAAATGAAAATGGCACGCCTTGAAACAAGTTGCCAAAAGCCACGCCAAAAATCAATGGGGGTACAGCTCCGCCAACAAACAGCCCCCAGTCCCAAGTGTTACGCCATCTTTTATCTTGGATTTTACTGCGATAATCAAAGCCAACAGGTCTAAAAAACAGCGCCCATAACACCGCTAACATAGCCCAATAAAAGCCACTAAATGCGGTGGCGTAAACCAAAGGCCAAGCGGCGAAAATAGCGCCACCCCCCGTAATAAACCACACCTGATTGCCGTCCCAATGTGGACCGACTGTGTTAATCACGACACGGCGCTCGTCATCTGTTTTTCCCACAAAAGGTAATAATGTGCCAACGCCCATGTCGTGACCATCCATGATGGCAAAGCCCACCAAGAGCACGCCGACTAACACCCACCAGATGATTTTTAAAGTGACATAATCTAACATACTGTGCTCCTATGCATGAACTTCGTTGTCATAACGACCAGTGCCAAGTGAACCTGGGCCTAGCTTGGCAAATTTAACCATGAGGTACATTTCCACCACCAGCAGTAAAGTATAGAACCCAATAAACCCTGCCAGTGAGCCGTATAAGCTATTCACACTTAATGTCGAAACCGAAAGGTGTGTTGGAAGTATGCCGTAGATGGTCCAAGGTTGACGACCATATTCAGCTACTACCCAACCTAATTCTGCAGCAATCCATGGTGCTGGCAACATGAACAATGCCCATTTGAGTAACCAAGGTTGTTGTGCAAAAGTGCCTTTAATGCTGTACCACATGGCGGTCATAAACAAGGCCAGCATCAAAAAGCCCAATCCTACCATGATGCGGAAAGACCAGAACATCGGCGCCACTTTAGGCACAGTGTCGTTCATGGCTTGCGTAATCATCTCTGGCGTAGCATTTGCCACATCTTGCGTATAGCGTTTAAGCAATAAGCCAAAACCTAGGTCGTGTATGTGCGCTTTGAGCGTTTGCTCAGCTTCTGCATTATTTCTATCATGTCGCAGTTGCTCTAAAGCCACTACTGCGGGAATACCATTGACAATACGCGCATGGTTTTTCTTTTTAATCTCTTCGATGCCTGGGATAGTTTTGTCTAGAGAGCGTGTACCGATAATGCCCATGACATAAGGCACTTCAATCTCCCAGTTATTCTTTTGCTCTTTTTCGTTGATGTCCGCGATTAAAGTCAAGCCTGCAGGGGCAGGCTTGGTTTCCCACATCGCCTCAATGGCGGCCATTTTGGTTTGTTGCGCTTCACCTACGGTATAACCAGATTCATCTCCCAACACAATGACACTCAATGCAGAAGCTAGACCAAAGGCTGCAGCCACACTAAAACTACGTCGTGCAAAAGCTAAGTTTCTGCCTTTGAGTAGGTACCATGAAGATATGGAGAGAACAAACATAGCCCCAGTGACATAGCCTGCGGAAACTGTGTGTACAAACTTAACTTGTGCATCTGGGTTGAGCAAAATCGCCCAAAAATCTGTCATTTCCATGCGCATTGTGTGCCAATTAAACTCAGCGCCAACAGGATTTTGCATCCAGCCATTGGCAATTAAAATCCACAAGGCGGACATATTGGTGCCTATCGCTAACAAAATCGTCACCATCAAATGCTTGGGTTTCGATAGCTTATCCCAACCAAAAAAGAATAAGCCGATAAAGGTAGATTCTAAGAAGAAGGCCATCAGCCCTTCAATGGCGAGTGGAGCGCCAAAGATGTCGCCCACATAATGCGAGTAATAAGCCCAGTTGGTGCCAAACTGAAACTCCATGGTGATGCCCGTCGTCACACCCAGCGCAAAGTTAATACCAAACAATTTGCCCCAAAAGCGCGTCATGTCTTTCCAAATCACCTTGCCCGTCATCACGTAAACACTTTCCATGATGACTAGCATCCATACCATGCCTAAAGTGAGTGGAACAAAAAGAAAGTGATAAAGTGCGGTTGCAGCAAACTGTAAGCGGGATAAATCGACGAGATGCTCTGAAATCATAGCGCTACTCCTTAATTTGAGTCTTTTTTGGTAAGTCTAAACTTTGTCCAACCATATGGTCAGTGACTTGTGAAAAGGAAGGGTGAAATTTATTGGGCTTGATAAATACTAGCCAAATAGTCATCAATAAGATAATTTTGAGTACAACTAGCCAAACCAGATGTTGGAATAAATGGTTAGTTTTATACTTGTGGAAAATCAGTTTTAGCATTTGGTTTTTCTTTTTAAAAGGCGATTTATTGTCATAATAAAGCCAATTAGACGTATTGATGTAAATCAATCTAAGAGCTGAGCGACGGCTGATTTAATCATGGAAAACACCCAAGAGGAATCCACACTAACATGTATAAATAAGCGCTACTTAAGTTCTCGCAGCTTGGCTTTTAATTGAATAGCAACTTGATTTAGATTGTTAGCATTTAAGTGACGACCGATTTTGATTTCGCGGCCTCGAGAGCGAATTGCAAGATGACGGCAATCCCCGTCAGGAAAGTATTTTGTTATGAGCTCTGCCCAATACGCATTCACTTCATACCTTCTAAAGTCTTCAAGCTCTTTAATTTCAAGATGGAGCACGCCATCTTGAATCGACAATTTTTCAGAATCACCTGCATGTTTGAATGCATGCTGAAAAGCTAAGCTTAAACCGATGATAACTGCAAATGCATAAATTAAAACTGGCCATGCACCAATTTTGGCAAAGCTTAGAGCAATCATCAAAATAAAGAGCGAGATGATAGCAACAAGATAGATAGCAAGGAATGGCGATAGGGAGTTGTTTGGTTTTGAAACATAAATAATATTATCTGATAGATGCTTGTCATTTTCATTCAATAACAACACTTCGTTCTCTATCAAATTTTGCTCTGTTTCAAATCCGCACATACTGAAAAATCTCTCTTTACTAAACCCGCTAAATTATACGCCTGAGCAAATCGCTTGAAAATGTGACCAATTGCCGCGCGACACATTGCCACATGTCAAATTGGATGAAAAAAGCCCCAGCATGATTCGCTGGGGCTAGGGGGAAATCGCTTAATTTCAAACTACTGATTGTCTAGTTGATTAATCCATTCTGCAATCTGTTTAACATCTTCTGCCGGCACTTGCGGCATGGGCATGTTTCTTGGCTAGCTTTCTTGCTTTGTCCTGCTCCCCAATTGCAGTTCCAGTCTAAATTGAAATGCCGTTACCTGGTTTTAGGTGATTTTCAATGACTGTTTTGCGGATTTATATGCCTTCGGCAAATTTGGGGGACAAAGCAGCCCTTCAAAAAATGTCAAAATCACATTCCTAAGTATGGCTAATGAGCAAACACTTTATATAGCGGTCAGATATTTTTATCCACCAAGGTTATTAATTATTACCTGAATCATGCTGATTTGACCAGCTTATTAGATAACAAGTAGCACTATATGACTCTCACAGGGTTTGGTGGTCTCGCCAATTAGTCAAGGTTTTCTAAAATATTAATTTTTAGTAGCTTCTACACTATAAATCGTCCAATGTTGTTTACCCCCACCACGTGCCATTGAGCAGCCTAAAGGTGTTGACGTGGTGTTAGGTAGTAAAATTTGTTTGGTATGATCTGGCGTTTGCACGTCCATAAACCACCTGTCCACCCATACTTGATAGCCTGTTGTCTGACTTGTGTTTAGTATGGCGATTAACTTGCCATCAGCAATTGAGCAGTCTGCCGAATCCTCTTCAACAAACTGTATATCAGCATTTTCGGTGAAAATATATTCTGCTGCATATGCGATTTGGAGCGTGCTTAGACATGCGATGAAGATACAAATGATTCTGGTGGGCATTTTAAACTCCTAATTTGAATAAACGCTAAAATGGAATAAATTCAATGGTGTTTGCATCCTTTTCTAAAGGATTTATGAGCTTGCTGGTTTGAGTAGATGAATCTATTTTGCTTGCGTCAATATTAACCTGCTTGGCTAATTCATTTAGTGCTTGCCTGACTTTAATGCGGCAAGTTTCGTTGACATCAAAATAATTATTTTCTTGATTTTCCATCAGTAACTTCGCTGTGACGATGTCTATATTTCGCGTGGCAATACTTAGATTTTGCGGGTTGGGTACTTTAAAAGTATATTCATTCTTTCCGCCATACGCTTGTAACAACATGGTATATAAGCCTGTAATCAATGGCAGCACACGATCACCTTGGTATGCTTGGCTAAAACTTAGAGCGAGTGCTTCAATCGATTGCACATTTTTAATTGCATCAAATCGCCAGCTGAATGGACCTTCAAAAACCCATTGCACAAATTCCTCTTTGCTGACCTTTGTGCTTTTTTGTAAAGCTTGTGGCTGACATTCATAAAAATCTAGCATTAAAGCACGTAGTGCAGAACTATGTAAACTGAATGACTCTTTGGCGTTAAATTTACTTAAAGTAGTATTTGTTTTATGGATAGTTGCCGCGAATGTGAGCTGAGGTGAAAAAATACACGTAAAAACAGCTAAGGCAAAGATTAAAAAACATTTTAGCATAGGAAGTTTCATCGATTATTTAACCAAAGCTTTTTCTGCAAAATGGCGGTTGATTTCAGAATTGTCAAAGTCACGCCACTGCGTGATGCTTTCGGTGAATTTATCAGGCGGCATTACGCCAACCACGCCATCAATCACCACTTGGTCTTTGATGGCAAGTACGCATGGGATTTGCTTAATATTAAAAAACTTTGCAATATCCGCGTCGCTGTCGCTGTTGAGTATCCCAAAAACAATGTCAGGATGTTGTTTGGCGGCGTCTTGAAAAACAGGGCTAAAACTCAGGCATGGTTCACACCACTCTGTCCAAAAATCAACAATCACAAAATGATTATTTTCAATCACTTGTTTAAAATTAGCTTTTGTTAGCGTAATGACGGACATTATATTTTCCTTAAATACAGTTTTGAACAATTTGGTTTGAACGATTAGTTTGAGCAGAGAGCTTAAGCTTTTCGACGTTTCCACCAAGTAAAAACACCAAAAATAAGTATGCCGAATGGTAAAAGTATTTGGAATCCGATAAAAGCTGGTTTGTAATTACTCTCAGTGGTCAGGTTTAGATTGCCATCTTTCAATATCGTAGGCGCTATCGTGATGAGGTTGTCGTCAGCTGCTAACCAATTCACAATATTCATGCCTAAATCAATATTGCCGCCATTCATGATAAAAGCATTAGATAAAAAGTTGGTATTCCCAACCACGATGACACGTTGCCCTTTTTTGCCGTATTTACGTTCAATGGCAAGCGCAACATTAATTGGGCCAAGCACATCTTTTTTAAGATCAAAAGTGACTTTTTTAAGGTCGCTATCTTTTGAAAGCGGCGTAGTTTCAAGCCAGCCATTGGCTGCAACATGCACTAAATCTTGTACTTTCCAGCCATTTTCATAGGTGCCATGCGCGGTGATTTTTCTAGCTTCAGGAAATAGCGTTCGCATTCTAAAATGTTCAGTCACGGGGTGATCGCCATACTGAATTCCAAATGCGGTTTTAATGTCGCCACCAAACTCTGTGGCAGATTTGTCTATCACCATGCCTTGCGCTATTTCTAACCCAATATAATGCGCAATTTCATCTAAGCCATGTAAATTTTCATCATCCAATAGCCATAGTAAATTACCACCTCCATCAAGAAAAGTTTTAATTTTAGCCACTTCAATAGGAGCGATATTGGATTTAGGCGCTGCGATGACCAGTACCGAGCCATTTTTGAGCAAATGCGTATCATTGACTAAACTGGGCGTTGCCAAAGTAAAGCCTTTTTCAGTCAATTTGTTCGCAAAAATACCGAAGTCATGCTGAGTGTTTGCTCTAAAATTGCGCTCGCCATGCCCATTTAGCAGCATGACTGCCTGATTGTGCGAGCGTGTGAGACGGGCAAGCACATTCGTGAGATCTTGCTCTGTATAGGGTGGAATAAGATGTTCGCTACGTTTTTGAAATGCAATGACAAGCTCACCACCTTTGGCTGTAATGCCTGCGGCTTGAGCTAAATTTGGGTCTTTAGCCGTATTGACAAAACTAAGTGAGATGTCAGGTTTAGTGCGCTGGTAGCGAGCAATAAAATTATGAATGTTTTGGCGGAATGCTTCATCTTCTGGTGCAAATGCGGTAATAGAAACCGCCCCTTGCATTTGCTTAAGTATGGTAACGCTCGCCGCAGAAACTGTATTGCGCTTGTCTTGCGTTACATCTTGGAATACATGAAATTTCGTTGATAAAATCCCAATTAAGGCAGCTATGAGCAGTAAAAATAATACAAAGGTTTGTTCTTGCACCAATTTTTGTAGCTGTAGTTTTTTGCTTTTATCCATATTGTTAGGCGCGTAAGCGTTCAGCATTTAAACGACGCAAGGTAAGTATTAAAAAGATACCGGTAAATAGTAGAAAAAAGATAATGTCCTTAGAGTCTATAAGGCCTTGCGACAGTGGTTCAAAATGGCGCATCAGCGATAAATCTTGAAGCAATTGACTGAGTGGATTACTGGTGTTTGCCGCTAGAAATTGGTCTATGCCGAGCAGAGCAAATAATGCGACAAAGCTTAGCAATCCTGCAATCACAGGTTGAGAGGTAACGCTTGAAAAGAAAAGTCCCAGTGCCGAAAAGCTTGCTACCAGTAACACCAGTCCAAGCACATTAGAAAAAACATAGCCGAAGTCTAGCTCCGTCCAATTATTGAGCGTGAAAAGCATGGTGGTAATGACTGTGATTATTATCATCAAAAATACAATTAAGCCTAAAAACTTACCCAGCACAATTTCCGTTAATGAAATGGGTGCGCTCAATAAAAAGGTTAGAGTTTGTGTGCGGCGTTCTTCTGCAATCAAGCGCATTGAAAGTAAGGGCACGGCAAATAGCATGACAAGCGAGGCTAAACCGAATAAGCTCTGACCTACGAATAAGGTCACACCAATACGACCGTTTGATTTAATGCTACCTGTCATCATTGAAAAATACTGCGTTACCGCATTAATAAAGTAAGTTGCAAATACAAATATCAAAACCGTCAAAATCACCCAGCCCATAGGGGATGAAAACATACTTTTAAGTTCTTTTCTTGCGACTTGAAAAATCATTTTTTATTCCTTAAGCAGCTTGATCTTGGTAGGTGAGTTGCACAAACACATCTTCTAGGCTGGTTTGATCTG
>JAKQIT010000089.1 GCA_029556915.1 Pseudomonadota bacterium
TCATTGAAGTGGGCGGCCCAGCCACACTGGAACAATCGATGACGGCGGCGCGCATTGGCGGGCATATTTCAGTGATAGGGATTTTAACGGGGCTAGGCGGGGAGATTTCAATTGTCAGCGCCCTCATTAAACAACTGCGTATTCAAGGGGTGCTGGTGGGCAACCGTACGCAACAGCAAGAAATGATTAAAGCTATTAATGCTAACAACATGCGCCCTGTGATTGACAAGGTTTTTGCATTAGAAAATATTGTGGAAGCTTTTCGCTACCAAGAAACCAACCAGCATTTTGGAAAAATTTGTTTAGAAATGTAATTGCCCATCCACTTGTGAAAACCAACTGGCGCTAATTTTTAGGGCTGAGTCACTTCGCTAATAGTGTTCATCATAAGTATAAGTGCTCACTTCTTTACCGATGAGTTTTGTGATTTTCTTGATGTTTTTCTTGAAGTTAGCTACGTTTGAAACACTGCCTAAATGGGCAGTTTCGCGTTGAACATGCACTTCCAGACCATTGCGGCCTTCGCTGCCTCTAAAGTTTTGCACCGCCAACGTTAATTTTTCCACTTCATTCACGTTAAATATCAATGCAAGTGTTGCATCGGCAAAGCCAATCACATTCTGTTGTGTATCATGCCAAATCAACAGTGGCTGCGCTTCAGTAATCATCGGCTTAAAGCAATCTGGCGTATAAATGGCATTTTCAACTTGCCGATAATTAGCATTTAAATCAATCGCAAAATCAAACGTAGCATATTGAATGGCTGCATTTAGCACCAAATTACGTTGATAATCAGTGCGGTAATAGCGGTCTAGATTTGGCGCATAACGTATGCGTAACCACGCCACGTTATCCCAACCATCGGGCATTTCGCGATAAAAACAATAAAGCTCAACGCTGACCGATTGAACTTGCCAAGTGACGCTCCAAGTGTCTTTGACGCTGTAATCAATTTGGCTAAGCGCGTTATTTTGAAAAAAATGATCTAAATGCGTTTTTATGGCATCAAAACTTTTTTGTCGGTTTGCGCCAAGTGAAATTTCTGCGCAATATTCAATCACGGGCAAATGCAGTTTGAGTGCGCCTTGTGCGCTATCGCAAGCGGTATAAAGGCTGTGAAGTTTTAACCCATTAAAAATGGTCGGTTTTGTAATGCAATATTCTGTGGCATGAAAAGATGGATTGGGGAAATCTTTTCGTTGCGTTTTAATATGCTTATTGTTTTGTAAATCTTCGTAAGTGCCCCAAGCAATTAAGGTATTGAGATGTTCAAGCCACAAACCTTGTTGTAGCAAATCCAGTGCACTTTTTCCGTTATCAGCAACATCTGTCGGCGAAATCGCAAAATCTGCCGTGTGCACTTTTTGCCAAAGAACTGCTTCAGCCATGCCCACCTTGGCGTTTCTAAAGGCCGTATAACGCTCAACATCAAAGTTTGGTAACTGGGAGACAATGCGCTCTAAGGCTGCAAAATTGCCTGCCAACGTACAAACGCTAAGCGCCTGAGCGGAATATGAT
>JAKQIT010000094.1 GCA_029556915.1 Pseudomonadota bacterium
CACAAAAAAATGGGCAGGCAGCCCGGGCGATGCTACGCACCAAAAAACTGGGCAAGTGGATACCGCTAAAATCCGTACGCGCTTTCCGCCCGAGCCGAATGGCTACTTGCATATTGGGCACGCTAAAAGTATTTTTTTAAACTTTGGGCTAGCGCGCGATTACGGCGGCATTTGCCATTTACGTTTTGACGACACCAACCCAGAAAAAGAAAGCCAAGAATACGTCGATAGCATCACCGAAATGGTGAGCTGGCTTGGTTTTGGTTGGAATAATAACGGCCAAAATGGCAAAGAATCTAATTTATACTTTGCCTCTGATTATTTTGATTTAATGTACCGCGCGGCTGAAAGCCTCATTGAAAACGGCCATGCTTATGTTGATGAGCAAACCGCAGAAGAAATGCGCATTAACCGTGGCACGCTGACCGAAGCTGGTAAAGACTCCCCTTTTCGCAATCGCAGCGTAGCAGAAAACTTAGCCAAATTTCGCGAAATGCGCGATGGAAAACACGCAGACGGCAGCCTGATTTTACGCGCCAAAATTGACATGGCTTCAGGCAACATCAACATGCGCGACCCAGCTATTTACCGCATTCGCCGTGCGCACCACCACAACACGGGCGATAAATGGTGCATTTACCCCATGTACACCTTTGCCCACCCCATTGAAGACGCGCTTGAAACCATCACCCACTCAATCTGCACGTTAGAGTTTGAAGACCAACGGCCATTTTACGATTGGTTGATGGAACGCTTGGTAGAAGCGGGTTTGCTAGCGCAACCCGTGCCAAAACAATATGAATTTGCGCGATTAAACCTCACCTACGTGGTGCTTTCAAAACGTAAGCTGATTCAACTGGTAGAAGAAAAACACGTCAGCGGCTGGGATGACCCACGCCTGCCCACGCTAGCAGGCGCGCGCCGCCGTGGCTATACGCCTGAAGGCTTTAAACTTTTTACCGACCGTATAGGCGTGAGCAAAGCCGATAGCTGGATTGAATACTCAATTTTAGAAGACTGCATGCGCGAAGTGCTTAACCTTAGCGCGATGCGCCGCATTGCCGTGCTAGACCCCATAAAACTGGTGATTGATAACTACCCAGAAAATTCGAGTGAAGATTGCTTTGCGCCCAACCACCCGCTCAAACCAGAGCTTGGCAAACGCACAGTGCAACTGAGCAAAACGCTATGGATAGAGCGCGAAGACTTTATGGAAGAACCCGCACCTAAATACTTTAGGCTATTCCCCGGCAACATGGTGCGCTTGCGCTATGGCTATGTGGTGAAATGCACCGGCTGTGAAAAAGATGCACAAGGCAATGTCACGACTGTGTATTGTGAATATCTGCCCGATACAAAGTCTGGCACCCCCGGCTCAGACAGCGTTAAGGTAAAAGGCAATATTCACTGGGTGAGCGCCAACCACGCGCATGAAGCCGAAATTAGAATGTACGATAGATTGTTTAAAGACCCGCACCCCGGTAGCGGAGACAAAGACTTTTTAGAAGACATTAACCCAAACTCAGTCACCACCATTAAAGCGCAACTAGAAGCCAGCCTAAAAGACGCAAAACCAGCCGAAGCGTTTCAATTTGAGCGCCACGGCTACTTTGTGGCCGATAGAAAAGAGAGTGTGGCGGGTAAGCCCGTGTTTAATCGGACGGTGACGTTGAAGGATGCTTGGCAGAAGTAAGCTTTTTATCTGAAATAGAAATGAAAAAAATCATCATTATCGCAGGGCCAAACGGCGCAGGAAAAACCACCTTCGCCCGTGAATACCTGCCTAATGAAGCCAATTGCCCCATTTTTATTAATGCAGATTTAATTGCCGCTGGCCTAGCCCCTTTTGCACCAGAAACCGCCAGCATTAAAGCGGCACGGCTGATGCTTAATGAAATTAAAACTAACGTAAAAGCAGGCAATAGTTTTGCCTTTGAAACCACGCTCTCAGGTAAAACTTACGCAAAAGATATTTTGGAATGGAAAAAGCTCGGGTATCACATTACCTTGTTTTTTCTAAGCATTGCCCAATGCTGACTTTGCCGTAAACCGCGTAGCCGCAAGAGTGGCTACAGGCGGTCACAACATACCAGAAGCCACCATACGCCGCAGATTTAAAACAGGCTTGCAAAATTTTCATGGGTTTTACAAATCACTAGCAGATTCTTGGTCTTTATATGACAATTCACATCCACAACCCATTTTGCTTGAAACTGAGGTGAAATAATGCACAACGAAAAAATACCCGCCAGCACAGAGCTACAAGACGCAGATGCGGCTTTACGCCGCGCCGCACAAACGGCAAAAAAACTGGCAGAGCAAAATGGCACGCCTTATGTGGTGGCTGAATCCAACACGAAAAATCAACAGCAGTCAGCTATAAAAAATAAACAATAACACTGAGTGAATTTAATGACCATTAAAGCGAAGCTAGAAGCCAGCCTAAAAGACGCAAAACCCGCCGAGAGCTTTCAGTTTGAGCCCCACGGCTACTTTGTAGCCGATAGAAAAGAGAGCGCAGCGGGCAAGCCTGTGTTTAATAGAACGGTGACTTTGAAGGATTCTTGGCAGAAGTAGGTCTGGTATCTATGAAAGCGCCTACAGCACAAGTTGCCAACTCAATTTTTGGTGATAAGTTATATCAGAAGCGTGCTCGTCTTGCTTTGCCAATTTTAGTGCGCCAAGCTGAAGCTGGCAGTGCAATTTTTTACTCAGATTTAGCAAAAGAATTAAGCATACCCAATCCCCGCAACTTAAATTTTGTACTTGGAAGTATAGGTAAAGGTCTAAAAGAGCTTTCGCATCAATGGGGTGTTGATATACCGCCAATCCAATGTATTGTATGTAACAAATCAACAGGACTTCCTGGTGAAGGGGTAGGTTGGTTTTTAGATAAAACTGATAAAAACAACAAGCTATCATTTACAGGGCTATCTAATAAAGAAAAAAAAGCTATTGTCGATAATGAGCTAATAGAAATATATCTTTACCGTGATTGGGAAAAAGTCTTAAAAGCACTCTCGCTAAAGCCTGTTAAAAATAACTTTTCTGACCTTGTAAATGCGGCATCACATTTTAGAGGGGGTGGGGAAAGTTTGGCTCACAAGGCTTTGAAAGAGTATGTTGCAAAACATCCAGAGGCGATAGGTTTAAAAGATGGTAACTTAGGCGAAACAGAGAAACCTTTGCCATCAGGTGATTGTTTAGACGTATCTTTTTCTACAAAAAAAGAATGGGTCGCGGTGGAAATTAAATCACGAATATCGGATGAAGCTGATATATTGCGTGGACTTTTTCAATGTGTGAAATATCGTGCTGTAATTGAAGCCGTACAAGCGTCAGAAGGCATGTCGCAGAGTGGTCGCGCAGTTTTAGTTTTAGAGAGTGGTTTCCCTGCTAAATTATTACCTATTAAGAATATTCTCGGAATTGAAGTTTTTGAATTTGTCGTTCCTCAGAATAGCTAACTTTAGCACATAAGTCAGAGTGGTTATCATGATTCCCGTCTCGCTCAGCAAAGCCTACCGCCTCCTAAACCACGGTCCCACCATCCTTGTTTCCTCCAGCTTTAACGGCAAACAAAACATCATGGCGGCGGCGTGGAATATGCCGCTCGATTTTGACCCACCTAAAATTTGCGTGGTGATTGATAAAAATACTTATACGCGCGAGTTGATTGAGGCTTCTGGCACGTTTGCCATTAATGTACCGTGCGTGGCGCAGGTGGATTTAGTCACCAAGCTAGGCTCAAGCTCTGGGCGCGAGTTGCAAGGCACCGATAAATTTGCAGAAAATCAGCTACAAACCTTTGCCGCCAAGCACATTGCCGCGCCCTTGCTGGCAGGCTGCGTGGCGTGGCTAGAGTGCAAAATTATCCCCGAGCCGCACAACCAAAATACTTACGATTTATTCATTGCAGAAGTGGTGGCCGCTTATGCGGATGAACGGGTTTTCTCGGACGGGCATTGGCATTTTGATGGATATGATGAGATGCGCACCATTCACCACATTGCAGGTGGCGCGTTTTTTGCCACGGGTGCTACCATTCAGTCATCAATATAACTTTTTTCAGCGGCATCACTTACCGCGTTCAGTCTAAGGGCGAACACGTAAACTCTGCTGAGAGCGCCCT
>JAKQIT010000104.1 GCA_029556915.1 Pseudomonadota bacterium
TAAAAACAATTTTATTGCTTTTTTATTGTCCAAGATGGTTTGATATGGTCATATATGGTTTGATTGAAAAACTTAATAATAACTTGTCGACATCCAAGAGGTCAGCAGTTCGAGTCTGCTACTGCCTACCAAATAAATCAAGGGGTTAACAAATTGCTAGCCCTTTATTATTTTGCCGTAGCTAAATCGTAGCCTTTCCCACATTTACCGCCATGATATTAGGTGCTTTATCTACTTAGTTTGTTAAATGCGCTACCAATAAATGCGCGTAAATCATCACCATTTTAATAAAGCCCAACCGCCCTGACTTTTGAAAATATGCTGTTGTATAGCTGCATGTTGTTGGAGTTTGACGACTAGGTCATTTGGTATATTCGTTTCAATTATTAAATAGAACATATAATTTGCCATTTAAAGACTTTAAATTTCTCTGTCGGGAATTTATCCCGATGCTAATTGGGTAAGAATCTATAATATACACACATTGATTATTGTGTGCCTTCATGAGTCTCCAACTTAAACTAAATTTATTAATTACCAGCTTATTGCTTTTATTATTGAGCGTTAGTGCCTACTTTATTATTGAGAATGCACGTGAGGATGTAAAAGCAGAGGTGAGTTCAACTTCAAATTTAGTTTTGCATTTGTTAGATGCAGAAATTGTACATTACACCTCGGATTTTGGTTGGATTAATCATGAAATTGATGGTGAAATGTCTATTTTTAAGTTGAAGTCTTTAGGTAATATCCGCCATTTAAAAATAGAGTTTTATGATGCGCGTGGTCGTTTGCGAGAGTCAAATAGAGATCATACTAGCGGTGTAGAACATGATGCGCCACCAGCTTGGTTTGTTAAAGCCATGGATATGTCTAGTTTAGGCGTAGAAGAAAGGCGTAAAAATGTGGTTTTAAACGGTCGTTATTTAGGTGATTTAGTTGTTACGCCAGACCCAAGCTATGAAATTGCTGAAGTATGGGATGACACGGTTGGTTTATTGGCCTTGGTGGGGATTTTTTTTATTTTGATGAATGTGCTGGCTTACTGGGCGGTACGATATACCTTTAATCCTGTGAATCAGATTATAAGTGCGTTAACGCAGGTAGAACTAGGTCATTATGGAAGCCGCTTGCCAGCATTTAAGCAGGTGGAGTTACAGGAAATTGGCAATAAATTTAACGCGATGGCAGATACTCTGCAGCAAAGCACACAAAATAACCATCGTTTAACGCAGCAAATAATTAGCTTGCAGGAAGACGAGCGTAAAAGTTTGGCACGGGATATTCATGATGAAATTGGACAATATTTAACAGCCATTCATGTAGATGCAAGTGCTATTTTAGCTGCAAAAAAAATTTCAACAGCAAAAGAAAGTGCTTCTGCAATCAGTAATATTACGCGACAGATGATGGATATGGTTCATGAGTTATTACAGCGGTTACGCCCGCGCGTGCTAGATGAATTAGGATTAGGACTTGCTCTGTCAGAGCATATTCATCACTGGCGGCAACGTAATCGGAGCGTGTCAATAATACAAAATGTGAGTGGTCATTTAGGTGGACTTGATGAAGCCGTCGCAATTACGGCTTATCGAGTGGTTCAAGAATGTTTAACCAACATTACTAAGCATGCAAACGCGCGCCGATTAACTATTAGCGTAAGTACAGATGAGACGCATCTTTTAATTGATATTGAAGATGATGGTGTTGGTTTTGATAAAACGCGCATGACTAATCGCTATGGTTTAGCTGGTATGCGAGAGCGAGTGCAGGGTTTAATGGGAAGTATGGAAATAGAATCAGCGCCAAATGCAGGAACTAGAATTTACATTCGCTTGCCAAAGCATGTTGAAAAGGACAGCAGTAAATGATTCAAAGTAAAGTACTGTTAGTTGATGATCATGAGGTAGTGCGCTCAGGTTTGCGTCGTTTATTAGAGTTAAATAAAGCATTAGTGGTAGTGGCTGAAGCGGATTCTGGTGAGCAAGCGTATCAGGTTTATGGAGACTTTCAGCCAGACATCGTAGTGATGGATTTATCAATGCCAGGAATGGGCGGCCTAGAAGCAGCTAAACGGATTTTGCAGCGCCATCCCAGTGCCAGAATTATTATTTTTTCAATGCATGAAGCTGTTTCTTTTGCTTCGCAGGCATTAAAAGCTGGGGTACGTGGTTATGTGACAAAGACTGGTGCGGCTGACGACTTGATGATGGCGGTCAATGAAGTATTGCGGGGTAAAACTTTTTTGAGTGCTGGAATCGCTCAGAAAATTGCGCTACAAACATTAATGGGGGATGACGATCCATTGCAACAACTTTCATCAAGAGAATTTGAAGTATTTAGATTATTGGCTGAAGGCAGAAAAGTTGAAGAAGTTGCTGATATGCTCAAAATCAGTCAAAAAACCGTAGCAAATTATCACACTATGATCAAACAAAAATTGGGTGTGACTAGCCCGATTGAAATGGTGCGTTTAGCCATGCGGCACGGATTAATAGAAGAATAAGTAAGTTTGAATCAACCGGAAATTGAAGAAGGATGTTTATGAAAAAGCACTTGGTAGTAAAAATATCGTTGGTAATTACATTTCTTTTTACAACGCAAGTATTTGCGGGCTTTGAAGAGGGAAAGGCGGCTTTTGTCGCACGTGATTTTACCAAAGCGCATAAAGAATTTGAGCCCTTAGCCCTAAAAGGTAATGTGCAGGCTCAGCATATTTTGGGCATGATGTATGATGAAGGGCAGGGCGTTAAGCAAGATTACGCAAAAGCTGCTGAATGGTATAAAAAAGCGGGCGAGCAGGGTAATCAAGATTCGCAATATAACTTAGGTGTCATGTACGCTCAGGCGCAAGGTGTTGAGCGAAATGATGATGAGTCTTTCAAATGGTTTGAAAAAGCTGCCAAGCAAGGCCATATTTTGTCTCAATTTGCGCTGGGTAGGCTTTATACCGTTGGCCGTGGCACAAAACCTGATGGCAAGTTAGCGTGTGATTGGTACCGCAAGGCGGCCGAGCAACATCATTACAAAGCGCAGTTAGCTTTAGGCAAAAATTATCTTGATGGCAACGGCATTAAAAAAGATGTAGTCATGGCTGAGCAATGGATACGCAAATCGGCTGAGCAAGGTCACCACAAAGCCGAATATGAAATGGGTATGCTGTATCGTGATGGTGTCGCAGTCAAAAAAGATGCCAAAGAAGCCTATATGTGGTTTGAACTTGCCGCCAAGCAAGACCATGTTGGCGCTCAACAAGCACGTGACGCAATGGCCAAAACCATGAAAGCTGAAGAGATTGCTGCTGCTAAATTAGCGGCCAGTAATTGGCACGCAAAATTACCACCCAATAAACCTTAATTTGCACATCTTCATTTCAGCACCTCTGTAAGCCAGTACACATGCGGCTCACAGAGGTGCTAAATTTTCTCGGGTGGTTGTAATGGTTATTTTTAGTGGTTTTTACATTTTATCTGTCAATATTTTCAAAAATAAAAAAAGCCCCGCAATTAGCGGGGCTTAACGTATAAACGTCTAAAGACTACTAGTTAACTTTGGAGATTAACTGGTTGCCAGTATAAGCTCGCTAACATTTTAATTTAAGGGAAGATGGCCTTTTGCTCACGGGAAACTGTCCCGATAATAATGGAGTTGGCGTTTGGTTTTGTCTGCACTCAATATCATTTAAGACTGATAGTGATGCATGGGAATATATCCTGCCTAAAAAGTGAATTTTGGAGTATCACATCCTTTTCTATGCCTTGATAATGCCAGTGTGAATGCATAAAAGAGAGATGTTATGAAATTTCAGAAAAATATAATCGTGGCTTTGTTAGCCACGGTATTTGTTCCACAAGTTTTGGCGGAAAATAAAGCTGAATCTATTGAACTTGGGACTATTGAAGTTGTGGGAAGCACACCGCTAGACGCATTAGGGGTGCCGGTAAACCAAGTGCCGTCTAATGTGCAGGTGACAAAAGGCGAAACAATTCAAAATCAGCAAAGCCTCGGCATTGCCGATTTTATGAATAATAATCTATCTAGTGTCAATATTAACGAAGCGCAAAATAACCCGTATCAGCCAGATGTGAATTTTAGAGGTTTTACCGCCTCACCGCTGCTAGGTACGCCACAAGGTTTGTCGGTGTATCAGGATGGTGTGCGTATTAACGAACCCTTTGGCGATACAGTGAATTGGGATTTGATTCCGCAAAATGCCATTGCCAGCATGGCTTTGATGCCCGGCTCTAATCCCTTATTTGGCTTAAACACACTCGGTGGCGCGTTGTCTATTCAAACTAAAAGCGGTGAGCATTTTCCCGGTGGCGGCGTGCAGGTCTATGGCGGATCGTTCGGTCGTTGGGCGATAGAGGGCGAATACGGCGGTAAGCTAGACAATGGTGTGGACTATTTTTTTGCGGCTAACCGTTTTGAAGAAGATGGTTGGCGCGATGGCTCGCCTTCGGATGTGACCCAAGGGTTCGGTAAGGTGGGCTACGATGGCGAAAAAACCGACGTGGATATTAGCTTTAGTGTGGCAGATACCGATTTGATTGGGAATGGCTATACACCGCAAACTTTGCTTAAAAACTTCGGTTATGACGCCATCCATACCAAGCCAGACCAAACCGAAAACCGACTAGGCTTTATCAATGGCAAGCTTAGCCATTGGTTTAGCGATGAGCTGTTGCTCACCACCAACGCGTATTATCGCCAGAACAAAACTAAAACCTTAAACGGCGATGTCAACGATGAATACGAAGGTTTATTAGAGGCTTGCGATGATGCAGGTTTACCGGGATGCGATGCGATTTACCCGCATGGCGTGCTTAATCGTAGCCAAACAAAAAACAAAGGGTGGGGCGGTAGCATGCAAATGACTTGGCTCACTGAAAAAAATACCTTGACTGGTGGTTTTAGCGTAGATTTGGGACGTACAAACTACAAACAAACCGAGCAAGAGGGCGATACGTTTAATGCGGCGCGCGGCTTGGCAGAAGTGGATGATGAAGTTGAGCTTGCCAACAAACTGAGTGGGCGTAGTCGTACATGGAGCCTGTTTGCTACGGATACTCTTAACATCACTCCGCAACTGGCACTGACTGCATCAGGTCGCTACAACCATACCCGTATCAAAGTGAAAGACCATTTGGCCGATGATAAAGAAGGCTTGTGTATTAGTCCGGTGGATGGTGAGTTTGTGGATTGTGAAGATGCCGGTGCGATTGAGGTGGTAGGTGCAGCGGGCGATGCCGGTGGCAAACATACATACCATCGTTTTAACCCAGCTGTCGGTATTGCTTACGCGTTTAGCCCAGCCTTAAACGCCTACGCGGGCTATAACGAGGGTAACCGTGCGCCCAGCCCGATTGAGACGGGTTGTGCCGACCCAAATTTTCCATGCTTGTTGCCAAATGCTATGGCGGGCGATCCGCCACTCAAGCAAGTGGTGGCAAAAACCTTTGAAGGTGGTTTCAGAGGTCAATTGGCAAGTAACATCCAATGGACTGCTGGGGCATACCACACTACCAACTATAATGATTTGCAATTCATAGCCTCTGGCACTACCGGCGCGGGTTATTTTGATAACGTTGGCAAAACCCGCCGTCAAGGGCTGGATTTAGGGATTAACGGCAACACCGGAGATTTTCGCTGGTCAGCAGGTTACAGCTATATTCGCGCCACTTTTGAGGATGACTTTCAGCTGGCTTCGGAAGCCAACTCTTCGCGCTTTGTAAATGCCGACGGCAATAAAGTCATTCAAGTCAAATCCGGCGACGATATGCCCGGCATTCCTAAGCATCAGCTTAAGTTACGCGGCGAATGGTCGGTGGTCCCCAACTGGACGATAGGCGCAACCGTGGTGGCGTTTTCGGATCAGTATGTGCGTGGTAACGAAAACAATAAACATCGCGCCGTGGATGCTGCAAATAGTGTGGATGGCAATGATTATGCTGGTAAAGGCAAAGTTTCCGGTTATGCGATTCTGAATTTGGATACCCGTTATAAATTTGGTGAATCTGGTTGGCAACTGTTTGCCAAGGCGACCAACGTGTTTGACCGTGAGTATTACACCAGCGGGTTGCTGGGAGAAAATATGTTTGTTGGCGCGGGCAACACCTTTGCGACAGATGCAGAATCCAAAAAAGAACTATTTTTAGCACCAGGAGCGCCGCAAGCGGCTTGGATAGGCTTGCGCTATGACTTTAACAAACCCAAAGCAAATGGCAATTCACCTGTTGATGTTGATTAACATTTTACGAGTGCTGGGACTGGCCTTATAACAGTCCTAACACAGCAAGCCTATTTTGTTCCCCTAGGAAGGATTGGTAGGCTTGCTCCTTTTTTTATATAAAGTCAGTTTAACTGCAAAATCCATTTTGAGTGAAAATTCACGCATCTTACTAAAAAGATGCATTCAAAAGAGGACGCATACAAAAAAAGGATTTTTCGTCTGATAAAATGAGCGAATTTCAGGTATTTATATGCCTAAATCTTTTTACCTCCCCGCTAAGCCAGTCTGCAAGCTGGTTACAGAGGTATAAAAATCTCTCGGAGAGACTTGTTTTTATATAAGCAATAATTATATATAAAAATCGGGCTGGATTTTCTGGCTTTTAAACCGGTAAAATTTTAAGTTTGACTGCGGCTAAAATCAGTTGTGAGGTGTTCTCCACATTCAACTTTTGGCGCAAGCGCGTCTGCGCGTTGGCAATGGTTTTGTAATCTAAGTGCAATGTAGTGGCAATCTCGTCTAACGACATGCCCTTGGCAAGCATCTGAAAGATTTCAAATTCCCTCGGTGTGAGCGTACTCAGTACATCGTCTGACTTGACTTGTTTGAGTGAGACGCGATTGGCGATTTCTTGACTGATAAATTTTTTATTGGCGGCAACGGTGAATACTGCTTCAATCAGTTCATCAGGTGCGCTTGATTTTGTCACATAACCACATGCTCCGGCTTGTAATGCACGTTTGCAAAAAACGATATCATCGTGCATGCTAAAAGCCAGAATTTTGGCGTGCTTATTTTTACCGATAATTTTAGCAATAGTTTCAATACCACCAATTCCTGGCATCGATAAGTCCATCACAATAACATCAGGATTTAAAGTTTCAAATTGGTGATAGGCTTCCTCGCCACTGCTAGCTTCAGCTATTACATCTATGTTGGTTTTTTGCAGCAAATGTTTATAGCCTTCGCGCACTACGGCGTGATCATCCACTAAAAATACGGTGACATTTTTACTCATTTATTTACCTTAATTAATGGGAATCTCTGCTGTTAGGCGAGTGCCTTGTTTAAAGGCGCTGTAGATTATAAGTTCACCAGAGAGTGCTTCTACGCGTTCTGACATGCCCAATAAGCCATAACCAACATTAGGATTTTCTGTATCAAAACCAATCCCATTATCGGATAATTCAACTCGAAAAAGTTTCTGTGATATTGTGAGTTGAATGTTAATTTCCTTGGCTTTAGCATGCTTTGCAATATTGGTAATCCCTTCTTGTACAATTCTAAAAATGGCTATGTTTAAACTTTCGCCTAAGTTGTCAATATTGCCATGTATAGCTAATTTTATTATCGTGTTGCTTTGAAATGCGGTATTCCACTGATCAACCAAATGCTCAATTGCCGCAGATAACCCAAGTTCATCCAAGCCTACAGGGCGGAGCGTATGCATCATCAGTTTGGTTGCGTTGTAGGCATGATTTGTATTTTGTGTTATCCGCTGCGCTGTAGCAAAAATGTCACTATTTATAGAATCACCCATACATAAACTGGCGGCCTCTGCCTTAATGGCATTTAAATATTGACCTAAATCATCATGGAGATTTCGCGCAATAGATTTGCGCTCTGCTTCTTGTACTTCAAGTACTTGCTGTAACAAAGCAGTATTACGTTTGATTAATTCTCTAGATTCTGCAATTCTCTGGGTGGCAAACCAAACCATCGCCATTAGGCTCGCAAGTAAGGCAATAGGTAGTTCATCAATTTCTGCGATTTCCTCATAATTGCTAGCCCAAGCAGTAAATCGCTCAGAAAGACTAAAGTAGCTTGAAATCATGTAGGTGCTAAAAAATGCAAGCGGGACAAATGTTAAGCCTAATAAAATTTTTCGTTTATGTTGTGTCTGATTAAGCACACGATTGATAGGTTGCATTAAATAATTTGAACCAGAAAATTAAGTTAATAGGATGCGCGTAACAAACCATATTCACAATCGTAATTTTCACAGTAAAGATAGGAAAAATTCCTAAATACTATAGCACTGTTCATATCGCTGTCAGGATTAGTGATAAATCATAGAAAAAATACTAATGCCCATCGCTCCCAAATTGGATGGGAAAATATCCTTATCAACTGCGGGAAGTACTCTCATTCAGTAAGTTTAGCAAAAGCCTATAGTTCAGCTCATGTTGCGTTAGTAACAATTTGTAATAAATGCTAGTTACAAATTGCAACAGATTTTAGGGGTTGAATTTTTTTAATCACGGAGGAACTATGAAACAGAACTGGACATTAAAAGCCATGTTTACCGCGCTAAGTGCCGTTGCTTTAGTCGGCATGGTAGGTCAAGCGTCAGCGAACGAAGAAATTATCAAACGTAGTAAAGACCACAATATGTGGGCTGCACCTGGTCAAAACTTAGCCATGCATCGCCACAGCCAATTAAAAGACATTAACACAGGCAACGTTAAAAACTTAGAAATGATCTGGTCACAATCTTCAGGCACATTACGTGGCCATGAAGGTCAGCCAGTAGTGGTTGAGCACGGTGGAAAACCAATGATGTACATGGTTTCCGGTTGGCCAAACATTGTTCAGGCGCTTGATTTGTCTGATCCTGATCATCCAAAACAAATCTGGAACTACACCAAAAAATCTGACCGTGATGAATCTGCAGTGCCTCGCGCATGTTGCGATACCATCAACCGCGGTTTGAACTATGCTGATGGCAAAGTCGTTTTCCACACATTAGATGGTTTCTTGATTGCATTAGATGCGACTACAGGTAAAGAAGTTTGGGTAACTAAACATGCTTATCCAGAAAAAGGCGAAACACATTCAGGTCCAGCAATGGTTGCTGAAGGTTTAGTGGTGGCTGGTTTTGGTGGTGACGAGTTCGCTGCACGTGGCCGTACAGTTGCTTATGACCTGAAAACAGGTAAAGAAGTTTGGAAATGTCATAGTACAGGCTCAGATGCTGACATCTGTATGGATAAAGACACTAACAAAGCTAACCCACACTATGGCGTAGCTGGTAATAAAGTAGGCGAAACTTACCCAGGCGATGAGTGGAAAATTGGTGGTGGTTCACCATGGGCATGGTTCACTTATGACCCTAAATTGCGTTTAATGTACGCAGGTACAGGTAACCCTGGTCACTGGTCTCCAGCTTACCGTTGCGGTGAAACAGGTGCAAATTTGACTCACGAAAAGTGTAATGAAGTTGATCCTAAAACAAACGTTGGTAAATACGATAACAAATGGTCTATGACGATTATGGCACGTAATATCGACACAGGTAAACTGGTGTGGGCTTATCAAAAAACACCATTTGACCAATGGGATTATGATGGTGTGAACGAAAACATCTTGGTTGATGGTTTAAAAGTTGACGGTAAATCAGTTAATGCATTGGTGAACTTTGACCGTAACGGCTTTGCTTATGTATTAGATCGTGCTGACGGTACATTGTTACGTGCGACTAAGTTTGTGACTGTAAACTGGGCTGAAAAAGTTGACTTAAAAACAGGTCGCCCTGTTAAAGTGAAAGAGCATTCACCATTTGCACGTGATGTAAATACACAAGCTTGTCCATCTGCAATGGGTGGTAAAGATCAGCAACCAGCGGCTGTAGATCCAAAAGAGCCTAACGTATTCTACGTACCAACTAACAACTGGTGTATGGAAGATGAGCCACAAGAGCGTACACATACTCAACAAGGTACCGTTTATGTGTTTGCTAACGTTTATATGTATCCTGAAAAACCGGGCATTACTGGTAAATTCAAGAAATATGACGTTGTGACTGGTAAAACCATCTGGGAAATTCCTGATCCATATCCAAACTGGGGTGGTGCTTTAGTGACTGACGGTGGCTTGGCATTCTATGGTTCATTGGGTGGTGACTTCCGCGCAGTTGATCGTAAATCAGGCAAAGTGTTATGGCAACGTAAATTGGCTTCAGGCATTATCGGCAACCCAATTACTTATAAAGTAAAAGGCAAACAATACGTGTCAGTATGGACAGGTATTGGCGGCTGGATTGGTTTACCAGTAACAGCTGGTCTTGATATGGAAGATAAATACGGTGCAATCGGTGCAACTGCGATGGCAAAAGCTTCTGGTCTAGACAAGATTCCTCAAGGCGGTACATTGTTTACATTCCGTGTTGACTAATTGCTAGTTAGTACAGAAGTGTAAATAAAAAAATAAAGCAGGTGACGTTTAGGCGTCACCTGCTTTTTGCATGTTGACATTTTTATATGAGGCAGCATCTTGTTGTCTCATATAAAAATGTCAAAGTTGACCTGAACTTATTTAATCGTAAGTGTTCTTAAAGTTACGTCAAAGTTACGTAAAAATTCATTAAATACTGTTAAAAGTACTTTTAAATATCAAAATAATTTATAAATATTGAGGTGTATATCAATGCGATACGAAGACAAATATAGTGCGATTTTCAAAAAAGCAACTTATGCAATTACGCTATTGACAGCAGTCGTGTCAATGCCTTTGCAGGCTGAAAAAATGGATCAAACAACGCCTGAGGATGCAAATTCAATCGCTGTGCCTGCTGCAATCAAAAAAATGGGTTCACTTCGTGTATGTGCTGACCCAGGCAATATGCCGCTTTCAAGTGATAAAGGCGAAGGTTTTGAGAATAAAATTGCCTCGATTATTGCTGAAGGTATGGGTACGCATACCAGCTATTTTTATCGCCCTTATTTAGAGCGTGGCTTAACACGTCAAACCTTTGATAACAATGAGTGCGATATTTTGATGGATATGTCACCAGATGACGAGCGCATGATGACCACTGTCCCTGTCTATAAAAGTACTTTTGTGTTGGCGTATCGCAACGACAAAGGTATTGATATTAAATCTTTTGATGACCCTAAGCTTTTGAATGACTATAAAGTAGGTGTATTTCAGCATTCTGCTATTCGCACAGTGTTGCAAGAACACGGCTTTAACCGTGCAAACTCTGTGGTTCGTTCTATTTCACACGATGCCGATTTGCAACCTAATCGCGCACCACATATGACTGTGCAACAAATGATAGATGGTGAATTTGATGTTGCTGCTGTTTGGGGACCTTATGCGGGTTGGTATAAAACCAAAAAAAATGCACCAATTACTGTTGTGCCTGTAAATTTAATGTCACACAACATGCCGCTTGAGTTTGGCTTGTCTATCGGGATGCGCAAAGGCGCCAAGGAATTGAAGTCGGCTATAGAAGCGGTGATGATTAAAGAAAAGGACAAAATTAAAAAAGTTTTAGATGAGTACGGTGTGCCACTAGTGCAATGTAAAGAATGTGTGGTTTCAGGCGATTTGCCATCACATGGACCTTACAAATCACGTATTAAAACTGCGCAATCTCAACTTGTGCCCAAACAATCAGACCCAGTCGCGTTACCAGCAATGATCGATGAGGCACTAAGGCAGGGTTCAACATTAGAGAGCGAATTGCATAATGCGACCATCGCCCGCGACTCAACACGCATTGAATATTTACTCAAACGTGGTGCAAAAATTGATGCGCGTGATACCGAGCAACAAACACCACTGATCGTGGCAGCTAAGGGTGGTGATATTAGCGTAATTAATGGCTTGCTAGCTTATGGGGCTAACCCCAATGCGCAAGATGATGACGGGTGGACAGCAGCAATGCATGCAGTGCGTTCAAACGAACCCAAAGTGTTTCGCCTACTAGGTAAGCATAAAGCTGACTTTAATATTACCAATAAAGATGGGCTTACGGCACTTGCAATGGCGGTTAATGATAACAAGCAAAATGCAGTAGTTGCCATGCTAGATAATAATGCTAATCCTGACTTTGCGATGGGTTCAGGTAAATACAATGCTTTAATGTTGGCGGTTACCAAAGGTAACTTAACCTTGGCGCAGACTTTGTTGCAGTATAAAGCTGACCCTAACGCAAGGAATGCTGGTGGTTTAACACCACTCATGATTGCCGCGCATGGGGACTATGAAATGATTGTTAGCTTATTATTAAAGGCCGGTGCTAAGCTAAATACTAAGGATGATGAGGGAAAAACAGCACTCATGATTGCAAAAGAATATGACGCCAAAAAAGCCATTGCAATGCTAGAAAATCCTACGCACTAGCGTGAGGCAAGTTAGTGGGATTAAATCCTAATGATATTTGGGATTTAATCTGTCATATAAAAGTAATCATACAGCGTTAAATGCTTAGTCTTGGTAAGTGTGGTTTTAAGTTTTTTTATTGTGGTTATTTTTAGTTATTTTCTGAGAGGCTATTAAATGAAATTCCGTATTGCAAGTATAGTTGTGATGTTAAGTGTATTATCCATAACTGCGTGTGCTGCTGGCACAGATAAATCCGCTGAAAAAGCTGTTGAAGCAGCAAAGCCAGCAGTTATTGAGGATGTGAAAAAAACTGATGCGGCTACTGATAAAGTAACAATCGCCGCGGCTGAGACGCCTGCTCCAGCCGTAGGCGCAGATGGGTTCAAAATACCTGAGCAAAAGGTGAAATCTACAGCGGCTGAGATTAAACCCTTGGGGTCAGATAAATCACCGTATGACGTAGCGATGGCTGCAGCCAAAGGTACATTAAAAAATCCGTATGCCTATAAGCCAATGAATCCTGACTTGGCGGAAACTGGTAAGAAAAAATATATGAGCGTAAGTTGTAACGGTTGCCATGGTGGTAATGGCGGTGGCGGTATGTGTCCACCTTTATCTAACGAAACTTGGGTGTATGGTGCAGATGATGATACTTTATTCCGCTTAGTCGCTTTAGGTAGTGATGAGTTACTTAAACAAGGTTATACCCGTAAAGGTCGTGAAAATGTAGTGGGTCCTATGCCTCCACATGGCAAAATCGTGAAAACTGAAGATGATTTATGGCGCATTATTTACTTTATACGTTCTAATTTCCGTGGATCTGAGGCAAACATTAAGTGGTAAATTAGATTTAATGTTGAATCGGAAATATTTTAAAAGACTGTTTTTATTATGGAGCAGTCTTTTTTTGAGCTCAAACTTAGTCGTCAATGCGTCACCGTTTGCTTATGTGACTAATCAGGGCGACCACACTGTGTCAGTAGTGGATTTGGCCACTAACACTGTTAGTGCTACGGTTCAGGTTGGTCAGGCACCAGTAGGTGTTGCGATAGATAGTCTGTCAAATCGTGCCTATATCACTAATGTAGAAAGCCGTTCAGTTTCTGTACTAGATATTGGTAGCAATAAAGTAATCCATGAAATTAAGCTTAATAAAGTTGCGCCTGTTGGCGTAGCTTTAAATAAGAGCGGTGGGCAACTATTTGTGGCCGATTGGTTTCATGACCAAATCATAGTGATAGATACTGAGGACTATAAAACGCTTACAAGCATTAGTATGGGCAAGGCGCCAGCGGGCATGGTGTTGAGTCGAGAAGGTGCAAGCTTGTATGTAGCAAACCGAGACAGCAATGAAGTGGGGGTGATAGATGCAAGAAATCACAAACCCCTGCACAAAATTGCTGTAGGTAAGCATCCATTTGGCATGGTGTTATCAGGTGATGGAAAGTTGTTATATGTGGTGAATGTAGAAAGTAACTCGGTATCGGTGATTGATGTAAGACGTGATGTTGTGACAGCAACGATACCTGTTGGTGAACACCCTTATTGCGTGACAACGAATGCTGATGGCTCAATTGTTTATGTAACTAATACACATGAAGACACGGTATCAGTAATTGATGCAAAATCGCAAAAAGTAACAGCGTCAATACCTGTAGGAGGCACACCTGAAGGCATTGCCTATGACAATAAGCATCAGCGTGTGTATGTAGCAAGTTGGATGGATAACGCTTTGACGGTGATAGATGCAAAAACAAATAAAGTAGTGGATACCATAAAAACTGGCTCACAAAGCCGTGCATTTGGACTATTTATAGCAACACCCACTCAAAAATAGTGGCTATTTAAAATTAAAATTTTTAGGAGAGAATTGATGAAATTTATTACAAAACTTTTGCTTGTGGCTAGCTTCTTACCTCTTTCAGTGACAGCGGCAAACGCTCCAACCCAACAAAAGGTCATTCGTGAAGTGGTGATTAAAGCCGAGCCTGCCAAAGTGTGGGCAATGGTGAAAGATTTTGGTGGTATTCATAAATGGCATCCTGCGGTAGAAAGTACTAAAACTGAAACTAAGGCTGATCAAGATGGTGTGCAATTACCACATCGTTTGCTCACTTTAAAAGGCGGCGGCACGATTTTAGAAAAACAAACCATCAATTCAGATGAAGAAATGAAGCTGGAATACAAAATTGTGGAAGGCGTTTTGCCTGTGAGTGGTTACCGTGCAGTGATGACCGTAAAAGCCGGTCCAGCAACAGGAGAATCGACAGTAACATGGACGGGTCGTTTTTACAATAAAGCCAATGACGTACATCCAAAACTGGGTGAAGATAATGAAACCGCCGTCAAAGCGGTTGAGGGCGTGTATGACGCAGGTTTACCTAATTTGAAAAAAGTGATTGAAGCGCAATAACTTAAATAAAAAGGAATGTTTAGCATGAAAAAATTTTTAGCAATATTAGCTGCGGTTTGTTTAATGCCGATTGCAGCTTTTGCACACGGACCAAGTGGTCAAAAAGTGGTTAAAGAATTTGAAGTGAAAGCCGAACCTGCCAAGGCATGGGCTTTACTGAAAGATTTTGGCGCAATTGGCAAATGGCATCCAGATGTGACTAATGTAAAGTTAGAGAATCGTAAAGATGACGAGTCAGGCAAGGAAATGCCGCACCGATTAGTGACACTTAAAAACGGCACCACGTTTTTAGAAAAATTGCGCGAGGCTAATGATACAGATATGAAACTGGACTACAAGCTTGTGGACGGCAAAGATAGCACCATTGCCGTGAGCAACTACCGCACTGTGGCGCAAGTAAAAGCGGGTAAGTCAGCGGGACAATCTGTGGTGACACTAACAGCTCGCTTTTACAACGCCGCCAACACGATGGAAGCGCCGCCTGGTAAAGACAACGTTGCCGCTAACAAAGCCATTAATGAGCTTTATGATGCAGCTGCCGTAGGCTTTAAAAAAGCATTAGAGAAGTAAAAAAAATCAAATAAATATTTGCGTATAATGTGTTGTTTAATGTGATGATAGTCACATTAAACAACATGATAACAGAAGATAATGTATTTTAAGCACAATACTCGCGCATCAAAAGGGAGTCTTAAAATGAAATTATTACGTAAAAGTTTATTTAGCACCACTCTCGCATTAGGGCTTGCAACTGGCTTTGTTGGCCTGCAGATGCTAGCACTACATGCTCCGGTTTATGCAACTGAAAAAGCAATGGCGGCTCATGGTGAGTTTGATAACCTCTGTGTCATGGGTTTGGCAGAAGGTAAGCGTATTAAAACAGACTGTTCTGTCAATACCGTGTTTGATGGTAAAACCTATTGCTTTCGCACTGAGGATAATGGAATGGACGCCCACTTCCTAAGACGGCATCAAAGTGCCAAAGTAGAGTTTCTACAAACTACTTAACTAGAAAGAGGCGTCCAAAATGAAGATTACAACAATTGGTATTGATTTGGCAAAGGAAGTATTTCA
>JAKQIT010000105.1 GCA_029556915.1 Pseudomonadota bacterium
ATTTATGGAAATATAGTAACCATGGAGACTAAATCTGCTGTTACATTACTTTCATCCATAGCTCAGGAAGCCCGTTTGGATATATTCAGACTGCTTGTACAAGCAGGTTCTGATGGTTTGGCTGCGGGCGTGATTGGAGAAAAACTTCAAATCCCACCCAGCACACTGTCATTTCATCTAAAAGAGTTAAGTATTTCCGGGCTTGTAAAATCTCGCCAAGTAAGCCGTTATATTTATTACGCTGCGAATTATGAAGCGATGAATGGTTTGCTTGCCTACCTCACAGAAAACTGTTGTGCTGGTAATGCTTCATGTTGCCCAGAAACGACTTGTGATGAGTCCATTAAAAGTTAATAATTTGTTGATAAAAACATGAACATTCTATTTTTATGCACTGGTAATTCATGTCGCTCAATTTTAGGTGAAGCGACTTTCAATCATATAGCACCAGCAGGCTGGAGGGCCATGAGCGCAGGCAGCAAACCCGCAGGTTATGTGCATCCACGCTCACTGGTATTGCTCGCACGTGAAGGCATTTCAACCGAAGGCTATTACAGTAAATCTTGGGAAAATCTGCCAGCAACGCCAGATATTGTAATTTCAGTCTGTGGCAATGCAGCGAATGAAACTTGCCCAGCTTATCTTGGACCTGTTCTCAGAAGTCACTGGGGCGTTGAAGATCCAGCCCATGCGACAGGTACCGATGAAGAAATCGACGCAGCTTTCATGAAAGCTTACCGCATATTACTCGCGCGTATCGAAGCCTTTTTAGCGCTACCGTTAGAAACATTAAAACATGATAAAGCCGCACTCAAGCTTGCAATGGATAAGATTGCCACCATAGTTGTGTAAGGAGACTAGATGATGAAAACGATACAAGTATTTGACCCCGCCATGTGCTGTAGCAGCGGCGTTTGTGGTGTAGATGTAGACCAACAGTTAGTGAGTTTTAGTGCAGACGTAGATTGGGCTAAGCAAAATGGCGCAAAGATTGAACGCTTTAATCTTGCACAACAGCCCATGGACTTTGCGAATAACAAAATAGTAAGAGACTTTCTAGAACGTTCAGGGCAAGAGGCATTACCGCTCATTTTAGTGGATGGTGAATTTGCTCTAGCAGGACGTTATCCGAATCGTATTGAGCTATCACGCTGGGCTGGCATCGAAGCATTAACAGAGATAGCACCCTCTAGTGGATGCTGTAGTGGCAGTAAATGTTGTTAATCATATGAAAGTAATCGAATGAAATTTCTTGAACAACCACCACGCTTTCTATTTTTTACGGGCAAGGGTGGCGTTGGCAAGACTTCAATTGCCTGTGCAACAGCGATTCAATTAGCAGAATCAGGTAAACGCGTTCTACTGGTAAGTACCGACCCCGCTTCTAACGTTGGACAAGTATTTGGAATCACGATTGGCAACAATATAACTGCTGTGCCAGCAGTTCAAAATTTATCAGCGCTTGAAATTGACCCACAAGCTGCCGCGCAACTCTATAGAGACCGCATTGTTAACCCTGTGCGTGGCATACTGCCTGATGCGGTAGTCAAAGGTATTGAAGAACAACTATCAGGTGCATGCACCACCGAGATTGCAGCATTTGATGAATTTACTTCTTTGCTGATTGATTCGCCATTAACCTTAGGTTATGACCATATCATCTTTGACACCGCGCCTACAGGACATACCATACGCTTATTGCAATTACCTGGTGCGTGGAGTGGCTTTTTAGAAGAAGGTAAAGGTGATGCCTCTTGTTTAGGTCCATTAGCAGGTCTTGAAAAGCAACGTGAGCAATATAAAGCAGCAGTTGATGCCCTTGCAGATGCTAAACTTACCCGATTAATTTTAGTGGCACGTGCACAACAATCTACATTGCGTGAAGTTGCTCGCACGCATGAAGAGCTTGCAGATATTGGTTTGAAGCAACAATACCTAGTGATAAATGGCATTCTGCCAAAAGCCGAAGCCGATTATGATGACTTAGCTGCTGCAATTTACAAACGTGAACAAGCGGCTCTAAATGCTATTCCAGAAGTCTTAAAATCGCTTCCACTTGATAATGTCATGCTTAAACCATTTGATTTAGTTGGGTTAGATGCCCTACGTCAACTCCTTATTGATAAACCGTATCACGCACAGGCAGTAAAAAACACGCCAATAGAATTAGACAAACCCTGCTTATCAAAACTAGTCGATGGTATAGCCGAGGATGGTCACGGATTAGTCATGACCATGGGCAAAGGTGGTGTAGGTAAAACTACAATAGCTGCTGCTGTTGCGGTTGAATTAGCCCATCGAGGTTTACCTGTACTTCTCACTACTTCTGACCCAGCCGCACATTTATCTGACACGCTTAATGGTGCTCTAGAGAATTTAACAGTCAGTCGCATTGACCCGCATGAAGAAACTGAACGCTATCGTCAGCATGTATTAGAGACCAAAGGTTCGAAGTTAGATGCGCAAGGTCGTGCCCTGCTAGAAGAAGATTTGCGCTCACCTTGTACCGAAGAAATTGCCGTATTCCAAGCATTCTCCCGCATCATTCGTGAAGCAGGCAAAAAGTTTGTAGTGATGGATACCGCGCCTACTGGACACACCTTGTTATTGCTTGATGCAACAGGGGCCTATCATCGTGAAGTTGCCAGACAAATGGATAAATCTAATTTGCACTTCACTACTCCAATGATGCAATTACAAGATCCAAAACAAACCAAGATACTCATCGTAACGCTTGCTGAGAAAACGCCAGTATTAGAAGCTGCAAATCTTCAAGATGATCTACGTCGTGCGGGTATAGAGCCTTGGGCATGGGT
>JAKQIT010000110.1 GCA_029556915.1 Pseudomonadota bacterium
AGACAGCAACGTTATCCACGTTGCCAACAAAATTGACCCACTTTCTGATATTGAAGTCATCAATACAGAGCTTGCCCTTGCCGACATGGAAACCGTTGAAAAAACCATGCAGCGTGAAAACAAAAAAGCCAAAAGCGGCGACAAGGATGCGATTGCGCTCATTAAAGTATTAGAAAAAGTTGTACCCTGCTTAGACCAAGCCAAAGCCGTACGAACACTTAATTTGGATGCAGATGAGTTACAGCTACTCAAACCACTTTGCCTTATCACCGTTAAACCCGTGATGTACTTAGCCAACGTCGATGAAAAAGGCTTTGAAAACAACCCGCACCTCGATAAAGTTGTTGCCTTAGGCAAAGTTGAAAACGCCCCTGTGGTATGTATATGCGCCAAAATTGAAGGTGAAATATCAGAGTTAGATGAAGAAGATAAACTGTTATTTTTATCAGAACTCGGCCAAGAAGAGCCAGGCCTAAACCGCGTGATTCGTGCCGCTTATGATTTACTTGGCCTGCAAACTTACTTCACCGCAGGTGTGCAAGAAGTACGCGCCTGGACTGTAAAAAAAGGCGCAACCGCACCCCAAGCAGCAGGCGTTATCCACACAGACTTTGAACGTGGCTTTATTCGTGCAGAAGTCATTGCATATGACGAATACGTTAAAAACAAAGGCGAGCAAGGCAGCAAAGAAGCTGGAAAAATGCGCTTAGAAGGCAAAGAATATATTGTGCAAGATGGTGATGTAATGCACTTTAGATTTAATGTTTAACAACGCTAGACTGAATAAGAAAACGCAAACTATTTTTGACAATTGGCGACTAAAACACTAGAATTGCGCCCTTGCTTTAGTTTAGGCATCAAGTTTACATGGTGATGTAGCTCAGCTGGTTAGAGCACAGGATTCATAATCCTGGGGTCGAGGGTTCAAGTCCCTCTTTCACCACCAATAAAGACGCCCCTTTCGAGAGATTGGGGCGTTTTACTTTTGGGTCACGTTTAGCCCAACCTTCAACAAAATTTAAAGCGCTTTTTTAAACAAAT
>JAKQIT010000131.1 GCA_029556915.1 Pseudomonadota bacterium
TATCAAGGTTACACAACTGAGTCTTGAGGACTGAGTTGTCAGAAGTCAAAGAAAAGGCCTTGCCGGGCGCTGCCCGGCAAGGCCTTTTCTCCGGCAGTCAGTTAATGAACTGCAGCGCTACTCAGCGAAGCCAGAAAGTCAGCAGGTGCCTGATAACCAACCACCTTGTGGGTGACTTTGGCTGCCGAAGCACCATCAAAGAACACAATGCCAGGAGGGCCAAACAGGCTGAAGCGCTTAAGTAAAGCCTTGTCTTCAGCACTGTTGGCCGTTACGTCTGCCTGAAGCAGCCGGACCTTACCCAACCGACTCTTCACCTCAGGGTTGCTGAAGGTAAACGTTTCGTACTCCTTGCAGGCGACACACCAGTCTGCATAAAAGTCCAGCATGACGGTCTCACCCTTTTGCTGGGCCTGGGCCAAGGCCGCATCCAGGGCCTGGACGCTGGCAACTTTCTCGAACTTCAGTCCAGTAGAGGCGGCGGTTACACCGGCAACTCCACCCGAGCCCTGGAAATGAGCCAGCGGCTGCAAAACAGACTGTCCACCCGATGCCGCACCGACCAGTAGCAGCCCGGCCACTGCCAGCGACCCGAAACCAGCTGTGCGTGCAGGCAGTGGCGTGTGCGAATGTTGTGGCGTGGCTGCGCCAAAAGCCCCCAACAGAGCAGCCGCTGCCAGCAACCAGGTAGCCCACAAGAGCATGTGCACCGGGGCGGGAACAACCGGAGACACCATCCAGATAGCCACACCCAATAGCATCATGCCAAACACCTGTTTGACCCGGTCCATCCAGGCTCCTGCCCTGGGCAGGAGACTACCGGCAGAGACTCCGACCAGCAGCAAAGGCACGCTCATGCCCAATGCCATGGCAAACAGGGCCAATCCACCCAACACCACATCATGCGTCTGGCTGATATAGACCAGTGCTCCGGCAAGCGGGGCGGCTACACATGGCCCGACGACAAGTGCCGATACACCACCCATGATGAACACGCCAATGAAGGAACCGCCCTGGAAGCTGTTTGACCACTCTGTCGCGCGACTCTGAATGGCACTGGGCATTTGCAGCTCATAAAATCCAAACATCGACATGGCCAGCGTGGACAACAAAAGGGCAAAACCACCCAAAACCCAGGGGTTTTGCAGAGCGGCAGCGAGCCCCTCGCCAGCCAGCCCCGCGGCCACACCAAAGCCGGCATATATGAGCGCCATGCCAAGTGAATAGGCCAACGCCAGACCAAAACCTTTGCTCCGACTGACCGGGCCCGTTTGCCCTGCAATCAACGACGACAGGATCGGCACCATGGGAAGCACGCAAGGCGTGAAGGCCAGCAGCAAACCGGCCAGCCAGAACACACCCATGGTGCGCAACAAGCTGCCGGAAGCCAGCGTGGACGCTATTGAATCTGTAGCTGGTGGCGCTTCTTTAACGGGGGCTTCTGCTACCTTTGTATAAGAAACTGGAATGATTTGCGCGGGAGAGCCTCCCATGGTGACGAGGTTCTGCGATGCACCCAATCCGGTCAGGGCCACTTGCATCTGCGCGCTGTCTGGCGGATAGCACAACCCGGCGTCAGCACAGCCCTGCCAACCCACGGTCACGGGCGTAGCTGCGCTGCCCTGGGTTACTTTGATATCCACGTCCAGGGCGTCTTCATAGATCACCATGGTTTTGTTGAAGTTGGTGTCGAACTTGTCTTTGCCTTTGGGCAAGTTCAGCGGGGCCAGTTGTGCACCCTGCGCATCGGCCTGCACACTGATGCGTTCGCGATACAGATGGTAGCCCGGCGCTATGTCCCAGTGCAGCCGCACAGTACTGTCATCCACCACTTTTGCAGAAAAGGCAAACGCTTTTTCGGGCGGCAGAAAATCGTCGGCCTGGACCGTTGCGGTCCACAAGCCCAATGCTGTTGTCAGGCATAGAAACAGCTTGCGTGAAATACTTGTCCAATGCGCCATGACGAAACCTCCAGCAACTCAGAAGGTTCAATTGAATCACGTATTTGGGAATATTTCCCGAATTGACACAACTTGTTGCAATGGCAACGCTTACGTGACACAGGAAAAAAGAAAGGGACTCAACCGCTTGATTGAATCCCTCATTTGAGTGGTGGGTCCTGACAGATTCGAACTGTCGACCTACGGATTAAGAGTCCGCTGCTCTACCAACTGAGCTAAGAACCCACTTGTATTGCCAAACAAGAAAGGCCTGAATTTTCGCTCAGGCCTTCGTAAACTGGTGGGATGTGCGGGGGTCGAACCCACGACAAACGGATTAAAAGTCCGCTGCTCTACCAAAATAAAATAAAGAAAATATTTATTAAATCATTATAAATCAATATATTAAAACATCTCTGTAAAATTTAGCTTGCCTTAACAAACCTCAATTATTCTCGATTAACCTCATTTTTAGGGAGCCTCTAGGGAGCCTTATATGAGTTGTTGTGATATTATGAAATTTTACTTCACCAATATTGCATATGACTGAGAAAAAACTTTTGACGCTAGCAGTTGCAAAAAATGCGACTATTCGTAATACAGATTATACAATACGCGACACTAAGACTCCTGGACTAGGATTAAGAATCTATCCATCGGGAACAAAAACTTGGATTTTTCAAATGAAACTTGGTCTCAAGCCTGTTAGGTTGGCACTGGGTCCTGCATTAAGTCATCCGCTAGAATCTAAATTTGATCCTGCAACGGGTGAAACATTTAAAGGCGCTCGTCAACTTGCTGAAGAGGCTGCAGCGTTTATACGCCAAGGACTAGATCCAAGTTTAGAAAAGAAGAAAAAACAGGTTCAAACACAAAAAGAAATTTCTAAAAGTAAAGTTACTTCGAAAGTTGCGTGGGAACTATATGTTGAATATAAAAAATCTCTGGCAGGCAAAAATAAAACAAGGGAAAGAACATTGCAAGATTATGAGCGCGCAGCCTTAAAGTTAAAAGAAAGTAATCTTTGGAATCGTTCAATTTTAGATATTACAGGCGATGACCTTCATGATGAAATAATAAGACAAACTAGATCTATAACTTCCAAGAGTGCTTCAAATGGCGGCATGACCCAAGCAAGTGTCACGATGCGATATTTTAGGGCAGCATTTAATTACACAGTACTTAAAAAAGAATTGACTATTGATAGTCCATTTAAAAAACTCAATAAATTATTACCTAAATGGCACAATAGTAATTCTAGGAATCGTAGATTGGGAGAAACAGAAGGGTCCTTAAAGTTATGGTGGGAAGCAGTTGAGAATTTAAGAAGTAGAGAAAGCAGAGACTCCCTAGCAATTGCTGATTGGCTTCAGCTCAGCGTCTTTTTTGGTACGAGAAAATCAGAATTATTGAAATTAAAATGGGAAAATGTCGATTTAAATAACAACATAATTACCCTGCCAGATTATACAACAAAGGGGCGCAGGGAGCATATTATCCCGCTTACAAGATACGTTAGGGAGATTCTTGCAAGACGTGAAATTGAAAATAATGAGAGAAATTACACTAAAAGAGATGGCACAAAAGTTGGTCAGTCAATTTGGGTATTTCAATCAAGTAGGAGAAGTCCATTGACAAAGCAAATGAAGCATATAGTCTCACCTAATAAAACTATACAGCAACTCATTTCGCAAACAGGATTAAAATTTTCGCCACATGATCTAAGACGGACATTTGCTACACTGTTAAACGAGGAGGGCGTATCAAATATAACTATTGAAAATGCGCTCAACCATGCGCCAGCCACTGTAGCGGCTAAGAATTATATTAATAATCCACGCATCTTAAGTCTTCGCAAAATCTTTCAATCTTTAGAGGACTCAATATTGGAAGAAGTTGGTATCAAAAAAGTGAGTATTGAGACAGTTCAAATTACTGTTGCAGATTATGAGCTATTTTTAAAGGCAAAAAAGGACGGGAAGATTTAAGATGCCAGGTGAAGTTAATCATTAAATTAAACAAAGAAAAACAATTCATGTGGCATTAGAATGTTGAATTGCACACATATTTGACCCCCTCTAGGTATAAATTGCACTAAAAATTCAGTAATTTCGTATAGTTAGTAATTACGCCATTTACAGATGAATCATAATTAAATTTGTTGCAGTTATTTCTACAAAATTTGTAGGAATTCTTGAATTATAAATCGCCATCTCTTGAATTCGTGAAATTTACCCCCATCTTAAGTTATATGAGGAAAAAAATGAAGTAAACAAAATCACCGTAAAGGATTAGCTGTGGCCGAAAACCGGTTTGACACCGACCCTAAGGTTAAAAATTATGTATGGAGCCGCGCAGCTGGTCACTGCGAATTATGTAGTCTTGATTTAACACAAGATTTAATTACACTCACCCCGGCAAAACTGGGTGAAGTTGCTCATATAATTCCAGCTAGCCCCAAAGGGCCAAGGTCCGATACAAATCAGACACCTGAAATCTCAGAAGCCTTGACTGACGATCCGAACAACCTGATGTTGCTTTGTCCGACATGTCACAACATAATCGATAAAACACCGGATGGTTATCCCAAAGATGATTTAACAGCAGTTCACCAAGCATTTCTCTCTAAAGTGGAGTTTGCAGCAAACCATGCAATTACTCATCCTTCTGCTGGAATCATTATTATCGGTAAGCATTTTGAAACGCCGGTCAGAATCGATCCTGGCGAATTACAGCAGGCCTTATGGCGAGATGCGATTCAACCCATATGCAGACCTCTGACCATTGAAGGGCCTGTAGTTGATCGTTATGGCCGTGATGACAGATATTACGAGCAGTTCAAATCAAACATCAATCAAAAACTTGAGCATGATTTAACCCTCTATAGAGGCAGACTTGGAGATAATCCAATCATTGGTGTTGTCGGTATTGCTGATATTCCCAGTTTAATGATTTTCGGGCAGCAGCTTGGCGACAGGATTCGCCACAAAATCTATTCATCCAACAGAAATACTAGGCTGCGTTGGCCAGATGTGAATGCACCTGTACCTGAATTCAAATTTTCATTTACTGAAAATGGCGATGCCGAATATGCACTCGTTATGTCCATTTCTGGTGATATTCCTGACCGAGATGTGTTAAGTATTTTGCCAAATTGCTCAATTGCGAAATTTTCTGCAACTATGCCTAATTACAACATTGTTCAGAATGAAGAAGCAATCTCACACTTTGGAATTGAGATTCAAAAAGCACTGAGCCAACTGGAAGCATCAAGCCCTAAACCAATTCATGTATTTGCAGCTATTCCCGCCGCAATGGCGATCAAATTTGGTTCATTATTAACCACCAACCATAAACATCCATATGCCATTTATGATCGCGATCCCCCAAGTAACGCTTTCAGATTGCATATAAAGCTTAACGAACTTAAGGAGAAACGATGAGTACTGCGTTTGAAGATTCACGTAAGAAAAGTTGGGAGGCGGTTCTGTTACAGGCTGCTTACGATATTTCCATTCCACCGTCACTTTATGAAACCATTAATGCCCGTTACGCCACCTTGGGCGCTATTTTAAATGGAGCGGATGACCCGGTTCTGAAAAGTGCTCACATCTTTCCACAAGGTTCAATCAGGCTTAAAACTGCGATTAAACCACTTCAAGATGCAAAAGATGATTTGGGCACAGTTGATGCAGATGCGGTTGTTTGGCTTGAAAATGCTTCAACTACTTCTGCAGAAGATGTGCTCACAGCCATCCAGAAGAGATTCCAAGATGGTAAGAGGGTTACTGCAGATATTGAAGAGTTGCGCCGTGGTATCCGCATAAAATATGCAGATGAAAACCCTGGTTTTCACATCGATGTTACGCCTGCGAGAAACTTGAAAGGTAACGTGGAAGATTGCGGTAAAGGTGCTTTAGAAGTTCCGGATCGCAAGCAAGGTTGGAAAGCAAGCAGCCCAATTGAATATAGTGATTGGCTTAACAATATTTCAGAAAAAACATTACCGGTGATGGCAATGGATAGCTTCCGTGAAAGCACTGAAATAGTCAGTAAAGCGTCAGTGGAAAACATGCCTGAGTATGGCGAATACGTTGACCCAAATGTTTTAAGAGCGTTGATAAAACTGATTAAACGCACTCGTGACATTTGGGCGCAAAAGAATCCATCAAAAAAAGATTATCGTCCAATTTCTGCCATATTAACGACCCTGGCAGGGTTTGCCTACGAAAAGCTTGCGAACAATCAAACGAATATTGTGATTCATAACCCATTCGAAGTAATGCAGGCCGTAATTGAAACCATGCCTGAGTTTATCAAAGGTACACCTGGTCACTGGGAAGTGCTTAATCCAGTCAATAAAAATGAAAATTTTGCCGAAAAATGGAACAGAGAGGATGGGGAAAATTACCAAGCTGCTTTTTTTGACTGGTACTCAGGTGCAGTCACAGCTTTTTCTATTGGCTTGCAGGAGTTTTCTTCAAATGCTTTATTCCAGGAGGCGTTGAATGAATCATTCAGTATTGGCCCATCCACAGTTGATAAGACGCTACGTTACCTCCCTCAAGACTGGAATTTGCCAGGCCGTGAATTAGGTAAAACTGGTGCAACAGTAGCACTTGCAACAATGAGTGGGCAGGCAGTTGCTTCTAACAAACCTCAGTCAATTCAGCATTCTGGTCGTTTAGGATAAGTCAGTTACATGAGTGAGGAGTTGGAACGAGGGATCGCCGAGCTAAAACGTTTTTTAGGCGATTCAGCATACCAACTGAAGCTAGTAAAAACAAAATTGGAAGAAACTGCAGCTTTTAGTTATCTGCTTCCACCAGACTACACAGGGGTTAGGCGAACATTACGGATTAGTTTTCCAAAAGAGTTTCCATATGAATTGCCGGTGTTTGCAATTACTCCATCGGCATTTCAAGTCTGGCCTCACGTAATGAGCTATGGAGTTTGCTTATTTGCTGCAAACCAAGAGCCCATAACTACCTCGCCAGAGGAAGCAGTTTCTGTCGCAATGAATCAGCTAGTTAAATTGATACAGTTTTCATTGGAGGGTTCTGATACAGTTGCTAGAGAAACGGAGTTCTCAAGCGAAATCAGATCATATTGGGCGCATCAGCTGGATGAATCACCAAGCAGATTTACTTTGGTCAAGTTGCCAATTCAAAGCTGTCCATTATTCGTGGTTAGTGCAAATGCCAATAATCCCTTGATTAGCGGGCAGTACATTGGCGGGGAAACCTATGAGGCTATCTCTCGATTTGAAAAAAGATACAAGCGTAGTACATTGAAGCAACGAGCAACAGCGAAGCCAGCTTTTTTTCTTAAACTAGATACAACACCTTCAAATGTTATCAAAAAGGATGACTTGCTTGGCTGGATCAAAGATCATGTGAAGCCAGATCTATTTTTTATGCTTACCAGATGGTTTGAGGATAACTCTGGCCTGCCGATTAAGTGGTTAATTCTTTCGTTGCCGACTGATGAGATTGCGTTACAAGGTTTTGTATTTACAGAAAAGAACATTGATTTAAAGAAAAAACATGCCACACTTTATGGCAGGAGAACAACCAGACGAAAATTCTTCTCGAACAAAGTGAACCTGAATGTTAGGTTCTCAACTATTGATGTACTAGATGCAGAGGTCATTCATCAACGAGCAGGTCCAGCTGCGCTGGGCTTGGCAAATAAAATGGTGGTCTTAGTAGGTGCAGGCAGCCTTGGCGGTGAAGTTGCTGTACTACTCGCAAGATCTGGAGTAGGCAAACTCTTTCTGATCGATCACGATAGATTTGAAGATGTAAACATAGGACGACATACTCTTGGCGTTTCAGAGCTAGGAGAATATAAAGCTAAAGCTCTGGCAGATAGAGTTAACCGAGATGTACCCACTGTTGAAGTTGATTATAGTACTCAAAAAATTCAATCAGATAATAGGAGTCACGCCAAAGTTTTATCAGAAGCAGATTTGGTTATAGTAACCACTGCAAACTGGAACTCAGAAGATTATTTATGGAATTTGAAATCGAAAGGGACAGATTGGTCCATGATCCAAGCTTGGAGTGAGCCTCATGGAATTGTTGGCCATATTCTGAGTGCGCCCGAAGGGGGGAAGCATGATGGTCGATACCTTTTTGAAAAAGGAGTATTTGCTAAAACCATGTCAGAGTGGCCCGATGGTGGAGTTAAAGCACTGCCTGCATGTGGAGGTGGTTATATTCCTGGAGGGCCAGTTGCATTAGCAAGGATTGCAGGAAAAACTGTTCAATATGCATTGAACCAACTTATTAAACCAATTGAAAAACCAGAATGGCATGCACTTGTTGGAAGCACAAAAAAAATTGAAGAATATGGTGGCACGTATAAAGGACCGCCTCTTCCCGCAGAAATGGGAAGTTGCGAGTTCATCTTCCCATGGCCAGTACCAGAGTCCGCTGGAGGATAGTGACTCACCATATGCTTGGCAGTGGTATTTCAGAGAGATCGGAGTCAAGCTCTTGGTTTCAAAATCGGTTTATAACTTGTTTGACACAAACAGGCAGTTTGGTAAACAGCATGAGTGTGGTGGTTTATTGTTTGTACACAACAATCACCAGGACGGAGTGGTGCTGTGTCTAGCAACCCCCCCCAATTCTAAAGATAAATCTACAAGATACTCTTTGGATTTCGATCACGAGCGTTGCCGCATAGAGACTAAGGAAGCCAATGAGAATAATCTTAGATTAATAGGCTATTGGCATTCTCATCCTGAGGATATTCCAAATTTGTCCTCGCAGGATATGCAAAGTTTTCATCAGTTAATCAAAGACAATCAACATGAACTGCCTTCGCCTATTGCCATTATTGTTGGACGCAATCTAGGTTCGGAAGGTATCAGAGCTTGGCTAGTTCGAGGCAATACTCGATTTCAGGCGGAATTTCAGGCTATTAGAAAGGAGTAAGGAATGGCAAGTAATCCTGAATTATTTATTTCTGTTGATATTGAGGCATCTGGTCCAGTGCCAGGCTTGTATAGCATGCTCTCTATCGGTGCCTGTAATGTATATGCACCGGAACAATCTTTCGAATGCCTGTTAAAACCGACTGGTAAATTTGTTGATGAAGAAGCTTTGAAAGTGACAGGTTTTGACTTAGAAGTGCTATCAAAAGTAGGTTTGGATCCTGCACTAGCGATGCAGCAGTTTCGTGACTGGGTTATCAAGGTTTCTGGGGCGAACTCAAAGCCTATTTTTGTTGGATTGAATGCATGCTTTGATTGGTCTTTCATTAACTACTATTTTTATGATGCTCAAGTTGAAAATCCATTTGGATTTGCCTCGTTGGATATCAAAGCGATGTATTTTGCTGTCACAAATAATCAGTGGAGTCAGTCAAAATCAAGTGTGATGATTAAGGACCTTCAGCCAAAATCTTCTGCAAATCATGATGCACTTGCTGATGCGATTGCACAAGCAGAGCTGTTTCGCTTAATTATTGAGAAGTATAAGAAAGCATAACAACTGAACCTTCGGATGAGACTGAATCAAGCAAACAGCAATTCTCATAGAACATAATAGCTTCAGAATGATATGTAGGTCATTACTAAATAAGAAATTTGGTTCAGCATATCAAATTAATTTTATATTCTCCAAGAAATTACTTAACAAATTAGTAAATTTAGAATCAGATTAAGGGAGTTAATTTACTGTCAGCTTTGGGGATTTTTTTGCCAATCGGTAATTTAATTTTCTTTATTTTGACTACTATTTTAAATTGAATGTGGCTCACATTACGTAATAGAAAGTGGCTAGTTTGACTTAGAAAAGGTGGTGCCTTTAAGCAATATTACTCACCCCTGTGAATTTACCACCCTAAGCCATTTTTAAATCTATTCAGTCAAATAATGCTGGAATTTCAGATCTATTTTTTATATTATTTTCATGAATTTTAACTTTTATACTTTTTTCATCAAGTTTGTTTAAATAATTATAGGCAACTTCAAATCCCTCAACAGAATCAAGATTGCAAACAAACTGAACGAGATCAATTGCAGATGTAATTGTTTTGCCATTGGTGATTTTAATAGAGGCGCAATCATTTGACATTTTGGCTTCCCAATTATCTGTTTGAAAGGAACCACGAAAATTTCTATAAATATCAAATGAGGCTAACACAAACTCCAAATTCATTTTTCTAAGTAATTTCATGCGGCGATATTTATTGTTCATGTTAGCCATATTTTAATTCCTACTCTGGCCAATTGAGTTTAGATAACTGTAATGATCATTAATAATTGATATTACGCTGGGATTATTAAACCCGGCTTTTATCAAACAACTCTTTGCAATTTTAAGGGATCTAATCTTATCCGCAATTTCTTGATTCGGAGTTCTTGTTTTTGAAAAAGTCAATTTTTTTGGTGCTGATTTAACTTTAGTATATTTGATTGACAGTTGAGAAACCGCTATCAACGAATATGTTTTAGGAGTTGGCGTTAACTTATTTGTTTGCTGCAGACCTCGCTTAAATTGTTTTTTTCTATTAACATAATCCTCTTTTTCCAGCCATTTAATGGAATTTCTTAGCGTCGAGTCATTAATGTTGATTGCTTTTGCCATTGTGTCAACTGAGGAGTAACAATAACCGTGTTTTTGACTATTATTAATAATATAACTCAGCACTAGACTGTCTCTTGGAGACATAGTGTTTGCAATCGTATCGTAAACTTTAAAATACATTCTTAACTACCTTTTCTTTATATAAAATAGATATTCTCAGAACTGTGCTTCAAGATATTTATTTTGAAGTAAGTAGTGAACCCATTTATTAATTTAGCATTTGATAAATTTATGTCTAGGAAATTTTTTTGTAGATGTAAATGCAATGTAACGCTTAATAATATTTTTTATTTGAAGATGTGGCAGAAGAGTATTTATAAATTAAGTGTTGGTGGTTTCGGATATTAAGTACATTTTTAAGTTAAATTGACTTGTCATTCTTAGATTGCGTCTCGAAATGACTTATGATTCCAGCTAGGTTAAGGGAGGGGATAATTTGTCTAATATGCCTTCGCAGCACTTCAATTATTGCCGAAGTGAATATTTTTTACTTTTGCCTAATCTGCTCAAATGCGATGCGCTACGCGCTTATTAAGTTAACTAAATAGAGAATGATGGTAATTGATTACTTCTGTTTACCCCAATTCAATTTACTGACAAATTATGTCTCGATATACTGGTTGATGTTTAGCTAAGAATTTAATTATTATGCTTAGATTTTTAGTGACTGCTTTTGGTTTTGACTTTGGCGCCAGATATGGCGTAGGCCCGTTTTAACGGGATAAGTAAACTAGAAATATAACTAAATTGGGTTTTGTATAATACAAAATAAAAGTAATCTTATTGCCACGATAAATACCACCCCTATGAATTTACTACCATTACTAGCATCTTGTTAAGAATAGACATGCTTGATGAAATCAAAAAAGTTAGTCATCTCGTCACCAAATATATAGGCAAAATAAATTAAATTTGAAGTAGGTAAACAATCGACCAACCAGAAAACGAGACAAATTACAAAATTCGGCCAATGACAACTACAACACATGCACCAGAAGATTATTAGGAGATTTTTGATTCAGGAAAGCTTACTTTAATGGGACTAACACCTGTGAAAAGCAATCAAAATCCCACAGAAATATCTAACAAAGACAAAATAAAAGAACAGTAAGCTTAGAAATAGATGACTTTAATCAATCAAAAAAGTTAGTCATCTCATCACCAATTTAAAATATTATTTATTAAAATCAATAAGTTATATTTTTAGTCGTCTTTGCGCATTTTAGATAGTTCATGCTCGTAAAACTCCCTATATATCAAATCCCGGTTTTCATGATTTAACAGCGTATTTTTTGGGTTAACTATTCTTAGCTCTCGCAACAAGGATCTGACAATTGCTTTAAGCCCAGCATTTTCGGCAGTCTTTTCTGTAATGATACTTTGATAAGCATTTAGTTGATCAATATCCTGCTGATCATTGTATGTGTTGGATTCGCTATTGAAAGTTTTAAGATAAAGAGAAAACTCCGTCCAAAATTGTGTGGATGACAACAATGTGGCATCCCACCAATTTAGCCACTGCTCACTCGATATATTTACCTTCTCACTATCTTTTCCAAATCCCAATTTTGCGCTTTTTACTGGGAATCCAACGGCTTGCCTGTTTTCAGCTGAAATTAATATGGTCAAATTGCCTGTTGGTTGTGGAATTTGAATCAGGTTATGTTTTTTAGACTCAGTCTCGTTATAACCATCAATTTCAATAAAGTAGATTACTGCCTGATTTAAGAAATCTTGGCTCACAAAGTGTTTAAGCACACTTTTTAAATTATCCACTTCAAAATCAACTTGCCATCGGTAAACAATTTCAGGCGATAGTTTGCCTTTGATTATCCCCAAAATATTGAAGAGACTTTCAATATTGCCATCTGATAGCGCTTGCGTCTTTCCACCTTGCCAAGTGTACAAGTTAGGCCGTTTCACGCCAGCTAAGTCTGCTATCTTAGCTGCATTAAAATTTGAAAGACTGACTAAAGTTTTAAATAAATCGCGCACGTCCATTTGTATATATATTTATCTATTGACTTTAGAAAGTATAATAGATATAATACCTTTTATAGTAAATTATTTGACCATTAAGTATATCAAACTTAATGAGGTCGAACTAATAATAGATTGATTGCCTTTATCAATTGGAATTTAAGGGTCTATATGATTAGCTTAGTAGGTTAATCACATAATTAAGAAGTCGTAATGTTGAAGTTTAAATGCACGAATTATTTTGCAGCGATAACCAACTCAGTAATCACTGAGAGGGACGGCCCTCTGTAGCCTAAATTTTGATGATTTAGTACAGAACAAGGCCTCTTTATGAGGCCTTTTTTTGGATATTACATATGAAAATACTAGTTTTAAGTGATCTACATCTTGAGTTCTCCAACATGCAAAAGCCCACTGCTGAAGCAGATGTAGTAGTGCTAGCAGGGGATATTTGGCAAGGTGATCGAGGCATTTACTGGGCTCGACAAACTTGGCCAAATAACGAGATTGCTTATGTCGCCGGCAATCATGAATTTTATGGAAATGACCGTAAAAATGTACTCGCTATGCTTCGTATTGCAGCAAAAAAAACTGGTGTGCATTTCCTTGATAATGATGAAGTCATTATCAATGGAGTCCGCTTTCTGGGTACAACCCTTTGGACTGATTTCAAATTATTTGGTGAAGCACTTAAAAAAATTTGTATCGTTGAAGGTCAAAATTGTTTGAATGATTTTAGAGTCATTAGCAATGGCGAATGGATGTTTACCGCACAGGACAGTATTGATTTGCACGATGAATCAGTGGCCTGGCTGAATGAAAAACTAAAAGCTGAGAAATTCACTGGCAAAACGGTTGTGGTAACACATCATTTACCATCTCAGCTATCAGTGGCAGAGCGCTATAAACAAAGTCATTTGAGCGCTTGTTTTGCGAGTAATCTTGATGACCTTTTTGGGTACAGTAATGCCTGGATACATGGACATACCCATGATTCATTCGATTATCAAGCATTCCACCCAAGTTCACACTCTTATGACAATACAGAAAAGATGCAAGATGCAGGGCTAGTCAATGCTGACGGAACCAGAATCGTTTGTAATCCCAGGGGCTATTGTCGATACCCAGACGGTGAAGAAAATCGTGACTTTAATCCAAATTATATTATTGAGATTTAAGTTAAAAAATTTGACTGGAGAAAAAATGAATAAAGAAAAAGCACAGAAATTAACTGAATCCTATCCCATGTTGTTCAGAAAGCACAACGGTGAAGTGTGTAGTTTAGATGAAACATTTGGTTTTGAATGTGGTAGCGGTTGGTACGACTTAATTAATGAACTATGCGCTGAAATTTCGGAAATTGTGCAAAGTTCTGAAATGCAACTTTGGCCAAATGTCGTACAAGTGAAAGAAAAGTTTGGTGGCCTGCGCTTTTATATCCACACCTCAGATTTTACAAACGCAATGGTGACCGAGGCAGACAAATTAGCATCGGACGCGATGATTGAAAAAATATACCAATCTATTTCAAAAGCAGAATCTAAAAGCCTTGTGACTTGTGAAGAATGTGGGCTACCAGGAAAACTTTATCAAGCTTCCTGGGTGCATGTGAAATGTAAAACTTGTGAGGCAATCTATCAACAAAAGGACATCTTAAAATAATGGACGAACTCCCAAATGTTGAATGTCCTGAAATGCCTAAATGGTTAAAAGCGGCTGACTCGGCCATGCGTCAGGATAAACCTAAAAAGGTCTCTGACGCTCTATTAGAATTGTTAGCGCTATATAGGAGCGCCTATGATAGGAATCCTAACAGTGCAAATCAACTTGCTTTACGAATTGAGTCGGGTGATGTACCGCGTTCAAACGGTCTAGAAGAGGCCATTAAGTGGCATCAATGGGCGGCTCATTTAGGTCATGTAGGCTCTAAGGTAAGACTCGTGCAACTGCTATTTTTTATCAATGAAAATACTGAAATGATAGACCAAGCAAAACTGCATGCGAAGGAATTTTTGGCCCATATTGTGATGTCGAAACGGATAAGCATTACTGAAATGCATCGCGCCGCTACTGTAATTAACCTGGCTTTAGAGAACGAACCAGACGAAGAGTGTTTTGAGTTGATAGAAGAGGTACTTAAAGCAAATAATTTTGATAAACATCCAGACTTTAATTTGCTGCAACTAAAAATGCAAGGAAATGCAGATGCTAATGGCAAGCACCCTTTAAGTTTGCAAGTCATCAAGCAAAAGATTCCTGAAGACAGCGATTTTAAGCCTGGCATTTATAAAAAATTAGAGCGAAATTTACCGCTTATTCGATTGCCAGATCCTGAGTTAGTTAAGTCAACTTTAGACAAAGAGTTTCCTTGGTTTAGCAATATTAATGCGATTGTGTACCAGCAATTATTAATACAACAATACAACGCTAAGCCAGCCTTTAAGTTAAGGCCACTGCTGATAGCGGGCGATTCAGGACTCGGTAAAACCACATGGGCGCGTAGAGTTGCAGAGTTATGTAATGTACCTTTCAGAACCATTATGGTGGGCGGCAGTAACGATAGCATGTTGTTGAAAGGTTTGGCACGTGGCTGGTCTTCAACCCGTCCGAGTTTAGTGTTGCAAACCATTGCCACCGAAAGTATTACCAACCCAATGATTTTGTTGGATGAGCTTGATAAAGCTAGTCCTGATGCTAGAAATGGACGCATATGGGATGTACTTCTTGGGTTGTTGGAACCTGCCAATAGCAGAAACTTTTTTGATGAATGTTTAAGCATGCCTTGTGATTTATCTTGGGTGAGCTGGATTGCCACAGCCAATGCCATTGGGTCACTGCCAATGCCATTGCTGGAGCGCTTTCACATTGTCGTCGTAAAAGCACCAGGTCCAGAACACTTTATGGCTTTACTCAATGGTGCACGCAAAGCATTTGCGTCTGAATTAGGTTTAGATACACGTATGTTGCCTGACTTAACCCTTCTGGATATTGAAGTCATAAAACAAAGTGCTAGCCCAAGAAAAATTAACCAAACGACAAGGTTTCTAATTGAAAAGCATATGGTCAACGAGTCACAAAATGCGATGCGAAATTAATTCATGAAAGAAAAGAAATTCGTTTTAGTAGGAGTTTCTGGTGGTGTACACCCAGTGGCTTCATTGACTGCGCAACCAAACGTTCAATTAACTCAATGGTGCATTAAAGAGTCTAAAAATTCTGAAGGAGTTATTTCCAGACATTTCATCGGTTACGACTGTATGTGCCGGGAAGGCAGGGTCTCGTCTGACATTGTTGAATTTAACCCGTTAAGGTTACGAGGTAAAACAAGCTCTGGACGGATTTATGAGCTGTGTGGGCCATCAAGCCAAAATGCAGATGCCAATTATGTCTGGGCTAAATGGAGGCTTATTAATCGCACTGTTAATGAAAAGGATATAACGATTGAGGATTGGTAAAAGATGATTTTAATGTTTGGCGATGTACATGGTTCATTTGAGCATGTTTTACCAGTGGTAAAGCATGAAAAACCTTGTGCCATCATCTTTTTAGGTGACTTACAAGCACAAAGACCGCTTGAGATTGAGTTGGCTGAAGTAATGGAGCTAACAGAAGTCTTCTATATCCATGGCAACCACGATTCAGACTCAAAAGCTGACCATGACAATCTTTTCAATTCAGCAATCGCAGATCGTAATTTGCATGGGCGCGTGGTGGAAATTGATGGCATCAGAGTGGCAGGGTTGGGGGGTATTTTTAGAGAAAAAATCTGGTGGCCTGATCCGGTCGATGCAAATCCAAATCATGATTCATATGATGCCTTATCACAACATTTGAACACCGAAGTGGTTTATCACAAAATCAGCTCTCAAAAATCAGATATGCAATTACGCAAACATAAAACGAGTATTTTTCATGATGTTTGGTTAAATCTATATGGTCAGCATGCAGATATTTTAGTAACACACGAAGCACCAAGTTGTCATCCACATGGATTTAAAATTATTGATTTATTGGCGAAAAGTATGAAGGTGAAATATAGCTTTCACGGGCACCACCACGATCGACTGAATTATTCTGCCCATGAAAATGCGCTAGGGTTTAGCGCGCATGGGGTTGGATTTCGCGGTGTCACTGACATGTTTGGCGGCATGATTGTGGCCGGTGGTGAGGATGAGCATCGCATTTACCGCCAGGAAAAAGTTTAAATAATTGCGGTTGAAGTTTAAGTTGGAAATTTAAGAGGAGTAATCTAGATGTTGAACAAAACGATGTTCGTCGGTCGGGCCACTGCAGAAACAACACCAGGTTGGAATAACTGGGCAATCATCAGTATCTCAGAGCCGGATTCGGCTTTTGGGGAAGCTAAGCTATTAGATGGATGGCATGCATTGCATAGAAGCGAATTTCACGATATTGAAGTTGAAATGTTATATGAGCCTAATGTTTTGATGACTCCCCAACATGCACTTGAGATAGTTAGTTTTGTGAATGCCATTGCGCCAAATGTCGAAGGTATTATGGTGCATTGTAAAGCTGGCATTTCCAGAAGCGCTGCTGTTGCAAAGTGGATCGCAACGGCTTATAAGCTTCAATTTAACCATGAGTATAGCTATTACAATAAGCATGTATATAACATGTTAACCGAAGCAAACAAGTTAAGAAAATAGGTAAAGCAATATGATTATATATTTAGATTTTGATGGGGTGCTACACCCAGATGCGGTCTTTAACCCACCAAATCGGCCCTTAGTATTGAGAGCTGAGGGGGAGCTATTCATGCATGCTCAAATTCTAGATGATGCCTTAGCACCATATTCTCAGGCCAAGATTGTGCTTTCAACGAGCTGGGTACGCGTGCTTGGCTATGACCGCACACTTAGTAAAATGCCATTGAAACTTAAAGAACGTGTGATTGGAGCGACTTGGCACAGCCAAATGAACCACCAAATGTACCAAAACTCCTATGGTGGCAACATGAACAGATTTGAACAAATAGAATGTCATGCAAGCAGAACTGGTTTTAAAAAGTGGTTAGCAATTGATGATTTATTCTCAGGCTATGAGGTGGATGAGTGGCCAGAAAGTCATCGCCATCACTTAATTTTGACAGATCAAGAAAAAGGCTTGAGTTGCAAAAACATCCAGGCAGAACTTAAAGAAAAATTACTGGAGCTACATCGTGAATGTCTTATTTGTTAAGTTGTATTGACGCGCAACAGTATGTACATTATTGTACTCACACAAAATTTCGCAATACCCGTATAACAACTAAATTTATCAAAGGAAACTCATGAACAAATCAGAATTAATTGCCAACCTAGCTGCATTATCAGGGGTCACACAAGCGGATGCTGGTCGTGTACTAGAAGCATTTATTACCACCATTGGTGACCGCTTAAAGGCGGGTGACAATGTTGCCTTAGTCGGCTTTGGCACATTTCAAGTGAACAAGAAACCAGCACGCACAGGCCGTAATCCATCTACAGGTAAAGAAATCCAAATCGCAGCTAAAAATGCACCTGTATTTAAAGCAGGTAAAACGCTTAAAGACAAAGTGAACTAAATTACAGTTAGCCTGAAACTAGGACGCTAATGCGTCCTTTTTTATTGAGTTAACTTTTTATTATGAGCAGAAGGTTTGTTTATAAGTAAAAAAAGGCCGATAGTTTTTAATTATCGGCCTTTTAAAAAAATGAGTAAAACTCATTTTTTTCTAACCCACTTATTCGGTGGTTAACTTCACACTACTTTACTACTTCTAACCCACTTATTCAGTGGTTAACATAAATTTTCTTTATTCAGTTAATTTAAAATTTCAATTAACTATACTTACTATATCACATATTTAAATAATGTAAATATAATTATTTGTATTTTGCTAATATTTTAAGTAGCTAAAGTAAATTTTGTGATAAAAATGTATTTTTGTTGTATTTTAGTCACTTTAATTTAATTTATTTATACCTACCCAATTTGAGTAACTAGTAGTAAATGGGGTAGGTATAAATAAAGTAATTTCTAATATGCGTTAGTCTCAGCCAACCACCACCAAATCTTCCCACTTCGTCGTATAGCAAGGGCTCTTGTTTTCTTGTTTCATTTTCCAAGGTCGCTTAAAACCTTCACTGGCTAGCTTGATGGACTCTTTGCCCATTTTCTGATTAATCTGGTCTAAGGTGGTCATGAGTTTGCTGGATTTAGGGTTCACTTGTACGGATGAGAATAGGTCGGTTTGTATGCCTTGCACTGGCACCAGTTCACTCAGCATCACCCCAGCTTTAGCGTAGTTATAGTGTGGCTTAAACAGTTGCTTTAGCCCCCATAAGGCAACGTTCACCAGTAGTCTCGTATCATCCGTAGCCGTGGGGAGTGGGATGGTCATGCCATTACTGTAAAAGGGTTCTTTTTCTTTAAAGGGTGAAGTGCGGATATACACATACACTGAACCTGCATAGGACTGTTGTTTGCGTAGTTTCTCCGCTGCACGGCTTATATACAGTGTGATGGATTCTGCTAAGCTTTGGTAGTCGGTGACCTGATGACCAAAGCTACGCGAACTCACGATTTGCTTCTTAGCAGGGGCGAGCTCTTCCATTTCAATACATACTTCACCATTGAGTTCACGAATGGTTTTTTGCATCACCACGCTAAACTGTTGCCGTAAGTGTTGATGGTTGGCTTGTTTTAAATCGCGCACGGTCTGAATCCCCATGGCTTCTAGCTTAGGGGCGAGTTGTCTGCCAATACCCCACACTTCTCCCACAGCAATCTCACCAAGCAGTTGATTCAACTCTTGTTGGGGCATGGTGTTGAAGTTGCATACACCTTCATACACTGGTCGCTTTTTAGCACAATGGTTAGCCAGTTTCGCTAATGTCTTGGTAGCACCAATGCCGACACAGACCGGGAGCCCCGTCCATCGCAGAATGCGACTCCGCATATCTTGTCCATATTGGATAAGATCACGTTTGGCAAAGCCAGTGAGGTCTAAAAAGCTTTCATCAATAGAGTAGATTTCTTGGTCTGGGCTAAAGTCTCTAAGAATCTCCATGACCCGATTACTCATATCGGCATACAAAGCATAATTACTGGAGAATGCCACAATGCCATGTTGTTTAGCGAGGTCTTTAAACTTAAACCATGGCGCACCCATGCCAATACCGAGTGCTTTGACCTCATTACTACGAGCCACTGCACAACCATCATTGTTGCTCAGAACAACGACGGGTCGATTGATCAGTTTGGGATTGAATACCCGTTCACAACTCACATAGAAGTTGTTAACGTCAATTAAGGCAATGTGACGCATGACTAAAACTTATGCACTGCACCGGTAATCACACCCCATATCTCAAAGTCCATGTCATCGGTAATCAGGATGTTTTCAATAGTCGGGTCACCCTCATTAGCTTTGAGTAACAAGGGTTTGTTTTGCTTAGTGACGGAAAAGATTTTCATGGTGAATTCTTCATTAATTCTTACCATGACGGGCTGACCGACTCGGACGGGAAGGGAACGATCCACAATGGCAATATCGCCTTTGATAATCCCGAGGTCTAAGAGGGAGTTACCACCCACGCGAGCCAGAAATACGTAAGGTTTATCCGTTTGAAAAAACTCATTGAGGTCTAATCGTTTCTCGACATGATCATCAGCAGGTGAGGGAAAGCCAGCAGGGACTTGGCTAGAGTACAGATTCAGAAAGACTTTGGGAGGGTCGATGGCGGGTAGGATGATTTCTATGTCTTCGCCATAGCTAGTCTGCTTGGTCTTTTGTTGATAGGCGGTTAGGAAATCTTTGACGTTAGATTCTAAACTCGTCGGTATGCGAATCACAGAGGTTGGCTCACCGAACTTACCAGTGCCTACCTTACGGCCAGCGCCGGGTTTATTTTTACGGGGAGCTATTTTGCTCACTTTAGAGTTTGGTGTGTCCATATAATTATTGTAACAATAATTATGTTTATAATCACCAAATATCAATATTTATTAATTCGTGCAAATTTTAAAGATTATTTCTAGTTACTTTAAAAATGCTATATGATTTGTCAAGTTTCGCCATCACTATTGAGTAATATGAGAGTTAGACAAAAAGGTTTCACATTGATTGAGTTATCTGTGGTGCTTGTCATCATGGGGCTTTTGATGGGTGCAATTTTTGGGGCTGGTTCAACTCAGATAGCACAGGCAAGAATTACAAGCACAAAACAAAAACAGGAAGCAATCAAACTCGCTTTAATTAGCTTTATTGCAAGAAACAATCGATTACCGTGCCCTGCTGTTTCAAATTTAGCCCTTGGAGCAGCAGGTTATGGATTGGAGGCCGCTACACCCGGGACTTGCACAGGCGCGACCATCAACGGTCAAGTTGCAACTGGAATAGTGCCATGGGCTAGCTTATCTTTATCTGATGAAAATGGAACAGATGGGTATTACAACCGTTTCACGTATCAGGTCACTTTGAATGCGACCAATACCACTTCAGAAACTATTGCTGGCTTAAAGGGGGCAATATCAACTCATTCAGGAACTCCTGCCGTATTACCTCCGGCTGCCGGAGCCAATCAAACAAATAACTGCACACCTGTCGGTGGCAACTATAATCCATGTTCAGTTGTTGTAGTGGTTATGTCGCATGGTGCTGATGGTGCAGGTGCATTCGATAGAGACGGGATACAAAAAGCTGCTCCAGCAGGAGCAGATGAAATTGAAAACACCAATAATGACAGTAAGTTTGTCATTAAAGATTATTCTGATGCAGTAGCTAACCCATTTGATGATATTTTGTTGCCATTGTCCGCTCCGGATTTACTTGCCGGACTTACTACACATGGCACAATTGGGGATTATCGCGCTTCTATTAGTGAAGATTTGTCTAATATTAAAAATAGCATCATCGCTGATGCAGTCAGAAATAGAGCAGGAGCACCAGGAGCTTTTATCTATCCAATAGCTGCGGCCTTACCTGCCCTGCCCGCTAGTACGACATTAGATCCTTGGGGTAATAATTATGTATACGCAAGAAATATCGCCTCAGTAAGCAATGCAACAGCAGGGAATATTTTAACTTACACAGTAACTTCTTATGGACCAGATTTAGTCGTTGGTGGTAATGATGATATTGTCACGCAAATCAACGTAAATGTATTACAGGATGCCTTTGCTAAGGCAGGTTGGTAATTTACCAAAAACTAGGAACAACATGTCTGAAAATTCAAAAACAAAAACTAGAATTTACCGATCATTACCTTTAATTCCAGTATTTCTTGCAATATTCTCACTCATAGTGATGTTGTCACCAATGGTTTGGCAGTCTGGTGGATTGGTCTATTTCATGTTTGGGGCAATAGGCTTAAGCTTAGTGTGTGCTTATTGTGCAACAATGTTTATGGATCAATATTTTGAAGCTAATCGCTAACAACGATAAAAGCAGTTAATTTAATACAGGTGGTGGGAAAGCTTAGTATAAACAATTATTACTTTTAAAAGCTTGTTACATGCCAGATTTGAACCGATTTCAACAATACTTAAAACTAGCAGATCAGCTTGCAAGCTTTGCTTCTAAAGAAGAGTTGGCTGAATGTGCGCGATTACTAGCCATTAATATTGCGCATTATGAGTCTGTACACGGCGCTTTGCCATTAGATGAAACGCTACAGATGGCTTACTCTGAGGAACCAAATCAAGCACAAATTGATTTAATGACGCGTGGCATGGAAACGATGGTCGGTGTATTAGGTGGAATAGTTCAAGGGTTCGAGCCAAAGCAAAATCACTAATAATCGTAACCAAAAGCTGGTTTCATATAACCACCTAATTAGCTTATTTCAGCCACTAGTTATCTTCCCATACGTTTTTATCAGCTAACGGATTGATTTATTTAATGCAGTTATTATTGTATGGATGTTGCTGTATGATTTATCTGACATGGTTTACGGTAGATATGTGGATATTGATTGGCACAAGCAGGATCATTATGGTCGGGTAGTTGGCAAAGTGCTCGTTAACGGCGTTGATGTCAATCTAGAACAAGTCCATCGTGGCATGGCTTGGTTTTATCGGAAATACCAAAAAGAATTGGTTGTGGAAGATCGCCTAGCTTATCATCAAGCTGAAGAGTATGCGCAAAACAATGCGGTAGGTTTATGGCTAGATGCTGAAGTCATCGCGCCATGGGACTTCAGAAAACGGAAGAAACAACATTAATCATTTAATTCAAGCAATAGTTAGTAGCTTACTTTCAATATTAGCTGACTAAACGAGAGCAAAATTTTTAAAAAGTTAACTTACTTTTAGTGTTCAATAACCAGAATTATTAAAAATTAAAGTCTACTCCTGGGTTGACTTTAATTTTTAATAATTAAGATTTTTTTTAAATATGTAATTGATATATATGGGTAATTTTCAATATTTGAAATTTATCTTTGCAAGCATTTTACCGTATTGAAAATTGACTCTAAAGCTGCGTGTTTTAGGGATGCTTTTATATAAATGGAATTGTTATTTGCAATCGTTTAGATTTGCTGTTTGTCCTAAATTAGTTTTATTAATTAACTTTGGAATTGCATCACAATAACCTGAGAAGGCGGCAGATTCACTTTCTGTGAATAAAATTGTTGTTGGAAATCCCCTCATTAATTTTGCTGTCCTAAGTACATGATGAATTTCATCTTTTGCCAGGTAGTAGTCATATTTTTCAGTACATGCCTCTAAATTTTTGAATGGGATGTTATTTACCATTTTATCAATCCAAGGCTTTTCACCACCACACACTATTTGAATATCTCTAGCACGTCCCAACTGCGTATCCGTATTGGTCATACTGTAATCGGGCAATACATAATGACTAACTTTCGCTTTATATAGATTCTTTTCTAGCTTCCGACAAAATGGGCAATCCGCAGCACTTATTACATAGGCTTTCGGTTCAATTGAATTGTATGTAATTTTTATAAATAGGCCATGATTGATTTTTGGTAACATTCTTGTTTTAACAAAAGTTTCATAACTCTGTGTCGACGGGATTAGTTTCTGATTTGCGACTTCGTAAAGTATTTTTTGATGTGCGTTTTTGAAGTTACTATCTGAACCAATAACAAAATTGTCTGTTTTTGAAAAATGCATCCCATTAGGCCACCAAACATCATCAGAACCTTTCGCTATTAGGGTATAAAAGCCTTCAAAAGCTGGACTATCTATAACATCAATTACTTCACCCTTAAACCAGCCTAAGCCTTGCAAAAAACGCTTAACTTCATCAGGTGACTTAAATCCATTTTCTCCCAATTTTGCATCTTCTGCTGGTTGCGCTACAGGGCTCTGGGTAACTTTCTTAAATAAATCTCCTAAACTAATGCTGTTAGTTTCAGATAATGCCAATAAAGGAATAGCGAGCGAACAGGCAATAATCAATTTAAATAGTTGTTTTTTCATGATTAGGTATAGGGTAAATGATTGAGCTGGTTATTTTTAGAAAAGTGAATTGATATATAGCGCTAAATATCAACATCGATCTCTTCTGTTTCCATTGTTGCGGCCACGGTAGTGGTGCAGTATTTTTTATCGCCTTTTTTTAGTTTCAGTTTTTTAGCTTCCTTGTATTCAACAGGAAACTCTCCGCCGATGTCAAACTGTACAAATACAAATAATGCTTTTTTATTCTTTTGGTAGGCTTCCATTTGAGTAGCGCCTGTGCTGGCCTGGAATGCGGTCGCTAGTTTTGGTTCAGATACTGTTGTTATCACGGCTAACTCTGATGCTTTACAGCTATTACCAACAGGGTCCTTGATAATCTTTTCTTTTGCTAAACATGCACTGCTAAAAACAAATGAAGTCAATAAAGCGATTGTGACTGATAGTTTCATTTTTCTTCCTTAATTTGAACTTTGCGGGTTGTGCTTCCTGAGTTAAATAATTTAAGCAAGCTTATTAGCTGACTACTGTGAATACAGCTCAACGCCTTCTTTATTTTGCAGTGAAACTTTCATCACTTGCGCTTTGACTGTACGTGTTTGATTTGAATCACTACCAGCATCTTGCAAATATATATAAACCATCATCTGTAATTTTCCGGCACTGCGACCAGTTTCAATTTCTCTGGCTTTCGACTCGTCTTCTACTTTAAAATCTTTAAAATTTTCGGCATTTGTTAAAGTAATATTGTTACTAAAATTATTCCCTATTCTTAAACTAGATTCACTAGTAAAACTCTTATCACTGAATGTTTTTGTATTAAAATCATAAGGTTGTAAATTTGGTAGCATTAATATCTTTTTATAACGATCATTTTTCGCCGCTTCTACTTTTTGATCAATTTTAGGAATCAACACCTTTAATTGATCTTGCTTTTTAAAAGCATCTTTTATTTTTCTATATTCTTCGAATTCGTCTTTTTCATTGTTAATGCTTGCAAAATCTACGATAGTACGAGTTCTGGTATAACTGCTGAGGAAGGCTTCATAGTCAATGGGTTTTGCATTGAGAGCATAATAAGCATACATCACATCATTACCATCACTTAACTCTGTATATTGTTCTAGAGGAATTTTGGTATCCCCTTTTGGTAAGACCGAAACTGCAACTTGCGCCTGATTCTTTTGTGATAATGCATCTGTCAAGTTCGGTACTGCATTTTTCTCAGCTTCCTTGTTTGTGCTGTTTTCATCGTTTTTTGAGCATCCAGAAAATCCAGCGATTAAAGCAAGTGAGCAAATGATGAGTCGTGTGTTTTTAGTGTTTTTCATGAAAATTTTCTGCAAGATGATATTGATATTGCGGTTGAATGTTCCCTTATGCTTTTGCAGCCAAGAATTTTTTTATCCCCACAAATGCAAGATAGCTACTTGCAATTATTGCAACATAGGCACCTAGTCCAATGTGCAGAGCTTGCATTACTGAATTTAGCATCGCGCTGGCCATTTCTTGCGAGTATTTATTATATCCACCATAAGCTGATCGTAAATTCTGCGTAGCTTCCAAGCTTTCTTGTAAGTTGTAATAAACTGAAAATGCGACAACTAGCATCAATACCAAGGGTAGGCAGTAGCCTAAGTACGCTTTTGGATCTTTCCAAAATTGTGAAAGAAATGGGCCAGCTAAAGCAAATATGGCAAATAATCCATAAATGCCCGCACTACCGCTCCCGCCGCCTTGCAATGAGGTTAAGCCAGCCGCACCATTATTTGCGATACTCAAAATATTCCAAAATGGGATTTTAAATGCCACTGCTTGGGCAGCCTGCACAGTAATTGCGCTGAGAAAGAACCATGAAATGGCAACGATACCTGTTGCAATGAGTACTGGCATACCAACTTTAGCAACCATGCCATCCAACACTGCACCACCCTTTTCTTTGACGGCTAGCATGGCTTTTTCAGCCTGCTCTTTAGCTAAATCAGACTCACTGACACTTTTGACACTTATAACTTTACCTGCATCATCTAGTTCAAATTCCACAACCATATTTGCCTGAGGGCTAATGTCCGACTTCCACATGCCTTCTAACTTAAACTCATATTGTTGACCATTTGCTGAAATTAAGCCCGTGCCAGTGGATGTGTCACGCAGAATGCGTCCTCGTTGCAGCATAATTACCCCTTTTTTGTTTTCTTTAATTATTTGGGCAATTGCTTGCCGAATCAAATACTAAGGAATCCTTAGTTTCAAGTCAAGCAAAAAACTAAGAAAATCTTAGCGTGACTGCAAACTCAGATAAATTGATAAAAAAAGAGCTGCCCGTTTTTTCTAAACGTTTAAAAGAGGCGCGGCTTAAACTTGGCATTTCGCAAGCAAAACTTGGTATTGCCGCAAAAATTGATGAATCTAGTTCGAGTGCCAGAGTAAATCAATACGAGCGCGGTAAGCATTATCCAGACTATCAAACTGCAGAGCGCTTAGCACAAATACTTAATGTGCCAACCCCTTATTTGTTTGCACGAGAGGATGAGTTGGCTGAGTGGATTTTGCAATATAAAACAACAATGATTAGATAAGCTTAAATTTACATATAATTTAAATCGGCTTACCTTGGCGCAGACTCACTAACCAAAAAACCACTAGGGCTTAAATGTAGCAATTCTTTAGCAGTACGCTGATCAGCATTTAACCATGGAAGATATTGTGATTCGTTTAGCACGACGATAGAACGTTTTTCATCTTCTGGTTTATGAAAATGCTGCATCACGGGATGACCATCAGCATTAATCGTTAGCATGGAAAAAGAGAAGATAATCTCACCCGTTTCTTTATCAATAAAACGCTCCCAGATTGAGGCCACAGCTACAGGTTCAGAATCAGTACGTTTTATGCGCCAGCGAATGGCCTTACCGGTTTCCCAGTTGGGCTCATAAAAGCTTTCCATGATAGCTAAGCCAAAGCGACGTTCCTTCCAAGCTGAACGATAACTTGGCTTCTCAGCAACAGTTTCACTTCTCGCGTTGTAAGTACGCAAACCAAACTTCTTCTTATCGGCAGCCCAGTGCGGCACTAAACCAAATTGCGCTAATTCACATTTGGGTTGGCCATTCTCTAGATAGATGAAAGGTGCTGGGTAAGTGGGGTAAGTTTCTGCTTGCCATGGCGCATTAGGCAAGTCACAGCCGAAGTGCTGATTGACCCAAGGGTTATGTTCTGGTTTTATGGGTTGAAAGTTGCTGCACATTGCAAAAAACTAAATTATTAGATTATTGAAAATATCAGATATGTTTGAAACAAGTATAGACTATGACTACTATATTTGAAGCGTTTTGAAAAATGAAGTATGAAATTATTGATTTATTCTACGGCTAATTTGGGGGACAAAGCGGTCATACAAGATTTACAACTCTTCTACTACTATTGGCTTAAAGCGGTCAATCGATGAACTCTATTCTGAGTTTATTACCACTGATGTAAGGATAACCCTATAATTCGACTGTTTAGCATTAATTGTGCACTAATCCTACTGGATAATTATGCTATCAGTTGTCAAATCAATCCCTACTATTTTCATAGTATCTATATATATTTTACGGTGTGTGTCATTTGTCCATGGCGGCTCAATTATTTTGGATTTATCTCCACCCAAAATAGAATAATAAGCTTCACGTGCTTCAATCATTTCCTTTTCCATTCCAACTAGTGCGTAAGTGGAGGCAAGGTACATAAAGTTTGGTGGAAATGTCCCATTCATCGCGCACCCGCGCTTGAAGGCAGCAATCGCTTTGTCGTAATTCATCAAAACGAAATGTGCTAATCCCAATGTAAATTCATAGAAAGGGGATGAGTGCGGGTTCATGCGCTGCGCCTTTTCAATGTAATACAACGCTTCTTCACCATAACCAGCGCTAGACAAGGTCATGGATAAGAAGATATAAGCCTCGAAATTATTCGGGTCTATGGCAACCGCCTGTCTGCATGCGCTGATAGATTCATCTTTATGTCGATGCCATAGATGTGCCCATCCTAGGATAGATTGAACATAAGGCAAATTGATATTGATCTCAGCCGCTTTTTTTGCATGGGCAAGTGCCTGGTGATGAAGATTTACATCCGAATCCCAACGCATCACCCATAAAAATAATAATGTTCTTGCAAGCCACGCATGGGCGGAAGCATAGTTGGGATCTAATTCGACGGCTTTTGTAAAATGCATGCGCGCCTCTGCAACAAATTTTGGGGCATATTTCCAGTGGCACGCCATACCACGCAACAAGGCATCATGTGCTTCAATACTCTCGGTGCCTTCATGACCAAACAACTGAGCTTCGGCTGGTGAGAGCTTAATTTGCAACTGCTTAACAATATTCAGGGTAATCTCGTCTTGTAAGGCAAAAATCTCCTCTAGATTGCCTTCAAAGCGATTTGCCCAAACACTTAATTCTGTTGCAGTGTCTATTAGTTTTACAGTTACTCGGACACGCTTTCCCGAAAGCTGAACATTGCCTTCCAGTAAATACCTCACACCAAGTAAGATTCCAATCTCTTGTGCAGATTTATCAGAATTGCGGTAACGGAAAGTGGATTGTCTGGAGATCACCAATAGACCAGACAATTGTGAAAGCTCAAAAATCAGGTTATCAACAATACCATCGATAAAATACTCTTGATCAGGATTGGCAGACAAGTTAGAAAAAGGAAGGACTGCTAATGTAATTTCTTCAGCAAAAAGCTCGCTTACTTGTCTGGGAGCAACAAACTCAAGGGGCTTATTTATCTGTGAGTGTTCCTGCAAGGTAATGTTAATGGCATAACTCCCTTTTGGAAGCGCAAATGTCACTTCATCATTTTTACCCGATTCTTCGTAATATTCTCTTAACTTAGTTCTGAGCCTGCCCACTTCCACTCGCACAATTGCATCAGTGGCCGGGTCGAAATCTGAACTTCGGCCAAAAATTTCCACCCCAAGAGTATAGCCTTTTAGGCGTTCGGATTTACCCGCGAGGGTTTCTTTCACTAAATAACGCAGTAACTCTTGCTGGCGGGGGGATTTATCAAAAGGAGCGCTGGATAAAATTTTATTCAAACACGCATATACCAGTGTCTGTGCAGGTGCTTCAGTCTTTTGTATTAAAGCATCCATGTTGATGACCATTCTCTTACTGTGGACTGTAACAGGTAACTTTTAACATCAATGTAACAGTTAGTTACTTTTCACGCAATACGTACCGGATTATTCTGCAATTGCAACTTCAATTGGCCAATTTTAATTTGCATTTTAAGGATAAATAGACATGAAAACAGCAAACTATCAATTCAATAGTTATTCAAGTTATAACTCCGATGCCGTTGTTAAAGCACCGGCTGAGTCTAGTCAAAGCTACATTAGTCAAACGGTGGCAAAGCTTAAGGCTTCGGCAAATAACTTTGCCAACTTGACTATAGATCAACGTATTGAGCTTGCCGGATCTATGCAACGCGGTTTGTTGCAGGTTGCCGAACGTAGCGTGCAAGCAGGTTGCAAAGCTAAAGGTATCACCATTGGCTCGCCTGCTGAGGCAGAAGAATGGGCGACAAATCCTTGGGGCAGCGTACGCCAGTTACGCCTGATTATCGAATCATTGCGAGCAATTAAAAGTAAAGGTAACACGCCAATTGGCAAGGTGACCAAAACGGTTGCGGGAAATTTGGCGGTAAATGTTTTTCCTAACAACGCCATTGATGGCATGTTGTTTAAAGAGGTCACGGTAGATGTTTACATGCAACCGCAAGTGACTGAAAAGAGCTTGGAAACAGACCGCGCAAGCTTTTATAAAAAGCCAGCGCATCAAGGCAAGGTTGTTTTGGTGCTGGGAGCAGGCAATATTGGCGCCATCGGGGTGATGGATGTGCTCACCAAAATGTTTAATGAGGGCAAAGTATGCCTGCTAAAGATGAACCCCGTGAATGCTTATCTAGGCCCATTTCTTGAAGAAGCCTTTAAGGAAGCTATTAATCGCCATTATTTTGCAGTGGTTTATGGGGGTGTTGAAGTTGGTCGGCATCTAGTTTATCACCCAGACATTGATGAAGTGCATCTGACTGGTTCGGATAAAACCCATGACCAAATTGTGTGGGGGCCACCAGGAACTGAACAGCAAGAAAGAAAAGAACGTAAAGAGCCGTTACTTAAAAAGACAATCACTTCAGAACTAGGCAATGTTTCACCTGTGATTGTGGTGCCTGGCCCTTATAGCGAGAAAGAAATCGCCTTTCAAGCCGAGGCGGTAGCAGCGGTCATGACCATGAATGCTTCATTCTTCTGTAACGCCGCCAAAATGATGGTGATGCCCAAAGGCTGGGCTGGCAGTAATCAATTTATGCGTGCCATTCAGAGAATATGTGAATCTGTTGAGCCTCGGCAAGCTTATTACCCAGGCGCGCAAGATCGCTGGCAAGCACTGACGCAAGGTCGTACAAACGTCATTCGTGTGGGCAAACCGCAATCAGGCGCATTGCCATGGACTTTCATTTCTGGGCTTGATGCGCAAGATGAAAACGAAATACTGTTCCACGAAGAGCCATTTTGCTCGGTACTTTCTGAAGTGCTGGTAGGTAGCCAGAACCCAATAGAATTTCTAGAAAAAGCGGTGGAATTTTGCAACAGCAAACTGTGGGGCACGCTCAATGCCACCATCATCGTACACCCAAAATCACTTAAAGACCCTGTTGTTAAAGCTGCTTTTGAGCAAGCAATCTGTAAGCTCGAATATGGCACAGTTGCAGTCAACACATTCCCAGGGCTTTCATTTGTACACGCATCGCCACCCTGGGGCGCGTACCCAGGAAGCACTTTGGAGAACATTCAAAGTGGTACTGGTTTTGTACACAACACCGCCATGCTGGAAAGCATCGAAAAAGTTGTCATTCGTGCACCATTAACGGTGTTTCCAAAACCAGGCTGGTTTCCCAGTCATAAAACAGCGCAAATCACCACGCGGCGCATTGTGGAGATGGAGGAAAAGGCCAGTTGGGCAAGGGTTCCGGGAATTATTTGGGCGGCGATGCGTGGCTAGCGTAATTTTTAACATTTTTTAACAAGAGGAGAATCATCATGAAAACAGCTTCAAACAACATCTTATCATTGGTCGTTTTGTCAGTTTTCGCATTTTCAAGCAATCAAGCGCTTGCTGAGGGCGGAAATATTTCAGGATCTGCGGCATTGAATTACAGTAAACAAGATGCATCACTTGCTCCGTCAGCGGATGGGCACATGCTGGTATTTGGCGAGTTAACAGGGAGTAATAAAAACACCGGAAGCACCGACTATATGAATGGGGCAGATGTGACTAATCGGGAAATCGGCCAGTTGTTTCAAGGCAATGGGCCGCATAGTGGCTATTACACCATGAGTAAAGATGGCAACTCGACTACAGCATTATGGAAAGGTGAAGTAGCGACTGTGCTAGCAGCCGATGGCACGCCGCAAACTAGTTTCAAAGGTACATGGGAGTATGTGGCTGGAACAGGGAAATACAACGGCATTCAAGGTAAGGGCAAATATAGCGGCTACTTTACATCGAAAACCAGCTATAACGTGGATTGGAATGGTGAGTATTCCATAAAATAACATAGTGAGAGTTTGAATGGTGATAATAGATTCAGGTCAATCAGCCAGTGATTTCGGCAACAAGTTGTCGACGTAGCCAGCTAACTAAGTTGATTGACCTGATGCATGAAAGTGGAATGCATCCTGACAGATTCACTCATGCAAAATATATTGCCCAATTATCCATTCTTAGCTTAGGGAGGCAAAATGCAAGCATCACAATATGATCAAATGATAGCGCAAATCTATACCGCAGCATCTGGCAAAATTGATTGGATGCCAGCGCTGGATGCGGTTTCAGACCATCTGGATTTGTGGGGCACCCAAATCATCGGCATCAGCAAAAAGAACGGCAGTTTATTATTCAGCCTAGAGGGCGGTATTGGATCAAGAAAGCCGGAAATGGTGCTTGATTATCTCAGGCACTATCACTCCATCAACCCTCGCGTTCCGCCATCACTCAAACTGGATATGGAAGGATGGATGCACTGCCATGAACATTTCGATGATCACTTTGTGGCCACAAGCCCTTTTTATCAGGAATTCTTGATTCCCCATGGCGCCCGTTACATGACAGGCACCAAGCTCATGGACAATAACGAATATCTGGTGCTGATGGGAGCGATACGGGCGGTAGGTAAAACACCGCTGAATGTTGAAGAAATTGAGGTGTTAGGTCAAATCAAACAGCACCTCATCAAAGCCATGGATATTCATCTACATTTACGCACCACTTACGCAGAAGCAGATCTCGCCAAGTACTTGATCAATCAGCTTCGCTACCCAGTGTTATTGGTCGATGATACACGAGGTATCTGGTTACGAAATCAGGCGGCAAATGCCATGCTACAAGAAACGGAATGCATCATTGAGAGAGATGGTTTGCTGGGTTGCATTGATGCGACAGACGACAAAAGCCTCATGCTCGCCATTCGTCAGTTGAATTTACATGACAAACCTGATCAAGACACACAATCAGACAAAGTTTTTTTACGCCTTCAAAAACGGCATCAGAACAGTTTTGTCGGGGCTTACTTTATGGCTGTTCGTCCGCAAAAAGTCATGGGGGCATTTGGTGCAACACCGCTAGCATTGGTGTTGCTGCATGACCCAACAGTTAATTCAAACCTCGACCCATTTATTGTGGCAGAAACATTTGACCTGACGCCTGCCGAGGCAAGAGTGGCAGTGCAAATGGTGAACGGGCAAACTGCGGATGAAATAGCGGAAAAATCTGGTGTATCAGTGAATACAGTGAAAAGCCAGATTAAGTCGTTGTTCCAGAAAACTGGCACCACACGGCAGGCCGAACTGGTCAGCGTGATTCATCGCATGCCGGAACTGGATTCTTTTACGAAGCCGTATCAATGATAAAAATCAGTACTATTTTATTAACCATGCAATGGCATTAGTCCGAATGGGTTAACGAATATCTGCTTCGTATCATCTAAATGGATGATGGAAAACTTTATTTTTAAATCTAGAATATATACAAAAGCTAAATGTAGCTAAATGAAATAAGGAGTAAATAATGTTTAAGAAACTTTTCGCAGTTATTGCACTAGGCGTTTCGGTAATTATCTATGCAGGTACGGCACAAGCTGCCTTGAATGACCGTGGTGGTGGCCTGCTCTATGACGACGTACTCAACATCACTTGGTTGCAGGATGCCAACTATGCCAAGACAAGTGGCTATGACGTCGATGGCTTGATGTACTGGAATGACGCCGCTGCTTGGGCTGGAAATCTGTCTTACGGCGGTTATGATGATTGGCGACTTGCAAGCCACTCCCCGGTCAACAGTATTAGCTGGAATTATAACTCATCCAATGACGGTAGCGCTGATTTTGGCTATAACATCAGCAGCCCTAATAGCGAGCTAGCCTATATGTACTACGTGAACCTTGGGTTGAAGGGTCAATATAGTCCTAGCGGTATCATACAGCCAGACTGGGGGATCTTCGGAAATGGCACTTTAAATGGGGTGGATCTCTCTAGCTACGGTCAGAATGATGTCGGCCTAGTGAAAAATCTGCAGCCTCACACATACTGGTCTGGGACCGCATATGAACCAGATACTATTTTGAATTGGTACTTTGCGCCCAGCATCGGCTATCAAGGCGTGACTATAAATGTCAATAACTTATATGCTTGGGCCGTACGTGACGGTGATGTTGCAGCGGTGCCAGAACCTGAAACTTATGCCATGTTGTTAGCAGGTTTAGGTTTGGTGGGTTTTAGTGTAAAGCGCAGAAAACAATACGCAAACATGATTGCAACTAGTTAGGAGAAAAATCATGAAAACAAGCACTCTGTTTAATACCGGTGTCGCAGTTTTGCTGGGAATAAGCTTCGCAACTACTGCAAAAGCTGAGCTTGGAGATTCGATTGGAATTGCCCTATCTGTTCAGGCTGGCAATACCCCCCGGAATTTCTTGGACACCAATGACCCGATTTATTCCAACTCTTATGAGCACCAATTATCACAGCAGTCAAATCAGGTTATTGAAAGGTTGGGCTTTGACGATCACCAAAATCTGATTACTTACTATATGCATGAAATAGCCTCAGCCACGACTTCTGCAAGCCTCTATACTGGGCAACTTAAGGCGATTGCCAAAGGCAGTCCACCTATCCAATTTTTTGATAGTGGTGGAAATACCTATTGGCATAATTACTCTCAATCCTACACACATGCGCAGATGCGTGATGTACTCCATTTTCAAATCCCGTTAGCTTTGTTTGATAATAATAATTTTGCGCATATCCCTTTATCACTCGAATTTGAAGGGTCGATTACTGGAGGGGCTGAATCATTTGGATCGGCTAGTTATTGGGTTTATCTTTCAGGAAGTGGATTTGGTACTAATTTAACATTTCAGAATTCATTTCAAAAAGACTCTGTAGGAAACCTGACTCCCTATAACAACGGAATTACTGTTGATTTTACACGAGATGGAGGTGTTGACTTAACGACCACGGACAATATGCATTGGAACGGCGCATTGCCCGTTCATTTAAGTAGCGGGGTAATTTCAGGAGATAGTGTATTGTTTACAGCCGATTTCTTTTCACAACTCTCCACTTCAGCCGCCGGTTCTTTTGTAGCCTACGGTAACACGGCGGGAATATCCTTTAACTTGCCAGAAGGAGTGCTGCTTACTTCGGATTCAGGCGTATTTTTGACCGCTGCACCTGTCCCAGAACCTGAAACTTATGCCATGTTATTGGCTGGTTTAGGGCTTCTAGGATTCACGGTGCGGCGAAGAGAAAAGAATAAAGCTGCTAATTAGCGTTTAATCCCAACCGATTACAGGGTTATACCCGTTTTTAATTTTAGATACTTGGAATGAACGTCTCAAATTGGTAGATTCAGGAATTTCCCCCTCCAAACTTGACCGTCAACTTTGGGGATGATTGAGTCTAAGGGGGGCAAAGCAGCCGCAGAGTTTTCAACTTCAGAGAGTACTGTCGGCCATTAACCGCCATTAAAACTTACATGATCCTCATCTATTCATTTGTCAACTCTGTCCGTGCGTGTTTAATTACCTCCCAAGCAGCGTGCAAAGCAAGCGAGGCCATAATAGAGGCAACAATTAAATCAGGCCATGATTTACCTGTGCCAAATACGCCGACTGCCGCAAGAATCACCGCAAGATTGCCTAGTGCATCATTACGTGTGCAAAGCCAAACACTACGCATATTACTGTCACCTTCACGGTAGGTATATAGTAACCCTGCAATGCTTAGATTTGCGACGAATGCCAACACACCAACAATCCCCATTGTCTCTGCACTTGGGAGAACTCCTGTAGTTGCATTCCATATAGCATTTCCAACTACCCATAATCCAAATGCCCCCATGGTTAACGCCTTGAATAAAGAAGCTTTGGCACGAACAGCTACACTCATTCCCAGTACCCACAGGCTAATACCGTAATTAGCTGAATCACCCAGAAAGTCCAAAGAGTCGGCAAACAATGATACAGAGTTGGCTTTCACACCTGATGCAATCTCTACGATAAACATCGTGAAATTTACAACCAGAGCAATCCACAAAACTTTACGATACCCCCCTTGATGGCTTTTGCCATTATTTGGATCATGGTCATGCTGACAGCAATCTGCGCTCATCCTGCTTCCTTTCTAACTTAGAGTGTGTATCATAAAGTCTGTAGTTACTACAGGGTCAAGTTATGATTGAAGAATATACAATTGGCGTATTAAGCAAAGAATCTGGAGTCAATCTTGAAACCATTCGCTATTACGAGAAGATTAATTTACTGCCCAAACCACCACGTACTGCCAGTGGTTATAGACGTTATGATGACAATGCAGCTAAACGTCTAATGTTCATCCGTAGAGGTAGAGAGTTAGGTTTTGGGATTGATGAAATTAAAACATTGCTTGAACTTGCAGACCACCCAGATCAAACTTGCAGCGAAGCTGATAAACTAGCTGAAGCGCACCTAATAGAAGTAGAAACCAAAATTAAGGATTTAATTGCAATGCGCGACGTGTTGACTCAAATAGTTGCCTGCCAAAGTGATACAGCAGAGCATTGCAGATTAATAGAAACACTTGACCAACGGTTATGTTGCAATCACGAGTAATGTTGATATTTGATAAGGAGTAGCATCATTAAGCATGGCATCGTTATCAATTCAAATGAACCTGAAACAGTCAAGAATGTTTTCGCATAGGTGTTTTTTAATGCAAACAAGGTGGTACGGTTTCAATATTTCTGCTTGGCATGGATGTTTAGGCCGAAATTTTGAAAATGAAAAGTTCGATGTTGCTGGGCATATACACTCTTTTTTAGAAGCTGACGTTTCAATTCTAGCTTGTGGTAATCTCCTTAAAATTCGCCAGTCTGAAAGGTCAGATATATGTCCAATTTTAAGCATGCAAGATTTATATGCGATGATTAATCACTCAGATAAATTGTTAAGTTATTAAGGAATTTAATTATGGATAAAGAACAACATTGGGAACAGGTTTACACTACGAAAGCATCTGATAGTGTTAGCTGGTTTCAGGAGCATGCTGATCAGTCTTTGGCATTAATTCACCATACAGGTGTAAGTAAAGCTTCCGCAATTATTGATGTAGGTGGTGGCGCATCAATTCTGGTGGATAATCTTATGGAAGAAGGTTATTCAGACTTAACAGTATTAGATATTTCTTCAGCAGCACTTGATGTGGCAAAACAACGATTAAAACTACATGCTGAATCTATCCAATGGATAGTTGGCGATATAACTAAAGTTGAGCTAGAAGAAAGTCGTTATGATGTCTGGCATGATCGTGCAGTATTTCACTTCTTGACTGAACCTGATGACCGTCAAGCTTATGTAGAACAAGTCATGCGTTCAGTTCGCCCAAATGGTCATGTGATCATTGCTACATTCTCAGAAGATGGTCCAGAGAAATGCAGTGGTTTACCAGTAAGACGATATAAACCAGAGTCATTACTTGCAGAGTTTGGAGAAAACTTCTTGCTGGTAGCGCATGAGAAAGAAGCACATAACACGCCGTTTGGAACTGTTCAACAATTTGTTTATTGCTATTGTCGCAAGATGAATAGCTAGTTTGGTTATAAATTTGTCGTTAAGATACTTTTACTGACTGGCCGCTATGGGGATTGCTTGAGTCTAATTGCGCAACATTTACACTTGAGCATGTCCTGGCCAGTTCTTCATGGCAAGATCAACAACACCCATTAACGCATCCTTACTTGCCCCACTAGAAGCTTGAACAGAAATCCCCTGATGAATGGTGGCGATATATTTAGCCAGTGCTGTTGTATTGGTATCATTGGACAAATCTTTATTATCCTTCGCTAAATCAAAGCGTTTTTTAAAACTTTCTTCTAAATTGGCACGATAAGCGATGAGTTTTTTCTGAATCATTTCTGCTTCTGGCCCACAAGATAAAGCCCCTTGCACTATCATGCATCCTCGCGAATTTTGATGTTGGGTTAGCAACTCCACGGCTTTAGTCAGAAATGCTTTAGCAACTAAATAAGAAGTAGGTTCTGCTAATGCTTCCTTCACAAATGCACTAGGACCTGAAACATATTTATCTAGTACTTTGTTAAACAAAGCTTCTTTATTACCAAAGGCCGCATATATGCTCGGTTTATTCATATTCATCGCTTCGATAAGTGCAGCCATGGACGTGCCTTCGTAACCATACATCCAAAACGCCAGCATGGCTTTTTCTAGCGCATCATCGTGGTTAAACGCAGGTGGTCTTCCTCGGCGTTTTATAGCATCGGTATTTGTATTTTCTGAAAGAGTCATCAGTAACCTCACTAGTTATTTATTAATATTATACCATTTGGTAATAAATGTGTTGACAAAAATAATCATGCCCATTATTATTTATTTACCGTTTGGTACATATTAATTAAGTAACGCAATATTATGGAGATGAAAAATGAGTAATTTTGAAAACAAAGTAGCTTTTATCAGTGGGGCGAATCGTGGCATCGGCTTTGAAACAGCGAAGAAATTAGGTGAACTTGGCATGACAGTTGTTATTGGTGCACGTGATGTGGCAAAGGGCAAAGCAGCGGCGAGTGAGTTAGTATCAAAAGGAATAAACGCTGAGGCAATATACTACGACGCGAATGACTCAACATCAGCAAACGATGTATGTGCTTATCTTGATAAGCATTATGGGAAGTTAGATATTCTTGTTAACAATGCAGGCGTCAACCACGAGCAATTGATGGGTAAGAATAATAGTAGCTCTGTGAGCAAAGATGCATTACAGAATACATTCCAAACTAACCTATTTTCTGTGATTGAGCTTACACAGCAGTTACTGCCCTTGATTAAAAAAGCCCCAGAAGGACGTATTGTGAATTTGTCCAGCATACTTGCATCACTTACCTTGCACAGCATGCCAAACTCTCCAATAGACCCTGCTAAAGCATTTGCCTATAACGCTTCAAAGACAGCATTGAATGTGTATACGGTTCATTTAGCCCACGAGTTACGCGATACCCAAATCAAAGTGAATTCGGCACATCCAGGCTGGGTTAAAACTGAGCTTGGCGGTGAGCATGCGCCAATGGAAATTGCTGACAGTTACAAAACCAGCTTGCACCTTGCCACATTAGACAAAAATGGGCCTAGTGGCGGATTCTTCCATGAAACCGATGGATTGCCTTGGTAAGAAAGAATAACAATCATGGCTAAAAAAATTCCATTCCGTTACCGCATATATTGCTTTGCGTTAATCATGTCGTTTTTTACATCCATGATTGTATCCGCAACGGTAATAGGTTTGCGCTTTGGCTTTACTGCAAAATTTATTCAGATTTGGCCATCTTCATTTGCGATTGCATGGCCAATTGTGTTTATCTCCATTCTGATTATCGCACCGCTTGTTAACAAACTTTTAAATATGTTTATTGAGCCAAGTTAAGTGTAGTCAAAAAGAAATATAGAAATTAATTATGCAAGGAATGGCGGCTTTGGGGATTTATATGCCTTCGGCAAATTTGGGGGACAAAGCAGCCATACGTTTAAATATACTCAACCTATACTATTTACCAAAAGCGGACATTTAAATTAGCTTATTTACTTATCAAAGCAATATGAAGTTTAAATAATTAACCTTCCCTGTCTATCGGCAATACCTATTTTGGCTGTGGTTCCTACGTTAAACTCCATGTAATCAGCTTCTATTCCGTCACTAAATATTACTCCATTCTCTGGCATGCGTGACTCTAAGCTTAAAGCTTTATCCTGCGTTACTGTGCCATATACTATATTTGCTTGTGACGCTTTACTTAAAAATGGCTCTCTAACTGCAAACATGAGATCTTCGCTATCCCATGATCTGCTTTGATATGCTTCCATGTTTTCATTTTGTGCTAATGCTCTGGCACCCATATAGATGCTGCGCATCCAGCCTGTTGAACCCAAGCCAGTTGCTACAATAATGCCACTAGACCATTGGGTCTCGTGCGCATCACCATAATATATTTCGTACCTTGCGGTAGTATGGGTTTTGGGTCCAATAAAAAAGTCATTTACAGCATACAAAATTTGCCCATCTGTTAATTTTGCCATTGCCATGGTGACACTTTGGTATTGTCTTTTTTCAAGCATGGTGTCAATAATTAACTGTTGGCTAATATCCTTTACATCATAAGGAAGTAATACCCCATCATATTGGTATGGATCTGGGTTAACACCCAACAATGCTTGCCCGTTTAAATATTTCATGGTGTTAGCCACAAGCCCATCCTGCCCAAGCGCAATCACGACATCATCAGGACCAAAAATAAAGTTTGGCAAATACATTCTATCAATTACTTGAAACCGACCAGTAAGCGCAAGTTTATCTAACACGTTTTGCTTAGCATCCAAATAAGTTTTGTGCTCCATTTCATAGGCATGAAAGTCTTGACCTAAATGCTCAATATAAAACCTAGCTTGCGCTAGCGTTTGAAAGCGAATCACCAACTCTTCCAAACGCGTTTTGCGCGTCACTAAGACTACTTTCTTATCCGTATTGACTGTCATTTAATTCACCGTTTTCTCTACTTTTTGGCTTCATTAAGCTTTCTAATAATTCAGATGACACATTTAATTGACCAATTTTCCCTGCATTTTCAGCCAATCCGGCAAAGGCTTGCGCAATTAACTGACTAGGCTCCATGCCAATCGCAGCAATCGCTTGTACCAATTTAGGATCAATATTTTGCAAGGCATTGGTAATTGCACTTATTTTTTGCGCTTCTGCATCTGCCAAGGTTTTAATATTCTCAGCATTAATGGCAACAAACTCCTTACGTTTGGTTTCTATTGACACATCTGACTGCATATCAGCTGCACGTAAAGCGTGTTTCTTCTGACGCACACTTGCTTCCGCATCCATTTGTGTTTCACGAATGGTACGTTTTTTAACTTCTACTGCGACTTCAGTATCTAATTCGCTTTCACGAATAGCGCGCTCTTGCTCTACTGCAGCATTACGTCTAGAAAAAACTGCTTCATCTGCATTGCGTAAAATTAACTCACGTGCTTCTGCCTCTAACGCTTTAGCAGTTTCAGGCGTTGGTTTAACTGCTAAAATAGAGGCACGTAAAATTTCTAAACCAAGCGATTGAATTTCGGTTTGATTGGTTAAACCATCCGCTACTGTTTTAGCAATACTGTCAGAGGCAAGCAAAGCCTGCTTTAAAGTCAACTCTTTAACTGCAGATTGAATTAATACCTTCACCACCCCAAAAACACGGTCATTTAACTTTTCAGGGTCGGTAGAAATATAACCCTTACCATCCTGCTTTAAAGAATAATTCAACATATTGGCAAGCTTTTGAGGGCTACTCACCCTAAAAGTTACTTGCCCTTGAACCGTAACCGTTTGGAAGTCTGAAGTGACTGGTTGATCAATAAAATCAAGAATGCGACTACCGACTGGCACTGCAACTAATGAAGTGGTTGGTCCAAAGTAAAGCATGCTCATACCAGCACCTTCTTTAACAATTTTACCTTTTTGAAAAGCCATTAAATAAGTACTTGGCTCGGTTTTAATAAATTGTAACCCTAACATTTTGTACTCCTTCTTAAGTGAATAGTTTGTTTGTGCAACTAACTTAGTTGTCGTATACAACTAAGTTAGTTGCACTGTATCACTAAGTAATTTATAATGTCAAGCATTCATATAAAAATATATTTTAAAGGGTGTAATTTAGATGACTACTCAACAGGATTTAGCTTTCCCTAGGCCGCTTACGTTTGTAGATGTAGTAATCTTTTGCGTTCAAGAATCGCAACTTAAAGTGCTATTAATTAAACGAAAACCGAGTGATAAGTTGCCTAATCAGCCACAATGGGGATTAGTTGGCGGGTTTGTAGATATTGATAAAGACGAAAACCTAGAAGCGACTGCTTTACGTAAACTAAAAGAAAAAACTAACGTCACAAGTCCCTATTTAGAGCAACTAGGTAGTTGGGGAAGTCGTACTCGAGACCCACGTGGATGGTCTGTTACAAATGTCTATTTTGCGTTAATTTCGCCTGAATTTGCCTCACCTCTCCAACATGGTGGAAATGCGGAAGATGCACAATGGGTCACAATAGAAGGAAGTGGTGTGAAATACGCCTTAGCATTTGACCATCATGAAATTCTTGAAACTGCGATTACTCGGCTGCGCAATAAAGTTGAATATACCTCACTACCTGCCTATTTAATGCCCAACACCTTTACCATGGCCGAGCTTCAAAAAAGTTATGAGGTTGTACTTGGGAGAAGTTTAGAAAAAAGTGCTTTTAGAACACGTGTACTTTCTACTGATTTATTAGAGCCAATTGATGATTTTAAATTAGGCTCTAACCGACCAGCACAACTGTATAAAATTAAAAATCGCGCTAATGCGGTATTTTTTCAGCGTACGTTTAAGCCTGTTTAAGTCAAATCAAGAACATATCCCCAACATAAATGCTTTGGCATCATGCAGTGAATTTAAAACCCTAAAGCTATTTTCAATCACAAACTCACTCGGTTGTTTTAAGTCTGGCACCACTACTACATTTAGCCCTGCGGCAATGGCAGCGCGGGCACCGAATTCGCTGTCTTCAAAGGCGATGCTGTCTTTTGCGGCAATGCCTAACTTTTCTAATGCGAGCAAATAAATATCAGGGTGGGGTTTGCCGCGTTGAACTTCATCACCACTAGTGATGGCATTGAAATATTGAATAATGCCCACTTGGCTTAAGCGGTGTTTTATCACTGGTTGATAAGATGATGACGCCACACCACAGGGGATATTTTGCGCATGAAAATGTTGAATGATTTCCAACGCGCCTGCTTTAAGGGGGAAGTGATTTGCCTCATCATTTAACAGTTCATCTACGCGCTGTATCACTTGTTTAAATTGCGCTTCCCCGCCCAATTGCGCAGTCATGATACGTGTGGAGTCAGGCGCAGCTCTGCCAATAAGCTCAACATAATCGCTTGGTGTATACGCAATGCCAAACTCACTGGCTGCGGCAATACAAGCTTGCATGATGATGCGCTCAGAATCAATCAGCAAGCCATCCATATCAAATATTGCCGCTTTAAACACGTGTGTTACCCTTTTAAAAACTTAACTCTAACATAACACTTTGGGACAACACGAATTTAAGCCAAGACGTGATTTGTTAAAACATAAAGCCTTTAAGTGCTAACTTTCACTTTGTAAATTAAGTTTGAAACTTGGTTTATTAGTGGCTAAATGTACTTATAATTCTATTAACCTTGGTTGAGCTTTGAGATTTATTTTTTTATAGACATTAACGAGAATTAACATGATATTTGTTACTTCATTGAAAAACCTTGTTACGACTATGGCTCTTGTCGTAGTTTTTGGCGTTGCCGCAAATGATGCCCACGCGCTGGATTTCGGCTGCCGTGACAAGGATCAAATATCAAGAGAGCTGGAAGCGGAAAATCAGGGTACACTCGTCAAATTCTTTATCGATGGTCGTGAACGCGGCGCAAAAAACCCTGAATGGATTGAGGTATTTTATACCGCAGATTTGAAAACAGGCAATGGATATCGCCTTCAACGTTCTGGGGGCGACAAGATGTGCGTATCTGCCTCTACAACCAATACCAAATTATTCAACAATATAACCCTTGACCAAAAAGCCTACCTCGATGCTCCTGAAGCTGATAAAAAAGGCGGGGTTAATAATATAATATACGGCAATTCTCAATTAATAGGGGCAAACCCCATGTTGCGTGTTGTTGAGCACGACCCCTATTTGAAAACAACTAATATCAAATTTTTGTTAGGGAATCCTGACCCTAAAACAGGGAAAGGTGGTCTTGTCGCATCAACACTGGATGGACAACTGATAGAAAAATATACTAAAGGCGTTCCAAGTTCTAGCGAAGCCCTCCATGGTGCAGAATATACAAAATATGCTAAATCTCTTTTGGGTGTTACAGAAGATGAATTAGACCATCAATTGGTAATACCGTAATAATATTCACTTCATATTCACTCAACGCTTTTCGCCCTCCAACCTAAAGGTGAACTTAACGCTTTAACTGTCCCAAAAAGTCTGGCATGATTTTGCTATTCACTCTAAGCAAATACCGCCATGATTCATCAACCGCCTTTTACTATTAAATCCCCATTGCATGATGTCACCATTATTGCGTGGCATAAAGTTTCGCTACGCAATTTCCATGTGGCCATTCCAAACCAGCATTTTAAAAATGGCGAGCAAATTACCATTACTGTGCACCCTGATGGTTGCTTGCTGCTTTATCCGATTACCACATGGACACCGATTGAAAATATGTTAAAAAAGCTGGCGACCAATAAACTAGAGCGCGCAAGCAAAAGTGAACCCTCTGCTTTAGAAAGATTATTGAACAGCGTTTCAAACGAGACAATACATGACCAACGGGTGGGCATTCCTGAAATGTTTTTAAATTATGCCGCGCTGGATGATGAAGTGATTTGGGCAGAAACCGCCACCCATGTGCAGCTTTGGCAGCCAGCACGGTTTGCAGAGAAAATTGCGCAATCGAACAATCATGATGTTGAAAATGCATAAGGCCAACGATGAAACTAACCCACATATTTAACAATGCACAAGCCTTGCACAGCTTGCACGAAAGCATGTTGGCGCGAGTAGAAACCATTGCAATGGGTGCGTGCAAAGACCAAAAAATCCCCCGATGTTTGTGGCAAAGCATGGTGAATGAAATTATTAAAAGAGTGACTGAAAGCTGGCACCAATACCAGCACCAATGCAGAGCCAGCATTTGGATTTACAGCGTGGCTAAAAACGTCTGTATCGAAACCATGCGCCAACCATAAATAGCCAATATAAAAGCCAGCCACGATGCTAAACGACTTACTACATTTTATTAATGCAAAAATGGATGAGTATGCCCAAACTAGCGGCAATCTCTTAGGTGAATGCCCAATTATTAACCCACAAAATATACCAGACCATCACATTGCTATACTGTATATTTGGGATGAAAGCTTTCACGACGCGCATTTAGTGGCTAGCTGGTTTAACGAATTTGGTATTGATGAGTTAAGTATTATTCAAACGCTTTATGATGCCAATAATTTGGATGATGAGTTGGAAGAAAACGAGCGAAAATGGGATGTGTATTTTGTCGTGCCAGATGACTATTAAAACACCTGATTTAGTAATCAATTACATTGCCCAAATAACCCGAGAAAATTTGACGCCCCTGAAAGCCGCATGGATACTGGCTTACAGAGGAGGTGAAATGATTTGTTGTGTTTTTTAAGATGAAAAACTCGGTTAGCAAGTGTTTGCGCCATGCTAAACTCCAACAGCGGAAACACTTAAATTATTGCGGTTTTTCCGCCTGTTGGTCAGCAACTTCTTGTCCGGCTGGTGTAAAAATAGCCCCATGGTCAACACCCGCGACTGATTTTGCCAGCATATCTTCTGCCGCAGGGGTGTATCGTGCGCCGTGTTGTGCGCCATCTTCACCAGCGGCTGGGATGCCCTTGCTATGTTTCTTGACCCATTGTCCATCTAATGTTGCGGCTACAAGTGAGCCTCTCCCTGTTTGGGGGTTGCTCAGTAAATATTTAACATCGGTTGCTTTTAGATAGGGATTTGTTTCAACAACACGGAACATTGGATTTTCGCCATCATTTATAGATGTTCCATAGATCAGATTATTAATACCAACACCCTTTTTGTCCGCATCTGGTGCATCAAGATAGGCTTTTTGGTCAAGTGTCTGGTTATTGAATAATTTGGTATTGGTTGTGGAGGCAGATACGCACATCTTGTCGCCCCCAGAACGTTGAAGGCGGTATCCATTTCCTGTTTTAAGATCTGCGGTATAAAATACCTCAATCCATTCAGGGTTTTTTGCGCCGCGTTCACGACCATCAATCAGGAAATTAACAATTGGAACTTGGTTTTCGGCCATTAATTCTTTTTTGATTTGTTCCTTATCACGGCAACCATAGTCGAGCGCATGCGCCTCAACGGCGGCACCCGCAAATGCGGCGACCAAAACCACTAGGGATAATTCACGACTCATCAAATAAGTTGCAACGAAATTTTTTACAGAGTCAACAACAGCCATTTTTAATCCTTTTATTCAATCTTAAAATTCATTTTACAGTAATGGTAAACGTGCATTAAGCCCATGCGTTTACGGCACTTTGCTTTTTCCCTATTTTTTTGCCTTATCAAGCAAGCTTACATTCTGCGCACATCTTCTGCCGCCGCTGTTGCGGGCGGTGAGCGCCTGAGCGCAATATCTAGCCTATCACGGGCAACTTGGTTTGGGAGAGCATAATAACGTCACAAGTTATTATGAGATTATTTAACAATATCCGGGGTAGTATTCAGAAGAAAACATCGCGTAACTGTCGGCTAATTTTGCAAATTCTACTGGGTTAAGTGCAAAAGGTGCGGTGCTAATCACCACTTGTGCAAGGCCATCGCCTAGCTCATCTACACGTGTTTTATATAGTTGCGCTTGCACTTGCGCACTGGCTTCAGCAGGCGCAACCTCTGCCAGTGGTTGGTAATAAGAAAAACCAACAGCGGGTTGCCCAAAATATAAACACGGCTTAACTTGCCGAACCTTTGCCCAAGGTAAAGTAAACGTGATTTCACCACACTTTTTATCTGCCTGCGTGATTTTTAAATACAGTGCGCTCATTTCAAAACACAGCACGGGCGGCGCTTTGTACAGATGCGCAACACTATGGCGTAGGTGAAACAGCGGGTTGTCATATTCGTTACGCACAAATGGGTTAAGCCTGCGTAAACTTAGCCAGTAAATGGTCAAAATTTTAGACTTCACTAAAATTTCCACCATTAATGCAAAGACCAACACTATAAATACAAGGCCAAGCACCAGCCATAATATTTCGCGTGATTGCCAATAAAACACGGCAAACCACAGCGCAAACGCAAGGCAAACCACCAAACCTAGCCAACTCACCCAGCAAGATTTAAATTGCAACTGGCGGTCTTGCAAATAATGAGGCAAGGCAGCTTTAACAGTTTGCGTATATGCCGCCAACGCCTCACCCTCAAGTTGATGCTGATAATTTACAGTGGGCGGCGGGTTTAGAGCATTAAATGACATTATTTTTTTAAACGCAACTTAGTTATGCTAAAAACCCCCGAAGAAATTTTATACCCCTGGAAGCCGCATGGATACTGGCTTGCAGAGGAGATAAAAAGATGTTGAGCGGATTTTTAATATTTTAATGAAGTTTTTTTGATGGGGTTCGCGTTGCTCAACCTACCCTACGCTGGGCTATTGTGCAGCAGGCTTTTCAGCTTGCTGGTCTGCATCATCCATACCCAAAAGCAATTTTCCTGTATTTGTATACTGAGCACCATGTGGGGCTCCATCCAGACCCTTGGCAGGAATACCTTTGCTAAACTTGCTGATATATTGACCATCCAATGTTGATGCAACAAGTCCGCCTTCACCTGTTTTAGGATGAATCAACAACAACATAACATCAACTCTCTTCCAATAAGGGTCATGTTCCACAACCCGCAACATCGGGTTTTCACCATCATTGATTGATGTACCATAGATAAGGTTATTAATCCCTGTTCCTTTTTTATCTGCATCCGGGGCATCTAAATAGGCTTTTTCATCAAGTGTTGCATTGTTAAATAAACGAGTATTGGTCGTTGTTGCCATTACGCACATTTTATTATTGTCTGAATGTAGTAGGCGATACCCATTTCCTGTTTTAATATCTGTGGTGTAATACACTTCTGTCCAGTCAGGGGTTTCTGCTCCGCGTTTACGACCATCGATGAAGAATTTGACGATAGGGGCTTGATTTTCTGCTTCTAGTTCTCTTGATACTTGTTCCTTGTCACGGCAACCGAAGTCCAGCGCATGCGCTTCTTTGGCGGCACCTGCAAATGCGGCGACCAAAACCACTAGGGATAATTCACGGCTCATCAAATAAGTTGCAACGAAATTTTTCAAAGAATGCGCAACAGCCATTTTTATTCCTTTTATTCAATCTTAAATTTCATTTTACAGTAATGGTAAACGTGCATTAAGCCCATGCGTTTACGGCACTTATTTTTTGTACTGGTTTAGCGATTGCTGGCATAACGCTAGCAGTGCATCAAAGCTGGTTTTAAGCGTGCTTGCCGTAATTACCCACGGGCTGCCCACCAATTTAGTATTGGCAATAAAGCCTAGTTTGCGCATTGCGGTTGCGCTTTCAATATAGGGTTGCGGATTTTCTAAGTAAATCACCAACATTTTTTGTTTGTGTATTTCTGCTACATCAAAGCCTTTTATATCACGCCAAGGTACTGGGTTGGGCGAGAAGTGGCTGACATGGTCTAATATCCCTTGCGCACTAATTACTAGGCCGGGTTTGGTATCAAACAGTTTTTTAATGCCAACCAATAAACACAGCCCAAAAAATGCAATGCATAAATAAGCAATGCCATGCACGATTGCAGGGTTTCTATATTTGGCAGTTTGCCCAGCGAGCGCGGCGGTGTCTAAAGTCAACATCCATAAACCAATGGCAACAAAAGCAATTGAGCCAAATATTAGCATCCAAATTTTGGTTTTGCTGAGCGGGATAGTAGTTTGGTTGGTATCTGTCATTTAATAGCCTTTATTTGACTTTTATACATTAGTTATTATGTATCTGATCCAATTGTCTTCTGTATTGTATCGCATCACTTGCGCTTACTCCGCAAGCAGGAAATCTTGGATCTGGAATACATTCTGGGGATGAATTTGTCCCTGAGCTTGGTGGTGGTGGGATGTAGTATGCAACTTCAATAGCTTTTTCTGCAATTAAACCTTCCATCGTCCAGTAGAACAAGCTGTTCCTTCTAACTTGCTTCTCACTATTAACATCAACTGCGGCTCCAAAAACAAATGGGATTTCCTTGTATCTTTCATCATAAGAGCATCTTTGCTTGATACCCTCTTTACGACAAGTTAAATTTTCAACAGCAATCCGCATTTCGGTAGATTTAAATTCGTAACCAAGAATATTGCTGATTTTGTCATAGGAGTAGCCACTCGTGATAACCGTGTGAGATAGCTTAAGCTCACCGTTTGTTTTTTCAACACTTGCTTTCAGAATTGCTCTTTGGACATCATCAACACTTGGGCTACTATTGTTTTTAATTTTCAACTTTGCTTGCCGAGCAGACTCCTCTGCCAGCCTTCTTTGTTGCTCCTCATATTTTCTTTGTTCTTCAGCTTTAATTTGTGTGGATCGAGCTTTAAATACGCTCGCAACGGCAGGAGTATTAAAGGCCACACGTTTTAAATCATCCGTGGGATATAAATAGCTAAATTCAGTTTCAATTCCAGCGCTTGTAGTTGATGCTTTAAATTTTTTGATCGCATCATCAGCACCAGCTATAACCACACTTGTTGCATACTTTTCGTAAGGTGAGTTCGCGAATGATCTATCATTGACCAGTTCGCTTGGCCAAGAAACCTTGCTTGAAGTTCTGGCATATATGCACTCATAAATATTATCTGTGCGGAAACGACTGAATTGCTTGAGTGTTTCTGTTCCTATGCTGCTTACTGGGATGCTAATCAAGTTGTTAAGGGCATTATTGTAAACACTCGATAATTTACTCACGTAGTTTTGTTCAATACTTGAAATTTGCTGATCTTGTGCAGCTAATACACTTCTGTTGTAATCCAAGTCGCGCTTAAATTCCTCATATGCATTTTCCTCAGCCTTTTGCCTTTCTACCACTGGATCTTTTTTCTCTAAACCCAAGCCACGCAGTATGTCCTTAGATAGCTTTCTACTATCTAAACGCCCAGTTCTTGTTACATATCCAGCATCCTGATCTCGTTGCTCTTTTTGAGCTCGCGCAGCTTTAGTTTGCTCGTAACGTTGCCTAGGGACCGCTTGGTCAGCTTTATTAGTTTCTTCAATATTAAACTTCCAGATTGCTCGCATTTGAATGGCTTCTTTGCCTAGCGCTACTGCTTGACTATAAGCTTGAGTATCTACAATTGACATTCCTTCGCTATTCGTAACTTTTACCAATCCACTACTGCTACATAGATTCTGGATTTCAGAAGACTCCTGAACCTTTGGAGCTTGCGCGGAGTAATCTAAAATTACTTCTTTTGTTACTACACCTTTTAGATCACGCCCTATAGAGTTCTTAGGTTTATATAATGTCCTAAGTGTTGCATTTGTTAATCCAGTGTTAGTTGCAACATTTGAGCTCGTATGCGTGGATTCTGCTGTTTTATTCTGAATTGTTCCAGAAGTTGCGCATCCCGTAAGAGCTGCTAAATAAATTAAACTTATAATCTTTTTATTCATAATTCTCTCATTTCAAAATTTATCACCATTAAGACCCCAAGTACTCATTTGACGGGGTATGAACACAGTGGTCAGGAAAGAAAAGGAAATAGTCACGTTCCCATATAGTCAGGCTCGTTGTAATATTGCTTAATTCCTAACTACCATATTCATATAACACTCTAGTCGCACCTTTGCCCTGAGAGTGTTTGATATTGGTGTTAAGCAACACCATCTTTTTTGCTTCACCCTCAGTACCCATAATGGTGATTAAATCTCCCTCGGTTAATTTTCCATCTCTAAAACGTATCATGTGATAACCTTGAAGTAGTACTTTTAAACCTTTAGTTTGGTAATTTTTAATTGCTGAATCCAGGTCGCCGCAATACTCTTTTTTTCTTTCAAGTTGACATGCGAGTTCAACTTTTTCTAAATCAGGTTCAATATTCGCTTGCTTAATGCTGCTATGCTCAGGGGCAATGGAAATAATCTTAATTACATACTGTGGCGCACACATTTCACTAAACATTATCCAAGCATAGCTTTGCAATTGATTATCTATTTTCTCTACACCCAACTCAATACCACTAACATTACTTAATATATCAAGATGATTTCCTGCAAGTTGTGAATACTTAGCATATGCTGAACTATACGACTTTGGAATCACTGAGTAGTCTTTTGAACAGCCTTGGTAGTAAGGAAATAGCAGTGGCTTTTCTAACGCTTTTGGCTCTACAGGCTGGGGGTTCGCATATTCATAATAGCGACTCTCATAACTTTTCCATGTGGTTAAATCAGCAAACAAAACATCAACTAATTGCTGTCTATCTTTAAAATAACAATACCCGCCTTCACCCTTACCTTCTTTACCATAAATAACACCTGATTTAGCCAGACTTGTTACAAATGCATCTTTGATACCGCTACATTTTTTATCCTCTATAGAAAAGCTATCCTCATCTGTCTTATCAAGTAACGAATAAAGAAACATCCTATATCTAGGGTCATTCTTCTGGGCAATGTATGTATTTCTCTTATGCGTAGTAAAAAAATCAATATATGCTTCATCACTATCTGTTGGTGTTACCTGAGTGGCATCATCACCTCCATAAACTCTATACTGTCCTTTATTTGATGTGATTCTGCTAGTATCAATTTTATCCAAGTATTGCTCACCATTTTCGTCAACATTAAATTGTCGATAAATGTAATAACCACTTTTAATAGGCGTTGCTAATTGCCAATCACCATATGGGAAAAGCTTTTTTTCAGAGGCTAGGCAGCCAGCTAATAGCAAAAAACTCGCTAATATAATTAGTAGTTTCTTATTTAAATACTGCATTTCAGATTTCATTTAGTCAATGCGCTATTTATTTTTTTGGCTTATTCTACCTACTACAGCAAAAGATATATTTTGATTGTTTGATAGTAATTTCATAATCCTGCTGAGATTTTCTATTGAGGGTTTCTTTATATTAAGGCTACCATCAACCCCAAACTTAAATTGGGTGACTTTACGCAGTTCTGTTTTTAAATTTTCATCAAATGAACGACCATCTGGCAAAAAGTATTGCCATATATTTTCATCTTTATTATGGCGTACAAAACCATAGAAGATTTTTTTAGGTTGAGCTAGATTCGATTCTGAATCTTGCGCTGTAACACCAATTATATTCAAATCTTCAGAAAGTCCATTAATTACTTCTAATTGGAAAAGATAGAGGTTACCTTCAATGTTTTTGAGTGATATTAAGTAATAGCCTTTATTATTATTTATAGCAACCAACTCGCCACTTTTTACACGAATTAACCGTAACGAATTGCAGTCGTTGGTTTTTGCTAAATTAGCATAATCTTTCTCCGCTAGGCAATTACTGTAGTCACCTAATTGCAAACCTAAATCTGTTGAATACTGCATCGGCAAAACGGCCTTTTCAGACTCAACTAAACAACCTGTGAGGGCAAGTGTCATTAATAATAAGCCAATGCCCACCGTAAAATTAATTAACATAGAACGCATTTAATAACTTCCTTTACTTTAAAAAATTACGACAACTCATATTCGACGATTCACTATTGCATCTGTCAGGCAATCTACCGCCAGTTTCCTGAAATCACAAAACCCGCCCAATGATGTGGTGACTTCCAGTCAGCATTTCCTGCTTTTCCTGATGCCATTTCCAGTTGCACCGCCCTTAAGGCTTCTGCCTTGTTTAAGCCTTGGTTACGTTTTGCATAGTAATCTTGCATGAGTTTTGCTGTGCTTTGGTCAGAAACTTTCCAAAGCGTTGCCATCACAGCTTGCGCACCTTGGCGCTGGGTTTGCGCACTCAGGCTTTCAATTTCTTTACCAGTGCCATCATTACTGCCAGTCACGGCGGTTTGGCATGCTGAATAAGTAACTAAATCAAAGTTTTTAAAGTTGAGCGGGATTGCACTCATTTCTCTCAGGCTAAACTTTGTGCCATCGCCCATATAAAGTGATGATTCACCTGGGTCACTAGGTTGCAATTCAAAATGGCTGGCGACATGCAGCACATTGTATAGTTTGTTATTAGTTGACTTGGTTACATCTATAAACTGTCCACGAGTAAATGTGGCATCTAAATATTCATCCCCTTCTAAACCACTTGTTTTTAAAATACCTGCCAATTCATTTGGCACTGCCGTAAGCGCTCTTAATCCATTGACCGATTTTGACAAACCCATGGCGGCAACACGCCATTTTGGATTACTTGGTTTTTCTAACGCTTGGTTGGCCGCTTCGTTGTAAATAGCAACGGTGTAATTTTCTAACAAATAATGATTATTAGAATCCATGAGGGCGGCAAATGGCAATAGCCTAAGTTGGCTATCTAGCGAGAGCATAAGCGTCTTGGCTTTAAACTTTTTTAGCTCTGGCAGAATGGGGGTTATTAGTAAAGTGTATAACTCTTTTAAAGCTGGAGAGTAATATTTAGCATCAGCTTTTGGATTTTGAATCTGCTTGGTGACTAACACTACATTTTGATAAAAGCTTGTGTAAGTTATTGGTACTTCCTTGAAAACAGGCTGAGCATTTGGCACATTCATCACAATAATAAGCTTACCTTTAGTGACTAAATACTGAATACCAATCGCAGCAGCCTTGGGCTCTGAAATGGCTAGATTATTAATGGTTTTTTGCAGAGCCGTTGTTTCAGCCACCACACTATCATTATTTTGTGTGGCTTTAGAAGAGGTTATTTTGACTGCGGCATCAATCTCTGCCAGCCGGCCTTTGATTTCTTTAGAAAAATCTTCATAAGATTTCGGTATATTTTTAGTAGCGACTTGATTTTGTTTTAAATATTTATTGTAACTATCTAATGCAGCCTGCTCTGCTGAAGTATATTTCAATCGCATCTTGCGTGGATCATCTGCCGCGTCGCGCAAACTTTCGTACAGTTCCCTCTCTTTAAGCATTTGCAGCACTTGTTGCGCCTCAGCACTTCTGCCTTGATAAAACATCAATGCAGGAACAACTTCATAAGACAGGCGTGAAACAACATCAAACATACCATTAAAATTAGAATTTAGATTATTTTCTGATTGTTTGATTGTTTGCAAAGTATTAATTGCTTGTTTACCCCAAAAAATCGAAAGATCTGGCTTTTCTTTTGCCGCGTAAAGCAGGCTTAGCAAAGTTTTCGACATGGCAGCAGTAATATTTTCAGGGCCATTAGGGCTGGAGTACTGAATTGATGAGTGCAAAATACTGGCAAGCTCATCCATATCACCAGTTTCATTCGCAATTTGAACAAACGCTAGCCAGAATAATGCAATGCTTAATTGAGGTTCTGCATTGGGGACCTTTTGTAACTCCAGAATACCTTTCTTAGCCTTTGAAATTGATAAATCTAACCACTTAGCCTGGTTAAGTATCTCTTTAACATTGGTGGGTTTTTGATTACTATTTTTTACCGTTTGATATTTTTGATTATAATCAATCGACAACTGAATATAGTTTTGAGCCAATGTAAACTGATTGTGTTGCGGGTCACTCTCTAATTTACTGATATGAGCTTCCAATATTTTTATAGCCCCGTCAATGTCTCCTTTTTTAATTTTTTCATCATGGCTAGGAGGCGTGAAGTTAAATGCAGATGGCAAATCATCACTAGAGGTCGAACTAAAGCTAACTTTATTCTTATTAGCATTTAAGCGATCATATTGCGCTTGAATAACTGCATATCGATAGCGGGGCAAAGAGGAGTCTTGTTCAAAAATTGCTAAACTTTTTGCTTGATATTCCAAAGCTTTGTTAAGGTTGTTTTGTTGAACTTTAACTTCTGCCCAACTGTTGTAAACCTCTGCAATCAGAAAGTTATTTTTTTTAACGTTACCTGAGTCATCTCTAGTTTGAATATACTCAAAAAATTTTGTTATCGCTGTTTCAGCTTTATCAAGTTGCTTGGTGGTTAAATATGCATTCGCTAAATTTAATACTACGATACTAAGCTTAGGTGAGTAGATAATTTTCTGTTTGTTATTCTTTTTAGCATCATGAATTGCGTACTCTTGATAGGCATTATTCATTTCTTCTAAATATGGAATTGCCTTTAAAGGTTCACCATCATCCAAATAAAATTCTGCTAAACCTAGTTTAACATCATCAACAATTTTTGTTTGCTTACCGTATTTAGCTTCTACTTGGTTAATCAGTTTAACAATAAGATTTTTATGTTTTTCTCTGTAAACCAAATCCGACATGTAAAATTTTTCTAAGTCATATGTAGCCTGATTGTGTTCATCAGACAACTCACCATATTTACTCTTGGCCAAATCAACTTGCTTAATAAGCATCGCTTCTTTATTGGCATCCTCAGCCCAAGCAGTAGAAAGTGAATTTAACGTAAAGCAGAAAACTAAAAAAAGGCTAATGAATTTTTTCATATTATTTTTATCGCACGCGTTTGTATTGCAAAATAAGACGTATGAATTTACAAAACGTCAGGTTAACAACTTTAATTTCTACAGCCAACCTGACCAATTTAATGCTTTTGCGTCATAGCAGAAATATCTCAGTGTATTCACATTATATTTGAGATATTTTTAAAGCTTTTCTGACTTAACAAAACTTTAAACGTCTATTATCCATAAATATAGCATGGTTGATTTTATCTGATATTATTTTACTTATCTAAGGGAGCAAAAGGGTGAGGGTTCAATGCAGGGTGAGGAGTTTGTGCGTCGAATGCGTAAGGGGGATGCTGGCGTGTGGGATGATCTAATGCCAGTATTGCGAAAGTTAGCACTTGGTGCGTGCCGTGACTTGCGCGTGTTTGACCAGTTAAAAGACGACATTGTGCAAGATGTTGCACTTAAGGTTTTCACAAACTGGGAAAGCTTTCAAGGACAAAGTAAGCTGAGTGTATGGATTTACTCTATCGCCCGTAACCGTTGCTTGGATGAAATGCGTAAGAATAAAGTACGAGGTGATGACCAAGACCATACACCTTACCAGGATGATGATAGTGACATTTCTGCAACGGACTTGATTGTTGACCACAGCCATTCCAACATGGAGCAACGTTTGTGCGTACAACAAATGATTGCTGAGCTTGATGCGCAACCTATTGCCCGTAAAGGCAGTATGCGCATGATAGATGTCATCCGATGGTGTGTAGAAAACAGCCCAAGTTCTGATGAGCTATCACAATATTTGGGCACTAGCGTCAGTGCTGCTAAAGAGCGTAAAAGCTACATCATTAAACACCTGCGCGAACTCTGCCAAAAATTTTGCGGGCATGACGAATGCGCCTTTAGCAAACACGAGGTGAACTAACATGGCAAACACTAAAGAAACCGATTTTTTTGAAACACTTGCTGGCCGTGAAAGCGGCCACCCAGTAGCTGACAACCTGCGTGAAGCGCTACAAGCTGAAGCGGAAACCATTAAAAACGCAGAAAATGCCAAATCAGAAAAACTCCCTGATTATGAACAAGCAAGGATGGATGCTGTAAAAAAGCAACTGCTTGAAGCTGGTGTATTGAAGCAACCAAGTAATACCGAACCCTCTTGGTTAAGCAGATTTTTTAATCAATTCAAATCTAACTTTGTAGCGCATAACTGGGGGGCTGGTTTAGCCATCACGGCAAGTGTGCTAATTGTAAGTACCATACTTTTACAGCAGCCCAACCCAATTGTGGATACTGGCGACCTTGATACAGTAAGGGGTGGCAACACGCAAACCATTCTCACAGACAACCCAGCGTTAACAGTGCAAACACTTAAAGAAACACTCACAAAAGCAGGCGCGGAAGTGATTGATGCACAAATCAACGACACAGAATGGACATTAGAAATTTCAGTACCTGATAAAAGCAAAATTGAAACGGTAATGGGCTTGCTAGCCAAGGCTGGAGTAAAGGTAAGCGATGAGCCTCCTTATCAAGTGAGTGTTAAAAAATAGAAAAGTTTCCTGACAAGTGATACACCTATAACGTCTGAAAGAAAAAGAATTAAATAAACCTAATAAAAGGGACTCAAAATGAAACACATTGGTGCTGGTATAGCTGTTGCTGGATTGTACGCATTTATCGCGTATATCACTGTAAAAATTGGTAGTGGCGGGATATTCACAGTTGGATTTATAATTTTTGCATTAATTTGCACATGGAAACTAGTTGAGAGTGCTATAAGTTCAGGTGGTAAAGATTAGTGAGTAGTTGGTTGAAGTGTTGCGATACCCAACTTAATATCAAACTAGCTTATTAAATTATCTAGAGCCCGTAAGGCGCACCCGTTCACGTTGCGTCGTATTGTAGCCTCAATAGTTGGCGCACTGCATCACGAGTTTGCCGTACTTAATAAGTGTAAAAAATGAGCTTAAATTAAGACTGCTTCCTGACAAACGTTTTGCTTTGTCGTCTTATCAGTGCAATCTATTCATCATTTGGAGTAAAAATTGAAAAACTTAACATCACTTACTGCACTTGCGCTGTTATTACCTGCACTTATGGTTGGCTGTACTCAAGAGCAACCAGAAAACGAAAAAGCCTTAGAAGGAAAAACTGGTGGAACAAACGAACTTGTAATCGCAAACGCAAACGCAGACGCAAATGCGTTGCCATCACAAGAAGAAGATTTTTCTGAAGAGACCAAAGCTAAGCTGAAAAAATTAAGAGAGGAGGCAGCGATTTTAAAAGCTGAGACTGAACTTAACAACCAGAAAGTTGAGGCAAACACTACTGCTGCCATTGTGTCCGGCACGCCAGCATCAGCAACTTTGTTTACTGGGAAACCTCGCTCAATCAGCGTTGCTAACGAAGGAAATGAAAATTATATTCCCATTGGGTTAGAGGACTTTACCAATAGAGCTAAAGGTGTTCTGTACGATCACCCTAAGTTGCAACAGGCATTGACAGAAAAATTCGTTGTGATTGCCGGACAAGACAAGGCAATGGATGAGCAGGAGGCCAAATTGTTTCAAGAAAATGCAAATGAATTGCTCCAAAAGGCTGGTTACTCTGAAGATAAGACGAAAAAATTTGTCAATTTTATTTTTGGAAATGGAACAAACTAAATCACTTTAGAGTTTGAGCCACTAGTGTGCACTCGTTCACGGAGTGCCGTATCTAAATACTGCGCACTGCATATTTAATTTAGAAAGTTATGACACGTTTACGCAGAATTCTTTGCCGATTTTAAACTTTACTCAATTATTTAAACAAGCTACCTGACCAATCAACACTCCAAACGTCTTACCTTTACAGCGATATTTTTATAAACCTAAATATTCACCTAAAGGAAAAAATCATGTCAGATAGACGCACATGTACAAGTTGTTATGGTTCAGGTAAAAAAACAGAGCGCGTGGCGCAAAACTGCCACTCTTGTGGCGGGGCTGGCCGAGTTTATCAATCTTATGATAATAGCTGGCAACCATGTTATGGATGCCACGGCAGTGGCGCGCGATATGAGAGCGAAGTGGTTCAATGTAATTGTTGCGGTGGCTCTGGCTATGCTTATTAAGTAGCAAGTTGCCACATTATTTGGGCTTAATAATCTCAGCAATTTGCGCCGATAAAAATTTACGCCTCTGCAAGCCGCATCCAGACTGGCTTGCAGAGGTGCCAGTTGAATAAGTGAATTTATTTAGCGTATTTTTAAACTATTTTTAAGAAAGAAAAAAACATGAAACACAGTCAATTACTATTTGCCGTTTTACTCACTGCATTCGTTGGTTCTGCACAGGCGGCTACTAAAACGTTTGCCGATTGGGAGGCCTGTAGAGATGCTGCTGAAGAATCTGTTGATTTTAACGAAGTAGGCAATGCTGGTGTTGAAGCTGCAATTAAAGAACAATGCGGTATGCCGCCAGCAAAAGAACCATCTAAAGCAACAGGTATTGTAGGCATGGCACCTTACGACATTGTGAGATCAAAAGCATTTAAGGCAAAGTTTAAACAAATTACCAAAGGTAAATACACGCAACTTGTAGAACGTCTTGTAGTGGCGAGTGAAACAGAGTTACAGGGAGATTGGGTAGTTGGAGAAGGCATGATGCCCCATGCGGGTGGTAGTGATGAAGCGGCAATTGCAATTAACATTAAAACTGGTAAAGTTTATGCTGCCATGCTTGAAAACGCGAAGCAAATATCTGCTTTTGGTTTTACTGACCCTAAAAACCCACCACCGTTTTTAAAAAAATGGATTGGTGAAAGGTACTAAGGTAGAAATTACAAAGTAGATAGTCATCTTACAGCCTGACGCTCTAGGGGTTTAAGCGTCAAATAACAAAATGACGTGCAAGCATTGAAGAGAAATTCTAAAAGATAAAGGAAAGATGATGAGTTCAGACAAACCATGGAAATTTCACCCAGCGATGATTGGTTATAGTATTGCAGGATTGGGGGCAATAATTCTAGTTATTGTAGGTATACAAAGTTTTCTTGAAATGACTGGAATTGCGAATGGTGCTATCAGTATTCTTATAATTTTCGGTGGGTTAAGTGTTTTATTCCATTGTTGGCAGGCACTTTTGAGAAAAAATATTAATACATACACACATCTAATTTCGCCCGCAAGTGTTCTTGTACTTTTAATTTTTTTCACTTCAGCAATTACTCCACACGAGAGTAAAGTAATTGCGGCACGCGCTATATTACTCGCGGCATTGATTGGCTTAATATTTCTTTTAGTTTTTTGGAAAAGCTATAAAGCCGGTGAGTAAGCTTTAATGTAAATTAAACTAGTCAAGCACAACACCATTAAATATAGGTACTAAATAATTGACGAATTTTACTTAATTATTACTTCAAACCCCTTTCCCTGACCATTACAACTCTCACACGTCTTAACCCTAAGTTCACAAATTTTCCAGCCAATGCTGGGCTGAATTAAGGGTTAAGATATGCTAATCAAATTTCTTCTCAAGCTTTTATTGTTGGCAGTCACTGCCACAGCTCTTTCATCTTGTAATTCCATCCCCGCACGCCGAGCGGATGAAGTTGTTGTGAAAGCGGTTACGCGTGGCACGCTACCTGTGCGACGTGAGCTGGCGCGGACTTTTTCTCATGCGGTGCAATGCGCAATAGGCACACGTTATAATTGTGATGAGTTTAATACTAACCCAAATGAAAGTGTAGGTAACCAAAATGAAAACTAAAAAACGCAACGCAGAGCAATCGAATAGCATTGTTGGGCTTTTGTTATTGGCTACACTTTTATTTTTTAGTGGCTGTGCGCAAGTTGCTAACCAAAAGTCGAATGGCTCAAAATATGGGCAACCAAACGCTGCTCGATGGAAGGCGTTAGAGACTTTACCAGTAGTCACCCCAAGTGAAGCCCCTAAAAAAATAAGTATTACCGTCATGGGGCAATCTTTCCGCTATTTAGACGATTATCTCAGCTTTCCCTCACAAAAGCCCAATTCGGAACAATTAAATCGTAACTTAAAGGCCTTGGGGCATAATCAAAGCGCAAGTACGCAGTTTTCAAACACAGCGCTTGATAAAGTATTTAAATTTACACAGCAACGTGAAGGTATGCTCGTTTTTCATTGCGTTGGTGATTGTGCAAATGTGGAGATTAACGTCTCAGGTGATTTTTACGCTTCACTAGGTATGAAGTCGCAGTTTCCAGCAGTTTGGTTTAAGTCCCCAACGCTGTATAGGCATACAATTTCTGTAAGAATCTCTAACCCAGATGTAGTTGCTAAGCAACAATTTAATTTGCAAGTGTCACTATGGGATAGCGTTTAACCAATTGCCCAGTGTGTTAAAAAACTTAGATATGATTAAACATCAATCAACCCTATGCAAATGCAACATCCCACCATTTCACTATGCTGATTATGACTCTGTGGATTTTGATACTGGCAATTCAATTGCAGAAATCTCGTTACAAAACTGCAAACATTGCGGCAATATCTGGCTGAAATATTTAATTGAAGACCCTTCACGCAGTGGCTCTGGGCGTTGGTGGCGCGTGCTTGTGCCAGCAAGCCAAGTGGCAAGCATCACAGCAGATAACGCCAAAGCGTTTATAGAGAACCAAACCGAAGGCATTGTGGGTGGCAGTTATTTTGGCTCTACAGGCATGAAAATTAGTGGGAGAAAAATAGAAATTAGGTAAAACAATCATCATGAACCAAGCTTATTTTGAAGCATTTATTACCAACAAAATGCACTACGCAAGTGATGAGCAAGCCATTGCCGCGCTATTTTTCTGCAACATCAAAAACAGCACTTGGCAACAAGCATGCCTTGATAGCAAGCGGATTAAAAATGATTGGGTAGATGGGTATTTTGAATATACTAACTATGGTCAAACCAGAACGTGGATCCACCAACCTTTCTCCAGCGAAGTCTATTACCGAAAAACATTCACCGTTCAAGAATGGTATTTACGCGACTTTTTTAAAGCCATTAAAACAGTGGAGTTAGAAGCCTATATTCTATTTGTAACCTTTGATTGCGATAGCGCCAGCAACAAAACCGTTTACATTTACGACTTATATATCAAGCCAACAGACTTTGAAAAACTGATCCGCCCAAATCTAATTGAATTACCCACGGTAGATTTGCATGACATTAATCAGCGAAATGACCCAGACCGCATGATATTGCTTGGGGATACGCCTATAAAAGCCATTGATTTAATCAAATATTGGAAGATTGTAGGCGCAGATACCGATGAAAAACGCGCCTGGAACACCCCGACACCTGATAAATTGGTTAAAATATTGGCGGAATTTGAGGCAAACCCAGAGGCTAAATTTGATGAATTTTCTGAGTTTGATGGGACGAATTCTCACAAACAAGATTGGTTTGATAAAGTGAAAAAGTTATTTGGGAAATTTGTTCCCTGACGGTTTATTCACAAACGCGTCATATCAATACTTAAATTATTAAGGAAATATTATGATTTTCAGAAATGCTTTTAAACAGTTTGTGACGTTAGTTGTAGTTATGTTTTCTTCGATAGGGTATGCCGCACCAACGATCAAAGATGCTGAAAACTTCATATTATATAAATTTTCTAGCATTGTAGAAATGGATTCAGATGAATTTTCAACTTGGAGCATCCATGACCCCAAGATAGGCAAATCAACTGAATGGACATGGAGAGAAAATTCTGTGGTCGGAAAAGGCCATTTAGCAATTTCTAAGTTTGAAACATATTTACTTGACCCAAGGGAGTTAGCGTACCCAGTTACTTATAAAGGAAATAAAATTTTCTTTGAATGTGCAAAAGTACGGTGTATGAGTGTAAAAATTCGTACCATGGACTCCGTCAATAATCGCTTTTTGGACACAGATGAAACAAGAACTTCAAACTGGTGGTATTTTAAAACGGAAGAAGATGCACAACGTGTTGCAAAGGCTATGAATTTTTTGCTAAAGACATATGGCGCAAAAGTAAAACAAGATCAATTTTAACTAACGAATGAATATGCAAGCCTAGGCTGGCTTGAGCAAACGCGATACCCAGCACAAAACAAAAAACTTTCTAATTAGTTATTTCAGTTAATTTGTAGACTTGCTTTATGGGTATTGGCTTTGCTACCACCCGTACTGCTGCAAACTAAACGCAATCACCAACAGATAGCTAGTGCTACAACCGTCACCTTCGTTTTAAACAAAAAATCACAGGCTTTAAGTTCTTAAATATCACGCGCAATGCGGTATTTTTTTGTTGCAAATATATAGCGCATTTTATGCGGTGATTAATGCGGCTATTCACCGCAACGCTTTCCTGACAATTTTCGTTTCTGCGCGTCTTATCATCAACAGCTTGAAAAATAACTGACAATCTAGGAGACTTATTTTGAGCACATTGATAACAGATGGTGAAGTGTATGTTAACGGCAAATTATATTACCGTGGAATCTACCCTGATATTTCTAGCCGTGGCTTGAGTATTTGGCGTAGAGAAAAGGATAATACTTCGCAAATCAGCCCAGATGGCCCGCATTTTGATCTTTTATTACCAACACTCAATTTTGTACGAAGTATCAGAGATGATCTTATTAAAAAGCCTGTTGATTACACCTTTCAAGGCTCTAACTTGGGGGGTGTTAACGATAACTGGGGTGCCGCAGCCAGAAGCTTGGGGCTTGTATCTAGAACGGTCAATTTGATTGAGCTTCACATGCACTTTGAAAACAAAATTCTTTTTTTAAATATATCTGGCACTGCAATAGATGATTCACGATGGGCAAACGAGAAAACCCGATTAGAACCTAAAAACTTTGAAATTAAATGCCCCATACCAGTGGCGTTGATTAGTAGCGTCTTTGATGGCACAGAGTCGGAGATTTGGTACTTGCAAAAGCGATTTGAGTATGAGTATGATGAAGAATATTATGAAGCGACAAAAAATGGCCCACCTAAGAAAAATTAGATTTATTGAGCCTTTGCTTTTATACGGCGATGAAAATGAAGATGTTATTTTTCAGGCTTGGTACCTGATAGAGCACGGGAAGCAATGCATCAACAAGAAGTCAGAATTAAGGCGCGGGTTAAAAAATCAGTACCCAAGTGCGAATATTTTTAAAATTGAGGCTGCTATTCAATCGGCCTTCAAGTTAAATAATGCAGTCAACTGGACATTTAATGCGCTTTATTCTGTTAGGGATTCTCAGTACGAAAAAGCCGCTCTCAGCCTAAAAGCCCAAGCCCCATGTTTAACTGAAAAGGCTTACAGCAGCGCGTTATCAAGAACAATTTATTTTCTTGTAAAGTAAGGATAAATTCCATGAAAGTATATTTAGATGATGAAAGAACGACGCCGCAAGGCTGGGTAAGAACTTACTGGCCTGACGAGGTGATTGCGTTATTAGAAACTGGTGAAGTGCAAGAGCTTAGCCTAGACCATGACCTTGGTGATGATGAGCGCGGCACGGGGTACGATGTGGTGTTATGGATTGAAGAAGCCGTGATGACACGTGGCTTTAAACCACCCAAAATCATGGTGCATTCAGCCAACTCCTCTGCTCGCATAAAAATGCAAGCAGGCATTGACGCAATTGAGCGATTTGCTAATAATTGATTTGGCAGGATTTAATTTTTTTTAAAATGTCAGAATCACTTCCTGACCGATTGTTTATTGATTCGTCTTATTGTCGTTGATTGGTATCAAAAAAGTTGACCTATCCTAAATTTACTAAGGAAAATATTAATGAATACAAAATTTATAACTAAGTCTTTATTATTAACAACTGCATTAGCAATTATGCTGCTACTCTCGATGCCAAGCAGAGCTGGCTTAGAAGAGGCTAATAGCGCTTATAACAACAAAGATTATAAAACAGCATTGAGAGAATATTTACCGCTAGCTAAGAAAGGCAATGATTATGCTCAGTTTAAGGTTGGGGAGCTATATTTTGAGGGTAAAGGAGTATTACAAGATTACGAAGAGGGTTACAAATGGTTAACAAAGTCGGCCGAGCAAGAAAACCCACTGGCTCTTGCTATGCTGGCAGTGAAATTTGCTGATGGAAAAGGGGTAAAAAGAATTCTTGTTTTTGCACATGCATATATTAATCTTGCTGAGGCAAATAGATTTAAATATCCAGAATTAAATGAAAAAATAGATGTGTTTACTAAGCTACGTGATAGCTTAGAGCAAGAAATGACTCCATCTGAAGTTGAGGCTGCTCAAGTATTTGCTAAGGCTCAGCAAAAGTATGCAATGGCGAATAAAAACGGTCTACATCTACCCAAATACGACGATGTAAAGTAAATTTTCCGCATAGAGTGTGATGGCAAAACTGCGCCTTTTAGACTCTAACTTACAACCTCAAGATAAGTTTATTCAAATAATCACTCATTCTTTCCTGACCAATTAACTTTTTGTACGTCATACCTCTAGAAACAAGTTATTTGGTGGCTGAATAAGTCACTAAATTAAGACACAATTGACTAGGGAAAATTAATGACAACTGAAATACAAACAAAACCTAACCGCTTTTTACAAGCCAATTTGGCCTCTGTGTTAGGGCTAATTCCAACCTATTTAATTTCGACTAATCTGCCCGACCAGATGACCCAGGCATTTGAGCATTGGCGCCAAGGGTTACAACTGTCAATTCGCTACGATGCGCTACTTGGTATGAGCATTTATTGGTGGATACCGGCCTTACTTGTTTTTTTATTAATGCGTTTCACCAATTTTGAGCAATGGCTCAAGGTAAATCTACTAGCACATATCAGCATAATGATTGCCAACATCAGTTTATTGATACTTGTCAGCATCGTCGTTTACCACAATGACCATGTGTATTTATATGGATTGTCTAGCTTAAGAGACTCTATCTTAACGACAACATTATCTTTCGCAGCGATTTTATGTGTATCAAACATATTATGGCATTACGTGGTATTGCCAAATTCAAAATTGCGTGCTTGGTTAACCGATGATGTTTTTGCCAAAGTATTGAAGTAGTGATGCGTTTAAAGGAGATTTGAAAATGAATATATCAACATGGGCTAACGATTGGTTTAGTAAAAAAACATTTTGGCAATTAAATGCAGCATTCGGCTTAGCGTTTATTTCACTGTATATTTTTAATCAAAATGCACCTCACTATTATGTGTATCATTTACAAATAGCACTAAACAATTTATCTAGAACAATTGGTTTTGATTCAACAGTTGAAGGAATAGTGCTACTGCTGATTTTAGCGTCTGTACTTTTATTTCTAGGGCTACGTTATGGAAATCTAGGGCAAAAACTCAAATTTAATTTGTTCACTATCTACGCATTATTAGCGACGAACGTTTCCATCCTAAGCTATTTAAGCTATAACGAAATCAGCTGGTCTTTAAACATCTATGAGCAACTCTCTGCATTTGGATTTGGTGGCTTGTTAAATGTAATTTCTATTACTTGTATTACAGTTGCGGCAATCAGTTTTATGGGCACACTCCTATGGCACTATGTGCTTAAGCCCAACCCCAAGTTAAAAACATGGGCGCAAACTTTGTTGCAAGCAAAACCTCCGATTAATGCCCAAACTCAATCTCACAAGCTTGGTAAATGGCTGGCAATCGCATTCATCATCGGTTCAGTTTTAATTGCATTAAGCTTATATAAAAAAGAAATTGTGCATTACATGCGTATGGAAAAAGAGCTGTATTCCAATGCGCAAACAACTGATGTGGAAACCCCAAAATTTAACATTGCAAATTGGCGAAAAGCAATAGAGCTTACCAAGTCAGCCCTTGATGCAGAAAAAAACAAAGCGTGGACGCTAGCGGTTAACGAATGGACAAAACTAAATACCAATTACCCCTATGATGCTGGTGTATTAGCACGTCGTGCGGAATCTTACAAACAATTAGGGCAATATGAAAACGCACGACAAGACCTTAAACAAGCAATATCACTGGGCAGCAATGATGCCAATACGCTCACTAGCTATTGCTGGACCACAATGTTGGCACAACACTTTACTTCAGCAATTGATGTGTGTGAGCGAGCCCAAAAGAACGATCCTTGGGATTATTCGGCATCACTCAATCTGGGACACGCTTATCTGTTTAACAATGATTTAAACCAGGCCAATATTTGGTATGACAAAGCCATTAAGCAGTTGCTTAATAAGGAGGATTTAACAGCGGTCAATAATGACTTTACCTTGTTTAAGAAACATAAGTTATCTGCAACCCAAATTGACCAAATACAAGCAAAGTTAAATACTAAAGCACATGCTTGGTTAAGCACCTTAGCGCCTGTTAATGCTCTCTTAAAACAAGCAGAAGACGCTGAAAATGCCGGCGACTACAATAAAGCTGTTAGCTTATATCAACAACATATTAAAGCGCTACAAAAACGGATTGGGGATCAAGATAGCCAGATTGTTCCTGATCTGATGCAATTGACATTGTTGCAAACAAGCATCGGGCAATATCAACCGGCAGAAGAAAGTTTTAAGCGTATGCAAACATTGGTTGCCCAAGACTTAGGCGATCGCCATATTAAAATGAGCGGTGTACTCAATGATTATGGTTTTATGTTAGTTAGTGCAGAGCGTTATGATGAAGCCATCAATACATATCAAAAATCCATCCAAATCACTAAGCTGAATTTCGGTGAAAAACATCAATATATGGCGACAGCACTAAGTGGCTTAGGGGTAGCTTACAGAAATGTAGGTCAATTAGATAAAGCTATCTCACCCGCTAGAACTGCTGTGGAGATTTCTCTCAATCAACTATTGCCAGACTATCAAGCACTGGCTAAGCGTATGAATAACCTTGGCCTTATCTACGATGAAGCCGGGCTAAATCAATCTGCCGAGTACCATTTAATGCAAGCCTTGGAAATGACTGAGTTATCCGTTGGACCAAACCATATTGACGTTTGTCAGCGACTTCACAATCTTGGGAATATCATGGTAAAAACAAAACGTTATGACGAAGCTGAAGGGATGTTTAGACGTGCATTAAAAATCGCCGACAACACCAATACGCCAAATAGTATTATTAAGACAAATGCCATTTTAGACTTGGCTGGTTTACTAAAGCTAATAGGAAAAACAGATGAAGCAACATTACTTTATGCTCGTATAAAAATTATTGAGCAATCTTCATAACAAATATGTTCACTGCAAGAGCAGGCATTCTAAAAGCTAAATTAGTGAAATGAATGTCTGCTTTTAATGATTTAATCAATTTTTAAATTTAATGACGAAGGTCAGCTTAGGGGATTTTTCTGCCTTTTAATATATATAGCTTTTTGTATTATTTTTTCTTTAGACACCTCGCTTTTTGGCTTTGATGTTTAAATTTAATATCCAGTTTACTACATTTCCAACAGGTAACTTCTTCGCTGAAGTGCACTCAAATTAGTCGCACTGCAAATTACCAAAATTCCATAATTCAACCAAAAAAATAGTCTCTTTCTTGTTGACAATAATGTAATAAGTATATGATTTAATTTACTTATTTAATTTTGTGTGCTACAATACTACTTGTCAGTTAAATTTTAAAGGGGCATTAAAATGCATATGCAAGATAGTTTGTTTGGGGACGGGATTAGAGTGGCAGAAAATCTAGAAACATTAGAAAAGTCTTTTTCCGATCAGGACTACATTAAAATGTTAGAAGATGAATTAGAAATGAAAGAGGCATTTGCTGATGATGCATTCGGTCACCTTGCCGTGACTTTTGATTTTATTGGACAAATGGTTATCGCACTCAATAAAGGCAATGGAGAGAAAATACAGTTATCCGAACAAGCATTGTTAGATTCAGTTGATGCATTATTTGGCGCCATGACAGGCATGCAGAGGCAGGCTGTTCGTGATGCAGTCCAGTTTCATTTCCATACTAAAAAATTTACTAATCCATACCCCAACAACAGTCTAGAGTGGCATGAAATTTACCCAATGAATCTATTGCGTAAAGTAAATTTTGATAATGTTATCAATAGCTATGCATTATCAGAGGTAGCGGCTTAGAGTGCTCAGTAACGGGGGGATACAAGTCAACTCATCCAAGACTACTGACACAATAGCTGCCTATTTACTTAGAGGTCAAAATCTTTGGAAAAAGGCAGCAGATGATTTAGGTTTCGCATTAAAGGAATTAAAGCCGACTGATTATATTGGTTGGCTAGAATCTAAATTGCCTACCCTTAAGCCAGCTTCAAGACGGCAATACCTGGCAGCCTCTAAGCAATGGTTGTCTTACATTCATATATCTGGAGCTAATTACGGCGGCACGGTAAATGATCTAGATGAGGCAATAACCCGTTGCCTTAACATCAAGTCCGCTGATTACTCGCCAGCAATAAAATCTAAATCCAGACATGGTAATACTTCAAGCCAAAAGGCTAAGCGAATCAGACCGGGTGAGATTCAAATTCTAGCCAAGAATGTGAACGAATATAAAGGGAAATGGCGACTTCCTGCAACGATTTGGATAGCGGCCAATATATTAGTCGGTTTACGTCCGTGCGAGTGGCGTACAGCTAGGCTGATGACTATTGATGGTAGACTAAACTTAGAGGTAACTAACGCAAAGAATACCAACGGTAGGTCGCATGGAGAATTTAGACATCTTGATATAAGCGGTCTGCAAGATAAAGACATCCAACTAATCAAAGGTCAACTCCAATCAGTTAGCCATTATGTCAACAGCAATGCTAGTTGGGAAACCTTTTATGGGGGCGTTCGTCGTGCTATTAGGTGTCTAGCTAGAACAAATCTGCCAAAACAAAATAAGTATCCTAGCCTGTACTCCTCAAGACATCAGTTTGCTGCTAACGCAAAATCTGTTGGACTAACTAAGGTTGAAGTGGGTGCGTTAATGGGTCACGCAACGGACGAAACCGCGACAATGCACTACGGCAAAAAGAAGTATGGTAGTGGTAGCTTTGCAATCAAGGCATCTCCAGCCGAGATTGCTCGGGTGCGAGTCAAGCCTGTAATGCAGAACTCTTATGGGTTGAGAACTAGGGTTTAGGCTTCTAAGTTTCAGTGGATATTATTTTGTGATAATAAATAATATTTAAAAATACAAATTAATAAAACTGAATAAATCATCACATTATTTAACAAGAAAAAATATCTATGGCCACTTCCCCAGCACAGCGCAGTCTAAAACATCTGAGAGATCTAGGTTACACCGTTGCCGTCACGGAAAAGTGGAATCCGCACGCCAGAGTTCGCCAGGATTTGTTTGGCTTTATTGATTTGCTGGCTATAAAAGATGGGGAAACTTTGGCGATTCAGACGACTAGCTCAAGCTCATTTTCAGAAAGAAAGAAAAAGATTGAAGGGCATGTAAACTTGCCATTAGTGCTAGCAGCAGGGTGGCAAGTTAGTGTTCACGGGTGGAGGAAAAATGCTAAGGGGAAGTGGGTGCTAAGAGAGAGTGAAATTGGAAATGAAATTTAAATTTCAATTAATTAGGAATTGAGCTTTTAGCTAACCATATTAATTGTCTTGTGTTTGATTGAGAAGAGAATTTTCCGCTATTGATTGATTCGAAAATATCATCAAAAGTACCGTTTTCATAAAGTACGAATGGCCATAAATCAGAAGGTCCAGCAGATTTATTAAAGTCACAATACGATAAAAAATGACGAGAACCTGTTGGATTTAACGGGAAAGTATTCATCCATTCAATTAATTTATCTAAGGGGTATCGAATTGGTGAAGTTTTACCGCTCCCAATTTTAATGAACGGTGGTCCGTATACTCCTTTTCGTCCTTCTCGCGCTGCAGCTAGCCATTTCTCATCTAGACTAAGCAGCTTAGCAACTTCAGAAGGCTTTAACCAATGTAACTCTGGTCTAATAGCATTATTTTTTATTAAACTTGAAGTGATATTTGCTTTTAGTTCTTCTATCATCTTAAGGAGCCTTAACGGAGCCGTAATAAAAAAGTCTACAAACTATAAAGGCCTGCATCGCTGCAGGCCTTATTTTTATTGGTAGGGTGTGCGGGGATCGAACCCACGACAAACGGATTAAAAGTCCGCTGCTCTACCAGCTGAGCTAACACCCCAATTTGTGAAAGATTTACATCACTCACGAAAGGGCGCAATTATGCTAGAAACTGGCTCCTTGGTCAATGAAAAA
>JAKQIT010000139.1 GCA_029556915.1 Pseudomonadota bacterium
AAAATTAGATGCCGAAGCCTTAATTAAAGAGCAATATCAAGGCATTAGACCAGCCCCAGGCTACCCCGCCTGCCCAGACCATACCGTTAAAACCGATATGTTCAAGCTATTACAGTGTGAAGAGATTGACATGCAACTCACCGATTCATTCGCCATGATGCCTGCCGCCGCGGTTTCAGGCTTCTACTTTGCGCATAAAGAAGCAAAATATTTCAGCGTGGATAAAATTGGAAATGACCAATTGGTAGACATGGCAAAACGCAGAAACCTGCCTAAAGAATATTTAGAGCGCTGGTTGGCGCCCAATTTAAATTAAAGATTGCTGATGAGAATGACAAGTAAATACGAGCCTTTGGCAAAGCATTTGGAAAGTCTACGCAAGAATGAAGTACGGCTATCGTTTGATGAAATAGAAGATATTTTAGGTGAGGAACTACCCAATAGTGCGAGAGTGCATCATGCCTGGTGGGCAAACTCACGTACTGATGACTCTCATACCTGGGCTCATCTTTGGTTGCAGACTGGTTGGGAGCGCACTGAATTTAGTTTGTCTCAAGAATGGGTGAATTTTAGAAGAATAGCGTATTACGAAATTAGCGATGAGAAAGCAATGGAGGGGTACGAGTATGATACAAAAATTATACTTCGTACTCGTAATGCTAGTTTAGCTAAAACAAGAAAAGCCCAGGATAATTTTACTTGCCAAGCTTGTGGATATCATCTTCGGGTTAATGAGTCTTATGTTATAGAAGTTCATCATATTGACCCACTTTCAGCAAGCGAGGAACGTGAAACTAAAATTAGTAAATTAGTTTCTCTCTGTCCAAACTGCCACCGAATAGCGCACCTAAGAAGTATTCCATATTCAGTAGAAGAAATTAAATCTATACTTAAAATTTCAAATTTAAACGCCTCTTTAAAAACATAGTGGCATTTAAAGAGCATGAATGTGAAGTTGCAAAGTAAATTCCGCGGCGCTTTGCTAGGTCTCGCCTGTGGTGACGCAGTCGGAACCTCAGTTGAATTTCGTAAGCGAGGTAGTTTCTCACCGGTAACCGATATGACAGGCGGTGGCCCATTTAATTTACCTAAAGGGTATTGGACAGATGACACCAGCATGGCTTTATGCCTAGCAACTAGCTTAGTTGAGCGCCAAGGTTTTGACGCAAATGACCAGATGCAACGGTATTGTCGCTGGCGTGATACTGGTTATTTAAGCAGTACAGGCAAGTG
>JAKQIT010000158.1 GCA_029556915.1 Pseudomonadota bacterium
ATCACGCGCAACTCAGCCGTTGGATGCCACTCATTATGGCCAATCGTGAACCAAAAGAGAAATTGGCCGCTACCTTTGTTGCGCATGGTGCTGATGTTGATTTTGGCGCCCTCACCCGCCAGCTAGTGGGTTACCTTAAAATGCAGGCCAATTTTACTTTACTCAGCAACACGCAAGTTAAAAAACTCAAAAAAATTAAAAATGAATGGCATGTAGGTTTATTTAACAAAGCAAGCAAACACGCAAAAACCATAAATGCAAAATTTGTCTTTTTAGGTGCGGGCGGTGGCGCGCTGCCGCTACTGCAACTTGCTAACGTTGCAGAAAGTGAGGGTTATGGTGGCTTTCCTGTTAGCGGGCAGTGGCTGATTTGCCAAAACCAAGCAGTGATTCAGCAGCACAATGTAAAAGTTTATGGCAAAGCCGCCGTTGGCGCACCGCCAATGTCTGTGCCCCATTTAGATACACGAAAAATCAACGGGAAATCTGCACTGTTATTTGGCCCGTTTGCTGGATTTACCACTAAATTTCTAAAGCAGGGTTCTGCCCTAGATTTAGCCAAGTCATTGAAAGTAAATAACTTAAAAGCCATGCTAGGGGTTGGCAGGCATCACATGGATTTGACCAAATATTTGGTGAAAGAAGCCAAACAAACGCACGAACAGCGTATGGATGCACTGCGTGAATTTTTGCCGCAAGCAAACTCTGCTGACTGGAAGATTGCCAATGCGGGACAACGCGTTCAGATTATTAAAAAATGTGAAAAAAAATGGGGTAAGTTAGAATTTGGTACAGAAATCGTTGCCACGCAGGACGGCTCACTCGCCGCATTACTTGGTGCTTCCCCTGGGGCTTCGGTGAGTGTTCAAGCCATGATTCACGTCATTGAGCAATGTTTCGGCACACAGCTCAAACATCAGGTATGGAATAAAAAATTAAAAACATTGATTCCTAGTTATGGTCAGTCGTTAATTGAGGATAGCGATTTGCTAAGAAAAGTGCGTAAGCATACTTTAAGTACATTACAACTCACTCAATAAATTTGGCTGCAAATTTAACGTGGCTAACAGTGCGTTCACCCTAGTTTTGCATTGCAATTTTAATGGTTGAATATGCCATTAAACCCCTCGAGAGAAAATCACTGCCCTGCGAGCCTTTATTTACAAGGCTTACAGGGCAGTCAAAAAGGTTGTAGTTTAAAGTCGCTCAAAATGTGGTCATCGATGAACCAAAAACGAACTAATTTGCTGCCGCACAAATTGCCACAAAAGCCTGTGCATCTAACGAACAACGTCCCACCAAACCACCATCAATATCATGCATAGCAAATAAGGCCGGTGCATTCGATGGCTGTATGCTGCCGCCATACAAAATGCGCACGCTTTTTGCCACGTGCGCATCACATTTGGCAATGCGGTGGCGTATAAATTTGTGTACTTGCTGCGCCTGTTCAGGTGTGGCTGGGTTATCTGTACCAACGGCCCACAAGGGTTCATATGCCAAAACCGCTTTAGCTAAAACCTCCGGGCCGAAACGCCTGAGTATCGAATCCAGTTGCCGGCCAACCACATAGTCAGTCCAATCTGACTCGCGTTCCTCTTTGGTTTCACCCATGCAAAAAATAGGCGTGAGCCCAGCTTTAATGGCAGCAATAAATCTTGCCGCAGCCGTATCGTCCGTTTCATGCGATAACATGCGGCGCTC
>JAKQIT010000161.1 GCA_029556915.1 Pseudomonadota bacterium
ATTCCATCTCGGTGACTTTGAAGCCTTCCACGTAATCGTGGTAATCGGCTTTGGGGTTAGGTAAAAATATTTGCGTCGCACATTGCTCTACCATGGCTGCAACGTGTGGTGTTTTAAGGATTTGTGCAGGGCTTTGTGTATCAAAGATACCGAAACCATTTTGTTTACGAATGGTAAATTGTTTGTTGACAGCAAAGTCTGTGAATTCTGACAGCTCTAAACGCTTCCAGAACTCCGCCATGACATAAATAAAGCGGCGACCATCAATGAGGTTTTCTGTGAGATGCAGCAAGTACATGGTGACTGGGGCTAGGATGTCTTTATCTTCTAAAAAAGCCGTATCATCAAAACCAAATAGACGGCCTAGGCTCAAGTCTATTTTGTCTTCCACGTTATCCAGTACCCAGCCATAGCTACCGCCTCTGCACCATTTTTGTAGGTAGTCATGCACGCTATTTTGTTTGGTGTTGGGGAGTTGCTGGTTAATCGCATATAAGCCGCGTTTGCTAAGCTCAAAGGTCATCATCACACGAACTGCACGCTCTACTTCATGACTATCAGTGGCATTGAGTGGATAAGGCACAAGACTTTGCACCAGTTTTACTAAAAAGCTAATATTGTGTTCAGTCGCCTCTAGTTGAAATGGATTGAAGCCCGTAGGCACGCCTTTTTTAAGGAGGCGATAATTACCGCCTAGTGCGCGGATGACAATCTCAGCGCCACGATCTTTATCAAAAAAGACAATCGTGGGTTGGTATTTCAAAGTCATCAGTAGTAAGAACAACTCAAGCACGGTTTTACCTGAACCTGTCATACCAATAATCGTGGTATTGCCAGGCGCTTTTTTATCAGTGGAGTCGTCGCTTTCGTCAGTGCCATGAAAGTTAAAATAATACGGCGCACCATTCGGTGTTTTAAGAATGGTGACCGCTTCACCCCACGGATTGTTATCGCGCTTACCCGTGCCAAAGCCGTGCATAGCCGCTAAACCTACAAAGTTGCGTGAGGTGAGATGTGCTTCACGCGGTCTTAAATGCCAGTGCGCAGGTTGCTGGGCAAACCATGCAGCATCAGCCACTAAATCCAGCAGTGCGGTTTGGTAGCCATCATGACTGAGTGCCGAGCGTGCTTCTGCCATATTGCGTGTGGCTTCATCCATGTTATCGCCCAATACGGCCAGTGAATAATGGTACTCACCCAGCACAAACTGCCCATCAACCAGCTGATCAATGGCTAGGTCTAAGGCCTTAATTTGTGAAGCTGCACCATCTTCGGTTGAAACAAGTTGATTACGCTGTTTTTCTAATTTGTCTTTGGCACTGGGTTTGTCTAATATCGAAAAACTTTGCGTCTCGATGTATTCATATGGTGTGTACAACAAGCTATTCATGCAGCCTGCGTCCGTGTTAGCTGGGTAATCTTTTAAATCCAGCATTGCGGCAAAGCGTCTTTTATTCGGTGCACGAATTTCTATTTTCTCTTCAACAAAAAATAGGCGTGAGGTTTGTAACACGTCACGGATTCGGTAATCTTTGACGGGTACTTTTTCCCAAACAGCGTTAAGCAGGTAGCCGTAAAATGCCAGCTGGTTGGAATAGGTAATGTTGTTTTCTTGATAAATGGCGAGCCGCTCTACATCATACTTTTTGAGTGTGGCTTGCATGCGTGTGGCGAGTTCTTCAATTTTGCGCACTGCGTGCTTATCCGCTTCTTCGATGGCACGCAGTGATTTCTCTTGAAGGTCTATGACGCGACCAAACAGGTTTTTCTTAACCGCACCATAAGGTCTATACACCAGCGTGAGATAGGTTTCGTTACCCATCATGTTGTAGCCCTCAAAACTGGCGTAATAGCGTTTCGCCAAGGTGTTCGCAAATGGATTTTGGTATTCAGTGGTGAAT
>JAKQIT010000026.1 GCA_029556915.1 Pseudomonadota bacterium
CAATAGCCTGTGGAAATTTGAATTAAGCTAGGCGCGTGCAATTTTTAAGTCACATCTACAAACCAATTGTGTATGGCAATTTTATTATGTATTTTTCAAACCGTTAGAAAATGATACGTTGTGTTTCATCCACTCATTTGTATAGGAATCAGCAATTTTGCTAAGAATTCAATGAAAATTTGTGTCAAGTGCTACAAATGAAAAACGGGAGTTTGACTCCCGTTTTTATTACATCTACTCTAATTCAGTTAAACTTAATTACCTTTGCGACGGCGTGACATAAAACCAATCATGCCTAGACCTGCAAGAAGCATAGCGTAAGTTTCTGGCTCTGGGACAGCTGTCACTCTGATATTATCTAGGCTACCACCATAGGAATCATTCGTCCCAAGCGCATCGAAAAACAGCTTATCGTTGCCTGTACCTTGCACTTTAAAAGTATAGGTACTCCAGTTATTTCCCGGACCTGCATTAAAACCCTTAAGCGGAGGAGTAGTTAGCACATCATTACCCCACCAAACTTTAATTTGATTTGATGCCTCAGCCACACCCTCACGTGGTGAATAATCAAACGCCAAATCATACCAAGTACCCGCTGAAGTCGTGATGAATTGATATATCGAACTATTACCAGTGGTATCCAGTTCTACATAATTCACACCTTCAGAAGCCGCACCGGCAACATTGTTGCGCAATTCCACACCAAGCCGACCGCCAGTCCAGCCTGTTAAATTGTCATAGATATTCCAAGTTCCAGCAGCCTGTGCATCCGCCTCAAAAGACCCATTTACAACCAAATTTGCGTTTGCCAAGGTAGGCAATAGAGCCAAGGCTAACAAAGCTATACTTCTTTTCATCATATCATCCTCACTTCCAGCATCATTTTTAATTGAATTGCAAAATCACAGTTCAATTATCACCCAATCTATTTACTTAGCAATTACCCGAATGGGCCATTAATATTCCGTACAGAATTTGCCAAATTAGCTTTTCCTTTAACAAAGTGAAAACGGGGGCTTTGCCCCCGTTTTCATTTCAATCACTTGAACCTAGTTTATCTTAATTGTTTCTACGACGACGTGACATAAAACCAATCAAGCCAAGACCAGCAAGTAGCATAGCGTAAGTTTCAGGCTCAGGTACTGCTGTTACATTAACCAATATGCTCCCAGTGTTTTCACCAAAGTTTGAATCGAAATAGTAAAGCTTCAAATTCGTTGTACTAGCGGTTGCAACCCCTGCGAAATTAGTACCAATTTCAAAAAAGCTACTTGGAGTAGTATCCCATGCGCCCACTAAAGTTCCATAAGGTGCAACCAGACCACCTTGAGACCAATTAGGGAATAATTGACCGATTTGAGTACCAGCAGTACCGCTAGGAAGATCGCCATTAGCATCATCACCGCCTGTTGCAAACAAATTGCCAGTAAGGCCGTTTGCGTTGGACCAACGAGGCAGAGCACCAGCATTCCATAAATCGAGTGGA
>JAKQIT010000045.1 GCA_029556915.1 Pseudomonadota bacterium
ATTTTCAAGTTGCCCTTCATGAAAGCTATAACGAATAATCGTGCTGGTTGGTAGACCCAACGCTTGGCCTAAATGAGGTAAGGATTTTGCTAAAAGTTGCGCATCATGCTTGGCCGCTGTAACGTATTCGTCTTTTTGGTCAGAAAACTGCCAAGTGACCACAACCATATCGCCAAACAGCCCCCAAATACCGCCTTGTGTGCCGTGCAGTACTTCAATATTACTCGGTGTTTTGCTGGTGAGTTCGATTTGGCGTTTAAATTTTCGTAAAAGTGCGTCACTGAGCGCATCATGGTTTAAGGGGTCGCTGCTTTCAAGCAAAATGGGCATGATCAATGCTAACGTTTTGCTGTCACCCGATTTAACGCCAAAAGTCAGCCAGCGTTGTAGCGCGCGGTCATTCGCCAGTGCGTAGATTTTTGCAATCCCAAAAAACGCCACTGCCCACAAAATAGGCGCGGTGAGGTCGAGGTAAGTATTGGTGAAATTAATGGCGAGGTACGACAACACCAGCAGCCCCATTTGGCCGCTGGTGAAGATGGTGTTAAATCGGTCGCGGTCCATACTGCGGTAAAATGCCAAGGTGGTGAGCCAAATTAATAGCAAACTCAATAAAATATACGGCGTTTTACCGCGCCACACTTTTAAATAATCTCGATTTTTAACGTTATCAATGGCGGTGGCTAAAATTTCTACGCCAGGAAACTGCTTGTCCATGGCTGTGGCTTTAATGTCAAACAGCCCAGGCGCGGTTGAACCGATAATCACAATTTTATTGGTAAATTCATTTTGCGGGCGCTTTTTAACCTTGCTGGTGAGGTCAGTAAATACATCGCTAAACGGCACGTATTGATAGCTAAAGGGCTTGCCGCGCCAGTTAATGAGCATGTTTTGCGGTAGGGGGTATGAATTCATCTGCGCAAAATCGCCAACAATTAGCGGCAAAGACGGCAAAAACCAGCCGTAATCATCATGGTAGATGCGATATTCACGCACAATGCCATCAATATCGGGGTAAACGTTGTGCGTGCCGAGTCGATTGGCCTTAATGGCGCCCTCAAAATGCGGCAAAATCGCGGCAAACGTGGCATCTTGATTGCCTGAGTCCTGTTTAAATTTTAAGCCGGGAATTTG
>JAKQIT010000048.1 GCA_029556915.1 Pseudomonadota bacterium
TTTTGGGAGCCTAGCCGCTATTGCCTTGTCCTTACCCCCGTGGCAAGCAAAACTGCTTTCGCACCCACTTCTCTTGGCTTGCTCTAAATTTCTCCCAAGCCAAGAGAAGCCTTATTAGCAAGTAAAGATGGATGCGTTAAAAAGCACCCAATATTACCTAACAATATGACAGTTAAGCATCACACCCAACCACCGTCAGCTGAACTTGATCACATTTTGCAAGAGGTAAAACAACATGGCTTTTATGTTACCAAGCTCAATGAGTTTTTACCTGAAATTCAAACTACAGAAGAACGGATGTATCTCATATGCATTATCGCCAAACAAGCACACCTGAATGCAAGCTTTAATTTGGATAAAAATTTGTGTGTGCTAGAGCAAATTAATAAGAACGAGGCTAATTAGAAAAGATGTATGGTAAGTAACATAGAGTGTCTGCTAAACAATAGTATGTCGTAATCAATTTAATTTATTGAGAGGCAGCTATGGGGATTTCTGAGACGTTGCTTGTGCGTTTTTTGGTAGCAAAAAAGGACGCTGATGCGTCCTTAATTCAAGCTAACTATTATTTAGTTCACTTTATCTTTAAGCGTTTTGCCTGCTTTAAACACAGGGGCGTTTTTAGCAGCGATTTGGATTTCCTTACCCGTAGCTGGATTGCGGCCGGTACGAGCAGGTTTTTTGTTGACTTGGAAGGTGCCAAAGCCAACTAGCGCAACATTGTCACCTGCTTTTAATCGATCACCGACAGTGGTGATAAACGCTTCCAGTACACGACCAGCATCGGCTTGGGTGACGCCTGATAGACTAGCTAAGTTGGCGATAAGTTCTGATTTGTTCATAAGTGTCCTTTAAAAATACTTCAGTTAATAAAACGTTCAAACACAATAGTCGACGCGTGGTCACGCGTCAATATCATTTAGCTATCGCACGTTGAGAGCAATACCTGTTTGCTATGATTTCATCAAGCGCATTTGTTTTCAACATAAAACTTTTGTCCATTCTCGCTAATGCAGCCAATTGAATTAGCACATTTGGCTCAGGATCAAAAGCCTCTTGAAATTTAGTAAAATTCACAGTAAAAGAATAAGTTCTAAACTAATTATACTTTAACAGCTTTAGCCAAAGCTCTTGCATCCCATAAAGCATGGTGCCTAATTGCCAATGGCTGATATTCAAAATACTTTTCAATCCGGTCTGCGATGATATAGCCGCCGACGTTCAACGGTTTCTTGTTTAGGCATTCTGGCCAGCAATGATGCTTAAGTAGCAGGTGTTCAATTAGCGCGAAGTCATAACCCGGTGCATCACATGCCAGTTTCACAGGCTCACCTAAATTTTGTAGCCATTGATTTAAATTTTTTGCTGCTTGCGCGGTTTTTAGGCCATATTTGGCATTATTTAAATGCGGCAACACTGTCTCATGGACAAAGCTTGAGCATTCCTTAATTTCATAATGGTCAGTTAACTCAAAATATAACTCTTTGCCGAACTCCGTCACGAAGCCTACTGATATTAATTTAATATCAGTCACAATGCCCAGCAAACCTGTAAATTCTGTATCAAAATAAACTTTCATTCGTATTGCATCTCCATCAGTTCTGCATTTAACTCTGCCTGCACCACTTTACCGCCAAGCACATTTTCTTTTTCAGTCAACACTAAAGGGTAACGATGATTATCTGGCCATTCATTAGCTTTGTAGCCTGAAAACAAGTCATCGATTGCTAGCTAGTTTTTAATGCCATTTCTGCTAACGTACTAATTAATTTGCTCACAGCGGCTCATACTAGTGCCATAAAGGTCTTAATTATTAGCTTAGGGTTTCTAATTTAGTTAGCCACTCAAGTATCTCATGTTCCTTCCAAACCACCCTCCTGGGGCCTATTTTTAAACTTTCTGGAAAGTTCCGATCCTGAATGTATTTATAAATCGTCGATCGTGACAAAGTCGTCAAATTTATTACATCCCGAATAGTTAAAAGCTTCATTATTTACTCCAATTGGTATTAACTTAAAATAATGATAGATCAAATATTTGAAGATATTAACCGTTACAAGTGACCATTATTTTGAAAAAGAGGGGGGTTAAAAAATATTAAAGTTAAAAATTAGATTTTAAATTTACAATTAAAAGAAAATTATTGATACTATTGAAGAACAAGTCGTATCTATTTTTATATTTAAATGTGTTTGCAACTCTAGTAATTTCAGTTAGATTTAAGTAGAATGCGGACTCTTCGAAACTTCGGAGAAGAATGATTGTTAGGTTTACTTTAACAATTGTGAGTAAGATTGTGAGTAAGTGTTAATTTGGATTGTTATTAAAGCCAATAAATATAATGCTTACAAGGAGGCGGGGGAATCCCTCGCTCTCCGCCAAAGATTTACTTCTAAAAGCGTAGTTAGTTCTTTTAGAAACAAGCAGTATCACGTATAATGCCGCGCATGCGCCCGTAGCTCAGCTGGATAGAGTACTTGGCTACGAACCAAGGGGTCAGGAGTTCGAATCTCTTCGGGCGCACCATATATACAAAGGCTTACAGAATAAAACCTGTAGGCCTTTTTTATTTTATGGTTCAGAGGGGTAAACTCAGGGGTAAACTGTAAAATTGCTGGGGGGAATATTTAAAGAGATATATGCGGCTATAAAGTAGCTGTTAACGCAAAACAATTACATACTTCAGACTCCCGCAGTACCCATTTCCCTTTACTATTCTTTCTCCACCCATGGACAGTCACCTGCCACCCTGCCGCCAAAACTGCTGGCAAATTCTCATGCTCCTCTATCTGTTGATATGCATGCTTATTTGAGCCAAAAAGTATAATTTCGTGCATTAAATTTTGACCCAATAACAATAAAATTTAAATTATTTATTCAATACTTTATTGAATTTAAGATGGGTCAATGTATATTGCATTTGATGGGTCAAATTTGGATGCAATTTAACAGCGATATGCTTGAAATCTTTTTTGTTAGAATTTATAAATTTAAAATTTATCCACTGAACTAATGGATTAAAAATAGTAAGCGACAACCGATATTTACCACCAGAACTTTTGCGTATGAAATTGCTTATTACCAATGGGATTTATTTATTGATTTTATGTCGAAACGTTCCCTGCGACCACACTTTTTAGCCAAGAAGGACTTACCACCACCTCATCCTCAGAATCCAGAATCACTAGTACATCGTCCCACTTTATTTTTGCGCTCAAAACAACACCATCTTGATGTCTTTTCGCATAGTATTCCGCAGTATGCTTGTCGAATGACCAAGAAAACCCTTGAATACCTTGTGCTACAAGTGAGGGAGACTCTCCACGAAAGATTTGCCACTCCCAACTTGCATCATTTGATTTAGTATTCTCTAGTAACTCTGAAAGACCCATTTGATCCATATAATCAAAAGAGGATTCAGGCCATGTCATAAACCAATAAGGTCTAAATAGGGTAAGAAATTCTAGGGCATTTTCTCTACCAATATGAAGAATTAACTCTGTACTAGATTCTACCCAAGCCTCAAAAAAATCAATTGATATAGCCTGAAGTTTTTCTGGTTTATAACCATTTCCATCACCCATTTTTTCTACAATTTCTCTGGCATCTTGAAGGTGATTTGTAAAACGGTCTAAATTATTAAGTACGTCACTAACGAAGTCAGGATTTAGCACTTCACCATTTAAGTCTAAAATTTGTAAGCGATTTCTCATAAGCTGATTTTATAATATTGATTGAAGATCCGCTATAGACACACCAATTTTATTTCCAATAACAATCCATTTGAGACGGTCGTAGTCATCTCTTTTAGCGGATATTAAAACAAAAAAAGGACGCATCAGCGTCCTTAATTCACGCCAACTTAAACTTAGTTCACTTTGTCTTTAAGCGTTTTGCCTGCTTTAAACACAGGTGCGTTTTTAGCGGCGATTTGGATTTCTTTACCTGTAGAAGGATTGCGGCCAGTACGAGCAGGTTTTTTGTTGACTTGGAAAGTACCAAAGCCAACTAACGTAACATTGTCACCAGCTTTAAGTGTGTCACCAACAGTTGTAATAAATGCTTCTAGTACACGGCCAGCATCTGCTTGGGTGACGCCTGATAGGCTAGCTAAGTTAGCGATAAGTTCTGATTTGTTCATAAATGTCCTTTAAAAATACTTCAGTAAATAAAACGTATAAGTACAATAGTCCACACGAGGTCACCCGTCAATATTTTCTAATATTAGCCCGCTGGAACCCGTATCTATTAGCTATCGCATTAGGTACATCTGCCAAAAAATCGTCTGTTATGTCGTTGTCGAACTACATCTAACTATGGGTTAATCTTAGTATGTGCCTAAGTCATAAAAAATTTTACTTGTAGCGGTCTGTACAACCTGTAAAAACGTTTATCTCAGGTTTTGTGTCAACTAAGCCCATAGCTTTACTCTCGTATAAAGCCACACTTCCGTCATTATTTACATCGGCACTCATACCTATAAATGAGCTGGCAAGTTGCTCTACTCTGATACCCTCAGTGCGCCTCTCTTGTTTAAATGTGTATGTTGTCGTTACGAGAGCTTCTCTAAGCCCGTCCATTAAACAGTCGGCGAATGGTTGAACCTTAGAAGTTTGAATTTGACCTTTGGCTACCAGCTTAAAGTCATTCGGATTTGACCTTATAGGCGCTGCACAAGCTACAAGTAAGGTAGACATGGCTATCAGTCGCAGTGTGGAGTATAAGGGCATGTAGTTTCCTAATTAATTTAAAGTTATATTTTTACAATGCAACTTTATACTATCATTGTTACAGAAGTTAACTTTAACTTCTGTATCTACTTTGATAAGCTAGACCTATTTAAGGTCACTTCTTTGACTTTTGAAACCCATGCATGTATTCCCTACAATACGTCCTCAAATTAGAGATTGCTAGGCAACTGATAATGGAATCAGCTTTCAAGTGACCTTATCACATTACATCATAGACTAATGTACCTGACACTGTGTCTATAAAGTCTAAACCTCCTTTTATGGTCTTCTAAAGTTATACCATCTTTATTGAAGGCTAAAATTAGAGCCTTTGCACTCTCAACAACATTTTGTGTTACTGACTCAGCATCCTCAACATTTACAATGTGGTAAAAAAAATCATAGTGCTCCTTAGTTGCCAAATTCTGTAGCAAAGAATCTTCACAGGGAAGCGCTTACCGTACGTGAAACTGCCGAATTTAACTCAATCTCATGTCAGTCCGCTGAAAAGTTTGTTACCTCAAGTTTTCCTAACATGAGCAAGGCTGATATAGCTAAGGCCCATCTAGAGCGCGCACTATTACAGTTTAATAAAAACTGCAGTGTAAATAATAGATATCCAGCTAAATGGGCTGAGTTTCATTTAAGTGACTTAAAATCAGGCCAGCTTGATTCAGATGGTCTGGATTTGTTGGATAAAATACATAGATCACCGGCCTTCATGTTCAATCAATATAATAAACGTGTTAGCGTACTGCTTGTGATGTTGTTAGTCACTTTATTCGTCTGGGTATCTTTTCGTCGTGATTACGGTAAAGAGAAAAAACCTGAAGCAGAGGTAGCCAATTCAACGACTCCTGAAACCCAGCAGTCTTAAGTATCAAACCTTAAGTAGGAGGCAGAAGCTACGCCATACTAATTTGTAGCATAATGAACAATAGCAAATATTTAAACTTAGAGCTAATGAGATAAGAAGCCATAAACTCAATCGATTAACTAGATCTCAAATTTGATCAATAATGGTCCTTCTGAAGTAACAGTCTTTGTAATCATTTCTTACATAAGATGTTAATTATTGCTCCCTCTAATTTCAGCATATACAACCATTTAATTAAGGCTAAATGGTTGCATATGGAAAGTGCCACATAACAGCGCTAGATTGTATTTAATTATTTCCACCCTTACGAGCCTGATGGTAAGTGCGGAGCGCGTTAGCACAAATTTCATAAGTACGAAAATGATGAAGAACCTTTCTATTGGACTGCTAAAGCCTGTCAATCCTTGAGTGCCAACAAATCTACAATACCGAACAAATACTAGCGTAGCCTAGCGTGTGGATTTCACTATCTGTGATAACTAAGTAGTAAACTTGATCTCCTCGGTATTTCAAAATGTGTTGTTTTCAAGTGGTTGTAATAGATGATTTTTGATATTATTTATCTGGCGCACAATATTTATTAAATCATATAGATATAAATGAATCTGGGTCCGATTCTCTAGGGGGTTAACATGGTGATGATAGCTCACGTTCTGAGAACGTCAAATTTCAGGTTCATAGCCTGATAATTAAAATCCACCAAACTTAAAATAGTTAGTGGAATTTTTTTTAAATTATGTATTAGTTTTATTAGCATTTCATCTACGCTGGATGGCAGCTCTTAAAAGAGCATCTCTTTCAGTTGATTTATATTGAGGACTTCGATCTGGAATTCTGGCGGTAGATCTTTATCATGATCAAGTGCCGCCCTGATATCCTGAATTACATATTGTGCCAGACAAGCTCGAACAGGCAGTCTTCGCACTATCATTCCGTTGAAATATTCGTTTTGCACGACTAGTTTTTGATGGTCTGAAAGCTTTCGATGTGCGGCCAATTCTAGCATCACGATCTGATGCCATGCATGGTCATTGTCTATAGTTTGAGGGGTTTGGCTATTAATTGGGCTGGCGGCCCCGATTCGTCCTAGCGTAAAGTCGCGAAACTCCTGCCGTCGAGTGCACCAAGCTCGAGTGTGCCAACGGCGACCCACATGGATGATTGAATGTGGAAATATAATTCGTGTCTCGTAAGCTGGATTTGTCATTGAGGCGTAGCTTAGCTCTACCCCTGTCTTGTTTATAGCTGCTTTTCGCAATAGAGCAAAGACTGCAGGTTTAACCTGAGTAAGGTCGACTCGTCCTTCTACAATAAAAGAGTCGGAATCTCCTCCAGCCTGAATCTGCCTAACATAGTTTTCCAATGAAATATCAGTTTCAATTCCTTCAGCACTAGCTGATCTAAGCACCTTAGCTTTACTATCTTCGATGATGCGCTCACCCATCAGTGCGCGAAACTCAGCAAGCAATCTGCTAGCCTGAACAGGCTGCAAATCAAATAACTTGCGGATTCTTGCATTACCAATCTCACCCTCCCATGCGAGCACACCAATCATGATTTGGAGCCGGTGACCTCTGAGTGCTAGCTTATTTGACATGAATTGCCTCTTGTTACATATATGTTATCATGTATGATAACATATCATTAACGATAACACATTAAAGAGATTAAATTGGACTTCAGGCTCATTCGTATCATTCTTATTGACTCCTACTGCTCCAGCCGCATTGCAGAATTGGATATCAGCGGGCATATCACAATTAATGGCGAGAATGGGGCGGGCAAGACAACTTTACTGAGACTGCTGCCTATATTTTTTGGTGAAAGTCCATCCCGAATCATCCGAGGCGATGCGGTGACTGAGCGATTCGGTCGCTACTACTTCCCTACAATGGCTTCATACATCATCTTTGAATACCAGCGTCGGAACCAAAAAGCGCTTGCAGTCATTCATCCTGACGGACAAAACAGTGACGGAGTCGTTTATCGATTTATCGACAGCGAATACAAGCCTGAGCTATTTAAGGACGGTGTTCAGATTGTCCAGAGCCGTGATCTTTATCGGCATCTCGACAAGCAAGGGATTTATGACTCCAAGCCGCTGACTCTGCACAGCTATCGACAGGTCATCCAGAACACCGCTGGACGTGAACACCGAAATCTTGCCAGCCGATTTTCCTTCACTGGCGGCACGGGGAAGCTGACTCACCTTGAACGGGTGGTCACCGGCATCCTTCAGCGCGCAACAACCTTCTACGACCTGAAGCGTATGGTCGTTTCCTCCATTCTTAGTGGTGATGAAGCCTTTTCCCTGCGTACTGGCAAGAAAGATTTGCTGCAATGGATTAACGAGTACGAGGCTCACCGTGGCCTGATGGAAAAAGCGCCTCTTATGAGCGAACTTGAGCAGTCCGACCAGTATCGTCGTATGGCAGAAGCTGAGTTTTCAAGACTCCATGCACGCGTAAAGCTGCTGCATGATCATCTACAGGAACAAGCTACGCTAGCAGAAAAAGCCGAGGCAGATGCAAAAGCTGACCTTTCAGCAATCGAGGAAACCTACCGCAAGAAGCTTCAAGATGTATCTGATAAGAAAATCAATGCCGAGGCCAGATTCAAGCAGGCAAAGCAGTTTGTGGAACAATTGAAACGCATAAAGTGCCAGTACGAAGAAGACGAAATCGACAATAAAGTTACCAAGGTCGACTCCCTGACTAGCATGCTGGCGGAACTAGGTCCGATACAACAACAGCTCCGTGATCTTGAGAGCGAGGTTAAGTCCGTCACTGAAATTTTCTCTGCCATGGAGGCAGAAGCAAAAAACCTTGCCAGGGAGCAAAAATCTGAATTGGATACCGCTCGCGGAGATATATATCAAGCCTCATCTAAGAACAGGGATGATCTGGCAGAGTCAAACAAGACGAATCTCGACAATATACGCCAACGGCAAGAACCAGAACTTGAAGCGGTTAATAGTAAAGTAACCGAGCTTCGCGGTAATGAGGCTGGGCTTGTGGTTGAGGTTCGCAATGCACTGGCCGACCCAGAGGTCTTGGCAGCACTTGAGCGCGAGCGTCAAAAACAAACAGATGCCAATGCTGCCCTAGCCAGTCTTCACGACAAAACAGATCCTTTGCAGAAGGCGTATAGCAAGATTAAGCGCGAATTTGAAGATATTGAACTACAACTCAATGCTGGTGAAGTGGCCATTGAGGAAGCAGAATCTGCTCTAGAGGAACTGCTGGCAGCTGACAGTGCCAGCGAAGATACGCTCCTAGGCTTTTTGAGGCGCAATAAACCTAACTGGGCAGCCAATATTGGGCGACTAGTTGCTCCGGAAACCCTGCTCAGAAATGATTTGGCACCACAACTTGGTGAGGGTAATGACCTGTACGGGGTCAGTATTGATGTTGAAAAGATTAAAGCTGGTCGATATACCTCGGAAGAATCCATCCAGCAAGAAATCAAGCTGGTGCGAAATCGGTTAGAAAAGCGGACTGCTGAAGTGGAAGAAGATAAAAAGGCGCTGGCAAAGAAAAAGGCAGAGTTAGATAAGTCGAGGTTGGCTCTAATAACCCACGAAGCTGAAATCGTCAAAGCCAAAAACAGGAAGAAAACAGCTGATGACATGGTGACTGCCGCTGACCGTAGGGCGACCGAAAGCAAGCGTAACACCGCAGTCAAAGCCGGGGAAAGCTTGGAGGATTGTCGCAAAAAGCTATTACTAGCTGAACAGGCCGTTGATTCCACCAAAAAGGCGCATCGCGAAGAACTGGCAAAAGCGGAACAGCAATACATAGATAATCTGGCGCAGATTAAAAGTGAGGAAACCTCCAAGCTGAATCAAATCGAGACCAGAAAGAAGGACATTGAATCCGATTTGGGCAAAAAACTTGCGCAGATTAGCAATAATCGAGATGCAAGCTTGCTCAGCAAGGGAGTGTCGCCAGATGTCGTGAACGGAATTCGCGGGCGAATTACGTATCTGGAAGGCCGCATCGAGGAAGCTAATGGACTCAAATCCTACGTCGGCCAATACAGAGACTGGCTTGAAAATAGCTGGGCTCAACGGATAGCTAAGCAGCAAGAATGGCAATCTGCTGAAAGCGATTATGTTGGATACAAACGTGAGAACGAGGATCTACTGAAAGACCGCGCTGAGGTTATAAAGCAAATGCAAAACGTCATTAAAAACGCTGGCGAGCTGATTGATACCAAATTAAAACTCAAATCTAAAGCCTCGCACCAGCTGAACGAGCTGGCAGTTTGGCCGCAGGACAGCGACAGTTTGGCTGCCGGGCTGGGCCACGACCTTGATATTGATATCCTTATCGCGGAACGCAAAAGCCTGAATGAATCTATCGATGAACATCGGGAGAAAATCAGGCTTGGCGTTGAAGAAATTCGTCGCCAAATGAGTTCTGTGGTTGGCACCGGTCCGGAGAAATTCCACACCACTGCTTTGCGCGAGATGGGCTATCTACGCCCCGGCAAGGAACACGAATGGCTTGAGGTTTTCCGCAACTGGTTCAACACCGAACACGTGACCAATCGTACATCCCTGCTGCAACTAGGCAAAACGATGGCTCTGAACATTTCCTCCTTTTGGAAGAGCCTAGATGATTTCAAACGGAGTGTGACTACCTTTGCGACCGACCTGAAATCGAACCTCGAACAAGGCCGTATTTTTGAAACCATCGCTGATGTGACAATCGACATCAAGGCTCACGTCGACACCCAGAACTACTGGGAAGCAGTTGGGAATCTCCATAAGGAGTATGAAGCGTGGCACACACATGGCGACCCTAGCCTCCCACCGGCCAGTTTCGTTGCTGCAGCTAAGGAGGTCGCCAACGTGGTTGGTGATGATAAAGGGCTGATTGCGGATCCGGTAGACCTGATTAGCCTGAAGATCAGCGCCAACGTAAATAACCAGGGAATGAAAACAGCCAATAATGAGCATGAGCTGGCCAACATGAGCAGCAATGGTCTTTCTTACATCATCCTTTGTGTCATCCTGATTGGGTTCGTAAATCGGATTCGGCGCTCAGAGCCGGTCGTTGTTCCATTCGTGGTCGATGAACTGAAGGATTTAAGTTTCGCTAATGCCAAGACGCTGCTGGACCTGTTAACTCGGAACAATATCACCATGATTTCCGCCTTCCCAGATGTTGATCTTGATCTTGCGCAGCTGTTCGAGCGAAATTACAAGATTTTGCCAGGCCGCAAGATTGGCCTGATCAACCTCGAAAACGAAGATGAAACTGAAATGGAGGCTTCTCATGTTTGATCAAGTTGCTACACACCTCCTTGAAGGCAAGTTTATTTGCGAATCAACGACGCCAGAGGCTTTCCGCTGGCTTAAATCCGATGAGGCTAAGCAGGAGATTTCAACCTACCTTGGCAAGATAGGCAGGTGCTTGAGCAAATCACCGAATGACCAAGCGTATTACGCAACTTGGGCACATGTAGGATCAAACGAGCGAGCTGAGGTAAAACGAGTCTTCGCAGGAATCAAACAGACCATCCGACCGCTCATCCATTTCATCACGCTGAGCATGGAAGTAGAGAAGAAAGATAGTAGTCCTGTTTCAGGTGATCGCCTCGAATACGCAATGCTACTCAAGGCCGTAACCGAGAACGCCCACCTGTTCGAGGTGCTGCGTGAGTTTGGAACCATGGGCAAGGAATTCACTGTTACGGATGCTTCGGCAAAGGGTATGCTGGATAAAGTGATTAAGCAGATGGAACAGTGGGGATACCTGATCCTTATCAATCGCGAGCAGGAATCTTATCGCTTCACAGGGAAGCTGGATTATTACTATCAGGTGATGGAATTTCTGATGGAAAATGAAGGCATCACTGATCCATCCTCACAAGAGCAGGAGGATGGGGCGGAGCAAAGGAGACTAATTTGAGCATCATTGACCCAGTTGCCACGCTTCTTGCCAAGCTAAACACCAGTAGCAGCACGATTGCTGCTGCCTACTATCAAGGGCGCATCCATAAGACGGACGAGAATGCCCGCGACATTGAGCGGCTGCGTCAGCTGAGGCTACTATCACCGGATATTCGTGATGCCTACCAGCTTCGGGCAAGCTTCCGTCATTTTCTGAATGCAGCGCTGAATACCGAGCGTTTGTTTTCCATGGGCGCGAACATCGGCGGATACTTTAAACGCCTTGCCAACTTGGTTGACGAACACTCAATTGCCTTCCAAGAAGGACGTGACGTTGATTGTGAACTTTACGAGGTGGAAACCAGAGAGGCGATCAGCGACATCGCTGACGCCATTGATGATGAGCTGATTATCCTCCAGGCACAGGTAGCTACTAGGTTTGCCGCAGTTTCAACAATTGCCGAGAAAAAGCGACAGAATCTTCATTATCAATATAGAACGCAGCAGCTAGTGAATCTGCTGGAAAGTTTCCATTTCTCAGACATCGGGGATCAGCTTGCCGGCCATGAGGAATTGGCCTTGTCGTTCAAATCACTTTTGGCCGAAAGAATACCTGCTTTCCGCGAATCGCTTTGGTCGATTCTTGACCTGCTGAATCAATACCTGTTTGAGTTTCGGAAGATTGAGGAGCGAGCCAAAATGGTTCGGGCCTTTGAGTTGCACCTTAACCGCAATCCTGACTGGGAACCCAAAGCGTGGGATGAAGTCACCAGCCCCGAAGACTGGTTACAATGTGCTACGCCAATCCAGATTCAATCGCACCCGGATGTGGCTGCTCCGGAATTGGAAGAGTTGCTAGCCGAAATCGCTCGCACCATTCCCTCAAGCGCAGGTGAAAGGAACAAAACAGCGCGGCCTACAGGGCATATCGAGGATGAGTCTGGGAATGAAGAAATTAGCCCCCCTGAGTTGCCTATCCGCAAAGCTGTCCGGCTCTATTTCAAGGAGGCAAGGAAATCAGGCAATGGGATATCTGCCCGCGATTGGTGGGCTGCTAATCCAGTAATCTTGGGTAAAGTGCAGGAGGATATCTGGTTGCTTCGTGTACTTGCCGAACATGATAATAAAGGCCAGGCCGGCAAGTGGGCTCTTCGACTGGACTCAAAGCCGCGTCCGGACTTCGATGGGAATATTTTGATCAATGATGTGATTGTCTCAAGGAAGGCTACGTAATGCTCAACCAGAAGCTAGCAGAGGCCATGCAGCGGATTATTTCAAAGCATGATGAGCGCTTCCCACTTACTGCGGTAATGCAGGGTTTAATCGACGAGGGGCTAGGGACTAAGCGAGGAAAGTCAGCTTACTTCTCCGCCAAAGACAAGGCTGAGATGCGTGCCTGGCTACAGGCCAAAGGGTTTGCCGTTGAGCGAGTCGATTTGTTCGGCATGAGCAGAGGTGATCGTCTTGCGGTAACGCCAAATGAGAAAGCTGGCGGAGAAGCCGTCAAGCGGAATCGGGTGTCGATCAAAGCTTTGGCAGGTGAGTTATTGCTAATAGGCGGAGATTGCTTGCAGTTACCAGCTGAAAGCCACTTGGATGTTGATTGGACAAAGGTTGCCAACAATATTAGCCACACTTGTGTCATGGTGGTGGAGAATTATGAGAACTTTAATCGGATACACGAAACGACCTTTGTGCTCCCTGATTGCTACCGAACCCCTCTGGTATTGTATCGCGGAGATCCCAATGAAAGTCGATTCGACAACGTACTGAAGTTTCTTTCACACCTTGATTTACCAGTTCTTGCATTCATGGATGCAGACCCAGCCGGAATTGCGATCGCCTGTCAGCTTCCAGGCTTGGTCGGAATGGTACTACCCTCCCTCAATGTACTTGAGTCTCAACTATGCCATCCACACACCGCTAGACTAGACCTTTTTCATGAACAGTATCCGATTTATAGTGGTACATTAGACCAGCTCGATGTAGACCATCCTTGCAGCCTAGTATGGAAGTTGATATCAAAACATGCCGCTGGTATTGTGCAAGAAAGATGGATTACAGAACACACATGCACGCTGATTATCTAGCATACCTGCCAAATAAATTTGTTTACTTTGTTTCAGAGTCTAGATCTCATTTAGTTATGACGCCTAAAACGAAAGCAGTACCATTGTAGGGGAGAATCAATGATACCTTCCAAAGATGATGGGCAATAACAAAAGACTGTGTCTTGAATTTCATCGCTTAAATCTAATTTAAATGTGCATCAGAGCCGGAATAACGTAATTTATTGTATTAAGGAATGTGATGATTTATTCTGATTTATTAAAACGTATTATTAAATATTATTTCATTACACAAAATAATATCCTACAAGTTAGTCACTTAAAAATCAGTCAATCCTAAACTCCAGCCCTCACTGTATGTGAGCACTGCTTTTCAGATTTTACCCTCACACGAGCGATCTCATGTTGAGAGGCCTTGATTGCAAAGCTACCACTACCATGCTTTTTCTTACCATAATGCATTGTGGCAGTTTCATCTGTTGCATGTCCCATCAAAGCGCCAATATCAACTTTCTGCAGTCCTGCCGCCTTGGCATTTGCAGCGAATTGGTGGCGGCTACTATATAAACTGGGGTACTTGGAACCTTTTGGTAGGTTAGCTCGAGTCAGATGCCTAATTGCTCGGCGAACACCCCCATAATAGGCCTCCCAATTAGCATAGCTTTCGACATAGTAGCAAACTGCTTGCAGTTGGCCTTTAATTAGATCAAGGTCACTTTTTGATAGATCACTTAGATCCAGATGTCTTAATTTGCCATGGCTACGACCGTTAGTGTTCTTAGCGTTAGTTACTTCTAAGTTAAGTTTATTATCTATGGTCACTAATTTAGCAGTTCGCCACTCAATAGGACGTAAGCCAACAATAATATTGGCCGCCAACCAAATCATCGCAGGTAATCTCCACTTCCCATTATAACCATGCTCGTTTTTGGCTAGTTTTCGTAGTTCGACAGAGGTAATTCTCTTGGCTTTATTAGATGAAGTGTTACCACGCTTAGATTTCGTTTTTAAAACTGAAGTGTAATCAACAGATTTGATAGTAAGACAATGCATAATGGCTTCATCTAGGTCACCTATAGTGCCGCTATATACTATTCCAGATATTTGAATATAGGATAACCATTCTCTGGAAGCTGCCAAGTATTGGCGCCTAGAAGCTGGTTTAAGTGTAGGCAACAAATCTTCTAGCCAACTAATAAAATCTTTTGGCTTTAGTTCGATTACAGAGCTGCCTAATTCATTTGCTGCCTTTTTCCAGAGGTTTTGACCTCTAAGAAGATAGGCAGCTTTTGTCTCAGCCGTCCTATTTGAGTTGACTACTATCCCTACGTTACTGGTCACTTAAAGCTTCAAGCACTTAAAATGCATAGCTGTTAACTACGTCATCAAAATTCACTCTACTCAAAAGATTTACAGGATAAATTTCATCCCACTTAAGACTGTTTTTTGGATATGGGTTGGTGAATGTTTTTGTATGAAAATGAAACTTGACTGCATCATGAATAGCTTGTCTCTGCAGGTCTGTCATGGCTCCGAATAAACCATCGACTGACTTTAACATTGCTTGCTCGGTTAACTGCAATTTCTCATCACTGCACTTATTTAAAGCTATAACCATTTCCCCGATAAAATTAAACGTAACAGCAAGATGACCGAATGCATGATCTGCAAAAGTCTCTTTTAGTTCTAATTCATCCTCTAGATATTTGATATAGTCTTGTTCAGAAAAAGACTTTTCGAATGTCTCTAAACCCTCATTAGATTCTTCACTATCCCCAAACAAACTATTTTGTAAACTAGTCATTTTCAACCCCTTAAAATTGAACATTTAAAAAGAAAATTGTACACCTTATAATTAAATAAGTCAATTAAATCATATACTTAATGTATTTTTTTCAACTTAAAATGATGTAAAAATGAGAGTGCACAATGTTTAACTGAGAAATAATAAAATGGGGATAACTTAATGTTTAATAGCTAGGATTAATTTCAGTTAATAAGAATTTATTAACAAATTGAGTGCCGTTGTGTGGCAGAATAACTTTTGCAGGTGCCTCTGAAATGATATATATATTGGAAATTATTTTATTTTTTTACCGTAAAGCTTTGGAAGAGGCTATATTTTTGTCAAGATAATCCAAAATATCTGAACACATTATTCTGGAATGTATTATATTATTTGCCAATTGAAGTATTACATCTCTAAATTCAAAGTAATTACTGGATGTATAAATGCTTATTCGTTTGTTTTTCGTCAGTTTTGACGCACTCTGTTAGGAAAAAATGTATGAAGCATTTTAGATATTCTTTTTTGTTTTCGATTATCTGTCTTGGGGTCGCGGCATATTGGGGTTATACCCATGGTGGAATGTCCGCTGCGGTGACTGCATTCGGGATTGCCTTTATTTTGGCAATCATGGAGATTTCCCTGTCTTTTGATAACGCTGTGGTTAATGCGTCGGTGCTTAAAAACTGGAATGCTTTTTGGCAAACTTTGTTTTTGACTGTGGGTATCGTGATTGCTGTATTTGGAATGCGATTGCTATTCCCATTAGTAATCGTGACGCAAGCGGCTGATTTGGGCATGATGGAAGTTTGGAACCTGGCTATCAACAATCCTAAGGCGTTTTCTACTCATTTAATTAATCATCATGCTGAAGTAGCGGCATTTGGTGGTGTTTTTTTACTTCTTGTGTTTTTGAATTTCCTTTTAGATGAGGAAAAGGAACTGCACTGGCTAGGCCACGTTGAAGAGAAATTGTCTTCATTTGGTCGAATTGGCTCGGTTCCGGTGCTAATCGCGCTTGGCGTTGTAGTTACTAGTGTTGGACTGGTTGAACCCGCAAAGCAGTTCGTTGTGCTTATGGCTGGGGTTTGGGGCATCATTACATATGTAGGAGTCGATTTTATTAGTGGAATGTTGGAAAAAGAAGAAACCACGAATGTCAATATAGGCAATGTTGTGAAAAGCGGCGGTATCGGTGGTTTTCTTTATTTAGAAGTATTAGATGCTTCATTTTCATTTGATGGTGTGATTGGTGCTTTTGCCATTACGAACGATGTCGTTATTATTATGCTTGGATTGGCTATCGGCGCCATGTTTGTACGTTCAATGACGGTTTATTTAGTTCGCCAAGGCACACTTGAGGAATTTGTATACCTTGAGCATGGTGCTCATTATGCAATTGGTGTTTTGGCACTCATAATGTTTGCGAGTATGACATACCATATTCCGGAAATTTTTACCGGTCTTGTAGGAGTTGCTTTTATTTTGGCCTCTTTATGGTCTTCAATCAAGCATAAGCGTCAATTCCTTACTGCGTAATTTCAAAAAATATTGTGAGGAAAGCATGGCAATAAGTCGTGTTTTTGAGCTTTTTATTTGATGAGGGCAAAGAGTTGCATTACAAACGAAAGCGTCAAGATATTGTAAATTAGGGGTCTGAACTATGGCTGTATCTTTAGTAAAAGGTGGAAATGTATCTCTTTCCAGAACGTCACCAGAACTTAAAAATATTCTACTTGGGTTGGGGTGGGATGCTCGCTCAAGTGATGGTGAAGATTTTGACTTAGACGCGAGCGTGTTCATTCTGAATGAACATGGAAAGGTTCGTAGCGATGAAGATTTTATCTTCTACAACAACTTGGTGTCAAAATGTAAATCTATTCAGCACATGGGGGACAACAGAACTGGTGCTGGAGATGGGGATGATGAAGCCGTAATGGTGAATCTTGATAAGGTGCCTGCTGACATTCAGCGACTAGCAATTACTGTGACTATTCACGACGCTGTATTGAGAAAGCAAAACTTCGGCCAAGTGGCGGATGCATATATGCGAATTGTCAATGTAGACAATGATCTTGAGATAGCTCGTTTCGACTTATCTGAAGATTATAGCACTGAGACGGCTATGATTTTTGGTGAAGTATATCGCCATAATGGCGAGTGGAAGTTTAAGGCCGTCGGTCAGGGTTTTGCTGGTGGGTTAGACGTAATGTGTAGCAATTTTGGTGTGCAAGTAGCTTAAATAAATTATAAGGGGTAATAAATGCGTCGCTTACCAGTATATCTATTGTTAGATACATCAGGTTCTATGTCTGGAGAACCGATAGAGGCCGTAAAAAACGGCATGCAAGTGCTTGTGTCAACTCTTCGTCAAGATCCTTATGCGTTAGAGACAGCATTTTTAAGTATCATTACTTTTGATAGCGTAGCTACACAAGTGTGTCCTTTAACTGAATTAGCGACATTTCAGCTGCCAAACCTAGTTGCAACTGGAACAACTGCACTGGGTGCAGGCTTAGAGCTTCTTGCGCAAAGGATCAGCAGTGAAGTTACAACAAGTACCGCTGAAGTAAAGGGCGACTGGAAGCCACTTATTTTCATAATGACTGATGGAGAGCCAACGGATGATTGGCAAAAAGGACTTAACGCGCTTAAGAAGATTAAGACTGGCGTAATCATCGCTTGTGCCGCAGGCCCTAACGCTAACACGAATATACTTAAGAGTATCACGGAGGTCGTTGTGCAGCTTGATACAGCCGATTCTGCAACAATAAAAGCCTTCTTTAAATGGGTTTCTGCCTCAGTTTCTACTGGTAGTCAGAAAGTTGACTCTGGACAAAAAGAAGTAGTTGGTCTCGATGATCTTCCGCCACCTCCACCAGAAGTAAATGTAGTCGTTTAGCGAGGGCAAAACAATGGCTGTTAGTTTGAAAAAAGGTCAGGGAGTTAGTCTTAAAAAGAACGAGTATGACTTATCTAAAGTTACGATTGGTCTTGGATGGGATGTTAATGAAGAAAAAACTGGTGGTGGGCTTCTTGGTTTTTTATCAAAAAAACCAAAAGAATATGATTTGGACGTCGTTGCATTCCTGCTAAATGAGAACGGTAAAGTTAATGATCTTGGCCCTATAGAGAATGGACATCCATCATTGAAAAATGGTGATGTTGTATATTTCAACAATCTAAAGCATTTCTCTGGGCAGATTTGGCTGACAGGAGATAACCGCGATGGTGCTGGCAGTGGTGATGATGAGCAAATAATTGTAAACTTAAATTCTCTGTCTGACAAATACACAAAAGTTGTCTTTGTTGTCCAGATTTACAAGGGCAAAAGTAACAATCAGGACTTCAGCAAGGTCCAGAATGCTTTTATCAGAGCTGTAGATGCAAGAGGATCGGAGATGACGCGCTTTGATTTGTCTGGAGATTCAAGTTATGCTAATCATTGCTCAATAACATTTGCCGAGCTTGCACGGGAAGATGGTGGAAGCTGGAAATTTACTGCTATTGGTACGCCGCATGAAGAAGACAGTTTTGTCTACTCTTTGAAAAAATACATCTAACTATATAAGGGAAATTATGGCTGTTAATCTTCAAAAAGGTGGGAATACATCTCTTACATCTAGTAATCCTGGTTTAAAAAAAATCATTGTTGGGTTAGGGTGGGATGATCGAGCGACGGCTGGGGATGATTTTGATTTAGATGCATCTGCATTTGTATTAAGTGAAAATGGAAAAGTTCGTCGTGATGATGATTTCATTTTTTATAACAACGCAACTTCTCAATGTGGTGCTGTGAAGCACATGGGCGATAACCGTACTGGTGATGGAGATGGAGATGATGAACAGGTTGAAGTAGATTTATCAAAAATCCAATCAGATGTTAAGAAAGTAGCAGTTTGTGTATCTATTCATGAGGCTGTGTCGAGGCGACAGAACTTTGGAATGGTTCAAAATGCATTTATTAGAGTTATTGACGCTAGTAGCAATGAAGAGTTAGCACGTTTCGATTTGTCTGAAGATTTTAGCATTGAAACATCTGTAGTCTTTGGCGAGATATATAAGCACAACGAGGAATGGAAGTTTAAGGCTGTTGGGCAAGGATTCTCTGGTGGCCTTGAGAACTTGTTGAGTCATTTTGGGATAAATATTTAAGGAATAAATATGGGTTTGTTTGATATGTTTAAGGGTGACTCCGGTCAAGAAATGACACCGCCTTTAGCTCTCACTATATCTATGCTTTATATGATTGGTGCAGATGGCGAAATTGCAAATGAGGAAATTGGCCAGCTACTAGCTGTAATTGGAGGAGCCGACAGTAATGGAGCTATTGGTGTTGGAGGAAACAATCAAGCGATGCTTGATAAAGCCATAAAGTATTGGAAATCAAAAAATACAGAACAATTCTTTACAGAAGCTACACCGATTCTATCTGATGCACAGAGGATGTGTATTCTGGCAAATATTTGCGATTCACTGTTATCTGATGGAACAGCAGCAAGGCAGGAGCAAGAATTATTTAATAAATTTTTAAAGGCATTTGATGTTAGTGAAGAAAGGTTCCGTCCATTCTTTGAGGTTATATCATTGAAGAATGATAGGTCAGTTTTTAGAAATGCGAATCATCCTAAGAATCAAGCTGGCTATAAGGTTAATTTGTCTAAGTAGTATTTTTGAGGACGGAGTACATTTAATTACATAATAAGTGAATTTAAAAATATGAGCGAAAGAAGACTCCCCGTTTACTTATTACTAGACACATCTGGGTCTATGAAAGGTGAGCCTATTCAGTCAGTTAATGTTGGGCTTCATAGTATGGTGAATGCGCTTCGGCAAGATCCTTATGCTCTTGAGTCGGTGTACTTAGGATTGATTACATTTGATATAGATGCTAAAGAGATTTTTCCACTAACGCCACTTGATGAAGTTCAGATTCCTGAAATTCAAGTGCCAAATTCAGGACCTACTTTTTTGGGGGCGGCACTTGAGCTCTTGATTCAACGATCTGATCAGGAAATTATTAAAAGTACCCCTAATCAGAAGGGAGATTGGCGGCCGCTGTTATTTATTATGACTGATGGTAGCCCATCAGATCTCCAGACTTTCCGTGACATGATTCCAGAATTAAAAAAACGTAATTTTGGCAATATTGTGGCTTGTGCGGCAGGCCCTAAAGCAAAAATAGAAGTTCTAAAAGAGCTGACTGACACTGTGGTGCATTTGGATACAACGGACTCTGCAACATTCTCACAATTTTTCAAGTGGGTCTCTGCTAGTGTTGCAGCCGGAAGTAGTAGCGCAGGTGTTACTGAGCCAACGAACTTACCTCCCCCTCCAGTCGAAGTACAAGTTGTAATCTAAGTTCTTAAATGATGGCATAACTCAATGAGCGCATTTAGAAATTTAATCTTATTGGGTGTATTTGTCTTTATGGGTTATTCATTTGTTAACACTAAACCCAGTTCTAACTCCTCTATTGAGCCATCTGTAGAAACTAATACTTCAAAATTTGATGAGCCTCAGCAACCAATCCCAAATTCCGGCGTTATTGCATATGATTATTTAGATGGGGTCGCACCATTCACTATACGCACTAGGAATGATGGGACACATTTTTATATCAAAATAGTAGAAATAAGTAGTAGCAGAGTTGTTGGTGTCTACTTTGTTAGAGCTGGTGAGTCAGTAGAGTTACAGGTTCCGTTAGGAAATTATGAGTTGAAGTATGCATCTGGACAAAACCGGTATGGCGAGAGTTTTCTTTTTGGCCCCAGTAAAAGTTATAGCAAGGCAGATACAAGTTTTAATTTTTATGATGATGGATATCAAGTCAGTGGCTATACCATCGAACTATTCCAGCAGGTGAATGGCAATCTTCACACTTCTGGAATATCACATAGTCAATTTTAAGGAGTCAAAAGTATGCGCCGTTTACCAGTCTTTTTTGTGCTTGACGTTTCTGAGTCAATGGTCGGCGAAAATGTGAAAAAGCTGGATGAAGGACTGAATAGCATTATTCGAACCTTACGCCAAGACCCACATGCTTTAGAAACTGTATATGTCAGCGTGATCGCTTTTGCTGGCAAAGCGCGAACGATTGTTCAGCTTATTGAGGTGGCTTCATTCTATCCTCCGAAAATGCCTATAGGCGGTGGAACCTCGCTTGGAGGTGCGCTCTTTCATCTAATGGCTGAAATTGATAAAACTGTTGTTAAGACAACATTAGACACCAAAGGTGATTGGAAGCCTATTATTTACCTTATAACGGACGGAAAACCAACAGACTCAGTCAGTAGTGCGATTTCAAAGTGGAAGTTAGAGTATGCAAATAGGGCAACTTTAGTTGCGATTGCGCTTGGAAAATTTGCGGACATTGGCGTTCTTAAGCAACTTACCGAATATGCAATGATTCTAGAAAACACTCGCGATGAAGATTTTAAAAAGTTCATTGCATGGGTAACAGATTCAGTTAAGAGTCAAAGCAAAAGTGTAAGTGACACTTCTACCGATAATGCAAATCTTGCAAAAATTGATGAAGCAGTACTTTCCTTAATTAAAGATTCGAAGGATTTACGACCAGCCGATCCAGACTATGTCATTCTTACAGGGCGTTGCCAGCGGACACGTTTACCATATTTGATGAAGTATGAGCGGAATACTCAGAAAGTTAAACATCAAGACTTTGCTATGGATGCGACGCATTACATGGTTTCAGGTTGCTATCCTGTTGGAGAAGAATACTTTGAGTGGTCTGATGGTGCGAGTGGTCAACTGAAGGTGAATACCAGTGAGTTATTAGGAACACCCGGTTGCCCTCATTGTGGAAATGCTTCAGCTTTTGCAATGTGCGATTGTGGCGGAATTCTGTGCGTTAATGGGCCAGGTATCGCTGTGTGCCCATGGTGTGAAAAGGAAGTGGAGTTCAGCTTTGGAGCTGCTGGTAGTGAAGGTTTTGATGTTAACCGAGCTCGGGGATAGTTGCTATGAAGCGTCCTGTTGAACAAGAGGTTCTACTAAGAGGGTTAGTTGAAGATATCTTTGATCCTAGAGAAGGAGCCATGCGTAAATTTCGAGATCAAACAACGGACAGGGATGTTAAAGATTTTTCTAAGAAAGAGGAAGTGTTAAGTGCAACCTATGAGTATTTGTCTAAAGTTTTAAAAATATGGAATGAGCATTGTGGCAAGCCTGCTAACAAGCGAACTATCAACACGTCTCTTGGCAGCTCTCTAAAAATATCTGACTACGAAAATGGTAAAAATAAAATGGATTCAATATCATCTGAAAGTGAAAATACCCCCATAGCATCAGGGGCGATACCTACAAATGCACCCACACCGGTTGTACCGAATCCAAAAATATCTTTTAGCTTAAAGAATGCCAAAGTTAGTGAGCCTTATTTTGCTGAGCTACAAATTCAAGGTGAGACTGAAAACAAAAAGGTTGTAATTAATGAGGTTGTATTTCCTGAAGGACTTGGGCTTTCTGCACTCGAACATGATTTTAGAAAGGTTTCAGGGTCACCTCTAATTGATGGCGAGAAAAAAGTCTTTGTTCGTTATCAATTTCAAGATGCAAAACCTGAGAATCCTTTACTCCAAGGCGAATTTAATCTTTTCATTAACCCTGACCCTAAATCTCTATGGCTTAAAAAAGAACCAGACCCCTCACTTCCATACTTTAAGAAACATCTAGATAATCATTCAATAAAAACAAAAGATAATTACATTATGGCCGCTGCAAGTCGTCGTGGCCGATCCCACGAACATGGCGGTACATTTCGCGATGATGACTTCCTTTTGGCGACAGAGCATGGGTGGGATATTCTCGTTGTAGCCGATGGCGCAGGCAGTGCAAAAAGCTCACGTAAAGGTTCTGCGATTGCCGTAAATAAATCTGTTCAGTTTCTTTTAACGGCACTCTCTACACAGAGCTCTAAGATAGAGCAAGAGGCAACGACTTGGTTCGCCAATCAGTCAGGTAGTCAGCATGGTGTGAAATCAGCACTATATGAAACGTTTGGTAGAGCAGCTTTTGCTGCAGTTAAGGCTATTGAAGAGGAAGCGTTTTCGATGAATGCGCCTCCTAAAGACTACTCGACGACCCTGTTGCTTGCTGGACACATAAGGCTACCAATTGGACATTTTTTTGCAGCTTATTGGGTCGGTGATGGAGGTGTTGGGGTCTACGAGAAAGGTAAGCATCTTCAGCTACTTGGTGACGTTGATAGCGGCGAGTTTGCTGGACAGACAAGATTTCTGGACAAGCAGGTTGTAACCCCTGAAGAACTAATGAAAAGATTACGATTTGCCGTAACAGATGAGTTTACTGGACTTGTACTAATGACAGATGGTGTCACAGATCCAAAGTTTGAGACCGACAATAATCTTGCAAACCTTCAAAAGTGGGATGATTTATGGAATGAGCTTGAACCGTTGTTAGCCAATAAAGATCATGCATCAGACAAATTGCTTGAGTGGCTAGAATTTTGGTCACCAGGCAATCATGACGATCGCACCATTGCAATACTTTCTAAGTAGATATTATGGCAAAAGCAAAAGTTATCAAGACCCAAACTTCTGAAGGCCGTCCGATTGAATTCGTTGATGAAATAATTGGTGCTGGAGGGATGAAAGATGTTTATTTCAGTCCAGACAAAAGTTATGTAGTCGCATTTTTTAGGGATAAGCAAGACAATCAAGCTAAAGATCGTTTGGAAATGATTACTGGAAAGAGCAAACAGAGTATTTTTAATAATGTAGGTGGCGATTATTGGAAAAATTTGCTTTGCTGGCCTACCGACATGCTGGAACACGACGGACGACTTGGTGTGGTTGCTCCTACGTATAACAAACAGTTCTTTTTTGAGTATGGGTCTAAGAATAATGACTTTCTAGGTATTAAGGGGAAAGACAAAGAGGGTAAGTGGTTTGCGAGTGCTAGTAACCAAAACCGTTTTCTTGATCCAAGAGAACGTGGTGACTGGCAAAACTACCTTAGAATAGGTATCCTATTAAGTAGAGCTGTAAGGCGACTTCATGCCGCAGGATTAGCTCACTCAGACTTGTCTTATAAAAACGTGTTAGTTAATCCTGTTACAGGAGCTTCTTGCATTATCGATATTGATGGCTTAGTTGTGCCAGGAAAATATCCTCCTGACGTTGTAGGGACGCCTGACTTCATCGCACCTGAAGTTATTATGACTAATCATCTCAAAAAAGATGACCCGAATAGAAAACTGCCAAGTATTTATACAGATCGTCATGCATTGGCTGTTTTAATCTACATGTATTTGCTTTATCGGCATCCATTACGTGGCGATAAAGTACACGATATGGATCCTCAGAAGGATGAAGAATTATCGATGGGGGCAAAGTCCCTTTTTGTTGAACATCCAACAGATAACAGCAATAGAATTAAAGTTGCAAATGTTAAGCCAACGGAGCTTCCTTGGAAGGATACAGCAAAAATACCTTACTCAGTTACAGGCCCATATCTAGTGCCTCTGTTCCAGCGGGCTTTTATTGATGGTCTCCAAGACCCCAGTAAACGTCCAACAGCCGATGAGTGGGAGTTTGCACTAGTTAAAACAATTGATCTAGTCCAACCTTGTCAGAATGCTAGTTGTGATCAGAAGTGGTATGTATTTGATAACTCAAAAAAACCAAAATGCCCATTTTGCGAAACTGTATATAAAGGCAAGTTGCCAGTACTGAATCTTTATTCATCTCGGAAGGAAGGGCAGTTTCGACCAGAGAATCATAGGCTCATGGTGTATACAAACCAGTCATTATGGCAGTGGCATACTAATCGTAACGTCGTTCCGAATGAGCGCGTTACTGATGAGCAAAAAAAACGAGAAGGCTATTTTGTATTACATAAAGATGTCTGGTATCTCGTTAATGAGCGAATGAGCGAATTGATAGACATAACCGATCCTAACGATAAAAAAGTAATTCCAATAGGCGGTAAGGTCGAACTTTCAGAAGGAAAACAACTGTTGTTTTCAAAACAGGATGGTGGCCGTTTAGCTGTGGTTCAACTTGTGGACAGCAAATAGTGATTACTCCTACTTGGCGATTTATTTTATCCAATCCTGTAAATTTTTTGGCATTTGGTTTTGGTGCAGGATTAAGTCCAAAGGCGCCCGGAACAGTTGGCACGCTTGTCGGATACCCACTTTATTTTCTGTTAATTGGTTATCTACCGTTTAATATAGTATTGATCGCTTTGACAGCACTATATCTGCTTGGAATATGGCTATGTGATGTTGCTGGCAAGGCCATTGGAGTGTCCGATCACTCAGGTATCGTCTGGGATGAAATTGTAGCAATGGCATTGGTGCTGTGTTTCTCACCACAGAATATTTATGGATATGTTGGTGCTTTCCTGGCATTTAGATTATTCGACATTGTGAAGCCATGGCCCATCAATTTGATTGATGAAAAAATGGATAATGGCAATGGCGTGATGTTTGATGATTTAATTGCGGCAGGATATTCCATTGCTCTTATTCAAACAATCATTCACTTTTTCCCGCAATACCAAGCGATATAGGCTCTTAACTTATGGGAATATTTGACGCAATCACGAATAAGATAAAGTCTATTCAACAAAATTCGGCTAATAAGAAAGAGTTTCACGACCTTGTGCTTCAGGCTGTTGCGGATGGTCAACTAACTGACGCTGAAATTAAAACTATTGGTTCAAAGTATCAAGCGTTTGGACTTAACAAAGACGACATCAAAGGTCTCGGCGTTAAAGCTTATGAGAAAGCTGCAAATATTATTATGGCTGATGGAGTAGTTTCAGATATCGAGATGGATCAATTAATACGTATTCAGAAACTTCTGATGATCCAAGATAATGAAATTAGCGTAATAAAATCTTCAATATCACGTATTCAGAGAATTAACCGGATTCAAACTGGCACGTTGCCTAGCATTAATCCAACAGGGTTGATTCTACAGAAGGGAGAGATTGCACACTGGGAGGAAGCTGCAAACTATCTTGAGGAAAAAGTCGTTAAGCGAGGATACGTTGGCGGGTCGCAAGGAGTTAGTTTTAGGTTGATGAAAGGTGTTACCTATCGTGTTGGCGCATCAAAAGGCAATCTTGTTTCAGAGACAGCTGTAGTGCCAACATCCACTGGAAAGCTTGTGATAACAGATCGGAGAGTGGTTTTTAGCGGAGACAAAAAATCATTCAATATCAAATTAGATTCAGTCTTGAATTTAGATATGTATTCAGATGGATTGAATATTACCGATGGGAAAGGTGTTCCTAGAATTTTTCAGTTTGTTAATAAACTTAATACGGATATCGTTGGTACTGTTCTTAGTCGAGCAATTAACAATTTATAATAATATGACAATAAACTTAAAATAAGTCTACATCATCAACAAAAACAATTAACAAGGCAAACGTCATGTCATCCAATGACCCTATAATAAAAAATCTATTGTCACTTTGCCTAGAATCTTCACGACAAAGAGGAACGAACTTTGATCAGTAATCTCAAGAATATTTGCCAGCCTTATGTGAATAAGGTCATCAGTTTTTACAACAGTCATCTCAAGAGTACTTGTGAGCCTTATTTAAAAAAGATTATCAGTTTCTATAACAATCATATCAAAAGTATTCAGTGGAACAAGATAACTCTGACCTCATCACTGCAAAAGGGGCGGAATTTTGTTTCATCAAGGAAGGCTCTAGCTTTTTCGATTATAGGCGGTGGTGGAGCATTTATAGGCTCATTGATCGGATAAGTGGTAGCTTAGTCAGCATGGATATGCAATAAGGATAAGTCGCTCCAATTGGTTTGGTATGGCAAGTGGGGAGCAGGTCAGTTTTATGTTGATTTTACCTTTGCAAAACCGAACGTTGGTCGATTGCAGTTTTTTATATATTACTTTAGGAGTGCAAAATGGCAGTTAATTTACAAAAAGGTCAAAAAATTTCTCTTGAAAAGGAGGCTGGTGGTACATTGACTAAAGTTATTATGGGGCTTGGCTGGGATGCAGTTAAGTCTAAAGGCTTTTTTGGTTTTGGCGGTGGTTCTCAAGAAATTGATCTTGATGCATCTTGTATTATGTTTGATGAACAAGGTAATCCTGTCGACGCAGTATGGTTCAGGCAGTTAAAGTCTAAGGATGGATCAGTTGTTCACACAGGTGATAATCGTACAGGTGAGGGCGACGGTGATGATGAGCAAATTATTGTAGATTTAACGAAAGTGCCATCCAGCGTAAAAAGCTTGGTATTCACAGTTAATAGTTTTACTGGGCAAAATTTCTCACAAGTAGAAAATGCTACATGTCGCATCGTTAATGCCAGCAACAACAGTGAAGTTGCACGATTTAATCTAACAACATTAGGCTCTCATAACGCTCAGATTATGGCAAAGATTTATCGCCATGGAGGTGAATGGAAGATGCATGCTATTGGTGAAATTGGTAATGGAAGAACGTTTGATGATCTTATGCCGCAAATCACTCCACACCTGTAATTTACTTTATGCAAAGAGTTTGGTTTAACAAAACATTTTCATCAGTGACTTCAGCAATCCGCCTTATTCGCGAGGCGGATGTTGTTTGTGACTATCAAATAGTATGTACTAGCACTAATCCCTATGCGGCAGCATTTCTTGAGGCCCATGAATCTGCAATTGAGCCAAGTGGATTGCTTGGGCATGAGTATCTTGATTGGTGTATTACTTTTTGTATTGAAAATAGAATTGATATCTTTGTTCCAGGAAAAGAGGCAAGTTTAGTTAGCGCTGCTCGAGATGTATTTGCTGAACATGGCGTGCGAGTTTTGAGTGTTGCCAGTCAGGAAGTTTTGAATTTGTTGCACGATAAAGCCAGTTTTTATCAATCTGTCGACTTAAAGTTAGCACCACCTGCCGCATTCCGAGTTGTGGAGACCACAGAGCAGTTTGATACTGCTTATAAGGAGCTACGCAAGGAGCATGATAGGTTGTGTTTAAAGCCATCTATTTCGGTTTATGGGTTAGGTTTTAGTGTTATAGATGAGCTGCGTAGCAGTGCGCAACTATTAATGGAAGGTGTCCTGTATGCTATAGGCTTGGAAGATTTACAGCGCGGCTTAGCAAGTATGGGTAACTTTCGGACAATGTTGCTAATGGAGTATCTTGATGGGCACGAATATAGTGTTGACTGTGTTGGTGATAATGGTCGACTTATTTGTGCAATTCCACGTAGAAAGTCTAATTTAGCTGGACAGGGGCAAGTAATAGAATTGCGTGATGATATTATAGAAAGCACAAAGCAACTGACTGCAACTTATAGGTTGAACGGCATATTTAATATTCAATTTAGAGAAGGCCGAAATGGCCTGTCACTATTAGAAATCAATCCTAGAATGTCGGGCGGGATTGGAATGGCATGTTTATCAGGACCAAATCTACCATATTTGGCATTGGTTGGTTTCGATCGAGGTTTTGATGGTATCCAAATCCCAGAAATTAGTTCAGGGTGCCGAGTAGCTGAATTTCCTCAGGCAGTGGAGTTAAATTGAGTGTGGTTGACAAGCAATCCATGACTAATATCAATCCTATCCGAACAGTAGAGTTACCAACTGGCTTTATCGAGGTCAAAGTTGAGTCGACATCTTTCCCACTAGATGATTTGATTGGTTTTGCTGCGAGAGCTAACTCCAAGCGTGGGTTTCTATTTTTGAGTAAGGTTTTGGGAAAGCATTGGCCAGTAACTCCAAAATTCATGCAAAATATTCATGCAAATTTGGTTTTCCAGATTCCAGAAGACTTGCCTGCCCCAATTGTTTTTATCGCTATGGCTGAGACTGGTATTGGTTTGGGGCAAGGTGTTTTTGAGTTTTTTAAGGCCGCTAATCCAGATATTGAGGTGATGTTTCTACATACAACACGATATCACGTAAGCGATTTACCGATTATTGAATTTGAAGAGGCTCATAGTCACGCTCCAAGACAATTTTTACATTTACCAAAAGATAGCGAGTTGCAAGAAACTTTACTTTTGGCACGATCACTTGTGCTTATTGATGATGAAGCGAGTACAGGTAACACTTTTTTGAATCTAACCACTGCATGTCGTGCACTAAATTCAAGCATTGAACATGTTCATTTGGCTACGATTACAAATTTTATGGGTAGTGCAAATAATGATAATTTATCCGAAAGATTTGGTCTTAATGTAACAACTGGAAGTTCACTTAGTGGTGAGTATAAATTTACCGCGAGTAACTTCCATGTTGATTCAGATGCTGCGCAGGTGTTTGAAGAAAATGTAGATCGAGGTGCAAGTTTAATGTTTGGAAGAGTTGGTGTAGGTGATGCTTTGAATAACCAAACTGACTTGGCTCAACGTTTAGTAAATTCAATTGGTGTGGGTGAGCGAACGCTCGTTCTGGGCACAGGTGAGTTTATGCATATACCATTTTTGCTGGGTCTGGCACTTGAAAATCATGGAGTTGATGTGGTTGTGCAATCAACGACACGCTCCCCTATATTGCATTGGGGTGCAGTGACCAGCGCGTTAAGTTTTGATGATAACTATGGAGAAGGTGTTGCAAATTTTCTTTATAACGTAGAGTTAGGTGAATATAAACATATTTTTATTTGCCATGAAACTCCTCCAAATCAAACTTTGTACCATCTTGCTAACTTATTAGGTGGCCGTTTATTACATTTTATTTCTGAGAATCAAGTTGAAGAAATTTCTATTTATTGATCTTGATGACACCCTGTTTCAAACGATGGGGAAATGTTTGTCGAATGAGGATTTACAGCCTGCTGCCTATTTAAAAGATGGATCAGCTTGTTCTTTTATGACTAAACAACAGCGTTCTTTCTTTGAATTAATGGACGGTGAAATGACTCTGATTCCCACAACTGCTCGAAATCGAGATGCGCTAAGCCGTGTTAACTTACCATTTAAAAGTTATGCAATTATTAATTATGGCGGGGTCATTTTAGAGCCGAATGGAGTTGTAGATAATATTTGGCTTGAAATCATGCGGGAGGATATGAATCGGGCTCAATATGGATTAATAGGTCTAATAAAGCTGATTGATGAGTATTCGGAACTGAGAGGGTTTAAAGGTCGAGCACGTTTGATCGAGGATTTTTCTATATCTTTTTATATTGTAGTCAAAGACCCCAATAAAGTTTGTGAGAATCTAGAGCAGTTGGAGCGAGATATTGTTCAACCTTGGATTCTTACTGATGGAAAAGAGTATTTTATTCACCGCAATGGGAATAATCTTGCAGTGTTACCTAAGACTCTAAACAAGGCTCGTGCTGTTACTTACTTACAAAAGAGGCTGGAATGCGAATTCGGTGACATTATGACGTTTGGTATGGGTGACAGTAAGTCAGATGCTCGATTTATGGCCGAATGCGACTATGCAATTATCCCAAAAGGGACACAACTTTTATCGCATATTGTGACTACTGTATGAGTTTTAGTGGAAGTTACCGCCATGACGATGTTCAGTTCTTGCTAAAACCTTTGCCGCAGCAGCCTTTTATCGATATTGCCGCTAAAGAAGAACTTATTCAGACGGGCATTCGCCACTACAGTGAAATGTTGTCGCCAGAATCATTACCATCACCGATATATCAGAAAGTCTTTAATAATGCATTTTCGGCGAATCGTAAGCAAATGGCGCAGGATTGTTTGTCGTTGGCAACGTTGATAGCATCTAAGCGCAATAACTCCATAACACTTGTATCTTTGGTTCGTGCAGGCACTCCTGTTGGTGTAATTCTTAAACACTTATTGCAAAAAGCAATGGGGCGGGAAGTGAGCCATTATTCAATTTCTATTATTCGAGATCGAGGAGTAGATGAAGCCGCCCTAAACTATATTCTAGATAAAGGACACTCGCCTGAGTCTATTGTGTTTATTGATGGCTGGACTGGAAAAGGCGTGATTTCCCAAGTGCTTAAAAAAGCCATAAGTAATTTCAATCTTCAAAGAAATATAGAGATTGATGCTGGTTTATATGTATTGTCTGATCTTGCTGGATCAGCTGCTTATGCAGCATCCTCAATAGATTATTTAATTCCATCGAGTATCTTGAATGCCACTGTCTCCGGCTTGGTAAGTCGTTCGCTACTTAACAGTTCAATTGGCCCTGGCGACTTTCATGGCTGTGTATATTACGAAGAATTTAAATCGCATGACATTTCCATTGAGTTTGTTGATAACTTAATTGAAGATGCTATGAATATATTCAAAACGTGTGGTCTTCAAAAAAGAGAACCAATTGATAGGGAGAAAATGGAGAGAATTTCTATTGAATTTCTCAATAAGACGATGATGGACTATGGTGTTTCTGACGTTAACTATATAAAGCCAGGTATTGGTGAAGCGACACGTGTTCTGTTGCGTAGAGTACCGAAGATGCTGATTTTAAGAGATACCAATGCTTTAGATGTGCAACATTTAAAAGTGTTGGCTAAAGAGAAACTTGTTCCATTTATTGTTGATTCCAGCTTACCTTACCAAGCAGTATCTCTTATTAGGAGTAATTTAGATGGTTAGTGTAAGTTCACTAGGCGCATCGCTTTATGTGCCTGCAACACATAAAGATTTACAACAAATAGCTAATGGTGAATTACTATGCCATTTGCGCTCAGTTATATTTTGTACAGAAGACTCTGTTGCCGAGAGTGAGCTTAGCTATGCATTATTTAATTTAGGCTTGGCGCTTCAGAAAATGCCAGACTGTAGTTCATTGGCACGTTTTGTACGGGTGCGTAATCCCTATGTAATGCAACGTGTTCTAGAAATGCCAGGCTCAGAAAAACTAGATGGATTTGTTTTACCAAAAGCAACAAGATTCAATTTTGACGATTATTTTCAACAGATTTGCAATACAAAACATATGTTGATGCCAACTCTGGAGACTATTGAGGTCTTTAGTGCCACTGAAATGCAATTGTTTCGCGAGTGTTTAGAGCGACCAAGCGTGAAAGATCGTATTTTGGCTATACGGATTGGTGGTAATGATTTGTTGGCTTTGTTGGGAATAAGGCGACCACGTAACCTGACTATTTATAAGACCCCACTTGGGCCGGTTATTGGGAACTTAGTTGCGACATTCCGACCATACGGTTTTGTGTTAACTGCACCTGTATTTGAGCACCTAGATAGCACCGAGTTGCTTTTAAAGGAAGTTCAGGAGGACCTAGCCCATGGTATGGTCGGTAAGACAGCTATACATCCTAGTCAGATTGACTTAATTGAGCAGCATTATCGAGTTAAACACAATGATCTTGAAGTGGCACTTCGGATAATTGATAAAGATAGTCCACCTGTGTTTAAAATGTATGGTTCAATGTGTGAAGTATCTACTCATTCATCATGGGCTCATGGTGTGGTTAAGCAAGCTCAGGTTTTCGGTATTCATGTTGGTGAAGAAGCCGCAGCTAAATAATTTAATAGCCACATTAGAATAAAATCAGAATGTTGCAGTAATTGCAATCATTGTGTAGTTATAACATTAAGATGTATTTCGAGAGTGTTTCGGATTACAAATTTGTACAAGTTGCTGTTTAAAGTCAATTCACAGCAAAAATCGTTCCACCTTTCATATGATTTAGGGCAAGCTTCTAAGTATTTTTTGATGGGTTAAATTGATTATTCAGTTGTTTTAATAAATTTCCCAAAGATAAAAGGCGTCGCCAAAATTCCTTTGATAGGTTGTCAAACTGACTGCAATAAGAAGTGAAAACTTACATGTAAGAGCAGTGACAGCAAGGATGTGATTTACCCCTGCTTTACTGGATGATCAGTTACTTACAAATCCTCACTCGACAAATTTAATAACTTTCTACCCTCTTAATAAATCTAATCTTGTCTATTTTGCAGACACCTTTAAAGGCAACGAAAATTAGGCCAATGCCCGCTTTAATACGAAATCTAAAAGATTTACAACATATCGATTAGATAAGTATCTTAATGTTGAATTTGTGACTTAGAATTTAATTTTGAGAGGCTCTGTTGACACTTCTCCTAATTTGTTTATTTACACTATCCAAGATTTTTTGAGACTCAAAATTACTTTTGTTTTCTTGATCTAATCTCCTCTTTTCCGCAGCAGCATCAACTTTAGGTTTAAAAACACTCAAAATCTGATTAGCATTTTGATAGAACTTGTCTGTATAGGCTTTTACAAATATGGGTTCAACTTCTGTAAGACACAAAATGGGTTCAGCTTTCAAAGTAAAATTCCACAAGTAAGAAAGCATAGGATGCTGGCTTCTTTGCAATTGCTCAGCATCAGTCCAATAGGCACTTTGGTTTAAGGGGGACTGCTTATTATTAATAAAGTTACCAAATAAAACAGCTGCAATAGAAAAATACACTGCAGAAATTACATAATAAGACTTACCTAATTTTTCTTTAAAATATGTTACCCATGCATAACCAAGTAAGATAACATTTAGCAAAATTGACGTTAAACTTAAAAAAATTGATATTGGTGGTACCACTAAAATTGCTACTGCATCACCAGCAGATTTAGTTTGTCTCACCTGCTTCAAATTTGGGGCAATTTTAGTTTTAATTTCATTTGACTGCTCACTAATATAATCCATAAAAACAGCTTCAGTCATATAATGAGGTACGTCTCTACCATAAATTGGTTTTGCTTCCAAATCTTCATTACCTTCGAAAATTGTAGAATTCAAATACTCTGCATACGGCTTAAACTTAATTGCAATAATTCGTTCTTTGTCAAAACCTGGCGCAATTCCGAATGTTTTAGTAAATTTATTTCTAGCTCTTTTTTCATATTTTGAATGCATATATCGTTCATACTGGCTTTGACCATCTTGGTATTTTGAGTAAAACTCCTCAAACTTTACGTTAGCACTTTCGGCACGCTGATAGTTTTTCCAATATTTTTGTTTATTTTTTTCAAGTTTACTCATTCTTTCTTGAGCAGGCTTCTCAATCAAGTTCTCAAATTTCTTCCATTGGTCATCATGCAAAGTAAAGAAGAAATAGGATAAAGCAAGGGGCTTAACATACCAATTTGTGTTATTTGTAAACGCTAATATCTTTGCTTCATCCTTCTGATTAATAACGTCCTTTCTATACTGCATACTGTAATAGCTTGCTTGCCGAAACTCATCTGAGAACGATTCAATCGCGTATTTAAATAATCCAGTTAAAAGTAGATAGCCAATTAACAGACCAACAAAAAATCGAGGCCAGCCTTCATATTTAAATAGTTTTTTGATAATTAAATTAATGCCAATTGATGCCACTAATTTTCCAAATATCTCAGTAAGCTCAAAGCTACTTGGTTTTATGGTGTCGTATGAAAGCACAACCAATAAGTGCTGGTTATATATCCATTCTACAAATAAATATAAAACTATTAGTAAACTCCACCAAATAAGATGGGATAAATTTTCTTGCTTCATGTCAGATTGCTATTTCATTAATGCTATTTTTGAATATATACATAAGGATTTTTTAAAACTCAACTCGATCAATGTCATTAATCGCCAAGTAAAGCTGGAAATCATGCTGTTCCACTTTGCCGCAATACTCAGTTCCACGGTCCGTGAGGATGCGTAGCATCGGTAAGTCGTGACTGCTATAAAACGGCAACACTTTATCGTTGAGTAAATCAGCCGCAGTAATCGGCGTTTTGGTCGTGTACAGCTTGCAATGCACGACCTTGCTGTAGGTGTCGATAAAGGTTTGTTGGTAAATGCGGCCAACGCCTTTGAGATTACCAACGTAAAACGTATCTTGCGCACCCAAGTAGCCAGGATGCATCGTTTCTATCTCACCGCAGGCCACATCATCTTCATGCTTGCGTTCCAGTGCTGCAATTTGTGCGTCAGTCAGTTCAATGCCTTCATTAGCAACTTTAGTTTCCAGTGCGCTTAATCTGCCTTTGAAGTTCTCAAGCTTATGGCGTAGCCAAATAGAGCGAACACCACTGCCTGAAACGAATACACCGCGCTTACGCAGTTCATTGCTGGTGCGGTGTTGACCGTGCGCTGGAAAGTCAACAGCATAACTAATGACAGCTTGTTCTATGACTTCATCAACACGGTTCTTGATATTGGGTGTGCGCCGATTCCGATTAATGAGTCCTTCCAAACCATCGGTTTCAACAAGTTCTTGATAGCGATAAAATGTATCGCGTGACACGCCCATTATCTTGCAGGCTTTTGATACGTTCTGAAGTTCTTCAGCAAGATTGAGCAATCCTGCTTTATGTTTAATGATGGGGTTGTTAGTATGTAGCATGAGCGTTACCTTTCTTTAAGTTTGATTACGGATTCGACACCCATATCAAACTCGGTAACGCTCACTTTTACAAGTGAATTGTCAGATCAGATTGAGACTAGTTCATCTCAAATAATATGCCAGTTACAGTGATTTTTTAAATCACTGTATTCAAGCTAAATTAATAGACTCGCTGGCATCCGCAGCTTTAAATAAATTGAAATAAAATGGTTTGAGTACCGATACTTTAGGTCAAGACAGTCAATTACAATCATCAACTTAGTTTGTATGTAAATTTACTTTTAGGCTTTAAATGGCAGTAAAAATTGATCTAATATTTTCTTGAGTAATAAATCTAGCTACACCAGTTTGAGGAATGTCTTTAATCGTCATTAATATTTCAGTCGATTGCTATTCAGATTGCTTTCACAAGAATCTTGGGAGCTCTACACGCTCTTCCTCAAATTTTTTAATACGTTCTGCGCGTTCCACGTCTGTGAGGGTGTTCCAGATTTCTAACGCTTTGCGATTATGCTCATCGATTGCGGCCCATTGTTTTCGGAAATATTCGTCTGCGTTACCTTGCCCAAAATACGACATTGAAAATACGGTAATAGTGCCATCAACATTCATTTCCCGTCTACTCATAGAAAACCTTTCTAATTTATTTTGAAATGAGCAATGAATTTTGCTCTATCCATGTTTTTAAAACCGTTAATCATATTAAAACCTTCTGCTTGTCGCCCTTTGAAACCCGTATCTATTAGCAATTGCATCATCCAGTGCATGATGACGTCGCAATGGGGGCTGGAGGCTCTTAAATGCATCCTCTACGCCAGCTTTGAATCTAGTAGCCAGAGTTGAGTAGCGGAAACTTAATGCAATTGGTTTGCGAACGAGATTGGTTGGCCACCCCCAGTTATCAAACATATGTTGCACATGCGGCCAGTCAAATAAAGGTGCATCAGTCCACATTTTGACGTTAGGTAGATTTTTCCCATCGTTAAAACTCTCAATATACTGGCACAGTTGCTTAGCGAGCACACGATAAGGCATCGAATGCTCGCCGCCTTCTAATAATGGTAAGACAACAGCATGCACAAATTCAGAGCAAGCTTCAATGTGAAAGTTGGTGTTTTCTGCATAAAATTTACGTCCATCGTCACTTATGCAACCAATCGAGATGAGTTCATTAGGCTCTGGATCAAAACCCTCTTGAAATTTAGTAAACTCACAGTCAAAGAATATGTTAATCACCGATCACACCTTTTGCAGCAGCTGCCAAAGCTCTAGCATCCCATAGCGCATGGTGCCTAATTGCCAACGGTTGATATTCAAAGTAGTTTTCAATACGGCCAGCAGTACTATAGTTATTAACGTTTAATGGTTTCTTATTAAGGCTTTCAGGCCAATTGTCATGCTTTACTAACAATTCATATATCAATGGAAAATCATAGCTTGGTGCATCACTTGCTAGTTGCACTGGTTCACCCAAATTTTGTAGCCAGTTTTTAAGTTGCTTAGCTGCTACGGCAATTTTTACACCATATTTGGCTTCATCTAAATGTGGCAATACTGCCTCATGAACAAAGTTTGAACACTCTTTGATTTCATAATTGTCAGTTAACTCAAAATAGAGTTCTTGGCCGCGCTCTGTCACAAAGCCTGCTGAGATCAATTTAATGTCAGTTTCGATGCCTAATAAATCCGTAAATTCTGTATCAAAGTAAACTTTCATTCGTATTGAATCTCCATTAATTTGGTATTTAAATCTGCAATGGTCTCTTCGCAGTTGAGACCATTGGCTTGTTCGGTAAGCACTAATAAATGTCGATGACTTTCGGGCCATAGATGGACCTCATCACCAGAATGTAAATCATCAATCGCTAACCAGCGCTTCACTCCGTTACGTCGCACATGCCACGCGATTTGCTCATATCGGCTCATGTGGTTAAATGGATCTTGACCGCCATGACGCATTTGTTTATGCCAAGTCGCACCTATCACTTGCTCCTTTAATTTTGCAGGCATTTTTTTTAGTGTGCGGTTATAACCTAATGCGCGTACCCAACTAGTGCTCAACACAATTTTGACCTCAGGATAAGGAGCTAATGCTTCTTCTAGTATCGGAGCGTGCATAAATAGCTCACCATAGGCTTTCAACTGCAATGGTTGATTCGGAATTGCATAGACTGCATTTGGATGTAAAACCCCATCAAAATCTAAAAATATAATCATCTTAAAAGTTGTCCAAGTATTACTTGCTCAAAATCACCATATTTAAAGCTGACTTTGACGATATAACTCCATTAATTTAGTTTGAATCTCTCTTTGCGTTTCTAAGCAGCCTAAGCCTTTTGATTGTTCAGTCAGTACTAATAAATGCCTATGACTCTCTGGCCATTTATTGACCTCATACCCGGAAAACAAATCATCAATTGCGAGCCATTGTTTAATATCATTGTTGCTGGCATGCCACTCAATTTGCTCAAATCGACTGATGCTACTGCCATATGGATCTTGATACATTTGCTTCGTTTGGGTATGCAATGTTGCACCTATCACCCTTGCTTGCAGTTTGTTTGGCAACTTGTAAAGAGTATTTTCATAACCAGCTATTCGCACCCAATTGGTAGATAACACGATCTTAAGTTCTGGGTACGGCTCAATTAGTTTTTCCAATATTGGGGTATGCATCAATAACGAACCTTCCCCAATAAATTTATGCTCAAGATTGGCAGTTGTGTAGACTGCATCCTGGTGTAAAACCCCATCAAAATCCAAATAAATGATCAAACAAAATTTCCTTCATAATTTTTCCAACGTACTTTTGGTAAGTGGACTTAACAACATTGGCTATCTATTTCTGTATTCATTTATCTTGAGATCTTATATCTTGAACACGTAGATCTAATCCTTGATCAAATACCCATATAATATTTTGCATATCCTTAACCAGTCTGCCTGCCCATCTTTTTGGTTGCTCATTAAAGCCATCATCAGGATTTTCCAGACTACTTTTTTCAGGCATGTAAAAATTGGTGTTTACTTTTAAGTTAACCATTACACTCTTAGCTCTTAAGCATTGATGGCGTAAGTTCTGTTCTATAAGGTTTAAATCTATGGCATTCCGATTGTTGTTATCTTTTTGATAATTTCCACTTTTTAATGCGGCTTTGAAATAAGCCAAAACATCTCCCACCAATCTATTGAACTCATTACCTTTACTTGCGATATGATTGCCCGCCAACTTAACAATAACCTCATCTTTCCGCATCAGATAAGCTTTATGAGCTAAGACTTCTTCCAATATAAGCGGCAACGCTTCAAGCATTTTTCTTGATTTTTTGATAACTAACTCTGGCAACATCGTATCCATATCAAGCACCAAATTACGTTCGAACTCATGGTTATCTCCACGTTCAGGGTTACGCATATAGGCTTTTTCACTTCGCTCCATATCTTCTTTTGATACTGGATAGCCCCAAAATCCAAGCGCATTAGCTTCTTTTTGTGATAAAGGCTTTCGATGGTAACCACGCGGATTACAGCTAACTACCGTTCCATTTATCGCATACTGCACGCGAGCGTGAGTATGACCGTGTAGCCAAAGTTCGACACCTGAACCTTTCCATGACTTATGCCCGAATAAACCTTCCAAATCAGAAGCATAGGCAGCTACCCGTTTATATCCGTAATCTTCATTTCGGCTTGAACTCCAACTTTGCTGATTCAGCGCGTGATTATCAATCATGCCAGCCTCTTTTAATGACTGATAACTCGGCGCATGATGCGTCACAATCACTGTTCTATGTGAGCACTCTTCGTTAAGCTTGTCTTCCAGCCAACTACGGCTTTCGATATGCATGTCATAAGCTACAAGCGGATTAAACTTAACTTCATTGAGGCAAATCACAGTAAATATTTCTTGGTACCTTATTTCGTTTTCTGGGGTCCACCACGCTTTAGCCTTGATATATCTGTAATCATTCATCCACACAGTCGCATGGTACATAAGCTCCTGTTGTGGATTGTGATTACGAGACAAAACGACTGGGTGATTTTCGCAGTGAGCTTCGCCATAATCTGTCCACAAAGTGCAACCAAGAAAGCGTACAGTTTCACCATTGATGGTTAAATTCGCCTCGTCATTTTCTAAAAAGTGTACGTTAGAATCTTTAGCTGCTAAACGCATTGCTTTAATGTTTTCAAATATATCGCCACCCCAATGTTCATGGTTACCGGCTACATAAATGACAGGTTTAAGTATTGTCTTTGCCCACTCTATGCCAGCGATGCCCACGCCAATATCTCCAGCGAGTACTACGACGTCTTCACCTTGATCTTCCCAAGTAAATGGACCTGTCTCTAAATGTAAATCTGAAAGTTGACGAATTTTCATTGGCTTATTCTTTTCTTAATTGATGGGCTTCTGTTAGCAATGCGTAAACATGCTTGTTATAACGATCGTATTCATGATTGAACGGCAGCTGGTAAGTCGTAGCGATCCATTTCACGACTGCGGCACTTCGACTAATCCCAGCGCGACAATGCACCATAATGCCCTCCACTTGTGGTGCGAGTGTATGCACGAAATTGACTATCTCAAGTGCGTGTTGAGGGGTCATTAATACATATGGCTCTTCCTCAATTTCAACTTCGATGTCATGAAAATCGCTTCTATGCACCGAGTGCCAGCCTGACAATAGCTTAGCTTCACCAAAAGCTGAGTCAGGTTCTGAAATGCTAATCATTCCCCAGTTACACCAGCCAGGTGTGGTTTCTGCGGTAGCTCTGCCGACAAACATTACTTTTTTAATCATAATGAATCCTCGTTGTTAATTCGTTAATTACCTTTACATCAATACCAATAGCACGGTCACAAATGATTAGTTGCTCAAAGTTGGGTGGGAACTCATCAACTGCATCATCGAGCGCTAGCCATTTACCCGTGTATTGCTGTTGATCAATCCAAGCCATGATTTCAGCATGTCTCCAAAACTCTGGTGCTGGTTCAAAAGGCAAAATGGGGCATTTATCAATAATGCGACTGCGCAAATCGGCAGAAAAGAAATGCTGCAACATCGCTAAATTCATGCAATCACGCCAGCTCGAACTAATCACGACGTTGACTTTTGGATTAGCCCGTAACCAAGCTTCTAGCTGCGGTAGTCTGGAAAAGTCTTTTTTGCTACCTGACCTCATTCCAACAGGATGTACAACACCATCGAAATCCAGAAATAAAATGATATTTTTGTTATCTTGTTCAATATTATTTTTTAATTGCATGATTTTCCGATCTATCTTTCTTCAATTTGCATATTGCCTTTTGCACATACAACACACATTATTTATCTACCCGATATTGCCGATGCATACGCTGCTCATCAAAGCAACCGGCTGAAATCATGCCGCCATACATATCACTAACCCCCTGAAAACCGACTCCATGCGCACTAAATCCAAGGGTGGCTTCGTGCGCAGCATAATTGAGTCGGTCATGATGATGGCCATGAAAGCAATATTTTGCTTTCATGCTTTGCGCTAATACATCAATCGCTTTAAAGCCGTGCGGATGGCAACTTGGCGCCTCATGGGTCACTAAAATATCCACCTCCTGACCATATAGATTTAACCAATCTTCATAAAAAATAGTTGTCTTATGTTTGAGCATTTGTAAATCAGCTTTTTGCTGGTTGATCTTGTGATAAGCCACTTCAGTTTTTAAATGTTTAGCTAGGTCATCATAATTCTCGTGATGAGGTTTAGCCTCGACAGGATCGGGCCACCAGATTTTCTCTCTAAAAATCCCCCCTAAGCCAGCAACTCTTATGCCATTAATTTCTACTACACGCCCGTGTAAGTTACGATCTGATAACGCAGAATTAAACAGGTTGTCATAATCTTTTTGAGAGTCGGTATCATGATTGCCTGGGATAAAGTAAACTTCAGTCATTTCCATCACTTCCGCCAACTCATGCTCCAATGGCCGTTGCGCTTGCAAGTCTCCTAAAAAAATGACTGCACAAGGCTGCTCAGCCTCAACTACAGGCAGCACATGTTCAAAATAACCGTGCACATCGCCAAACATTAAAATCATCTTAATTCCTCATCAAAGATTTGCTGTCTTCAACCATCTTTTTCTCAACAATACTGCGTACAATTCGATTGATCTCACGCGGACCATTGCAACGTGCAATCACGTCAAAATCATCGCCATTCAATGCTGGCAATAGCCGGCGATCAATGTCTACTTCTTTAGCAAACAAATCCATCGCACCTTTTACTAATGTGTTGACATACTCAGGTCCTGGTTCTTTTACTACCACTACAGTAAATCGTTCTAGTAACGCTTTAGGTAATGTCCCGATTTCATTCACTGTAGCAACCCACGACACCCAGCTTAAATCGCATGCTACACAGAGACATTCGTCCAAAAATACTTTTGCGGTGGCTGGCTCAAGCAACTGTAATAAGATGTCCCATAACCGCCCATTTTTATTATCACTACTGGCTTTTTCTAACTCATCAACCAGAAACAATGGATTAGCAATACCTTCTATGGCCATGGCTTGAATGACACCACTTGGGCGAGCTGACGACCAACCTCTCGGTGTTCCTCGCAAGTACATGCTGTCATTCGATCCTCCCGCCATAACACCGCGAAATGGCACTTGAATCAACTCACTCAATCTTTTCACATAACTCGTTTTACCTACTCCTGGCGGACCCGCTAACAACAATGGCCTTAATTTAAATGCTGGCGTCATACTCAGTTGTCGTACAACTAACTGTCGATAAATATTCTCAGTTACGTCAGCAAACCATGGAAACTCGATATCTAAAGTAGCTCTTGTCACATCTACGTTTAGTAGACCAACTAATGCTAGAGGCTGTTCGAGTTTTTTGTATACGCCAGCCTTAAAGTCTCCATCTTCGGGAATTTTTTGATGAATAATATTCAGCGTATAACGTGAGTGATTGCTCCTAAACTTTAACTTACTGAGTAGATCACTAATCGTAAAAATGTTTGGATGCTTTCTAAACTGATTAAGCTCAATCAATTCTGATACCAACTCTAAACCCTCATTTGATCTGTCATATTCAAGTAATAGCAGAGCAGAAATCGCAGCGGCATGCATATTCTCCAGGTTGGATTGTTTTTCCATTACAACCTTAGCAACGAGCTCCTTTGCAAACTCAATAGCCTTTAATGATTTCATCCGATCAGAATTAGTCCAAAGATACAATTGCGCTAACCTTAATTTAGAGCGTAAAGATCCTAAGTGGCTAGCGTATTCATGCCATTTCAAGGCATCGGGGACCGAAGTGCCACTGGGTATAAAGCCACTCTCATATTTCTCAGCAATTTGTGTTGCACAGCATTCATCGCCCATTTTCGCACGGCGGTAAATTGCCAATATATCCAAGTGATCTGCTGGAACGTTTATGTCGCTTTCAGTTGGTGCTAATACAAGGATTGAGATTGCCTTCAACCATTCTGGCATTTCAGGACATGTATTGTTTGTAAGGTCATCCATTAAATTCCTCATTTTTCTTTTGATGTATCCGTTCACATGCTTGGCATTTCACATAATGCCAAGCATGGGTATATAACTTACCAGGTAGCCCGCAGTCCTCACAAGTAACTCGGCTTAGTACCTCTGCCCTTGCAATTATCTTTCTAACGTCTTTAATCGTCGGGTTGCTTGCTTCCAGTGGTTTGAGAAAACCACTAAGATCAACATAAAACCTTAGCGCACCAAACTTTGCTTTTACTTGTTGCACATTTGGCCAAGCATCTGGCTTAATCTCTACTTGCTCTGCCGCTGACTCAATGTCTGCACAGAGCTGATTGATGAGTTCGAACCATCCGTTACCGCATTCAAATCCCCAAAACTGAAATCGCGGTTGCATTACTTCACTGCTTTTTCTAAACAGTTGGGGATAGGTTGTTACGTTCGCATTCTATTTTCAGCATGTTTTGGTCATAGTTGCCGTAAGCCGCCATTATTTTTCGGCTGACACCATATTCCTTTTTCAATATATTTGTTGCGTCATTAAACGCCATTCCTTGCTCCACCATGTCTTGCGTGATACTTGTCAGCGATGTACAAAACGGACTGACAATAGCGTTTATTGGTTTAACAATTAAACCTCGAGGTTTGCTAACTTCACCGGTTAGAACATTTAACAAGCAAACACCAATCTCAATAATTTCAGAAATGAATACTTCCTTTTCTGCAGTTGTATCCCAGCAAGTAGCCTCTAAATCAATCACCACAACTTCATCAAATCTCCAATTCCCCATAATGTCTAATCCTTAATCTTCATCACTAATGTTGGTTCCCTTGGTTCAAAATCTCGTTCAACAATCTTTAGTTTGAACTGTGCTTTTTCAGCTACAACCAACTTGATCACAAATCCATTTACGTTGGTTATCAATGGTAATTTGCCTGCTATCTCCAACTCACGATTAATAGCTTCAACCGCAGAAAATCTAAGAAAATGTTTAATCAGATCTGTATCTATCCATTCAACATTTATCAATATAGAGCGCTTAATTAAGTCGACTTCATAGCAAATTGGTAAATCACGTGCGTTATGCATCATGTGCTTTAAGAGAACCCTATTCATTTAAATTTCAACTATAAAATTAGGATCGAATTCAGAATTTTCTTCTCCACATTCATATCTGCAGTAACCTCGTGGGTTGCAAACAACACGCGTCCCCTTTGATTTATAGTCAATACTGTCATGGGTATGCCCATGCGCCCACAATGTAGGTTTACCAAACAAATGGTCTAAATTTGAAGCGAAGCAAGCCGATAGCAAATTTTTCTTATATCTAGTAACTACTGAGTCTGCACTGGGCAAATGATGCGTAACTACCACCGTTTTTCCATAAAATGGCTCTTTTAGTGCTTTTGATAACCAAGTAACGGACTCATCATGTAAACGTATCAAATCATTGGTACTAAAGTTCCATTCACCTTCAGTTATTAAGCGAAAATCATTGAGGTTTGACTCACCCTCATACATACAATCCAACTTAAGTTGTTCACCAAAGAGTTTAAAATCAGTCCATAAAGTTGCGCCCAAGAATCGCACATCATTAATAATCACCTCCTCGTTATCTAAAAAATGTATTTTGGTTTCTCTTGCTGCAATTCTCAGGTGCGCCAATACCTCAAGTCTATTTTGACCATAGAACTCATGATTTCCAGCAACATAGATAATCTCTTTATCAGGCCAGGTTTGTCTTGCCCAATAAATACCACGATTGCCCTTAAAGATGTCGCCTGCGAGCACCACTACATCAGGTTCCACAGTTGGTTTTTGAATCATAGAAAACTCTAAATGTAGATCACTTAACACTAATATTTTCATACATAATATCCAATAAAAAAGGCCTCTTTATTGAGGCCTTTGCTTAACTAAATTATCAAAAATTTAGGCGCACCAAGGACCCTCCATTCCAGTTTTAACTGAGTTGGTTGTTACGGTAAAATAAATTGTGCTACTTTGTTTCACATGTAAAAATGTATTCAAATTGTTAATTAAGTCTCTTCAATGCACCAATTAACGAACACACAAACTTAATCGCAAAAAAAATCAATTTGGTTCAATATTTATTCAAATGATTTTATTGCTGATGATGTTTGATATACTCGCGATTAATATCATTTAATATAGAGAATATTATATCTATTATACTTTTTAAGTCAATAGATATGTATAAGTTATTATGGAAGTCCGCGATTTGTTTAAAGCGTTAGCTAATTTTTCTACACTCAATAATGCTGCGATTGCAGACTCAGCTGGCGTAAAAAGGCCAAATTTATACAGTTGGCTGGGTGGTAAGAGTCAATCAATGTCGGAAGATAATATTGAAAAACTATTCAATATATTAGGTGTAAAGAAAGGCAAATTATCGTCAGAGATTGTGTATCGTTGGCAACTCGAAGATTCAGAGGCAAGCCATATTAAGGATGTTCTAAAGCATTTTTTAAATCAGGAGTATTTAAATAATGCGGAAATACATTTTATTGAAATTGAAGGTTATGAAGCAAAACAAGTTGCTAAACACAATCTTATCAGAATACCTATTGAGACAAATGAGAGTGTAACTATATTAGTCACTTCAAATAATAAACTGAATGTTGGATATCCTATTAAAAGCTCAAAATTGGGATTTGGTCAGGATAAGCAAAAAATAACAGTGAATTTAGACCAGTGGTTTAGATGGATGGAATCAGATACTTTATCATCAGCAGAGTTTTGGATAGAGGCATCTTTCTATATTTCAGCCCAACACGTTATTTCATCATCGGTATTGAATGATGATATTGACATTAAAACCAGTTATGAAAATCAACTAATTGAGAAAATCGCTGAAAATGCTGGATTACGAGCAATCATAAGATCTTTATTAAGAGAGCTTCGTTTATCAAAGCCAAAACATGTTCTGTTAAATCAAGATAATAGGGATTTAATTTATAAAGAATACTTCGAACATGAAATTTCAAAGATTCGTAAAGTCAAATAACATCAAAAAGTAAAAGTTTTAACTAATTGATTTTAAATATTATATTTTAAAACCGGTTACGAGAAAACTATATCTGCATACGTTCTAACCATGATTATCAAATAAATTGCTTAACAATTAAAAAACTTGAGCAAAGCACTTTGCATATATTGATAATATTCGGATGAAATGGAGTTAAAGGAATGTTAGTTAATTCTTTTTGAGTAGAAAAATTAACGACATTCTAGCAATTTAATAAAATTAACTTATTGTTTTTAAATGATTAAATTAATTGTTGGTTACGAGAAAACTATTTTCAAGCATCGTATCGAATCAAAATTCTTTATGATTAAAGCTAATGAAATATTGTTTCTATGGTTATCAGGTGTTCATGTATGTATGATTTTTTAAAAATAATCATATTATTTTTAGGTGAGATACACAAAATGTCTATATCGCTAATATAACTAATTAAATCATTATGTTAGCCAAGTTTATTACATAATTATTTGCAGTTATTTTCAACTTATAAGTGTAAAATAATTACAAAGAATTCAACTAACTACTACGTTTATTTTTTCAACGCGCCCGAGCGAATCAACCCCAAACCGGCTAACCTACCTTGAAGATGGTAAGCCACGCTGTGAGCTGGCGCAATTTGGTTTAGTGCCCCACTGGGCTACCGATAAAAAGAAGTTTGGTTTGCATACTTACAATGCCAGAAGTGAAACAGTGGCGGAGAAACCGAGCTATCGCAGTGCTTGGAAAGAACGTCGGTTTGGCTTAGCCATTATGCAAAGCTTTTATGAACCAAGTTGGGAAACAGGTAAAGCCATACGCTGGCGGATTAAACGTACTGATTCTGAACCTGTTGCTGTGGCTTCTATTTGGGAGCGCTTTATTGACAAAGAAACGGGTGAGATTATCTTTTCATTTTCAATGCTGACCATAAATGCGGATGGGCATCCTGTGATGCAACAGTTTCATAAGCCTGAGGATGAGAAGCGGTCGATTGTGGTATTGAATGAAGCCAATTACTTGCCTTGGCTAAAGGCTAATCATGATGAAGCGAGACACTTACTGCAATTGGCCCCGAATGGCTTTCTGAGTAGCGAAGCCGCACCGCGTTAGTTCACGCTTAATATCTCCTCCCAGTGGCTGGTATAGCTGGGGCTTTTATTCCCTTGTTTCATTTTCCACGGCCGAGCAAAGCCTTCACTGGCAAGCTTAATGGTTTCTTTGCCCATTTTCCTGTTGATACTGTCCATGGCCGTCATTAAGGCAGTAGATTTAGGCGATGCTGTTGTTTGGCTAAATAAATCAGTTTGTACGCCTGCCATCGGTACTAGCTCTGTGAGCATCACACCAGCTTTGACATATGGGTAGTTCGGTTTGTAGAGTTGCTTCAGTCCCCATAGCACGGCATTCACTAAGGTTCGGCTATCTTGGGTAGGACTGGGTAAGGCGATGGTCATGGCGTTGCTGTAAAACGGTTCATCAGGCTTAAAGGGACTGGTGGTGATAAAGACTTGTATGGCCCCAGCAAAGCTGCATTGTTTGCGTAATCGCCCTGCGGCGGTACTGGTGTATAAGGTGACAGATTGAGCCAAGCTTTCATAGTCAGTGACGGGGTAACCAAAGCTACGTGAGCTTAGGATTTGTTGTTTAACGGGGGCAATTTCTTCCATCTCAATACAGACCGTACCATTGAGTTCGCGGATAGTCTTTTCCATCACGACACTGAATTGTTGTCTTAAGCGTTCAGGGCTGGCACGTTTTAAGTCGAGGACTGTATTCAAACCCAAAGCTTGTAGTTTGGGGGCAAGCTTGCGACCAACGCCCCAGATTTCACCCACGTCAATTTGGCCTAGCAGGTCATCTAAGTCATTCGCTGGCATGGTGTTGAAGTTGCACACGCTATTGAACGCTTTGCGTTTTTTTGCACAATGATTAGCCAGTTTAGAGAGGGTTTTAGTGGATGCGATTCCAACGCATACCGGTAAGCCTGTCCACCTGAGAATACGCTGCCGCATGTGTTGGCTGTAGCGAATCAAATCACGGCTTTGAAAGCTGGTGAGGTCTAAAAAGGACTCATCAATCGAATACACTTCTTGCTGCGGACTGTAGTCCCGTAAGATGCTCATGACCCGATTACTCATATCGGCATAAAGTGCATAATTAGAGGATAGTGCCACAATACCGTGTTGATGAGCCAAGTCCTTAAACTTAAACCAAGGCGCCCCCATCCCGATACCTAGGGCTTTGACTTCGTTACTACGAGCAACCGCACAACCATCATTATTACTGAGGACAACCACGGGTTTGTGGTTAAGTTTGGGGTTAAAGACACGTTCACAACTGACGTAGAAATTGTTGACATCAATAAGGGCGATTTGACGCATAGGACAACTTACTTAAAGCGCCTAAATGACCCAATCACCACACCCCATATTTCAAAGCTCATGCCCTCTTTGATTTCGATGGGGGCATAAGCACCTGTGGAGTTAGCAGGTAAGAGACGAGGTGAACCATCTTTTTTTTGAGCTAACGTTTTAATGGTAAATTCGCCATCCAATACGGCTAATACAATGTCACCAATAGACGGCTTTTTAGAGCGATCCACGACGGCCTTATCGCCTGGCATTAAACCCACCTCGATCATGGACTGGCCTTGTATGGTGACAAAGAAGGTGGCATCTGCTTGATCGATTAAGTAGTCATTGGTATCCAGACGCTTTTCTACATGGTCATCGGCTGGTGAGGGAAAGCCAGCGGGTACCTTGGAAGAATACAATGGAAGCGATAGGGGTGAGTTCAATAATTTAGGCCATTCAAACTCTTCGACCATATCTAGGCTGGCGGCCAACTTTTTACGTTGGTAAGCGACTAAAAAATCTTTAATGATAGGCTCTTGGCTAGCAGGCACTCTTAATGCGGTTGTCGGTTCTAAGAATTTGCCTGTGCCCGCTTTTCTGCCACCACCAGGTTTATTTTTACGCCGTAATTGACTAGTTATATCTTCCATAATAATTATTGTACAGAAATTACCAAGTTACTCAAAGTTACTTTTTTTCTTTGAAATATTCTTTTTGAATTAGAATGACTTTAATTTAAAAATAACAGATTAAAAAATGCCAACACTCAATTGGATAGGTAAAGATGCAGTAGTTAAGCATCATAAAGAGGTGCCATTTCGCATGCTGCAACCTGTGGCTGAATTAAGTTATGGCGAAGCTAGTAATCCAGAAAATGAAAATCTAATTGTGCAAGGCGATAACTTGCACGCTCTTAAAGCGTTATTGCCACGCTATGCAGGGCAAGTAAAGTGCATATATATTGACCCACCATACAACACAGGCAATGAGGGCTGGGTTTATAACGATAACGTGAATAGCCCAGAAATCAAACGCTGGTTAGGTGAAGTTGTTGGTAAAGAAGGTGAAACCCTAGATAGGCACGACCGCTGGCTTTGTATGATGTATCCGCGATTGTTATTGCTTAAGCAGTTTTTGCGTGATGATGGTGCAATATTTGTTTCAATTGACGATAACGAAGTAGCTAGCCTTCGATTGTTAATGGATGAAATTTTTGGGTCAGGAAACTTTATTGCTCAATTTGCATGGCAAAAAGCTTATAGCCCGCGAATGGATGCAAAATTAGTTAGTTGGGATCATGACCATATCGTTTCTTATAGCAAGTCGAGTAACGTAGCTCTGAATCGATTAAGTTTTCAACAAAATGAAGCACAATTTACACAAGTAGACTCTCTTACAGGCAAGAAATATAGGCGCAGGCAGTGGAGAAAAGAAGGTAGTGGAGCACGTCGTGAAGATCGCCCAAATTTGTTTTATGAGTTAACAACACCGACTGGAGAGACAGTTTTTCCAATAAGACCAGATGGCACGCAAGGCCGTTGGCGCGGAAATAAGAAGTATTTTGATGAGTTATCAGCCAATAATGAAATTGAGTGGGTTAATCAAAGAGATGGTTGGCAGGTCTATGTTAAACAGTTTCATGATAATGAAGCAACAATGCCACCTAGCACTTGGTTAACATCAGAAGAGTACAGCCATAACCATGAAGCAGCAGAAGAGATAAGGGAAATTCTTGCGGTTCAAGCATTTTCTACACCAAAGCCAACTCGATTGCTTCAACGTATTTTACAAATCGCCACTGATAAAAATTCAATAATTCTTGATTCATTTGCAGGATCAGGAACAACTGCACATGCGGTGTTTAAACAAAATGCAGAAGATGGTGGAAATCGTCGATTTATCCTTGTTGAGATGGATGAAGATATTGCACAAGACGTGACAGCAGAACGCGTGAAGCGTGTAGCGCAAGGTTACACCAAGATAAACGGTGAGACGGTTGCTGGTTTAGATGGTAGTTTTAAGTTCTGTAAACTATCGCCAGAGCCATTGTTTACAGCAGGAGGTCAAATTCGCTCAGATGTGACTTTTGCGGAACTGGCAGAATTTGTGTGGTTTACCGAGACAGGCGCAGGCTATCCTAAAGGCTTAAAACCCTCACCATTGTTAGGTGTGCATAAATGCAAAGCGATTTATCTGCTCTTTAACGGTATTTTAAAAGACCGAGGTGATTTAGGCGGTAATGTGCTGAATAACCGCACCCTTGCTGTTTTACCAGAGCATGATGGTCAGCGCGTGGTATACGGGGCAAGAACGCGTTTTGATAAAGCGAAACTCTCACGTATGAATATTGAGTTTAAGCAATTGCCGTATGAGCTAACCGTAAAATCTTGGGTATAGAAAAGTACATCTTATGTTGCCACTAAAAGAATATCAAACGACTCTACTAGATGCTTTCACTGGTTTTTTAAATAGAGCCAAAGAGCTAAAAAGTGCTAAAACTGCCTTTGCAGAAAGTACATTAGTAGCTTTCGGCCATGCGTTACCATATAACCCTTTACCAACAACGAACGATATACCTTACGTGTGTTTGCGAGTACCTACAGGCGGCGGTAAAACACGTATTGCAGGCCAAGCGATTGCACGTATAAACCAAGCGTTTATGGCGAGTGATTACAGCTTAGTGATTTGGCTTGTACCTTCAAAACCAATCCGCCTGCAAACGCTTTATGCGCTTAAAACAGCAGGCGAGTTGTTGCATGATGATATGCGTGAGTTGTTCGGTGCGGTGAATGTGCTGGATATTGACGAGGCCTTGTCATTACAGCCATCAACACTCAATACTGCGAATACGATTATTGTTGCCACTATGCAGTCTTTCAAACGTGATGAGCCTGAAGGCTTGCGCGTGTGTCGTCAAAATGGTGCGTTAATGCCGCATTTTAATAATGTGCCTGAGAGTTTACGTGGTGAGCATTCATTGGTAGACGTTATACGCTTGCGACACCCTTTTGTGATTGTGGATGAGGCGCATAACCAAGGAAACCCTTTGGCGGTAGATACCTTGCTGAGCTTAAACCCAGCTTGTATTTTAGAACTTACCGCTACCCCAGACCGAGCTAGCCAGCCTAGTAATGTGCTGCGGAGTGTTTCTGCTGCAACACTGCAAGCAGAAGATATGCTGAAGCTGCCATTAGAGCTTGCTACCCATGCAGAATGGCGCGTTTCATTGCGAGATGCTATAGCAAGGTTACGCATGCTAGAGGCTGAAGCCGTTGAAGAAGCTAAGCTAACAGGCGAAGTAATTAAGCCTGTAATGTTGATACAGGCCGAGCGCAGAGCGCAAGCAGAAACCTTCACCCCAGAGCGCGTTAAACAGGCGCTAATTGATGACTTCAATATAGATGCAGCACATATTGCGATTGCCACTGGTGCAGTTGATGAACTTGGCGATAGACGCGAAACTGACCCTGATTACCCACAATTTATTATTACCGTGGATAAATTGCGTGAAGGCTGGGATTGCCCAAGTGCATACGTGCTTTTCTCATTTAGAAACACTACTTCAGCTACAGCAGTAGAGCAAGTGCTTGGGCGCGTATTGCGCATGCCTAAAGCGACACGCAAAAAGCGTGAACCTTTGAATCGTGCATATGCTTATGTGGTGAGCGATCAGTTGGCTGAAACGGTAAAAAACCTGCGTGATGGTTTAGTGCAAAACGGCTTTGAACGCATGGATACTCGCGATTTAATCCGCACTGCTACCGACGCGACGTTGCCCCCGCAAGACTTATTTGCGCCAGCGGGCGATTTGGTTGTGCCTTTACCTGAAGTGGCTAATGAGGTGGCTTTGCCAAATGAAGATGCCTTTAATTTGCTACCAAAAGCTTTGCGCGAAAAAGTAGAAATTTCGCCTGAAGGTGGCACGCTAACAATCAAAGGCGGTGCAACGGCTGAACAGGTGCGCAAGGTAGCTGAAACCTTCAAAAGTGCTGATGCAGCACGGCAAGTTAAAGAGCAGCTAGACACTGCGCAAGCTTTGCAAGCAGCGCCAGCAGAGAGAGTGAAAACACCTGCGGAGCTTGGTGTTAAGGCAAGTGTGCCATTGCTAAGTTATGAGCAGTCAGGTTTTTTTGATGTTTTTGACGAAACTCCTCTGTTAGATGCTGATTGGGAAATTGATAGTTTTGACGCAGTATTAAACGAGAGTGAGTTTGAGCGGGACGTAGAGGCAATGCGCCGCGCAAGACTTTCAATATCGCAATTAGAAAAAATTGAATGTGATATTTACGACAGGCTAGATAGCCAGTTAGCTCTCTTTGGCCAAGAGCAGGGATGGACTGCGGTTGATTTAGTGGGCTGGCTAGACCGTAATTTATCAACAACCTATGCTGATCGTGCGCAAAAAGTGGCATGGCTAAACGCAGCAGTTACTTATTTACTAGAAAAACGTAGTTTTCAATTAGATGAATTAGCTTACCGAAAATTTAGGTTACGTGGTGCGCTAGAACGTAAATTGGTTTCTGGTTTGACTTTAGCTAAACAACAAGTTTTTGATGACTTGTTTTCAGATGAAGATAAATTTTCAGTCCGTAATGAACATGCAGTGACTTTTGAGCAAGGGCGTTATGGCTACGATGTGCCCTATACAGGTTTGTTACCACTAAAAAGACACTTCTTTCCAGTGGTCGGTAATCTAAAGCCGAGTGGTGAAGAGTTTAACTGTGCTGAATATATTGCGAATCAACTTGAAGGGGTTGATTGGTGGGTGCGTAATGTTGAGAAGAAACCTAACTCTTTATGGTTGCAAACGGCTAGCGATAAATTTTATCCAGATTTCGTTATTAAAATGCAAAGTGGTTTGTTTGTGGCCGTAGAGTACAAAGGCTCTCATCTTGCATCTGGACGTGATAGTGATGAAAAGAAAAAGATTGGTGAACTGTGGGCAAGACGAAGCAATGGTACTTGCCGTTTTGTTTGGGTGGAACATGGTCAATTTAGTTTGATTAAAACTGCTATTACTGAGTGATACAATTATTACTTAAATTTAATATAACAATCTATGGTGGGTTTAAAGGGTTTAAAGGGTTTTTATTCGTTAAGTATTAATTCAATTTATGAAATATATGTAACTGAAAACTGACCCATTAAACCCATAAAAGCATTTTTCGATAGATTACTGACAATCATATTTGAGTAATTTGGTAGCCACTTTTAATCTGCCAAAGTAAAGTGCCGTTGATAGAACCACATTGCTTTAAACTTAAACCACTAACAATACGGTCTTTTTTATCACTAAAAATACGCCCCAGGCTTTTAGAGCTGACATCTCCACGACCGTTACTTGATTCTTTCAAAATCTTTGAAAGTTCACGGCAATCATCACTAGCCTCATTTTGAATTTTCTCTATCACCTCATTAGCCATAAATTTATTCTCATTAAATATTGAATGCATAATACGTAACAATTGTCCTAAACCACTTTGTTCAGGATCGTTAATTTGGTTAACCTGTATTTTCTTCATCACATCTTCGAATTCATTGGGTTTTAGTTCCTTGCGAATATAGATAATAGTTTGACGTACCCAATCGTCCCATTCTTCGAAACTAGCCAACCTGCCTTTACCTAAACGACTGTTTTTGGCATTTTTAAAATCGTCTGAGGTTATGTAGAATCGAATTAAAGTTAACGCAGCTGCAATCATTTCCTGTCTATTTTGAAGGCAATATGCAAGTGGATTTATTTCAAATTCCCGTGTATGAGGGTTCTCGGTTTGAGGGTCAATTCTGCACAACATTACACGACGTGGTAGATCACCAGCTAAGGATATATTATTGCCGGTAAGCAATAAACTAAATCGATTTGGAACACTGGTGGATTCAGATTTACCTAAGACACGATCGCAATAGATATTGGATGTTAATAATGAAGCCATTGCTGCCGAGTCAAAAGTTTCGGTTATATTGTCCCAAACAAGAGCCCGTGACCCTGATATTAGCGCAGTAAATAATCTTTTTCTTACCTCTTCATCATCACGACCGGCAGTGTGTGCCCAAATATCAGGATCTTTTCCAGTGGCTAATACACCAACGCATCGAGCCAACAAAGACTTTCCAGATCCTTGAGTCGGTGCATCATATGCAAAAGCTGGAGCGGTTTCAAGTACTGGGCGAACTGCTGATGTCAACAATGCTGCAAGGTGCACTGCACGGTCAAGCTCGGTACTAAATGGAAAATCGTTGAAGGGCTTAAGTAACTGATCAAGTGCTATTAATGCCTGTTCCTTTGTCGGATTAATGTTGATATCTGGTAAAGAATCATTTGTATCGAATAATAATTTTGTTAGCACATCGTAGCCTAAAGTATTCAAGACGCTGCCATCTTTACGCAAAGTTGGTGCAGTGATGACTGCATCAAGTTTCTTTAAATTACGCATTGATCCTATTGACAAAATTGTTTTGCATAATCTTAAAGGTGGGTTCTCCAGACTTTGATCAAAGCCACCATTACGCATCGGAATGTTACGATAAAATTGAATCTTTCCACCCAAAATATAGCTGAATGAATGTTCGTTCAACTGATTAATCATGCCATTAGCACCTACTACCACTACGCCTGGTCCAAAATCAAAAATATCATTTGATGAACGTAAAATTGAGACGGTTGTATCTGCTAACTTTCGATCATTACCCTTTGGAATTTCAATTAATTGTAAGTTTTTAACCAGCTTATAAGTGCTGCCACCATGTGCTTTTGTATGCAAATTTGGCATTGGGCCTGTTAAGTACAACTTTCCAACTAAACGAGTGCCATCATAATCAGGCTCGAGCGGATCTAATGTGAGAAGACCATTAAATATCTGCATATTGTTAAGAATATGTGCAACTGAATACTCCTCTAAATTACCATTATTCATTTGTACGTTAATTATCCAATCACCAATCAATACCCCATTTTCAACGACAAGTCTGGTATTTGTTTCTGCTTGTGCTTTAGAGATACTTTTATTTTTTTTTGTGATTTCATTTACTCGAACTTCAACCCAAGCATCTCTCACATTTATGGCCTCGATTGCAACCAAATTTTTTGCTATCACTTTAATAGACTGAGCTGCCTCAAGTATTGAGTTCTCTGGGTCAGGAATTAATGCAACTGAATCTATTACCTCAAAATCACCTTTGATGATTTCTGGTTGGCCTCTTCTTTGTTCTAAGCCATCATGGCATTTCGCCCCTGCAGCAAAATCTATTCGATTTGGTTGCCAAACTGAGCTATCAAATAATCCTCTTTCCAGAAAACTTCCAGATTTGCTTATTTCAAATCTACCAATACCAGCGGCCCATAGGTAAGTCAGGATTGCAGCACCAGCTCGGGGAATGTCGCTTCCATTTTTTAATATGAGATATAACCTTTGCCCCTTGATGCCAGCATGCTCTTTCTCACCTTGATAAATACAACTTGAAGTTGAAGGCCACCACAACATTGAGGCATTCTCAAGACCTGGACATGCTTTTCTTAAACTACTAACAAGCTCATCTTTTGTAAGTGGTTGGTTTCCATTTTTGGGGGCATCATAATCAAGCATTAATATGCTTGGCCCCTCAGACCAAAAGAATGTTTTATTGCTCCTAGGTAACGAAGATTCTGGTCGCCCTTGAGCTTCCCAATCTTTTTCCGTAATTAAATCCACTGGAGATATAGTAGGGCATCCGTAGGTTACACATTGATTTTCTTTAAGATCTATAAGCAAATTAGAAAACCCTATCAGTCCATTAAAATTTGCTAATTTCATACTGCCATTTGACATATGTGCAGTCGTTTTCTTTTTTAGATTTCCATCCGTATCTAAATTAAACTCTTTTGTTACTAAAGTTGGAATTTTTGAATTGATTAATGTGCAAACGGCAAAAGTATTCGTAAAATTCTTCTGAACTATCATAACAACTCCTCATTATCTATTCGCACAATTAACGCATCAATATCAGAGTTTTTCCATCCAGTTGACCGTCTATTAACTTTTCGTCCTTTTGGATAAATTCCACTTCTTATACCATCCCACCATGCAGATTTGCTAACAGGTATTAGTTCAAGCACCTCAGACAAACGCATATAACCAGTGCGACCTTCAAGTTGTATTTCTTTATTCATTGTTGACCTTTCTTGGATGAAAATAAGTACTACATGTGCAATACTAAGCAACCTGAAAATTAAAAATAGTTTAAAAAAATGGGAAAGAAATCGGAAAATGGCATTTAATCTTGAGCTGTTAAAGCAGGCAATTCTGAATAAAGAACCAGAAATTGAAAAAAAGTACTGGATTAATTTTTCAGAAAATCTAAGCAAGCTTAAAAAGAGCTACATAGAAGTAGATGCTGAGTTTATTACTGGGCTTGATAATTTTTGCGAGGGTATTAGGAAGGGCTATGCAGTGACTTCAAAAACGCCCAAAGGTTATTCATTGGGCAGTAAATGGGTTCTAATTCTATTCATTGAAACATTTGATTCCCTACTTTCTAAAGCTTATTCAACTCAGTCATTACTTTGGGTTGAACTTGCCATGGCAAGAATCCCACTGCCATTAGTACAACATTTCGCAACATTAAGTATTTTAGAAGTTGCTAATAAGTTAGATGAAACCAGTAAAGCTCTAGAATCAGCTGCAATCACTAATAATAGATTTGACAAACAACTCATTAAAGACGCAGCTACAATTGGTTTGTTATCTAGAATCCTATTTTATTTAAACAACAAACTTCCAACTTTTAATATTGATTGGTGTGAATATTGTTTTCGAAGAGCACCTCAAAATAGCAAGCATTGTTCAGTACACCTACCAAAAATGAAAGTCAGTAATAATCTATACAAGCAAGGGGGAAAAATAATAAAAAATGTAGCGAATAACAAACTAATTGAATATTTCACTTTTATTGATAAATGTAAAAAAAATCGTTCTATTCGAGAGCTATTCGAAAGAGACATATATTTTTCCGAGGCGGGATTTAAAGGCAATCGCTCATTTATTCCGGCGAGTGATGAAGTAAAGCTATTTATAAATGAAACTACTGTTGGTAATTGGCAATTAGCATCAAAAAACTGGGATGAGCTTATATCTTACCTTTCTTCAGTTGATAAAGCCTTAAGTAAAAAACCTAGCTCTTTTAATTCATGGATAGACTTTCTAGAATTCGCAAGAAAATCACTTCAAGAAGATATTGAAAAATGCGAACATCCTTACTGGTTTATTTTAGAGCTAACTATGGCAAATGAATGGCTGGATATTGAAAGAAATTATTTAGCAACCAATCAAACTGAGCTGAAAATAATAAATTTAGCTAATGATGGGTTGAAAGCTCAAGAGATAATGGCAAAGTTAAGTTTGGGTAAAAGTCGCGTATATCAGGTTATCAAGGAAGCAAAAAAATCAGGTAGCATTCCCCGAAAATAGTATTTCATCCAACTTATCACCCAATTTATACCAAGCATCCCTTTTGTCATCGGCATATTCATCTAGCAAATAAACTCTGTTAAGTTTTGTACCAATAACATGATTTTGACAAAGATTAATTACGTGTCGGTCTCCAATTTGCTTTGTAGCTGATTTTATGCATACATGACCTGGTTTATATTTCGCAGGGAAAACCCATCGAGTATCGCCAGTTAGTTTGTGTAGTTGCTCAAATTTATCTAATACAAAGTTTGACAAGTAAATTAGTTGATCTTGCCTAAAGGTGCCACTCAAAATTACAGTTACACCACCTATTATATTTTAAAAGAGTCCCTCATCAATGTAAGATGGAGCCAATTGATTATTTTAAACAATAGCGATTGGCTCATAAATCCGCAAAGCGGCCAATCAGTTGGCAAGGCAGAACTAAAGTTGCAGCTGTTGCTAAGGGTGATATTTCGTAAAATTGACCTCACAACCAGTATGCGCTGCCGTAACACTCACGTGTCACAGTAGTCGCACTAATCACTGCTTAGCGTCATTAACAACTTCACCAATTTAGCTCGGCTATTAATCTTGGTTTTTATGTGGATGTTTTTTAAATGCGTTTTAATGGTATTTTCTGTTACCTCAAGTAATTCAGCAGCTTTTTCTAATGCGTACCCATTGACAAGTAAATGGGCAACTTTAAGCTCTTTTTTGCTCAAGCCGAATGTGGTTTCTAGCAATGCATTATTTAACTGCACTGGCTTTTCTACGTCATATATAAAAGCAATAGCACTAGCCAAATGTTCATAAACCTCAAACTCATGTTGGTCACTTAAGCTAGAAAAGCTCAACATATAAGGCGTTTTGCCAGAAGGCCTTTCCACATTTAACGCCTGCGAAAAATGGCGCGTTGTATAAACATTAGGCTCAACTGCTTCAGAAATTGCATCATCAAGTAGTGTTTGCATTTTTGCGTTGCTGGCTTGTAATTGCCAAATGTCGGCCTTATCCGTAGGCTTTAAACGCAAACCATCATTACATTCTAACAAAGCCTTAGCGCTGTCATTGTAGTAGCAAACTTGCCCTAGCGAGTTAAACAACATAACCCCACGGCTTAAGCAGTTTAAAGCCCGTAAACTACTCGCTACCTTAAACTCAGCATCTCGCAGTTTAAACATCACGCCCAAAGCGCGAGATAAATGTGGTACTAATAATTTGAGTTTATCTGATTCTGCTTGCGTAAATGGCGCATCAAAAGTTTGATGACAAGCACACACAACGGCTTTCCCCTCATTGTCTCTGGGGTCGAAGACAATGCCAGCAATCATGCGGCCTAAGTTTAGCGGTGCAATATATTCTTTATAAAAAATAGACTCTAAAAACTCTTCGTCAGTCACCAACTCTTGGTCGCGCATCACGCTACCAGTGGTGAGTAAACCACGCTCATAAGCGCGCATTTCCCAAATATTATGAGCGTTAAACTTTGCATCATATAAGCCTAAGCTATTAAATTGATGCGTAATTGCGAACCCACCTTGATCAGCAGGAAACTGTGGTGTAAAGATTAAACAAGTTTTAGCACCCAACCAATCACAAATTTTTTTTGCAATATTGGGCCAAACTTCTACATCAGTCGCCCCTTGATAAATCCAATCCACGATTTTACTAAACTCAACTAGCTCTGCGTTTACATTGGTTTTCATTTTTCTTGTCGTCTCATTTCTTTTTCTTAATAGCCCATTCGGACTAACGCAACTAGAAATTTTAACTAACTTATTGTAAATAATGAAATTTTACTGATGCTATCAGAATTAAAATAATAAACAAATCACCCGAACGGGTGAAGATTTAATTTGATGTTACATGATATGTTTCTTACCAGACACCCTACAGATGGAGGGTAGATATTATTAATCTAGTTAAGTAGGAATAAAAATAAGAAATTTAACAGAATTTCTGCATTTTAAGAAAAACGACAAATTACTTTATTCTCAATTTTTTAACTTTAAAGTAGATCAATTATGAAAAAAATGTTTTTAGCAGCAACCTTACTGGTTTCAACAACTGTAAATGCAACCATCTTAGATTTTGAAAGCTACACCAATCTTGGTGGATCTTTTATTAACACATTAAGCGAAGACGGTTATACCATTAATAATAGTACCTCTCGCAGTTTTAGTCGCTGGAGTCCATCTAATCAACCGCAAACTCAAACACAAAATGGAGATGTTGCAGTTGACCCAGTTGCAGTAGGCACAATTCGATTGGTGAAAGATGATGGCGGTTTATTTACAGTTAATTCTATTGATTTAGGAAATGTTACCTTTCCTTTTAGTCCCTTTAATTTAACTTTTACTGGGCTAAAAGCAGACAATCAATCCATCTTACAATCGTTCACCTTGGATAAGATAAGCCATGATGGTAATGGTGGGATGGTACTTCACACATATGACTTTGATAACTTTGTAGGTCTTAAAGAGTTATCTTGGTTTTCTGGTGGTTACCCTATCGAGTATGGCTTTGATAACATCAATGTGACTGAATATATTTCAGCACCAATAAGTGCGGTCCCTGCACCAGCCTCAGTGTGGCTTTTTGCTGCTGGGTTGCCATTAGTTTTCGGGTTTAAAAGACGAAATAATAATATCTGAGGGGCTTTTTAAAAGATAACTCTTCACAAGTGGCGGGGTTTTTTGCAATGACTTTATACAGATTAAATTTTCTCTAATAGCAAAGTTACTATTTGCACACAATAGGTGGCAATTAGAATATAAGTTTAAGGCGGTTAGTGATGAATAAATTAGTTTTAGTAAACTTGATATTGTTTGGCATTGTTAATTTAGCTGGGTGCAGTGCAAACCACAATAGCATTTATCGTGATTTAAAAACCTCGGCTGGAACTGGTGCGTTGGTAGATATTAAACAACGCGCTATTGTGGCGGGTGAGCGCAAAGGTAAAACACCCGCCGAAAATATAAATGTTGTTTGCGCTGAACCTAGCCCAGATTCACTCTCTGCCTATGCCGCAGAAATTGCCGCTAAGGCAGATACTGGAAAAGGAGTTTCTGCCGAAGTGGCGGCCGCTTTTCAAGAAAGTGCAGCTTTTGTTGGCTTAAGAACGCAAAGTATCCAATTGCTTAGGGATGCCATGTACCGCTCTTGTGAGGCGTATATGAATGGCGCAATTAGTGAAGCGCAATACAGTGTGCTTGCACGGCGGTACCAAAAACATGCGATTGCATTATTAGCAATAGAGTCGCTTACTGGCACAGTAAAAGCACCAGCAGTCACCATTAATACCAGTGGTTCGGCAGGCAATACTAGACCACTTTCTGAAATTACAGACGAAGTAGCTAGAATTGATGGCAAGATTAAAGCTGAAGAGAAAAAAATAACTTCAGAAGAAGAAAATATTAAAACCCAAGAAGAAAAGCTAAAAACTGAAACAGACCAAAAAGCAATTGATAAACTGAACGCAAGTATTAGCACTTCAAAAGCCAATATTGCGAATGCTCAAGCAAATATTGCCAGCCATAAAAGTATCAAGCCAAGCTTAATGGCAGGATTGGAAACCCCACAAAGTGGTCAAGTAGCTGGCACCGCAATAGCCGCAGTTGCAGCAATTACGGAGGTCAGTAAATTATCAGATGCCTCAACAACAAAAATTGCAGACACGGTTGAAAACATCGTGAGAGGTATTACTGAGAATGATGAAACAGCGGCTTTGTGCTTTCAAGAGCTAAGTAACCAACAATGGGATTCTGAAAAAAAAGAGTTTAAAGCAAGTAGCTTAATTTCTTATTGTACAAATTACTTAGACAACGCTAATACTTGCAAAAAACTCAAATTAGATATGTTGGACAAGGCTTTCAAAGAAAAAGAGTTATCAGAGAAACAGATTAAAGATATTGATGCAGTTTGCGATTCAGGATTGGTAAAGATTCACAGCAAACAGCTAACAGACTGAGTTAAACCAATTTACAGTGCCAGAAGCTGATGCATCGGTAGCGATGCTTTGTAAATTAATTTATAAGAGAATTTTTAAAATGACTGCTGCTGAATTTATCGCTTATTGCAAAACACACCTTGGCAAGCCTTATATTTGGGGTGCCAATGGTCCTGATACATTTGATTGCTCTGGCTTTGCGCAATTTGTATTGGGTGAAATTGGGCTTGATGACCCTAAGGAAGACTTGGCTGCAGATGGCTTATATAGGCGTTTTAAACAAAGTCAAAATGGCACTGTAATACCCAAAGGCCTGTGTGGAGCATTAGTGTTTTATGGTATACCAAACAGGGTGACGCATGTTGCGGTATGCCTAGATGACATTAACATGATAGAGGCAGGCGGCGGTGGCCCAAAGACTAAAACCGTCGAAATTGCTAGAAAGCAAAAGGCAGAAGTACGGATTAAACTGATTAACAGACGCAAAGATATTGTGGCGATTGTGTTACCTAAAAATTTACCTTGGATGCAAAACTAAATAAGGACGAACGATGAAATTAAATAAAAAATACTTTTTGGCGATATTCACCGTACTTGGAATGCAGGTATTTTTGGGTATTAATTTGGCAAATGCCGTTTGTGAAAATGAAATCGAGAATTTTTGCAGGACAGTGGAAACTACTCAGAATAAGGACGTAAATGAATGGTCTTTATTTATTCCATATTCCAAATGCAAAACTCATTTCAAAGAAGAGTGGGATTTTAGTAAATCACCTATGTCAGTGCAAGAGGTAAAAGATGCGATTGAATATGAATTACCTTACACTACTGGGCAATGGGCAAATAATAAATCAATACCAACATTGAAGAGCAAAACTCAATTGTGCCTTTACAGGGCGCAATTAGAGTTTTTAACTAATAAATCTGGCCAGCCTACTACTGGCGGGAAAGGTCAACAAGAACCAGCAGGTAACCAGTCAAATTCTGGCACATCATCAAGCCAAACAAACTCACCTCAACCTACAGCGCAAAGTGAAAATACTCAAACCAATACCAGCCAGCAAACCACTACAAGCAAAAAAGGCAAGAAAAACCCAAATGATGTGCCGGCAAAATGTGTGAAATTTAATCACGATAAAACTAAAATCGTGAATATGTGCAACTTTCCTATCAATTTCAGTTTTTGTATGTTGCACCAAGACGATCAAACTATTCAGGTCGCCAATAGCTGTAATGATGGATTTGTGGCAGAAACCGTTTACCCAGGTCGCGCGATTTCTGATGAAAGTTTAGATACACGTTTTTTTGGTATTGCTTGTAAGTTCCCCAGTAAACCTATCAACGTGAGATATATCTCCTATAGTGAGCCACTTGAAGGGAATTGTCCGCGATGAAGATAATCGTCTATCTATTAAATGGCTTAACTAGCCACAATGCCACCAAGCATCACTTAAAAACTTTTTTATTAGCCGTTAGTTTGTTGATCACTACCCCAGCCTATGCGCTAGATGGTGCAGGCTGGGGAGAGCTTATCAAAGGTGTAACTGAGATACTGCATAATAATCAACAACAAGAAATTAAACAGCGAGAAGAACAGCAAAGGCTAGAACAACAAAAGCTACAAGAACAACAGGCCGATGAACAGCAAAGGCAACAGCAGTTGCAACTGGCGGATAACAGCAGTGGTTCAAGCCAAAGTTGTAAATTAATTGATAAATATAGTGGGCTTAAAAATTTAGAATGGAAAGGTGCTTGTAAGAATGGATTTGTCGATGGTGTTGGGCAAGCTATATATGAATTTACTAATGCTAATACTGGTAAACCAATTTTAGAAAAACTTATTTGTAAATTTAATGACGGTGATATTCAAGGGCTTTGCTACCGAACCAGCTTAAATGATTTTTTTAGTACTGACTGGGTGGCAGGGTACATTGTCTATTTTGTAAAAGATGGGCCTATAGATGTTATTGGCCCAATTAATTACTATAAACCAAAAAATAATGTTCGTGATTATTCAGTTTTACCTTGGTATGACAACAACACTGTAGTAAATAATACTGCCTCCGAAATTACATATAAACAAGCCATGTCATTAGTTGAAAAATTTATGAGTACCAAAAGTGGTTCAAGTATGGATGTTGAAACACTAAAAGCTTATTTGGAAGGTAGAATCAGTTTTGATACAACACAATCGCAAGTCTCAACAACGGCTTCTACTGAAGCGACGAATACTGATGAACCACCATCTAAAGGCATATTTTTAGATAGACGCAAGAAACCTAGCTCGAAAAAGAAAAAATAAATTTACTGTGGTCTTTTAAGTATATGTTCTAACATCTTTAAAGGATATTTTAAATATGCCAAATTTACTTGGTCAAAATGCTGCTTACCCAATGCGGGTCATCAATGATTCTAAACTATGGGAGGATTTGTTATGGGCTTATCATACATCTATTCCTAAACCAAAGCGTGTATTAGCTGAGGGAGACTCTTGGCTTGCTTATCCACAATTATTAGGGGTGAAAAACATAGTTTGGCACTTGGCAAATAATTACGACGATGTATTGCTGCTTAGTTTGGCCTACAGCGGAGATACGGCAGTGAATATGCTAGCTAACAGAGAAAAATTGTTAGAAGCACTTTCAAAGTATGAATTTGATTACCTACTTTTTTCGGGTGGAGGAAATGATATTGTAGGTAAATGGGATTTTGATTTCATGCTTAAAGACTACAAGAAAGGCATGACCGCTGAAGAATGTATTAATAAGCAACGCTTTGAACGCAGAATTGAACAGATTAAATTGGCTTATATGGACTTGCTTGAATACACCTTCGAGTACGCAAAAAGCAAAAATACAATAAAAGTAATAACCCACACTTATGACAAAGCAATACCCAACGAAAAAGGTGTTGTGTCTGGCAGTGCATGGATGTGGCCTTACTTGGTTGCGAAAGGAATAACTAATGCATCTATACAGAAAGAAATTGCAATATATGCTTTAGGTGCTTTTGCCGAAATGGTAACTATGCTTGCAAAAGAACCAATATGTAAAGGGCGCTTTATAGTTGTTGAAACGCGTGATACAGTTAATCCGAATGAGTGGGAAAATGAAATACATCCCACCACAAAAGGCTTTAAGAAAGTTGCAGAAAAGATATATCAAAATATAATTATCTAGAAATTATATTTTATTTTAAGAGTGTCAACTCGTTCAATTTAGATAAAAAATATGTTGCTTTGCGCTTTAAATATTATATTTTGACTGACCGCTTTGTCCCCCTGAAATGCCCCATGGCGCATTCATCCGCAAAGCAGTAGTTCGGTAAACCAGACTTCACTTCTGAAATCGGCCAACAACGGACGTTGCCTCCCAAGAATGTTAAGCTAATTGAACTACCGGTAACTCATCAGAAACCTGCCGCTCGTTCCTGTAATAGCTCTGCCTAATCATCGGTTTTTGCAGTCGGTAGTATTTCCTTCCTGATAAATCACTGCTCAAGCATCTAGGCGATAATCAACTTAGTGTTCGATTTGCCACTACGAAACCACTGGCAGGCCTTGTAGATACCATATCCGACACCAGTCGCAGCAACTGCTGGAAGTGCCACAACAATAATTGACCCGGAGAGCACCCCACCGCCAATCAATGTGCCAATTGCAGAAACTCCTGATGTAATCCCTGCTGTACTAAGTCCCGCAACTGCACCAGAGGCACTTACCGCACCTAATGTGCCAACCGCTCCACCGATACCCCCGACATAGCTCATCTTGCGTCCAACAGAACGGGATGCCCTTTCATCAGCGTCAAGGGTTTCGTCATCTTTGAGTAACGTGTTGTTGGTCACAGCCGCCGCACCCATGCCTACAGCGAGCAGACCGGCACCGAGTGCTAGAGCTCCTGCTCCAGCAGTACCTAAAGTTCCCTCTTCCAGAGTCAGAGAACCAGCAATAGGTGTTGCAACGGCACCGCCAGATCCGTTGACACTGTCCCGCTTTGCTAAAATCTCGGCATAACGCTCTGGATTTGCCGCCTTAAATGCGTTGATGCGCTTCTGAGAGAGCTCCTGAGCTTCTCGAATCAGGTGTTTGTTGTGAAATTCGGACGTATGGCAATAACGCTGACGCTCACGGTTGATTTCCGTGTTCCTGCTACCGTTTTGGTACGGGTATTTGTTAGACATGAAGGACTCCAGTGCGTGACGAAAAGATTTCAGCGAAAAGATTATAGACAGCAAAGATAAAGATGCTGCTGAACAGGAAGAGAGCCAATCCAGCGCCGAATATAATCATGGTTGCTTTGATAAGTGTCACGAGTGTCAAAGAAAAAGCGGTTAGGATAAGCATCATGCAGCCTCGTTCTTGGCTCCGCAGTCAGCACAGAACTTTTGGTCAGGGACGATCATTGCACCACAAGCGCCGCAATGCGGCATCTTGATTTCTTTGGCACGCTGGCGCATATAGGCAATCTGTATAACGCAAGGAACGGTGACACGGTAAGCTGGGCTAGCCATATCAAAGGCAGTCCAGATGGCGGTCACAGCCCAGCCAATCGGACCTGCAAACGCAGCAATTCCTCGCATAAGGCTACCAGTTGCACCAAAGGCCAAACCCCGACCGATCAATTGACGGGCGACTGCATTGGCAACAGTGGTTGCAAGCATGTAAGTGCCAAAACCACCAGCCAGAACTGCTGCTTGCAAGGCTGCAATTGCCCCAGGCCCAAGACCAGTAACTTTGCCACCAGAAATCTTGCTGAGGAAGTCCTTCTGTTCCTCTGCCGACATCTTTTCCATGCTCTTCAGTGCTACAGCGAGCAGGATCTTAAGTTCCAACTCCTCAATGCCGTCCGCCTTGTCGTTTGCAACTTTCATGTGCTCGGCAACGTCGTTGAGTATTTCATGGTACTCGACACCATTGCCACGAAGGAGGTTGATAATTGAATTACCACCAAACTCTTGGATTTCTTTGATCAAAAGATCAGAGTTTTTCTTGAGCGTTTCGTTACGCTTAAAGGTGTCAATCTGACCGCGAATAACGGAATCAAGGGAAATACGCCCCTTATTACTGTCGGTGATGAAGTCGGCCAAGATAGCGAGATCAGCTTCTTCGGAAGATTGAATGACGTTGATTAGGTCCAGGTCTGTTGTGATGTAGTTGCTCATGATGATTTCCAATAAAATAAAAAAGTTAGTTTTGAGAGATTTCGCGGTCGCCGAGTATCGCCCCGAGCGCTGTCGCATACATTTTCAATGCTGTGCCCTGCCGCTTAACTGACCCTTGGGTCATAGCAGTCATCGCCAGAATGCCCATCTGCTGACGAGCTCGTTCAGTGGTTGCATAGGATTCGCTGCGCATCACTTCCATGAATCTCAATCCAGCCTTAACCGAGTCATTGACATTCTGGCTCTTGGCAGCATCTTCCAGAATTTGGACTAGGGGCCTTACGTGCTCGCCATTGGGGTCAGTCAAATCTTGAACGGTTGAGAATGCTTGCAGAAGAAGGTTCCAATCACGTGGGGTCATTAGAAGAAATGCGGGGCTGATGTTAAGAGCATGTCCAAGTTTGCAAATAGTTTCTAGGTCTGGCTTAACGTCTTGAGTGTCGGCGGAAGATGTCAGCTTGGTAATAGTGCCGCTCGAAAGTTCACTATCGGAAGCAAGTCGGCCCTTCTGCATCTGCTGGAGTTCGCCAGAATCTGAATCTACGCCCCCAGCAACACGTCGAGCACGAATAAGATTCGCAACGAAAGACTCCTGTACTTCCCCATACAATCCGGCGTGATTACGTCCTGAATTATTTTTTTCGTAGGTCATTTTTTTCCATTGCCCTCATGTTTTCGTAATAGCGGTTAGTTGATGGATGACACTGTACCTATTTATCGAGCATGTTGAAACATGGCAAGCGCATAAAGACAATCGCTATGCGAAATTCAAAGTCCAGTACGAAAAATAAAATGGGGGATTTCCTGAGCCGCTGTATGTAAGGCGCAAAATACGGGACATGCAAGTTCTTAGGGTTTGTCCACTAGGCCGAATTAAAGACACTTAGCCTAAGCCTCTACGGGCAGGTCAATAGACAAAAAGCTCCATCAATCTTTCAAAAATCATAAGGCCTGTCGTGGGTCGATAACACGAGTTGTAACGTGAAACTTGTATGTCAGCTTTGTCCCCCTGAAATGTCCATGGCGCATTCTTCCGCAAAGCTGCCACTCTGAACCAAATGCTGTAGAGCTTAAATCGGCAATAAGAGAACATTTACTTAATCTTAGCAATGAATTATCAACTTCAATTAAATAAGTAATTATAAAATATCGTTATACACCTCTAAATCTCTATGAGAGAAACAACAAAAAACAACTTCGTCTATTAGTGGCTGATCCAATAGTAATGACTGAATGGTAGCTACTGCTACTTTCGATGCATGCTCAATAGGGTAGCCATAAATTCCTGTACTAATACTTGGGAAAGCAATTGATTTAACGTCTTTAGCAATGGCTAGTTCAAAGCTGCGTTGATAACAGGAGGCTAGTAGCTCAAACTCATTAGCTTGCCCACCTTGCCATACTGGGCCGACTGTATGAATGATATATTTTGCTGGCAGTCGATAACCCTTGGTGATTTTTGCATCACCGACTTTACAGCCACCTAATAATCTACATTCATGTAATAAATCTGGTCCAGCGGCACGATGTATTGCACCATCTACACCACCGCCACCTAGCAAGGATGTATTTGCAGCATTAACAATACAATCAAGATTAAGTGTTGTTATGTCAGCTACAACAGCACGAATAATAGTCGTCATTTAATTAAATCTAGATCGAGATTATATTGGGTTGATTTACACTTGCTGTCATCATCTACTTTTATAGTCAAAATCAACAAACACAGCATTATGATCACTAGTGTATATACCATCCCCATTGAAGTGATCCCAAGCTCCTACTTGAACAACACTAAAGACACCTTTGCTAACACATATATGATCAATATTTGCTCTTGGTTTGCCTTTTTTGAGGTCAACTTTTAGTTTTCCTGACTTTCCAAAATTTTCTTCTGTAAGGCAAACTAGATGGCTTTGAGCTAGGGCTTCACTCAATAAATTTATTCCCTCACTAGTGGAGTAACGATTTGATTGATCCCTTGTCTGGTTAAAGTCACCAGCGACTAACAGCGGTACATTGGGTTCTAATTGACTAACTCTTAACCAATCAACCCCATGCCATTGAATAGACTTATAGTGCTCTGTCCATGGTTTAGCGCCTTGTTTAACCATAAAATCGCGATATGCAATAATTGTCCCGTATATATTCAATTTTCCAAGTGCGGTATCAAATTGAGCACAAACTGCAACTTCACTATTTGCCGTTTCTATTTCTTTTATAAAAAATGCATTTTCGTTATACCAAATTGATGACCAATATTTACCGTAGCCATTTCTAGATTTTGGATAAACTACGTTATAGCCATGCTGCGTTAAGTCGACTTGTTCACAGGTTTCAGTTAGCACCATTATTTCTGGCTTGTATTCCAATAACTGATCTATTTGTAGCTGTTTGGGGCGACTACAATTATAAGCATGATCAAGATTCCAAGTGGCAACTCTAAAATGTGTCATTTAGTTTTTGTTTAGATTTCTTTTCATGTCTTAAAGTGATTAAACTTCTCCATCTTGATATTTAATAAATCGTTGGCAAAACCCCTAACAAGTAGGGCTTCAAGGTCATCTATCATTCCATCTGATACCCAATAGGCGCTAAAGTAAGCCGCTAAATCATGCAACTTCAAAGTTTGCTTTTTGGGCTGTCTTGGGTAGCTGAATGCAGGAAAAAACTCCTGTTCTCTTTCTGGATGGGTAACCAATGTTATTGCCTGAACCTCGTCTCTATCGCGGTTGAACGCATGATTCATCTCTTTCCAAAGACTCTGTAACTTTGCCTTACCTGCATATAGTGCTTTACCTCTAGTATCATAGAAAATATAAAGTCCATTTCTTTTTTTAAGTTCTTCTCGAAGTCCATTCTGAATGGATGTCGCATTATTTTTCAATGGCAATACTTCGTAATTAGCCCCCCCTACAGATTCTGCCCAATGTATTGGATAGAACTCAACTATAGGTTTTATAGTGTTATATTGAGCCTCAGTCACAGCAGTATCTTGTGCCTTTATAAATGCATTTGTAATTTGAAAGGACTCTATCTCTGAACCTGATTTTGACCATTTTCTCAACGTTTGAGGAGAAATGCCTAATCTTTCAGCAATGCCACGATCACCGTTTTTTTGGTATTCTTCTGGAAATTTTTTTCGCAGGTCGTTTACAAAGTCAGAAGCTTTCAAAATTAAATCCTTTATTGTAAGGGGGTAATAATTGTAAGTTAAATAACCCACCCAATTATATATAAATACTTGCGCGACTAATATTCACCTTTAGGTAATTTTGATTAATTGCGACTGACAATTGCGACAATACATGCTGCTGCAGAAATTCAATTATAGAATGTTTATAAAAGCTTACTTTCAATGGTATTGATTAACATGGTTTTATCAATAGTTATAGAAAAATATTGATGTGAAATTAGGTGATCTTTAAGCGCAGTTAATAAAAGTTTTGTTTGACGTGTTTTTATTAAAGCATAATAAATATAATCCAACTCTATTTCACTGCGATTCATGAAGATAAAATCAGCTCCAAACTTTTTAACGCAGAAAATAAATGCTTTTCTCTTTAACCATAAATCATTACCTGCAAAGTCTGGAGTGAGATGTGGGTTTTTTAATGCGATTTTCTGAATAATTTCGGCATCTGGTTTGTATTTAGCAAGGTACAAAAATGAAAAATATACTGATGGAAATACGGCATAAAATATGGATGAGGTTTGTTCCGCACCTCTTGCTTTCTTAGAAAGTATACTTTGAAAATTTAAGTCACTCCCTCCCACTAACCACCAGTTATAGTATGACGTTAATGTTTCATCAGCACATTCGATTAAGTAATCACTATTGCTGATAAATTGAGTCCAACAGTTAATATCTTGATATAGCCTGGCATCACTGAGGGATACACTTAAGCCATCCTGATTTAGTTTGAGTTTCTCAAGAAATGTTTGAATAACATTGGTTGAAAAGTGTTCGTTGAGGATTTGGTAGATTGCTTTACTTGGATGAGCCAAAAGCATTTCCCAAATTCGACAAAAAATAATATCAACAAATTCATTAACTCTTTTGAATTGTGCTGTATTGTTTAGCGCTACAGGAAGGCATTTACTTTCTTGAAAGTATGCAGGCATCCACACACTAATTGACTTTGAATCCTCTACAATAAATTGATCAATAAAATTTTCTGATTCGGCAATGCTGAATGCATAACCACTTTGTGTACAATATCCGCACATGATAAAAATTTATCCATTTATTAAAATGACTTCATTTAAACATCAGTGTGCGACTCTCAATGTCGCAGAGCAGGTTTGGTTTTGAATTCAGAGTTTTGTATTAAGATAAGCATAGTTAGACTTAAGTAGCTATTTTTTGGCTTTTATGGCTAGCTATAAATTCATTACCTATAATATTAATGACTGTCTATTAACTTCCCCAAAGTAATGGGAAGAATAACTTCAACTTCATCTCCAAATCCGCGTAACCACCAACGCAATTGAGAATTGTCATTAATCGTAGCTGACACCATTAAATGACCTTGCTCATCAACCGTAATGACTTGATCTTTGCTTAGGGGTGTTTCATACAAATGCTGCCCAGCGGCATAGCTAAACTTTGCTTTAAACGCTATTTCACCATAATCATTAAAACCCAACGCGCCAGATTCAGAATAGCTTTTAAGATTAAATCCCAATGGCCTAATGCTCGCAATATTCAGTAGCTTCACCTCTTTAAAACGATGCAAGGCAAACAGGCGTATATCTTGGTACTTAAATACCGTCGCCACCAGATAACTAACAGCACCGCGCAATATGATGCCAAGTGGATGCAAGGTGAAAGCTTTATCGGCTTGATCACTGCGTGAACTATACAGTACATCAATTTGCATTTCTTGCAGCAGTGCTTCGTCAATTAGCGCGATGATGGTTACGTTAATTTCTGGCGCTAACAGCGGTTGACCGGCAAAGGCTACTGCAATTTTATCAGGCCAATGCGCTAAGGTTGAACTGGACTCACTCGATTTAAGTACATGGTCAGCCGCATCAAAATAGGGCTTTAATTGGCTTATCATGCCTGATGGCATGAGCTTAACTAAATACTGCTCAGCCAGCTTAAAAGTTAATGCTTGGCTTGGCGATAAACCAGGCAAATCAAAACTGGGCGCATCGATAGACCAACTCCAACCATAAGGCTTTTCTCGCTCATCAGCGACTAGTGGAAATAGGGCCGACATGGCCTGTAAGTCACGCTCTACCGTGCGCTTAGTCACTTGGTAGCCCTCGCCAAGAATGCGCTCCATCAGTTCTCTGGCGGTTACTTTACGTGGATAGCGTGGAATAGATCTAAGCATCATCCATTGCCTCAGCATTAATTCATTGGGATTGGCCATATTGTTGTTCACCGATGTATTTTAGTAGCTCAACACGACAGATTGAGTCGCATGATTCATTACGACATAATATGACGCATGTGCATGTTTTAATCAATACATTCAAAACACACTCACGTAAATACTCAATGACACCAACCAACTACACATCAACCTCAGCGCAGGCAAACGAAATATTTCCCATTGAGTTAAAACGTCTTTGGTTGATGCGTATATTGGTTAAACTAAATGGGCTACGACGTTTGTTTGATGACCCAAGCTACTATCTTTTAAGCTTTATTGGGGTAGAAAAAATCAATCTATCAAAAGCAGAAATGGTAAAGCTTGGCAAACAATTAAACGATGAGCATTTAGCCGCAGAGCGCAACGCAACCGTTACCGTTGGCGGCGATTTAGCTAATAATATCCACAGCTTGGCAAATTTAATCGGTTTAAATTTAATTGAGCAGTCAATTTTAGGTTTTGTCATTTTGGCAAATAATGACCGTGTGTTAAGCGATTGCGCAGAAACCATTAACACGCCTAATTTTATGAGCATCACCCGAGCGCTGGCCGAAATACTCAACATAGAAGAAGTGCTTATTAAAGAAGCTTTGCATCCAAATGCGCCATTAGCAAAAATGGGCATTGTAAAAGTAGATGTTGAAACACCTTACTTGCGAGGTAAGTTTCGCTTTAGCATTGAAGACTTGCCCGTGCTCATGCTACAAAAAGACATGCCGATATTGCAAATATTAAAAGGCGCATTATCGCTAGCGGAGCCAAGTAAACTGGGCTTGGATGACTTTAGTTACGTGCAAAAAGATGTAGCAATTGTGCTGCCTTACCTACGTCAAGCCCTGCATCAGCAAGCTCAAGGGGTGAATATTTTATTTTACGGCCCACCAGGCACAGGTAAAACACAATTAGCCAAAACCATCGCTCACGAATTAGCCGCTTCATTGTATGAAGTTGCGGTTGAAATTAATACCTCAGCTAAAAGTGGCCCATCACGCTTACAAGCTTACCAACTAGGCCAATCCATTTTGGCAAAGCATAGCGCACTGATATTGTTTGACGAAGTACAAGATATTTTTGATGACGGCGACGCAACTAAAGCAGGCCATGCCAGCACAGCGCAAACACGCAAAGCACTGATAAACCAACTGCTAGAAAACAATCCCCTACCGGCTATTTGGGTGAGCAATAGCATCAGCTGTTTTGATGATGCGTTTATTCGCCGCTTTGATCATATTATTGAAGTTGGCTTTCCATCTGAGCAACAGCGCCAAACCATTTTAAACACGCACTGCCAAGCGCTACAACTATCGCCCAACGTTATTCAGCATATGGCGCAAACCAAGGCACTCAGCCCCGCCATTATTGAGCGTGCCGCTAAGGTGACGCGCTTAATATGCCAACAACAAAACAATACTGATACAGAAGCCGTATTTACACACTTGGTACATAACACCTTACGTGCGCAAGGCCACACACCAAACAAATTAAACACCCATGCACTAAGGTTTGACCCAAATTGGATAAATGCAGACGCCCCCATTACCCCGCTAATGGAATATGTACTGGCCGATGGCAATATTCGCCTGTGTTTATCTGGCCCGCCCGGCACAGGCAAAACTGAGTTTGGCAAATGGCTAGCCACACAAGCCAACCGCCCGCTGCATGTGCGAAGAGCATCGGATATTCTTTCAAAATATGTAGGCGGAACTGAGGAAAATTTAGCTTTAGTCTTTAGACAAGCAGAGCGCGAAAACGCAGTGCTATTACTAGATGAAGCTGACACCTATTTAAATGACCGCAATGACCTTAAACATAGCTGGGAGGTGAGCAGCGTAAACGAAATGCTAGTGCAAATGGAGGCTTTTAACGGCGTACTTATTGCAACCACTAATCGTTTAGAAGTAATGGACAGTGCTGCAATGCGCCGCTTTGACTTTAAAGTGCATTTTGATTATTTAAAACCCAATCAAATTACTGCAATGTTACAAAACTTGGTTAACGCGCTGGGCTTAACCCCCAATGCAGCCGCGTGGTTAAACATCAACCACCAATTAAAAGCATTAAGTCATATAACGCCTTCTGATTTTTCACTATTACAAAGGCAAATCATCATGTTAAGAAAAACACCCTCACTAGCTGATTTATATAGTGACTTATTGGCAACCTCTCAAGGTAAGCAAAGTCAGCTCAACAAACCCTTTGGCTTTGTACACTAATCGATTAGTATTTAATTTAAACAAACAACTTAAGCCAATAACAATAATGCGCACAACCGTAAACAAATCTAACCTAGCTACACCACAAGCACTTAATAAACTGGTTGTTGCTATTTCATCACGCGCTTTGTTTGATTTGGTAGAAAGTCACCAAGTGTTTACCACCCAAGGGGTTGATGCCTACCATTCTTACCAAATTGCCAATGAAGATAAAGCGCTAGCACCTGGCATTGCCTTTAACATGGTTAAAAAGCTATTAGCACTTAATGACCGTGACCCACAAAACCCCAGAGTTGAAGTGATATTACTTTCTAGAAACAGTGCAGATACAGGCTTACGGGTTTTTCACTCTATACAGCACCACGGCTTAAACATTAGCCGCGCAGCATTTACCAGAGGGCGCAGCACATACCCTTACGTATCGGCTTTTGGTGCCCATTTATTTTTATCGGCCGACGCCAACGATGTTGCCGAAGCCTTAACTGAAGGCTTTGCTGCCGCAACCATTTTACCTTCTCATATTAGCAGTAACGATAACCAACAGTTACGCATCGCATTTGATGGCGATGCCGTGTTATTTTCAGATGAAGCAGAGCGCGTATTTCAAGAACAAGGCCTAAAAGCCTTTACTGAAAGTGAAGTAAAAGCCGCTAAAACCCCGTTATCTGGCGGCCCATTTAAAGCCTTTTTAGCATTGCTGCACCAAATTCAAAGTGAATACCCAACAGAAAGCTCACCCATACGCACCGCACTGGTTACCGCAAGGGCAGCCCCAGCGCACGAGCGCGCAATTAGAACATTAAGAGCTTGGAATATCCGCATAGATGAAGCCATATTTTTAGGTGGGCTAGATAAAGGCCCATTTTTAAAAGCGTTTGATGCAGATATTTTCTTTGATGACCAAACTAAACATTGTGAATCAGCAAGACTGCATGTGGCTACTGGGCATGTGCCTAGTGGTGTTAAAAATAAATAAATTTAAAAGGATTTATATAAATGTCTTATCAAAGTATTTCACTTCGGGAAGCAATTGATAATATTAATACATCAGATTGGGTATTGCCTGCTACGCAAAGGCCATATGTATGGGGTGGAAGATATGAAGCTGAACTTTATATTTCAAAGTTATTCGATAGTTTGTTTAGAGAGTACCCTATAGGCGTAATAATTCTATGGCCAACAGACACGGTGGTTCCATTTCGAGAATTTATAGATCATTATAAAGATTCTGAAATTTCAAAAGCAATTGAGGATGAAGGTAAGTGGGGTAACAAAAAATCACTGGTTTATGATGGACAGCAGAGACTTCAAACGCTGTATTCTTGCTTGAAGTACACATTTAACAATAGAGTTTTAACGTTTGACTTACTTTGGGAAAAAAATATTGGTGATGATGATAATTTAACTAGTGGATTCACTTTTCACGAACGCTCTAACGTTTTACCTTGGAACGAAATCAGATTGAACGAGCTTTTCGGAAAGAATATTGATCAGGAAATTAAGGTCAGAAAAGAAATATTTAAAAAAGCATTAGATAACTCCGTTTCTTTAACGGATGAGAGTCAAGAAGTAATAGAGAAAAATTTAAGTCAATTATGGAAAGTCTTTGTTACTACAGATAAAAAATCAATTTCTTATTTCTCAATTCCTAGTAATTCAGATATTGAAGTTAATGAGATATTCCAACGATTAAACTCAAGTGGGGTGCCTCTATCTCAGGCCGATTTATTACTCTCTCGTATTAAAGAGAAATCCCCAGATTTTGAAGAAAAACTAATTAATGCATCCGCTGAAATCAAAGGAAAGTCAGGATTTGAAATCGATCAATATTTGATTATTCAATTACTTTTCTTAATAGTCAAAGGAGAGGTAAGACTTGAAGCTGTCAGAGTCAACAAGAATGAATTAAACGCATTTGTTTCGGCATGGGATCACTTGGCTCGGCCACTGCAAGACTTCTTTATCGAGTTTCTTGGGGAGCAGTTTAAGATAAATCATGAAGCAATAATACCAAGTAAAAGAGCCTTATTCCCTCTAATAATATACTTCTTTAATATATATAAACACGAATACACATTTAAGAAAGATGTGCATGAAAAAAGTGCCATCCTCACAAAATTAATGCAATTTTTTATTAAATCTCAAATAAATAATTGGGATTTACAAAGATACATCGATAAGTTTACAAGAGTAATTAATGAACCATTTGAGAACCATGAAATTGCAGCTAAGCAAAAAGAGCCAGAGAGTTTTAATAAGAGAATGGAGATTGTTGACTTTCCATTAGAAAAAATAGAAGCTTACATAAACGAAGGAAAAGAACGCGATGCAAATATGACCGAAGAGCGTTTCATAAACAAACGCCTATTTGCTCTTAAAATTTTATGTTTTGATAAATCCTATAATTTTTCACCTTCAAAAAGTCGTTTCAGTCCAGAGATTGACCATATTTTCCCTAGAAAATTGAAAGCGCAGTCAGAAAACTTTGCGAGTGAAGTTGACATTTTGTGGAATTTGCAACCTGTAAGAGGCGAAATTAATGGATACAAATCAAATTATCATCCAAAAGATTTTTTTAATGATAAGTTATATAACTCTTCAGGTGACTTAATCAGTGGCGGTAAGTATTTTGGAGAATATGACTTTGTTCCTGATAAAGAATCATTGGAATGGGATAACCCCTTAACATTTATAGAAAATCGACGTTCGAAAATGTTGCAAAGATTAAAGAGTAGGTATGATCTATCTATAGTCGAAAAAGCTAACACAGCTGATAAAATATGAAAAATGTTCGCTCCCTCACCAAATCCCGCTTCAAACTCGCACTTGAATGCCTGACTAAGCTGTATTATTCAGGCAAGCCAAATGAGTAACGTGACACCCTATCTGAAAATGCTTTTATAGCAACTTTGGCTGAGGGTGGTCTAGTCGGAACGCTGACAAAGTTTCGCTATTATGAAAGAGTGTAAATCCTTGAAAGATATACTCTTGAAAATATTGGTATCACACAGTTAATTTGATGCCAGCGTATTCAAGCCGAGCTTCTACAAGTCCATTTTCCCAATTCCAGTTTGGGGGCATAGTTGTTTTGAACTTAAGCACATGATCAAGATGATGAGCCTCTTCTTTAGTGATATGGGCGATAGCTAAGTATTTTTCTAACATATGGGCAACGTCATTTTCGACTTTAGTGAGATCTTTGTTAGAGTCCAAGCCTTCCCAAAACATTTCAAATGCCCGATTACGTAATAGTGCGCAGGGTACAAGGTGTTCTTTATGTCCGCCGCCTTTTAATGATTTTCCTAGGTTCCGTGGGTTACCAACAAGCACATCAAATAATCTTGAGTGCACTCTAACTTCGCGTTTTGGATCATCTTTTTGCTCTTCCCATAAATGCCTTAAAACCCACGCCAATCGCTCATAAGTACGGAAATGCAATTCTTCTGCGGTAAATTTACTCATATTATTATTTCTTTAGACAAAAATTTATAATCAAATGTATTTGGTAACACCGTTAACAGTATTATTATTTAATCACAGACAACCTTTATATGCCATCCATTTATCCTACGGCCTAGTGATTCTGTCCATTGAACCCATCGTAGTAGCCACTGCTTATTGACTCTCACAAGTTCTATTGTAACTTCGAGCTTTTGGCTAGGAATTCCGATAGGAAATATGTCGGTTAGCATACTATCACCAACTAAAAATTGAGCCGTTGATCTCACCTGCAAAATCACTTCATCAGTACCAGTAAGTGACAACGCAGTTTCTAGCACTCGTCCAATATCTTCAACTGTAACAATACCCGAAGGGACAGCAATCATACCAGTCGATTTAATTATTTTGTCTGGTGAGACTTGTAAAACTATGCTGAAGTCAGTTTTTGATTTAGTCAGATAAGCTAAGAAATCTTTATCAATAACTGCTAAATTTTCTGATAAACATATTTTATATTCCAGTTTATTTTGATTCATTTCGTTGTGCATATTTACCCCCTAAGTGCGAATAACCAACTTGCATTAAACACATCCCATGCGTCACATTGTGTCGCATAGCGGCTTTAAAATTGACTTATATTAGTTTTATTTAAAAATAGAGTAAGTTTTAATGTCCAATAAATCAGAAGTCACTCGGCAAGACCAATACCAACTAATCGAGATTAGAAGACTTAAAAAGAGTTTCGCTTCATTTAGTATGTACCAAGCATTTCGTACTGAAATGCTAAGCCTGGCACTTCAGCCATGGTTTAGGGGTGCATATCAACACCAAGCTAATATTGAAAACATTCCAGAAAGTGTTTGTGTAATACTAGGCTACAAAAAAAGCGGCGGGTTGAATCAATTAATTTTACTTGCATATGAAGAACTAGAGCATTCAATCAATATGGAAGGCAAACAATTAACTGATGACATAGGTGCAATAACCACTTGGATACAAAAGTTTAAACCAATCTGTTGGGATGATTGGTTGATGACGCCAAATCTTTACTTAATGCAACTGAGGTCTAAAAAATTTCTGCCAGCCTTAAACGCTAAATCGGATCCTTGGATAGATGCAGTATTGAAAGAAACGAGAGGGGTATTGATGTGGACGTATCAGTTTGTTGAGATAGTGAGAATGATTGCAAACATTTCATTTTCTGAAGCCACTCAGTTAAGTAGAGGGTGGATACTAAGAGATTCAAAAGTTAATGAAATATTAGGTAATGTAATATATGAGCCTACAAAGCAAAATCTGCTTGAAATTATAAAAGAACGAACATTGGGTATCGAGCATTTAGGTGCCCCAGATTATATTTTTGCAGATTGGTTATCGAGGCATTATCAATATGAAGTCTAAGGTGGGTATTTTCTTTGTTGTGAAAGGACCACTGCTTTATGACATAGCGTCATTAGAAGAAGTCGAACAATCTCAAGATGCCATCAATTTTAGCGGTCACTATGAATACTGGGAGTCAGTTAGACCAAAAAGCAATCTAGAATTACTTTTTAAACAGCATGCTTATGATTACCTTCCACGTGGACGGGTGATTTATTTTAATAAAACAAAAAGCTTCAAACTTTATGCTGACCGATGTATTTCAACCGTAGATTTAGATCTAATTACCACAGTGTTTCAATTAACTTCATTTAAACTAGTACGTGACGAAAATTATCAATGTGCTACTTGTAACCCAAATTCCTTGGAATAAAAAACATGAACAACACATCACAAAAACGTCACGGTTTATCCAAATCTCGCATCTTACTACACCGCCAATGCCCAAAACGCTTGTGGCTTAAAGTACATCATCCAGAGTTAGAAGAAATTGATGATGGCAACCAAGCGCGTTTTGATACAGGCACATATGTGGGTGAAATAGCGCAACAGCTATACCCTGAGGGCGTATTAATTGATGGTGGCAATTTAGCTGAAGCAGTAAAGAGAACGAAAGAAATATTGAAAGGGGATAAACGCCCCATCTTTGAAGCTACATTTCAAAGTGATGGTTTGCTCATTCGTGCAGACTTACTATTGCCTAACCAAGATGGTTATAGAATGGTTGAGGTTAAATCTTCAACCAGCGTTAAAGATTACCACTTAACAGATGCCGCTATTCAAAAATGGGTTGCGCAACAAGACGATGTACCCCTCACGAGTGTGGAAATAGCCCATATCGATAATACGTTTATTTATCCTGGTGAAAATGATTATCAAGGTTTACTGAAATACGTAGATGTCACAAATCAGATCTTAGACATGACCCGTGAAGTTACTGAATGGATAAGTGCAGCTAGAAACACGCTAACTGAGAGTGAGCCTTGCATAGAGGTTGGTAAACAATGTAACGAGCCATTTGCTTGCTCCTTTATGGGTTATTGCTCACCATTAGCAGAAGATGCATCTGAATTTCCTCCAGAAATATTACCTAGAGTGGGTGCCTTGGCTGCCAAGCTTCGCTCTGAGGGTTTTAATGATTTGCGTGATGTACCTAAAGAGCGACTTACAAATGCTAATCATCAACGTGTGTGGCGTATTACTAAAAGTGGTGTGGCTGAACTTAGTTCAGAAGTTAAATCATTACTTGCCGCACTACCATATCCACGCTATTACATTGACTTTGAAACTATCAATCCTACTGTGCCTATTTGGGCAGGCACTAGGCCCTATATGCAAGTGCCGTTTCAATGGTCATGCCATACAGAAGAGTCGAAAGGTGTGATCAAGCATGATGCGTATTTAGCAGATGGCAAAAGCGATCCCCGCCGATTATTTGCTGAAAGCTTACTTGAAGTGGTTGGCAATAATGGACCAATTCTCGTGTATAACGCTCCATTTGAGCGTAGTCGTATGCAAGAGTTGGCTAACTATTATGATGATTTAAAAAATCTTTTAGAGGCGGCTATCAATCGCATTGTAGATTTGCTGCCAATTGCACGCAATCACTATTACCACCCTGAAATGCGTGGCTCTTGGTCAATCAAAGCCGTATTGCCTACCATTGCACCAGATTTAGCTTATGATAATTTAGAAGTGGCAAATGGCGGAATGGCACAAGAGGCATTTTCTGAAATGATGCAACTTGACGTGACAAGTGAACGCTACCATCAGTTATACGATGCCTTATTGAAATATTGTGAGCGTGATACTCTGGCGATGGTTAGAATTGCGCACTTCTTTGAAGGTGTTGGTTAGTTAAGTTGGTGATTTTGGATGTTTAGTGGTTCATATTTTGCATGTTTAAATGGGAGGTTAATCAAACTACTTCCCACTCATTCATAAGGAGATTGATTCGATTCAAATACTGGACTGTGTTTTGAATATCAGGGATTTTATTTTCTGTCTGAATATAGCTTTCAATATAACCAACAACCATTGATTTTCCGAACCCACTTCTTTTAGGCTCCAAAATTTTAATACCATCCGAAAGTGGCATATTTTTTAAAAATTTCGTCCACTTGGCACGTAGCCGCTTAAAATTATTTTTGTCATTTACTCTGATTTTAAAATTCAGTCGAGATTGACAAAGCTGAATATACAGAGAGCACTCCTGCTTTTGCATCATAAAAATGCCACCATACGTAGGCTTTGGATCAGAATATGACTTTATAGTCCATTTGCCTTGAAGATTCCCAGCCGCATCTAAAGCCTTGTAAAAACCTCTCCAACTGGTTGATTTATCCCATTGATCATGACTTGTATTTTCATAGGCTAGCGATTCCGATTCTACGTTACCCCAGTACTCTCTAAAATCAATTAGGATTTGATTTCCCCCATTACTTAGCACCTCAAGAATGTCACGTCTAATAAAAGGTTTATAGTTCTGAGCCTTTGCGCCATCATAGTCTTTTTGGTCTTTAGTTTTGAGATAGACGCCCAATATATTGCTATCGTTAAATCCGAGCGATTCGATTTTTTTTCTATATTGCTCAAGCTGCTTGCCATGAATACCTGCCCCAACTTTATCTTCTATGATAATTGCTAAACTATTAACAGGGGGATTCTTAGTAGTTAGCACCTCATTAAAAGTCGTGTTTATCAAACACAAAATATCAATCTTAAATTTCTGCCTATAAATATTTATTGATTCGATAGCTGGTATATTTTTTTCAGGGAATTTATTGGTTAGTGCTTCTAAAAAACGCTTTCCAATAAAATGCATTTCATTGTCTTGATGCTGTTTATCTGCCCAAGCCAACAACCAGCAGATAAAGGCATCTTGCGATAACTCTTTGGTTGCGTATTTGAATAAATTTGGATAGCTCATTTTTTCTCGCTTCTTATTTTTCAGTCGTTACCATTAGAACCAAATTCGTCTCTTTTAAAATCAAAAATTTCGTGACATTAACAATAGTTAGTAAGTCGCGACCTTTGAAGTGATTTGCTAACGTTTCGTTTATTTGATTAAAGTTTTTACTAAATTTGCCCTTGCAATTAAACCATACTGCCAGACTCAATATATCTTCTGGTTTTTGAGATGAAATATTACTCGGATTAGTAAGCGTAGCATATTTGCCCTGCTGCATGACAGTTTGTAAATCAGCTAAGTCAGTATAGTGGTTACCCATCCCACTAGGTAAAACAACAAGACCTAACACTAAAATTAAAAACATTGAAAGCGTATCAGAATTAGGTGTAGCCCTGCATGTGATGTTTATCGAATGTAACCCATTCGTTAATTTTTTATTGCTATCAAAACAAAGTAGAGTGGGCTTGAAACCAACTTTTATTTCTGACAAATTGATGGGGTAAATATACAAATCAGCATTCAGTTCTAATGCTTGATCACTCTGTAACACTTCAAGTGAGTCAATATCAAAGTTTGGGTAATATTTTTTAATACTACTCGCAAATGTTTTCACCCACTCTAGATTTTCAATCTCGAAGCTTCTCTTGCTTCCATCCGTGATAATTTGTACCTTCATATCATAGTGTCCTGTTTTCGTGTTTATACACAATAAGCTCCGCAAGCGACACCATGTGTCGCAATGTGATTTATATTGTTATTTATAACTAAAGGAGACTTTAAATGAGGCGCGTTTATGTTTTTATAGCTACTACTGGATTGGAGCTAGATGCAAGGGTAATAGAAATATCTGCAATTGAAGAATTAGATGGAATACTCTCGGGAGTTTGTTTTAATCAGTTCATCAACCCAGATGGTACACACATGCATGACGCGGCTTTTGCCGTAACAGGCTATGATGATGATTTTTTAAAACAGTATCCTTTATTTTCAGAGATTGCTGAGGCGTTCTTGTGCTTTATTGAAAGTGCAGAGTTTATCTGCTGGGATGTCAATTATGATTTGGCTTATCTAAATCGTGAGTTACGACTTTTAGGTAAACCTTCCATTAAATTTAGAAAAAATTGTGCAATTGCCCCTGATATTAGGGTCACTGTAAAAAAAATGTTCCCCAAAATGACTTGCTTGCGCGATAGGCTATATAAATATTTTGATGTGAATGGAGATGATTGTTCGCTATCTTGGACTCAGTCCAGTTGCCTATGTATGGCAAGGCTGTATCCCAAAATTAAAAATCCAAGCTTTAAGCTATATTGGCGGGTTCAGTTTATATCTTGGGCGAGTTATTTACGCCTCAGAATATACGATTTGGCAAAATTGTAGTTAATAAATCTAACTGCTATTGACCATTATTAGTACGTACCTACCAAGTAGTATTGAATCGCCTTCAAAAGTTTTCACTAGTCGCCAGTTAATACATACCTTTAACAATTGAGAAATATTTTTATTTTGACTGACCGCTTTGTCCCCCAAAGTACGCGTTCAAAAAATGGTAAACGTCGAATAAATATTAATGGCTACTTTCAGATAATAACGAGTGGCTCTTTTCACTGTAATACTCATTTACAAGTTGAGTTTTAATTTTGACAGAAAATCAATCCAAAATTCTTTAACAAAAATTTAGTATATCATCTAACTTATCACCCAATTTATACCAAGCATCGCGTTTTTCATCGGCATATTCGTCTAGCAAATAAACTCGGTCAACTTTTGTTCCAATAACATGATTTTGACAAAGATTAATTACGTCTCTACTTACTTTAAGTTTTTGCATCATCGTCGTGCCCGTTCGGCGAAGGTCATGAGGAGTCCACTCACCTGTATCGCTCAAAACCAGACTATCATTTTCTACTCTAGCTTGAAGTTTTTTATTGCGATTTTTAAATTTAATTTGTCGGTCTCCAATTTGCTTTGTAGCTGATTTTATGCATACATGACCTGGTTTATATCTCGCAGGGAAAACCCATCGAGTATCGCCAGTTAGTTTGTGTAGTTGCTCAAATTTATCTAATACAAAGTTTGACAAGTAAATTAGTTGATCATATTTATCCCCATCTTCCCCTTTTACATTTTCCTTTGGTATGAACCAAGTACGTGCTTCAAAGTCAACGTGCTTCCATTCAGTCATTAGGAGTTCGCCAATTCGACAAACTGAACCAAGGCAAATCCACATGGCTAATTGAACCTCTTTTTTTAGAGGGCGTTCGGCTTCATATTTATTTGGCGCTTCTAAATAATTTTTTGTAGTAGTGTTAAAGATATCTTTGAGTTTAATAATCTCATCAATACTTAAAAAGCGTGTGCGCTCTTTTGTATAACCTTTGGGTAAGAGTTTCTTTATTTCAACTAGCTCTGATGGATTGCCCTCTGTGAGTAATCCTCTCCATGGTTTTCGTTTCCCAGCCCATCGCAACATTTGACCAATGTCTTTTGAGAGTTCGACGGCAGTTGCAATTTTATTGTCAGAAATTATTGACCTGTAGAGATTTCGCAGGTGATTTTCAGATAAATGACGCAGTTCTAACTCTCCCAACTTGGGAATGGCATGCTTACCAAATGATTGAATAATGTATTTATTTCCATCTCGACGACTCACGCCATCTTTTAACCAAGCATTGTAAAGATCATTAAAAGTTAAGCTTTGAGTTCGTTTATTTTCATCGTTAAGAATAACCTTTTCGATCGCAAGTTGGGCTTCAATTTTGCTAGCTTTTTTGCTGGCTCGAGGATCTATCCCTGACTTAATCAAATCTCTCGCTTTATTACGCTCTTCACGTATTTCAGTCATGTCGTTTGCAGGGTAAGCCCCACAATAGAACCACGCCACCTTCCCGTTCCATTTGAAGGCATATTTAAAGTGAACAGAGACAGAGTTAGAAAAGCGTACTTCACCGGAAAGTCCATCACTATCACTTAACAGGTCCCCCTTCCATTCTTGCTTAACAGCATCGAGTTCTTTGACCGTCCACTTTGAGCCTTTTCCAGATTTAGGATATCTAGTCATTTATAAACCTTAATCAAAATTATATAGAATTAGTAGAGGGGTAAACTAAGGGGTAAACTATTATTTGGATGTTATAAAGTTTAATCAATCTCTACTGGATATACTATACTGTCATTTATATGATATAACAATAAGAATATAAAGGATATTTTGTTAATTTTATGTCCGAAGAGAACCGAGGGAGGCTATTAAAGTTTTAGTGGGAAATTAATAAATAACTGGCTACGAACCAAGGGGTCAGGAGTTCGAATCTCTTCGGGCGCACCAAAATTAAAAAGAGCTAGCTATTGCTAGCTCTTTTTTTATCTAATTCACTGTCATTAGTATTTTTTTGTTGCAATAGTTTTGCGGTAACTAGACCGTTAAGTATGCCAAAAAATAACGCTGATGCAGCAAATATGGGTACTAAGTAGCTAATCCCAGCATGTGGTATCAGCCATAATCGGACCATGATCAGCTGACCTGCAATATGCCCAAACGCCGCCAAAATGCTTAAGCTGATAACGCTAAAGTAACGTTTGGGCAGATGTGATGCGAGCCAAAGTACAGCGAGACTAAGCAGTGCACCATTTAAACTTAACAAAAAGGTAGGGGATAAAAACTGCCCGAGTAGCAAACTGCTGGCAAATACCCGCAGGATGCTAACCCACGCTGCTGTGGCAAAGCCGTATTGTGTCAGCACGTATAAGGTAACAATATTGGCTATACCAGGTTTTACGCCAGGTAGTGGCGATGGAATTAATGCTTCTACCATATGTAATGTAATGGCAATGGCAGCCAGTTTGGCCACTTGGTGGTCTTCGGCAGTTGTTTTAATGTGGGTTAAATGCCTAGACATGTTAATTAATAATTAAGCGAATCGTAGGGCTTATTTTCGCCTAGCAACTCTAAAGCAATTTGGTTGGGCAGACAAACTGCGACTTGCCCAGCAAGTGTGAGCCAGCCTTGATGGATGCAATATTGGTTTTTGCACGGTGACTGTGCAAACCGTGCTTGACCATTGGCAATGCTGATAATTGCTTCGCCAGTCGAGCCGTGAATATGGATATCGCGCTGTTGGTTTAAGCTGTAAGTGCCATAAATTTTATCTCCTAACCTAATTTGCACTTTTGCGGCTTGTTCGTGACTCCACAAAGTCTGAAATAGCCAAATTACACACGCCAAACTGATAAGCGCAACCAGCCAATCGCCGATGCGTAAATATTGCTGAAGTGATTTAATCAATGGCTTTAAATTGGACATTTGGAATCAACCAGTGAATTTTACCAGCCAGTTTTTTTGAGACAAAAATCTGTGCGTTCGCATCAATCACCATAAAATCATCTATGCCAAATGCAGCGGCAGCTAACTTTCTATTTTTAGGAGTTTCAATGAAAATAGGCTTAGAGGTGACGTCAGATAATACACCTGCTTGCGATTGATTGATAGCTTGTGGTGGCACCAAAACCGTCACTGATTGCGTATCTTGCGCAGGGTAGCCTGTACGCGGATCAATAATATGGCAATAACGCTTATCACCCAGCATAAAATAGCGCTGATAATCGCCAGAAGTGCCTACCGCCCAACCATCAGCTAAATCAATCGTAGCGATAGCAGTGGGTTGGCGCGGATGCTGAATGCCCACCCGCCAAGTGGCATCACCATGTTTTCCCAGTGCAATGACGTTGCCGCCGATGTTAATGAGCGCATTTTTAACACCTTGTTTGCGTAAGTAATTGGCCGCTGTATCCAGCGCGTAACCTTTGGCATAGCCGCCTAAATCAAGCTTTACTGTTGGATTTTTGCTGTAAACGGTATTATTATCAATGACAATATCGGTCATGCGCGGCTGCGCGTGGATAAGATTTTTAATCTCAGCTTCGTTTATATTGACTACTGCAAATTCATCACGCTGAAAGCCCCAGGAGCTAATTAAATGGCCAATGGCGGGGTTAAATAAACCGTTAGATTTTTCGGATAATACGGTCGCATCGGCAATGATTGCGGCTAAATCAGGGCTGATTTTGATGGTTTGATTGGCTTGAGAAAATGCAGCGTTGATCTGCTGAAGTTCGCTAGGCTTGCCTGTTGAAATAGGTTTCCAAGCGTGCAAACGATTGTGCAAACTCTGGAAATCTTGCTGAATATGGTCAGCCAATTGACGAGCGCGCTCGTCAGTTTCGCCATAAATGCTGATGTCCACCAGCGTGCCAAACACGTAACTTTGGCTGTGATAAAGTGGCTCGCGCGCGCAGCTGGTGAGTAAAAAAAACAATAAAAAAAATGCGTTTCGCAACACGCGAAATCCCCCGAGAAAATTTCATGCCTCTGTAAGCCGCATAGAATAAGGCTTCCAGAGGGGGTAAAAAGATGTGTGTTAAAAAAATAGCAAAAATATGCTTTTTTTAGAAGTTATTTACGCACATTTTACTAAGTGCATCCATGAATATTGTTGCGGGCTTGCAGTCTGTTTGCGCGGCAATTTCCACCATCCCTGTGGGGCTAGTCACGTTGATTTCAGTGAGATGTTCGCCAATCACATCTAAGCCGACCAAAAATAAGCCTTCAGCTTTTAATGTTTTTCCAACAGTGCTGGCAATTTCAAAATCGCGCGCGCTTAAGGCTTGGGCCACGCCTTTGCCACCCGCCGCTAAATTACCGCGCGTTTCTCCCGCTTTGGGGATGCGTGCAAGCGCGTAAGGCAGTGGTTCGCCATCAATAATAATAATACGTTTGTCGCCCTGCAAAATGGCGGGCAAATAGCGCTGCGCCATAATCGTGCGTGCGCCAAATTGGGTAATCGTCTCTAAAATCACGCTAATATTGGGGTCATTACGCGTTAATCTAAAAATGCTACTACCGCCCATGCCGTCGAGCGGTTTAACCACAATGTCTTGATGTTGAACGAGAAAATCACGAATTAAATCGCTATTAGCGGCAACTAAAAATTCAGGCGCAAATTGCGCAAAGCGCGTGACGGAGAGTTTTTCGTTCCAGCTACGAATGGCGCTTGGGCTGTTGTAAACCTTTGCACCTTGCGCTACGGCGATTTCTAACAAATACGTGCTGTACAAATATTCATTATCAAATGGCGGGTCTTTGCGCATGATGATGGCGTCAAAGTCTGTTGGAAAGAACTCATTTTCATCTTCTACGCTAAAGGCATTCTCGGTAAAGTTAAAAACTTGCGCTTTGACTTTGGCAATGTTGGCACGCAAAAATAAATCGTGCTGTTTGCACACGTAAAGTGTGTCGCCACGCAGGCTCGCCTCGCGCATAATGGCAAGGCTGGTATCTTTGTAGGGTTTTAGGCTATTAAGCGGGTCAAGAATAAACAGTAGTTTCATCTTATTTTGCCTATTGATTAAGCGGGTCTTGCTCTTGTAGCTCAATGGCGGCGGCCAGTAAGGCTAAACGTGCCACAACGCCATACGCATAAAAACGATTGGGTGGTGCATCGGGTGCACCGGCGCAATCAGGCATAGAGCAGGGTTTTTCGAAAGCTAAGGGGACAAAATGTGAGCCTGGTGCATTGAGGTTTTCATCTATACCGCGTTCGGTATGCACGCGGTAAAATCCACCAATGACAAAATGATCCATCATATACACCACAGGTTCGGCCACGCCATCATTCATACTTTCAAAGGTATAAACCCCTTCTTGAATAATCACTTCTGTGACTTGCAAGCCCTCTTTCACCACCGACATTTTATTGCGTGCTTTACGGTTTAAATCACGCACATCATCAGGTGACTTTACCGTCATAATGCCCATGCCATAGGTGCCAGCATTAGCTTTTACAATCACAAACGGTTCTTGCGTTACGCCATATTGAGCATATTTTACTTTGATTTTTTCGATTAACTCTTCAACTTTCTGTGCCAAGCATTCCTCGCCCGTACGTGCCTGAAAATCAATCTCACCACAAGTTTCAAAATACGGATTGAGTAGCCATTCATCAATGTCCAGTAATTGCGCAAACTCACTCGCCACGCGATTATAAGCACTAAAATGTTGTGATTTTTTACGCGTACTCCAACCTGCATGCAAAGGCGGAATCAAATTTTGCTCTAAATTTTTAAGAATTTCAGGAACACCACCTGACAAATCATTGTTGAGTAAAATTGCGCAGCTATCAAAATCTCCCAAGACTTTATTAACCAGCTTCACTCGGTTTCCAACGCGAACGACAGGCTCAAGAAGCAGGGGCTGGCCATCGTGCGCTAATAGTGTGGTAGGTTCGGTTATTTCAGGTGAAATACTACCGACACGTACATCCAAACCCGCTGCTTTCATGATGTTAACCAGCTCTACCACATTGCGTAGATAGTAAGTATTGCGTGTATGATTTTCAGGAATAATCAGTAAGCGATGCGCTTCAGGGCACACTTTTTCAACTGCAATTTGTGCCGCTTGCACGCTGAGGGGCAAAAATGCTGGATTAAGGTTGTTAAAGCCAGCGGGAAATAAATTGGTGTCCACAGGAGCAAGTTTGAACCCAGAGTTGCGTAAATCTACGCTGGCATAAAATGGCGCTGCAAATTCTAACCATTGCGAGCGGAACCAATGTTCAATTTTTGGCTGTGCTTCAAGCATGCGCTTTTCGAGCGATAACAACGGGCCATTAAGTGCGGTAGTTAAGTGCGGAACCATGATTTTCCTTTAGGTAATACTGTGTGCAAGCGCAACCATTATATTAGTTGTGCTTGCGCGTCAGCATGATAGCTACTTCTTACCATGGGGCCACTAGCGGTATTATTAAAGCCCATCTGCATCGCTTTTTGCTTTAAATCATCAAAAATAGTGGGCTCTACATAGCGCATCACCGGATGGTGGTGAACGCTAGGTTGCAAATATTGGCCTAAAGTTAGCATGCTCACTTGATTTGCACGCAAATCACGCATCACCTCTAAAATTTCTTCATCGGTCTCACCTAACCCTAACATCAGGCCAGATTTAGTTGGGATATGTGGATACATCTCAGAAAATGTTTTGAGTAAATTCAGTGAGTTTTGATAATCGGAGCCTGGCCTTGCTTGTTTGTATAAGCGTGGCACCGTTTCAAGATTATGGTTCATCACATCGGGTGGGGCATGCTTTAAAATTTGCATCGCTACATCTAAACGCCCACGAAAATCGGGCACGAGAATTTCGATTTTAATTTGGGGTGAGTAAGTGCGAACAGCCTTTATGCAATCAACAAAATGCTGAGCACCACCATCTTTTAAATCATCACGGTCAACACTGGTGATGACCACATACTTGAGCTGCATTTGGGCGATAGTGCGCGCTAAGTTTTCAGGTTCATTCTCATCAGGAGGTAAAGGTTTGCCGTGGGCAACATCGCAAAATGGGCAGCGGCGCGTGCAAATATCGCCCAAAATCATAAATGTTGCGGTGCCACCACTAAAGCATTCACCAATATTAGGGCAGCTCGCTTCTTCACAAACTGTGTGTAAGTTATTTTCACGCAAAATATTTTTAATGTCCTGATAACGTTTGCTATCGGGTACTTTCATGCGTATCCACTCTGGTTTGCGTTGTATCGGTTGTGGAATAATTTTGATAGGAATGCGTGAAGTTTTGGCAGCATCAACTTCTTTGACACCAGCTACTTTTTTTGTTGTGATTTGTGTCATATTTTTGCCAATTTATCTGCGAGAATTTGCAACAATCTAATGCCCACCTCATCTACAGTTAATGGAATGCCCAAATCTTGCATTTGCGTTACCTCCAATCCAGCGTAACCGCATGGGTCAATCGCACTAAAAGGAGTTAAATCCATTGCCACATTTAAACTTAAGCCATGGTAGCAACAGTTGTTTTTTAAGCGTAAACCCAATGCAGCTATTTTTTTTTCATTAATGTACACGCCTGGCGCATCTGTGCGGGCAATTGCGGCAACGTTGAAACGCGCTAACAAAGAGATAATACTACTTTCAATCATGCTGACCAATTGCCGCACACTAATTTTGCGGCGATTTAAATCGACAAGTAAATAAATAACTACCTGCCCTAAACCGTGATAAGTGATTTTTCCACCTCGATCAATTTCAATGAGTGGAATATCATCTCGCAAAGGAGGCCTCACATTTTTGCGATTTAGACCTAAAGTGTAAACTGCAGGGTGCTGTGTGAGCCAAAGCTCATCAGGCGTGTTACTACTGCGATTTTGCGTAAAGTCTTGCATGGCGTGCCAAGTGACTTCAAAGTCAGTGACACCTAAATGCTTCACAATGGGATACAACACAGCAGTAGTGAATTGTTAAAGTGTGAATATTACCAGCGGATGTGCGCTGATGACGCGATAAATATTATTTAGTTCTAGTTGAGAGTGAACGTGCACAGTACAGGTAAGGCTAAGATATTTGCCACCGGAGCTTGCCCGCATTTCAACATTGTTAGCGTTAAAACTTGGCTGTTTAGTTTGTATTAAATCAATAATAGTTTGCGCAAAGTGCTCTTGCGTTTCCCCCATTACTTTAATGGGAAAGTTACAGGGGAAGTCAATTAAAGGTGGCGGTGTTTGATGATTACTCGTCATGAACGTAGAAAAAATTATTGCATCATTAATTTCATCGAATCCCATGCGCGACCAAAAAAACCGGCCTCTTCAATTGATTTTGCAGCAACTAAATTGCGCTCATCAATTAACTTGTCGCCTAACATGAATTTTACATTACCAATATTTTGCCCTTTTTTAATTGGGGCAATCAGGGGTTGGGTGCTAGATATCACCGCTTTTACCTTGGCGTACTCACCTTTAGGTAGTGTAATGTAGAACTCATTTTCAACAGTAGAAAGTAGCTGGTCTTCAGTACCCTTCCAAACCTTGAGCGGTTGACCTACATTTTGGCCTTTTTTATACACCAAGGTGGTGTCGTAGTACTGAAAGCTGTAATTCAACAGTTTTTGACTTTCGCTAGCTCTTGCCGCATCGCTAGCTGCGCCAAGCACTACAGAAAGGCGCCGAATGCCATCGCGTTTTGCAGATGAAATTAAACAGTAACCAGCTGATTCAGTGTGTCCAGTTTTCATGCCATCCACGTTGGGGTCCAGCCATAGCAAACGATTACGGTTTGGCTGTTTGATTTTATTATAGGTATATTCTTTAACTGAATATAAACGCGCATAGTCTTCAGGAAAATCGTGTATTAATGCAGCTGCAAGTGTGGCTAAATCGCTAGCCGTCGTGTAGTGCTGTGGATCTGGCAGCCCTGTGGCATTGACGTAATGCGTATTTTTCATCCCCAAGCGTTGTGCCTCTGTATTCATCATCGTGGCAAACTGTGCCTCAGTACCTGCAATACCTTCTGCTAAGGTAATTGAAGCATCATTACCAGACTGAATAATCATGCCATGCAAAAGCTCATCAACAGTTACTGGAATTCTTGGCTCAATAAACATTTTAGAGCCTTCTACTTTCCAAGCAAGTTCACTCACAGGTAGAGTTTGGCTAAGTTTTAAGTGTCCATTTTTAACTGCTTTAAAGCTTAAATATGCAGTCATAATTTTGGTGAGCGAAGCAGGCTCAACACGCATATCCGCATTTTGCTCAGCAATAGTACGATTACTGGTGAGATCCTTCAGTAAAAAAGCTTTCACTGCAAGTGTAGGCGCTGGGGCGATGGTATCAGCAGCCTGTAAACTTGTTACATACAAAATGCTTGCTGAAAAAATAGTAAAAGTGATTTTTTTAAATAAATTGAATGTCATTATTTAGTGCGTGCTTAAACAATTAGTTTTTGACGATAGCTGCGATGCCAAGCTGTTTGCGAATACTACTTGCTGCGGCATCAGCTTCTTTTCTTGTTGCGTAAGGGCCAAGCTTTACGCGATAAAGACCATCATTATACACACTATCCAGCCCAACATTTTCGGCAACTGTTAAACCTTGTATTTTCTTTTGCAAAGATTGGCTATTGGCCTCGCTTTTGAAAGCGCCAGCTTGCACAAAATACTGCAATTTTGAGGTATTAGATTTTTTTGCAGTTGGGCTAGTAGAAATTCCAGTTGCCGCAGTGACTACTGGCGCTGCTGGTTTGGTGGTTGGAGTGTTGGCTACTGGCGCAGGTGGTGGAGTTTTTAACTCAGGCTCAGCAGTGATAACGGGTTCAATTTCTACTGGAGTTGTTACTGCAGGCTGCGGCTCAACAGTGGTTTTTGCTGGAGCTGCTTCGACTGGTTTGATTTCTGGGGAGGTTTTAACGGCCAATACCTCTTTGGGAGCTGGTTTTTGTAAGGCTTTTGCAATGCTTTGATTGGAGCTAGTGTCTAGCATTTCAACTTCTACTAAAGCACTACCTTGCTCGGCTAATCTCAATTTATAAGCAGCTGCATATGAAAGGTCAATAAGTCTATCGTGTTTAAATGGGCCACGGTCATTTATCCGAACGATGACTGAACGCCCATTTGCTGGGTTAGTCACTCTTGCATAACTTGGAATAGGCAAAGTAGTATGCGCAGCGGTCATACTATACATATCATAGACCTCTCCTGAAGAGGTTTGTTTGCCGTGGTAGCGTTTACCATACCACGAAGCCATACCTTGCTTTTTGTATGGAGTGTAAGCAGTCAAGGGCTTATATTGCATACCTAAAGCTGAATATGGTTTATTAGCACGCTCTAGAGGAGACTCAATTCTTAATTGCGCATCAGGAATTCCATCAATGTCAGCTGGCGCATCTTCACCTGGGCCATCGTCTAAATAATATCCCCCTGGTTTTTTTGTTTCGCTATCTGATGCTTCAGCCGTGGCAGGCGGTGTTGGAGATTCAACTTGAGGTTTGTTGCCGATACCAGCGCAAGCTGAAAGTAATGCGATGCTTAATAGTACCGCGCCATTTTTAAGTTTAGAGTTCATAATGATTCCAATAGCCTTCAAAGATAATTATTATCCGCATATTAAATTTTAGTGTGTATGAATACTCATCAATATACCAAAACTTATTGCTAACGTCACCATTGATGTACCTCCATAGCTAATAAGTGGGAGTGGAACACCTACGACAGGCAAAATGCCACTCACCATTCCCATGTTAACAAACACATAAGTAAAAAAGGTCAGTGTAATGCTGCCGGCAAGCAATCTGTTAAAAGTATTTTGTGCTGAAGATGCAATGTAAAGACCGCGTAGAATAATCAGACTGAAAAGCGAAAGTAACAGCAAATTTCCAATAAAGCCAAATTCTTCACTAAATACGGCAAAAATAAAATCGGTATGGTGCTCTGGTAAAAAGTCTAATTGGGTTTGTGTTCCATTGAGCCATCCCTTTCCGTCTACTCCACCAGATCCCACTGCAATCACCGATTGCATGGTGTTGTAGCCAGCGCCTAGGGGGTCTTGAATGTCTCCTAATAGTATCTCAATGCGCTTTCTTTGATAATCATGTAGCAAGCCATGGTTGATGAGCATGTCAAGTAGCGGCTGCCTAAAGTGATATACCACAGGAGTAATTACTGCCAATGATGTAACACTTCCAGTCAATAGTTTCCAATTTAACCCTGCTAGGTACAGAATGTAAAAACCAGAAGCAAAAATCATGATAGACGTGCCTAAATCAGGCTGCATTTTAATTAGTACAACTGGCACAAACAATAACAAACCAGCAACGATAAAATCACGCGGAGATGCCTTACCTTCAACTTTGGCGAAATACCAAGCAAGCATCATTGGCAGAGCAATTCGCATCAATTCAGATGGTTGAATTTTAGTAAAACCGATGTTTAGCCATCGTTGTGCGCCCTTACTACTGTAACCAAATAGCTCTACAGCAATCAATAAGATAACGCCCAAGACATAAAGTGGTAACGCAAGTCGTTGAAGGTGGTGCGGGGCAATATTAGCTACTGTCCACATGCAGATCAATGCAACTGCTATATTGATTGCCTGCTTGTACATATAAGGTGCAGAGGCGCTGTAAATAACAAACAAACCGAGTATTAAAGTGAGAAATAAACAAGCCATCAAAAAGGCGTCAATTCGCTTACTTATAATATCGAATATCTGATTAATCATGAAACTCCTCTTCGTCAATTGACAAGGTGGAAGTTGGATTTACGAGGTTGCTAGGCTTACTAATTGATTCGTCATTAAGGATGGCGTCTGGAGATTTACCTAATAAGTAATAGTCCATTACTTTTCTTGCAATGGGACCAGCCGCAGACCCGCCATGACCGCCATTTTCTACAATTACTGATAGTGCAATTTTAGGATCATCAGCAGGAGCATAGGCTACAAATAACGCATGATCGCGATGGCGTTCATTGATGCTATTAGCATTGTACTTAGCGTTTTGCTTAATACCAATTACTTGCGCCGTACCAGTTTTTGCCGCAATCGTGTAACCAGCATTTGCCCCAACGTTAGATGCAGTACCTCCAGGCAGTGTAACCGCTAACATGCCTTGTTTTACAATTTCTATGTTTTCTGGAGATAGTGGAATGCTGTCTTGCACATGTTGTGGCATAGTCTCACTTGTCCCAGTCACTGTGTTGTACATTTTTGTGACAAAATGAGGCTTGATAGCGACCCCATTGTTTGCCAGCGTTGCAGTGGCATGAGCGAGCTGCATGGGCGTTGTAAGTGTGTAGCCTTGACCGATACCTGTGATGACAGTGTCGCCCAAATACCATGCTTTTTTATGACGGCGTGTTTTCCACTCTGGCGTGGGAAGTAGTCCGCCGTTCTCACCATAAATATCTATACCAGTTTTACTTCCAAAGCCAAAGTGACGCACAAAATTGCTCAGTCTATTGATACCTAACTCAAGTGCTAAGCCATAAAAAAAAGTATCGCATGAAATCGTAATGGCTCGCTTCATATCTACAACACCATGACCGCTTGGCTTCCAATCTCGGTAACGGTGCGTGCTATTAGGTAATGTAATGTAGCCAATATCATGAATAGCGAAGGGTGGAGTGCGTAAGTTACTTTCTAGCCCTGCCAGTGCTACAAATGGCTTGAAAGTAGATCCTGGTGGATATACACCTTGAATAGGGCGGTTATAAAGAGGTTTATCAAGAGATTCATTAAGAGCTTTCCAGTTGTCCACATCAATGCCATCTATAAATAAATTGGGGTTATAGCTGGGCTGACTTATATAAGTCAAAATTTCACCTGTTTTTGGGTCGATTGCAACTAAGGCTCCACGTTTATCACCAAAAGCTGTTTCGGCAATAGTTTGAAGCTTACTGTCAATAGATAAGGTAATATTTTTACCTGGGACCGGTGCCGTATTTGATAGCACGCGTACTGCACGCCCGTCTTTGTCAACCTCAATTTTTTGAAACCCTGTTGAGCCGTGTAGTTGTTGTTCATAGTATTGTTCTATGCCACTTTTACCAATATGGCTTGAGCCTTTGTAGTTGGATAAATTTTCAGTAGCTTCAAGAGTTGTGATATCTTTTTCGTTTATCCTGCCTATATAGCCCACTACATGAGCGCCTGTCTTGCCGAGAGGATAATCTCGAAACAGCCTAGATTTGATTTCAATGCCAGGGAATCGATAATGATTAACCGCAAAGAAAGCTGCTTCCGTTTCAGTTAAATGTGTGCGAATAGGAATGCTTTCATATTGACGACTAGCTTCGCGAAGCTTGAAATAGCGTTTTCGATCAGCTTCAGAAACGGGAATAAACTTTGCTAGCTCTATGATTGTAGGCTCAATATTTTTTTTGGAAATTGCGGGGGTGATTTCTAGTGTGTAAGTAAATAAATTATTGGCAAGTATGATGCCATTTTTATCTAAAATTAGTCCTCGATTAGGCACGATGGGGACTAGTGAAATGCGATTTTTTTCTGCGAGGGTTTGGTAATGCGAGAATTGAGAAACTTGTAAATAGTAAAAACGAAAAACTAGAATTGCAAAAAATGCAAAAATGAAAAACCCAGCAAAAAAAAGTCTGCGCTTAAAATAAAAATGCTCAAATTGGTTGTCTTTTAGCTCGTTTAGCATATTAAACTAGTTGGGATGATTGACCGAGTGAGCTTAAGTGCCACGTGCTCGTCCACCAGTATTTAAGCCAAGTGCGACTGCAGTTCGCCATAATAAAACACCCGTAATGCTAGGCAAAAAATATGCCCAGCTCAGCAATGGCTGGCCTGAAAAAGCCTTTAAAATTAGCAATGTAACCTGTGAAATAATCAGTAGAAAAAATACATAAAGTAGTTGTTGGGTATGATTAAATAGTACTAAACGCTTCTGATAGACAACCGCACAATACGCAGTGATGGTATAAGCTAGCGCATATTGACCAAAAATCCCGCCAGTAGCGATGTCAACAAATAACCCAGCAAGCCAAGCTGTACCGATGTTGCATAGGTTAGGTGCTCTGATAAGCCATAAAATGATAGTGATTAGTAAAAAGTCAGGACGCAATTTAAGTGCTAGGCCAGACCATGGAAATAGCAGACAAATGAATGCTATTACTAGTGAAAAATAAATAATTTTAAAATTACTCTGAGGCATCTTGTTGCCTAGGGGTTGTAAGTTGATTAACGATACTGTTGGGAGTCATCGAAGAGTGTTTGGCGCTAAGAGGTTCGTTGATAGCCGCGTCTTCTAAAGACCTCTTTTCAGTGTTAGTGCCTGGAGGCGTACCTACTAACAATACTTGTCGATGGTTTTCTGTCCCACCTATAGGTTTGCAAATAATGCGGGCAAATGGAGCGTTTGGAGCAATATCTACTTGTATTACAAGTGCCACAGCTAGCCCTGCAGGGTAAACGCCATCAATTCCAGAAGTGGTTAGAACATCACCTCTTTGCACATCTACATTCGTAGGTAAAAAGGGCAAATCAATCGCATTATCGCGACCTAGTCCAAATGCAATAGCACGTAAACCATTGCGCTCTACTTGCACGGGAATTGCAAGCGATTTATCGGTAACCAAAGTTACTTCGCTACTGAGTGGGAAAACACGCGTAACCTGACCGATGACTCCATTAGCATCTACCACCGCTTCCCCCGCAACTACTTGATGTAACTTACCGCGATTTACAAAGATTTTTTTGGTAAAAACATCGCGCCCCACATGTATCACTTCAGCCACAATACTATGTACAGGTAGACGTTGGTTAGCCTGTAATAATTCGCGCAGATGCTTGTTTTCAAGTGCTAAGGAATTGAGTTTTTGAATGGCTACGCCTAGCTCTAAAGTTTTTTGTTTTAGTCGTGTGTTTTCATCTAGCAAGCGATTATGTGTGGAAAAATATTCGTTTGTATTGTGATAAATCGTTGCAGGTAAATTCGCAATAATTTCAAAAGGATGCAATATAGTGATAAAAAATTGACGTACGCCTAGTAAATAATGAAATCTTGTATCAGTAGCAATCAACGCAAAGGATAGTGTGGCAAAAAAAATGAGTCGAGCAAAAGCACTAGGCCCGCGCGCAAATAGTGACGGCGCCGGCTGATGTTCTAATTTGTGATGTACTCCTAATGCCATGATTTATTAGTTCAATATATTTGAAGTGCCATAATAAATTAGGCCGCAATAACGGCCTAATGGTTGAGAGTTTAACTGCTCATTTTAATAGTGGCTACCAATTACTCATAGGCAAATATACTGCCTAGCTTGTCCATCTCTTCTAGCGCACGTCCACATCCGCGTACAACACAGGTCAGCGGATCTTCCGCAACATACACAGGTAAGCCAGTTTCTTCTACCAATAAGCGGTCTAAATCACGTAACAGCGCACCACCCCCAGTAAGCACCATGCCTTTCTCAGCAATGTCAGCACCTAATTCTGGCGGGGTTTGCTCTAAGGCAGATTTTACTGCACCAACAATCGTATTTAATGGTTCAGTAAGGGCTTCTAAAACCTCATTGCTTGAGATGGTAAATTTACGTGGTAAGCCTTCTGCTAAGTTACGTCCTGTCACTTCCATTTCTAGTACTTCTGAGCCGGGAAAGGCGGAGCCAATTTTCTTTTTAATTGCTTCTGCGGTAGGTTCGGAAATTTGCATGCCGTAATTACGGCGAATGTAATCAATAATTGCCTGGTCAAATTTATCCCCACCAACGCGCTCTGATTTAGCGTAAACAATGCCCCCAAGTGAAATTACACCTACTTCTGTAGTGCCGCCGCCAATATCCACCACCATTGATCCTGTAGCTTCTGATACTGGCATGCCCGCGCCAATTGCTGCAGCCATTGGCTCTTCGATTAAATAGACTTGCTTTGCGCCGGCATTAATTGCCGAATCTTTAATGGCGCGACGCTCAACTTGTGTTGAGCCTACGGGTACGCAAATGATAATGCGAGGGCTTGGTGAAAACCAGCGTGCATCGTGTACACGGCGAATAAAATATTTGAGCATTTGCTCAGTGATAGTGAAGTCAGCAATCACACCATCTTTCATCGGGCGGATTGCCTGAATGCTAGTTGGTGCTCTACCGAGCATATTTTTAGCTTCAGCACCCACTGCAAGCATGATTTTTTTTCCGCCAGGACCACCTTCTTGGCGAATGGCAACGACAGAAGGCTCGTCCAATACAATACCCTTGCCGCGTGAATAAATCAGGGTGTTGGCAGTGCCCAAGTCAATGGCAATATCGTTTGAAAAGTAGCTGGTTAAAAAGCCGAACATGTTGTTTTTCCTGTGGGTTGATGCAGATTGATGACTAGGCTTGAGTCTTTAAAACCAAAGCGTCAATTAAGCTTCTGTAAAACGGGTTATAATACCGCAAATCTAACTGAAAATTAAGATGTTGTTACAACTTCTTACAAAACTATCCCGTTGTTAAATTAATATAATTATTTCGGATAACTAAAGTATGGCATTAAGCATTGAAGATATTAAGAAAATTGCGCATTTAGCGCGTATTGAAGTAAGCGAAAGTGAAGCGCAAGTGACGCTGACAAAACTGACGGGCATTATGGGGTTAATAGAACAAATGCAGGCGGTTGATACCACCGGAATCAGCCCGATGTCACATTCGCAAGATGTGGTACAGCGTTTGCGAGATGATGTGGTAACCAAAACGAATGAGCGTGCATTGTTTCAACAAAATGCGCCAGCCACTGCGGATGGTTTGTACCTTGTTCCTAAAGTAATTGAGTAAGCAAATGATTAATAGCAGCCTAAAACAATTTAGCCAAATGCTGGCTAAAAAGGAAATTTCTAGCGTAGAGCTCACACAAGTTTTCTTAAACCGTATTGATTCACTTAATCCGAATATTAACGCCTATATTGCATTAGATCATGCAAAAACGTTAGCTCAGGCAAAGGCTGCGGATGCACGTATCGCGGCTGGAAATGTCGCGCCACTTACAGGTATTCCAATTGCACAAAAAGATATTTTTTGTGCCAAAGGCTGGCAAACCACTTGTGGCTCTAAAATGTTGGCAAATTTTATTGCACCTTACGATGCACATGTGATTACACAGTTTGATAATGTAGGTGCGGTCAACCTAGGCAAAACCAATATGGATGAATTTGCCATGGGTTCGTCGAATGAAACCAGTTATTTTGGTAGCGTTAAAAACCCGTGGGACTTTGACCGAGTGCCCGGTGGCAGTAGTGGCGGCTCCGCGGCGGCAGTAGCGGCAAGGCTATGTGCCGCAGCAACAGGAACAGATACAGGTGGTTCAATCCGCCAGCCAGCAAGCTTGTGTGGGTTTACAGGTTTAAAGCCGACTTACGGGGTGGTATCGCGCTATGGCATGATTGCGTTTGCTTCATCATTAGATCAAGCAGGCCCAATGGCAAAATCGGCAGAAGATTGTGCGCTGATGATGAACGTAATGGCAGGTTTTGATGAGCGTGATTCCACTAGTTTAAACCGTGAAAAAGAAGACTACACACGCGACCTAAACAAACCGCTCGCGGGTTTAAAAATTGGCTTGCCAAAAGAGTATTTCGCTGAAGGATTAGATGCATCCGTTGGCAAAGTAGTGATGGACGCGATTGCCGAGTATAAAAAACTAGGTGCAACAATTGTCGATATTTCGCTACCGAATACTGGCTTGTCGATTCCTGTTTATTATGTGTTAGCACCCGCTGAAGCATCCAGCAATTTGTCACGCTATGATGGTGTGCGTTATGGGCACCGTGCAGCTGAATACACTGACTTAAACGATATGTACAGCAAAACCCGCGCTGAAGGGTTTGGTGCAGAAGTTAAACGCCGTATTTTGATTGGCACTTATGTGCTCAGTGCGGGTTATTACGATGCGTATTATCTTAAAGCGCAGCAAATTCGTCGTTTAATCGCACAAGACTTTGTTGAGGCATTCAAACAGTGTGATGTGATTATGGGGCCAGCGGCGCCTTCTACCGCGTTTAAAGCGGGTGAGAAAGTAGACGATCCAGTCGCCATGTATTTGCAAGATATTTACACTATCTCAACTAACTTGGCAGGCCTGCCGGGCATGAGTGTGCCAGCAGGTTTCAGTAATGGATTGCCCGTAGGTTTGCAAATTATCGGCAACTATTTTGATGAAGCACGCATGCTGAATGTGGCGCATCAGTATCAACAAGTGACAGATTGGCATGTGCAAATGCCAGAGGGTTTAGCATAATGGAATGGGAAGTCGTTATTGGGTTAGAAACCCACACTCAGTTACAAACTAAAACCAAAATTTTTAGTGGAGCTAGCACCGCTTTTGGTGCAGAGCCTAACACCCAAGCGTGTGAAGTGAGCATTGCATTACCAGGTGTGCTACCAGTGTTAAATCGTGAAGCGGTGAATTGCGCTATTAAATTTGGCTTAGCGATTAATGCTGAAATTGCACCTAGAAGCGTATTTGCGCGTAAAAATTATTTTTACCCAGATTTGCCAAAAGGCTACCAAATTAGCCAATTTGAATTACCAGTCGTTGGCAAAGGCGCTGTGACCATACAAGTGCCAGCCGTTGGCAAAAACGCAGCTTATGAAAAAGTGATTAACATCACCCGTGCGCATTTAGAAGAAGACGCGGGTAAATCCGTTCATGGCGCAGTGGAGGGCATGAGTGGCATTGATTTAAACCGTGCAGGTACACCATTACTTGAAATTGTGACCGAACCAGATATGCGCTCAGCCGCTGAAGCCGTAGCCTACGCTAAAAAATTGCACGAATTGGTGCAGTGGATTGGCATTTGTGATGGCAATATGCAAGAAGGTAGCTTTAGGTGTGACGTAAACGTTTCTGTACGCCCAAAAGGCCAAAAAGAGTTCGGCACGCGCCGCGAGATTAAAAATCTCAACTCGTTTAAATTTATGACGCAGGCGATTGAGTATGAAACCCGCTGGCAGATTGAAACGCTAGAAGACGGCGGCACTATTCAGCAAGCTACTGTGTTATTTAACCCGGATACGGGCGAAACACGCGCCATGCGCAGCAAAGAAGAAGCAAATGACTATCGCTATTTTCCAGACCCAGACTTGCTGCCATTAGAAGTGACTGAAGCAGATAAAGCGCGTGTTAAAGCACAAATGCCAGAGTTGCCAGAGGCAATGAAAGCACGGTTTGAATCTGAATATGGCTTAACGAGCTATGATGCGGCGACTTTAACAGCCAGCCGCGAAGTGGCGGATTATTTTATGAGCACCGTTGAAGCGGGTGCAGAAGCTAAGCCTGCGGCCAACTGGATTATGGGGGTACTATCAGCTAAGTTAAATGCTGAAGAAAAAACCATTGCCCAATCGCCTGTGAGCGCCGTACAACTGACAAGTTTGCTCAAACGAATTGCTGACAACACCATTTCAAACAATGCCGCTAAACAAGTGTTTGAAGCTTTATGGAACAATGATGGTGAAGTCGATGCCATTATTGCAACCAAAGGTCTGAAACAAGAATCTGACAGTGGCGCCATCGAGGCGATTATTGATGAAGTGCTTAAAGCTAACCCTGCGATGGTAGAAGAATTTAAGGCAGGCAAAGAAAAAGCCTTTAACGCATTAGTGGGGCAAGCCATGAAAGCGTCAAAAGGCAAGGCAAACCCTGCGCAAGTGAACGAAATTTTAAAGAAAAAACTCAGCTAAAAAATTACGCAAAAAAGCGCAAAATTAACATATCTTCTTTTTAGGTGCTCTGCAAGCCAATATCCATGCGGCTTCCAGAGCATTATTTTTTGCTCGAGGGATATTTTAGTGAGTTAATTCGGTGAGTTTTGCTTGTACGGCAATAATTTCTCTATCCAAACTGGCAATTTCATCGTTACATGCTTGAATACCATCAGACACGCCTTGCGGTTGCTCTTTTGCCGTTTTTTTCGCTTCAACAGCTTGCTTGAGAAATCCTTCCAATTTAACTTTTGCGGCCAATTTTTTAGTATTTAAATCAGCCAACATTTTTTTAGCGGCTATCACTTCTGGAGCATTGTCTCTATTCGGTTTTAATTCTGCGTAGCGCACTTTGTAGCCAGCAAACCGTGCCTTGGTCATCGCAATATTGCTTTCAACAGAAAGAATTTCTGCTTGCGTTTTAGTGATTTGCGATTGATTTAATTTAATGTTGTCTGCAATATGTTGCGGTACATTTTTTTTGCGGTTAACAAAGTTGTTGGCTTTTTCTTGATTATTTTTTAACTGAGCGCGCACATCAACTAAACGTTGATTTAAATTGCCTAACGCCAATTCATCACTTTTAATATTGCGGTCGCGGGCTAAGTCAATTTCTTCAATGCTACCGTAAGAGGCTAACAAGGCTGAATCTTTTTTTGATTGCGCAGAAGCGGCACTTTCCACTTCAATACTGTCTGTTTTGGCGTTAAAAGCATTATTCTTTTTTACTACTACGCCGGTTTTATTAATTTCGCTGTTATCGCGGCCAGCGGCCTCAACTGGCAATTTGTCACCATAATGCGTAACACCTTTTTCATCTTTCCACTTGACGATTTTTCCTTCAGCTTGCGCTACTTGAATACACATCGTGCACAACCAAACGGCAAAAAAAGCCTGCGCAAAAATAAGCCATATTTTTGCTTGTGAAATTTCGCTGTTTATTTCAATAATATGTTGTTGCTTTTGTTTCATTATTCCAAAAAAGTACTTTAGTCGTTGTAGCGTTATTTTTCGCTAGCAATACCATATTGCTGCCGATATTGCTTTACTGCCACCAAAACTGGCAGCAAATTTTGTGCCAAATGTTGATTGCTTTGCAGATAATCCATTAAATCGCTTAAATTTGCAATGGCACAAACGGGTATCTGATTGTTTTTAATCACTTCTTGCACGGCAGATAGCTCACCCAAACCTTTTTCTTGCCTATCTAGGGCTATACTAACGCCGCATGGTGTAGCCCCGTTGACCTTAATTAGCTCAACCGATTCGCGCACGGAGGTGCCCGCCGAAATCACATCATCAATGATGAGTACCCGACCTTGAAGGGGGCTACCTACAATAACGCCGCCTTCGCCATGATCTTTAGCTTCTTTGCGATTGTATGCATAAGGAATATTGCGGCCTTTTTTTGCAAAGGCAATGGCAATGCTGGCCGCTAAAGTAATCCCTTTGTAAGCAGGGCCAAACAGCATATCAAACTGAATACCAGATGCATCAATACTTTGCGCGTAAAATTCGCCCAGTTTCATTAAGCTCATGCCATCGTTAAACAAGCCTGCATTAAAAAAATAAGGGCTAGTGCGCCCCGCTTTAGTTTTAAATTCACCAAACCGTAACACCTCTTTTTCTACTGAAAATGCGATAAACTCTTGGCTAAATTGGTGATGTTGCGTCATGTTGTTTAAACGTTAAGGAAATGAATTTTGAAGATTATATCGTTAAATCTCAATGGCATCCGTTCTGCCAGCAACAAAGGTCTATACTTGTGGTTAAAAACACAAAATGCAGATGTGATTTGTATGCAAGAAATTAAAGCCCAAGCGGCTGATTTAACAGCAGAAATGCTCAATCCACCGGGCTATTACGGCTATTTTCATTATGCTGAAAAAAAGGGCTATAGCGGTGTTGGCATTTATACTAAAACCAAACCAGACGCGGTGATTGAAGGTTTAGGCCGTGCAAACGATGGCGTAGAAGATATTGATAGCGAAGGTCGCTATTTAGAGTTGCAATTTGGCAATTTAAGCATTGTTTCACTTTATTTGCCTAGCGGTTCAAGTGGTGAAGAGCGTCAAGCTTTTAAATTCAGCGTCATGACGCGTTTTATGCTACACATGCAAACGCTGATTAAAAGCGGGCGCGAAGTGATTATTTGCGGCGATTGGAACATCGCTCACAAAGAAGCGGACCTTAAAAATTACAAAGGCAATAAGAAAAACTCAGGCTTTTTGCCAGAAGAGCGCTCATGGCTCACCACCTTGTTTGATGAGGTAGGCTGGGTCGATGTGTACCGCAGCTTGCACCCCAAGACTACAGATGAATGTTACACATGGTGGAGTAATCGTGGACAAGCATGGGCGAAAAATGTTGGTTGGCGGATTGATTACCAAGTTGCCACGCCAGCCATAGCCGCAAAAGCGGTTGCAACCAGTATTTATAAGGCCGAGCGGTTTAGCGACCATGCACCTTTGACTGTGGAATATTTAAATTAAACAGGCCACTATTAAAGTAGAAATCATATCAACACCTCTGCAAGCCAGTATTCATGAGGCTTCCAGAGGTGTTTTTTTCGCTCGGATGTTTTTGGTGATGTGTAAGTTGAATTTTTAACTACAAAACGGCAGTTGCAAACTCTGCAAAATATCGCCGTTTTTAGCGTCTTGTACAAATATCACTGCGCCTGCCGGTTTGCCTTTCCATTCGGGTTTTAGGTTAAAGTTTTTGGCAAATGCATTTTTGTCGCTAAATGGGTAAGCGCCAAAAAATGCTCTTACCACGTAATCATGTTTAAGCTCGCGACCGTTGTTTTCGCCAGCTTTAATTAGGCTAACTAATTTATTTTCATAAATGGCGATAAACACTTGCGCATTTTTAATGTCGGCTGGGTTTACGGCGGTTGCGGTGGCTTGCAAGGTGGTTTCGCCATTCGCTTGCGTCACGGTATTTAGACTTAAATTAGCGCGAGCAGTTTGTTTTTGGCTGTTGTTAATGGCTTGGTTTAAGCGCGAATCATTTGCGCTTCTAAAATCGCGTCCGTTTAGCACAAATTGCGGCGTGTAAACAAAGCCTGCGCCTGCAAATGCGGCAGTTTTGCGTTGACGTTCGCTAAAATCGGCTTTGGCAAATCGGTCTTTCCAGCCGATATAATCCCAATAATCAACATGAAAAGCTAGCGGGACTACTTTTTGAGAGTCTGCATTACTAGTGTCAAGTTTTAAGCCGCTTAGCCATTTGTCGGCAGGCGGGCAACTGCTGCAACCCTCGCTAGTGTAAAGCTCTAACAATTGTACAATTTGCGCACCGCTTTTGGCGCTGCACTCAGCGGCCATTGCGGGCTGAAATACTGATAACACTAAGCTGCAAGTAAATGCCGTGAATGTCATTATGTGCATGTTAACACCCCTAAAATTGTATGGAAGTTAGTCGGAGGACTAGGGATATACTTACAGAAATTTTATGGCACTTTAGTGCTAGTCAAACTAATTTTTATAAGTGGAATATTTGGCAAATAGTCTGCTAAAAAAATAGTTGTTTTAACTGTTAATTTTTGCCCGATAAAAAATAAATGCTCTGTAAGCCAGTATCCATGCGGCTTGCAGAGCATCAAAAAGAAGTATGGGCTAAAACGGGGCTTTTTTTAACATTTTTTATGCGGAAGTATCCTGCACTTTTTCAGTGTTCCAAGGGGCGACTTTTAGCAATAACAGCATGCCGGGAATGGCTAATAAAGTGCAGACGTAAAAGAAGTTTTCCCAACCCAGATTTTCTACCATGCCGCCTGTAAGCGCGTTAAAAAATGAGCGTGGCACGGCGGATAAGCTGGTGAATAAAGCGAGCTGAGTGGCGGTGTAAATGGGGTTGGTTTCACGTGCCATGTAGGCCACGTAGGCTGCTGTGCCCAGCCCTACGCCAAAAGCTTCTGCGCCAATGACGATGGCCAACATGGTGCGCTCAGCTGCACCAATCGCTTCAAAAGGTCCTGAATGCGCTAGCCAAGCAAAGCCTAAAATAGTCACGGCTTGGGCAACGCCAAATATCCACAAGGCACGATTGACGCCGAGTTTGAGCATCCACAAGCCACCCACAAAGGCTCCCGCAATTTGCATCACCAAGCCGCTACCTTTGGCGATAGCGCCAATGTCGCTTTTGGTAAAATGCATGTCTAAATAAAACGGTGTGGCAAGCGCGGTGGCCATGCTATCGCCCAGTTTGTAGAGCAAAATAAACAGTAGCACTAGCATGGCGCTTTGCCAGCCTTGGCGGTTAATAAATTCTTTAAACGGCTCAACCACTGAGGCCACCAGCGTTTTGGGGGCGGCGATGGAGCTAGACTCTTTAACCACCAAGGTCATGATAATTCCGGGCAACATAAATAGGGCAACAATCCAAAACACTGATGACCACGGTAAATGATCGGCCAATATCAGTCCGAGCGAACCCGGCACTAAACCGGCAATGCGGTAAGCATTGACATGGATGCTGTTGCCTAGGCCTAATTCGTGGTCGCTCAAAATTTCGCGCCTAAAAGCGTCAATGACAATGTCTTGGCTGGCAGAGAAAAACGCGATGATGGTGGAAATAATCGCAATGGTGGTGATGTCGAGTTTGGGCTCGTAAAAGCCATACGCCACCATGCCGAAAAATAATGCAACTTGCGTAATCAACATCCAACTACGGCGGCGCCCAAGTGGGGCGATGAGGTTATATCTATCCATCAATGGCGCCCAAATAAACTTCCACGAGTAGGGCAATTGAATAAACGCAAACGCGGCAATCGTTTTAAGGTTCATGCCCTCAGAGCGAAGCCATGCGGGCAATAACTGTAACAGTAAATACAATGGCAAGCCTGAAGTGAAGCCTAAAAATACACAGGCCAGCATTCTTTTTGTGAAAATGGACTGCCAGATAGAAAGTTTATTTTCCACTAGCTTTTAACCGATACATCGCCAAATTGCCTAAAAAATTAGGCATGATGCTGACATCGCTACCATCCGTAATTACTTTACGCTCCAACACTTCAATTTTGTAATTATTACAAAAATTATCAAAATCTTTGATGGTGCAAAGGTGTACATTGGGCGTGTCGTACCACTGATATGGCAGTGTTTTTGATACAGGCATATTGCCAGTGAGGATTTGAATACGATTGCGCCAATAACCAAAATTTGGAAATGTAACAATAATTTCGCGGCCAACTCTGAGCATTTCAAGCACAATTTCTTCAGTGTTATGCATGGCTTGTAGGGTTTGCGAGAGAATCACAGTATCAAAAGATTGGTCTTCAAAGCCTGATAAACCATCTTCTAAGTCCATCTGAATAACGTTGGTGCCATTTTGCAGGCAAGCCAACCAGTTAACATCGTCTTTTTCAACGCCATAACCTTTTACCGAGAGTGATTCACGTAAGTATTTTAGTAAAGTGCCATCGCCGCAACCCAAATCAAGCACCTTGCCTTTAGGTTTGACCCAGTTTGCAATAATTGCAAAATCTTGACGCATTGGCGCGTTTGTATTTGTAATAATTACATTATTTTGCATGGTTACACCTCCACCTTGCTTAAATAATTACGCAAAATGTTGTGATAATGCGCATCTGGCATTAAAAATGCGTCATGACCATGCGCGGCGGTTACTTCGGCATAGCTCACGGTGCGTTCATTATCCAGCAATGCTTTGACGATTTCTCGTGAGCGGGCTGGTGAAAAACGCCAGTCACTTGTGAATGAAACAACTAAAAATTCTGCCGTTGCCTGCTGAAGTGCCGCACTTAAATCATTGTTAAATGCGAGTGCAGGATCATAATAATCGAGTGCGCGCGTCATGCGCAAATAGGTGTTGGCGTCAAACTCACCGGCAAATTTATCGCCTTGATAACGCAAGTAGGATTCCATTTCAAACTCAACATCAAAGCTATATTTAATTTCACCAGAGCGCAGTTTTCGGCCAAATTTTTCACCCATCACGTCATCACTTAAATAGGTGATATGCCCTAACATGCGCGCAATGCGCAAGCCACGGCGCGGCACAACGCCATGCGCATAAAAGTCGCCACCGTGAAACTCTGGGTCGGTAATAATTGCTTGGCGCGCCACTTCATTAAATGCCATATTTTGTGCGGTGAGGTTGGGGGCAGAGGCAATCACCAGCGCATGACGCACGCGGTTAGGGTAGGCCAGTGTCCATTGTAACGCTTGCATGCCGCCTAAACTGCCACCAATTACGGCAGCAAGTTGCTGAATACCTAAATAATCTAGCAATAAAGCTTGTGAGTTGACCCAATCTTCTACCGTTACGATAGGAAAAGCTGAACCCCACGGCTTGTTAGTGGATGGATTGATGCTGGCTGGTCCAGTAGTGCCGTGACAGCCACCTAAATTATTTAACCCAATAACAAAAAACTTATTGGTATCTAATGGTTTGTTGGGGCCAACGAGGTTATCCCACCAACCCGCGTTTTTATCTGATTCGGCATACTTTCCAGCTACGTGATGATTACCAGAAAGCGCGTGACAAATGAGCACGGCGTTAGATTTATCGGCATTTAGGGTGCCATAAGTTTCATACACCAAATCAAACTGAGGCAATATGGCGCCACTTTTTAGCGTAAGCGGTGCATTAAAATGCGCGGTTTGCGCTTGTATAATTCCAATTGAGTTATTTTCTTGCATGTTTTAATTATACTATGGCTTATGGCACAAACTCATCTCAAAATTTCATGACCAACACAGAAAGCATCACCCTTGTACTATTGCCAGGCATGGACGGCACAGGCAAACTGTTTGACCCTTTATTGCGGCAATTGCCGTCGCATATTAAGCCCGAGGTCATTCGGTATCCAACTACGGACAAGCTTAGTTACCAAGCGCTCACTGAGCTAGCACGCGAGCAAGTGCCGCGAAAACAGCCATATTTATTATTGGGCGAATCATTTTCTGGGCCAATAGCCATTTCATTGGCCGCCAGCGCTGACACACAACTAAAAGGCGTGATTTTATCTTGCACTTTTGCCCGCAACCCAAGACAGTTTTTATCTAAATTTGGCGTGTTAGTGCCAAGATTGCCCATCAACGCATGGTCGATGCCGCTGTTAAATCAATTATTGATGGGGAGTTTTAAAGACTCAGACATTAGCAATCAACTTTTTGAAGCCGTTTCGCAAGTTTCTCCTGAAGTGATGCGTTATCGATTAGATGAGGTGATGCACGTGGATGAAACGCAAGCGCTAAAAAATATTAGTAAGCCGATACTGTATCTGCAGGGTAAAGAAGACTATTTAGTGCCAGCATCCGCAGCGCTCACCATTATGCAGTTGGCAAAACAAGCCGAGATGATTGCCATAGACGCACCACATTTACTTTTGCAAGTGGCGGCAAAAGAAGCGGCACGGCATATATTACAGTTTGCGCAAAAGGTGAGTTAAGCTGACCAGTGTGTGCTTACTATGAGTGGATTTTTGCCTATCGTAACACGCTGGTGACCGCCTAAATCTTTAATCGATTCAATATGTGTTAACCCAATTGAAGCCATTAAATCTGTAACAGCCTGTGCTTGGTTGTAGCCATGCTCAAGCATTATCCAACCTTGTGGTTTAAGGTAGATTAAGCATTCGCCAATAATCTGCCGAATATCGTCTAAACCATCCACACCAGATGCCAAAGCAGAAATAGGCTCAAAACGTAAATCACCTTGTCTTAAATGCGCATCTGCATTTTCAATATAGGGCGGATTGCTCACGATGAGGTCGAATTTTTTATCATTTAACTCGCCAAACCAATCGCTTAGAATAAATTGAATATTGCTAATTTCTAATTTTTGCGCATTTTGCTGGGCGATATTTAAAGCGCCCTTAGAGGCATCCACAGCCGTTACAAATGCGATTGGGAAATTTTTAGCAACCGCCAATGCAATTGCGCCTGAGCCCGTGCCAAGGTCGAGAATTGTTGGGTTTTTTGTGGTAAAACTTACCAGCTTATTTAATGCCGCTTCTACTAAAGTTTCAGTATCCGCGCGCGGAATCAGCGTATCAGGCGAGACTTTTAATGTTAAACCGTAAAACTCTCGATAGCCAAGAATGTAGGCAACAGGTTCACCTTGCATGCGGCGTGTTAATAATGCCTCAAAAGCGGCATGGCTACTTGCTTGTAGGGCTTCGTTCTCATGCGCAATTAACCATGCACGGTTTACCTGAAGCACGTGCTGGAGCAAATATTGCGCTTCAAGCTTGGCTTCAGGCGTATTAAGCTGCAAGGTAGCAGATTGCAACACACTTTTTATAGATGAGCTGGCGTGCATAACGGCAGTATTTAAGCGTTAGTGCTTAAATGTGAATTGTGGCCCCAGATTTTTTCTCATCTTTAGGCTTGGTTTCATTAGGCTGAGCATCTTTACTGGCCGCTTTTGGTTGCACTTCTTGCCAAACTTTATCTAATAGCGCAACAAAGCCCGCGTCTGCAGGCACGGTGTGTTGTTTAGTGTCGCTCAATTCACCTTCATAAAGCCATACGCCACTCATTTTTAAGGCCTCGGTTAAAGGTGCTTTCGCTTCATCGGTGCGTCCAAGCAGCCACTTTGCATACGCAGTATTGCCTAGCGCCATCGCTTTAGTTTCGCTAGAAGTTGCTTTTGCCGCTTGCTCAAGAGCGGTTAATGCTTGTGTGAGCAAAGCCTCACGCGCAAGTGCATCGTCCCAAGTTTGTTTAGCCTGTAAAATCAGCCCAAAACCTTTGTTGTTATACGCAACATCCACATGTTGGCGCAACCGCGCATTGCTTGAAGATGCTAAACGGCTGATAATTTCATCATAGGTTTTAGCTTCATCTTGGCTATTTTTTAAATCATTAAACAAATAACTTTTATTCATCATGGCGTTAGCTACTAACACCTGCACTTCAATATTGTTAGACGCACCATAACGCTCAATGAGCGTGTTATAGGTTTGCAAGGCTTTATCGCTCAGTTTTAAGCCATCTAACGCGTAGCCTTTTTCAAGCATGGCTTTGGCCACCTCTTCTTGCAAATTGGGGTCAGCAGATTTGCCATGCTGCAAAATCACTTTTTCTAAAATCGCAATCGCTTTTTTCCACTGTTGCGCTTTATTCAGTTCTTCCGCTTTTAATACAATTTGAATCGCATCAAACAAAATTGTACTTTTGTCTGAAACAGCAGGAGTTTCAGCAGTCTTTTTTGTGTCACAAGCCGCTAAAGAAAGTAGCAAAATAAACACCAACAAACCATGCCAAAACTGCTTATTTATCATGCTATATTCTTTCATTATTAGTGCAATAATCGCCCCGAGAAATTTTTATGCCTCTGGAAGCCGCATGCAGACTGGCTTGCAGAGGTGCTAAAAGGATGTTGTGTAAAAATAACTTAAAAATTACTTTTTTAAAAGTTAATTATCGTCACCTAAACTTGCCAACAAATCAGCCTGATATTCAGTCGCTAGAGCGCCAATCAATTCATCCATATCGCCTTCTGTAATTGCATCAATTTTATACAACGTCAAGTTGATGCGATGGTCGGTAATGCGTCCTTGCGGATAATTGTAAGTGCGAATGCGCTCGCTTCTGTCGCCTGAGCCAATTAAATTGCGGCGCTCGCTCGCGATTTTGCTGTTTTGTTCATCCACTTGCTTGGCTTTAATGCGTGCCGCCAACACCATCATGGCTTGCGCTTTGTTAGCGTGTTGGCTGCGTCCATCTTGGCATTCCACCACAATGCCTGTAGGCGCGTGCGTAATACGCACGGCAGAATCCGTTTTGTTAATGTGCTGCCCGCCAGCGCCGCTCGCGCGAAATGTATCAATGCGAATATCCGCTGGGTTAATCACCACGTCTGAAACTTCGTCCACTTCAGGCAAAATGGCGACTGTACAAGCGCTGGTGTGGATGCGGCCTTGCGTTTCGGTATCAGGCACGCGTTGCACGCGATGGCCGCCACTTTCAAATTTCATTTTTGAGTATGCGCCGTAGCCTTCAATTTTGGCGATAATTTCTTTATAGCCGCCCACTTCGCCTTCATTGGCAGAAAGCACTTCCACTTTCCACTTTTGCTTTTCAGCGTAGCGGCTATACATTCTAAATAAGTCACCCGCAAATAAGCCCGATTCGTCGCCGCCCGTGCCCGCGCGAATTTCTAAAATGATATTTTTCTCGTCATTGGGGTCTTTGGGCAGTAACAATATTTGCAATGCACTTTCTACCGCCTCTAATTTAGCTTTGCCAGCGGTAATTTCTTCTTGCGCAAACTCTTTCATTTCAGGGTCGCTCAACATGTTTTGCGCTTCTTTAATATCTTCCTCTGCTTGCACAAAGGCGTGATATTGCTCCACAATCGGTGTGATTTCTGCATGCTCTTGCGTAAGCTTGCGATAGTTGTCCATGTTGTTAGTCACGCCTTCACTGCTCATCAGGCGGTTAATTTCTTCTAATCGCTCGCTCAAATTGGCGAGTTTGGTCATCATGCTGGGCTTCATTGCGTGCTTCTTTTAATGGTTAATTTGGTAAATTTGGCGTAAGGCTTGCTCTAGCCTCGTATGCTCATCGCCATGTGTTTGGTTAAGTGCGTGGCTGGGCGCGTGTAGTAGCTTGTTAGTCAGCGCGTTGCTTAATAGCTCAAGCGCTTTTTCGGGGGATTCCCCTTTTTGTAGCAGTTTTAAGGCTTTTTCTAATTCCGCCAGCCTAATATTGTCCGCTTGGTCTCGCAAAGCTTTAATTGTTGGCACGGCATCGCGCTTTTTAAGCCAGTGCATAAAATGCTCAACGCGGTTTGCCACAATGAGTTCAGCGTCGGCAGCAGCCTGTTGGCGATTGCCCATGCCCTCACTCACTACTGCGCTTAAGTCATCTACGGTATATAAAAACACATCATCCAAATCTTTTACTTCAGGCTCTACATCACGTGGTACGCCTAAATCCACCATAAAAATGGGGCGATGCTTGCGCATTTTTACGGCTCGTTCAACCATACCTAAGCCCACGATGGGAAGTTGGCTGGCTGTGCAGGTGATAATGATGTCGTAGTCAGCAAAGTGCGCTGGTAAATCTTGCAACAAAATTGCTTGCGCGTTATTGCCTTGCGCAGATAGCTTTTTAGCCAAATTTTCACCGCGTTCAAGTGTACGATTGGCAATTGCAATCGTCTTAGGGCGTTGCGCGGCAAAGTGGTCGGCACATAGTTCTATCATCTCACCCGCGCCAATAAATAATACCTTTTGCTCACTAATGTTGCCAAAAATACGTTGAGCCAATTTAACAGAAGCTGCAGACATCGAAACAGAGTTTGCGCCAATATCAGTATTGGTGCGCACTTCTTTAGCCACCTCAAAAGTGCGCTGAAACAGCTTGTGTAAAAGTGTCCCTAACGTGCCAGCTTCTTGTGCAATTTTAACGGACTGCTTAAATTGCCCTAAGATTTGCGGCTCACCCAGCACCATGCTATCCAACCCAGAAGCCACCCGAAAAGCATGTTTTACGGCCTCGTTTTCTGGCAAGGTGTAAATGTAGGGGGAAAGTGCATCTTGATCTAAGCGATGATATTGCGATAGCCAAGCGAGGGGTTTTTGCGGATTATCAGTGCTGCAATATAGCTCTGTGCGATTGCAGGTGGATAAAATAGACGCCTCAGCGGCGTTATGTAAGGTAAGCTCGCGCAGGGCAGAGCCAAGATGCTCGCTATTAAAAGCGACATGCTCACGAATCTGAATGGGGGCGGTGGTGTGGTTGACACCAATAACGTATAGCTGCATAGGCGTAATTTTGAGCGATTAGCACATGTTAAGCAAGAACCATATCTAAAAACAGTAAAATAGCGTTAAAATAACGGTTTAGCCTTTCATTTAGACGACGGAAATATCAATCATGGATAAAACTTTTAGAATTGCCCCCAGTATTCTTTCAGCTAACTTTGCCAAATTAGGTCAAGAAATTGACGATGTGATTACCTCTGGTACAGATTTAGTGCATTTTGATGTGATGGACAACCATTACGTGCCAAACTTAACAATCGGTCCATTAGTATGTGACGCGATTCGTGAGGTTTCTAAAAAAGTGGGCGCTTTAATTGATGTGCATTTAATGGTAAAACCGGTTGACCGCATTATTCCTGATTTTGCTAAAGCAGGGGCTAATATTATTACTTTTCACCCAGAAGCTTCTGAACATATTGACCGCAGTCTAGCGATGGTGCGCGATTTAGGCTGCAAATCAGGCTTGGTATTTAACCCAGCAACGCCGCTTAACTACCTAGACCACGTGATGGATAAAGTAGATATGATTTTATTGATGTCTGTTAACCCTGGTTTTGGCGGTCAAAAATTTATTCCAGAAACCTTAGAAAAGCTAAAGTTAGCACGTGCGCGCATTGATGCGTATTATCAAAAAACTGGTCGCCAAATATGGCTTGAAGTGGATGGTGGCGTTAATGCGCAAAACATCGTGGAGATTGCGCGTGCTGGTGCAGATACGTTTGTAGCAGGTAACGCAATTTTTACCAAAGGTCTTGATTCAGACAAAAACCGCTACAACACTGTAGTAGGTGAAATGCGCGCGGCATTGGCAACTGTATAATTTAAATTTTAGTTGCTGTAGGGATGTCGCAGTTTAGAGTAAAAGCCGTCATGTTTGACCTTGACGGCACTTTAATTGACAGTGCGCCAGAAATTGCTTTTGCTGCCAATCAAATGCTGGCAGATTTACATTTGCCAACGTTACCGCAATCGCAAATAGAACATTATATTGGCGAAGGTGCGCAAGTGCTGATTAAGCGTTGTTTAACCGGCCGGTTAAATGTGGAGCCAGAAGCAGCTTTATTTGAGCAAGCGCAAACTTTGTTTTTTGCACATTACTCAAACAATGTTGCCAATAGCCAGCCTTTTAATGGCGTAGTAAGCGGTTTAAAAATGCTGTGGCGACATGGTTTTAAATTGGCATGCGTGACTAATAAACCTGAAAAATTCACCTTGCCTTTATTGGCTAAAAGTGGGTTGGCGGAATTTTTTGACTGCGTGGTTTCCGGGGATAGTTTGCCGCACAAAAAGCCGCACCCTATGCAACTGCACCATATATGCAAAAAGCTGGATGTGCCAGAATATGAAGCTATGCTGGTGGGTGATTCCAACACAGATATCGAGGCAGCCCATGCTGCAGGGTGCTTTATAATTACCGTGCCTTATGGGTATAATCAGGGCAAGCCGATTGATACATCTAAAGTGGATGCAACAGTCAATGATTTAACTGAACTTTCGAATAAGATAGCGTTATTAACATGATTTTCCTAAATCGTAATTTTCTAAGTTGGCGTTTGCCTCGTTCTTGGCGAAGCTAGTCTAGCCAAACAAGGATGGCGTTTATCACGCAAAGACCTAGCTACACCGATGTATTGCCCAGAGAAAATTATTAGGAAAAATCATGTTACAAACGATGTCTAAGACGATTGCAAAAACAGAATTTAATGCTTTAGCTGCACAAGGTTATAACAGAATCCCATTGGTATTAGAAACCTTTGCTGATCTTGATACACCACTTTCACTTTACCTAAAGCTCGCTAATACGCCTTTTTCATACTTGCTTGAAAGCGTGCAAGGTGGCGAGCGCTTTGGGCGTTACTCCATCATAGGATTGCCCGCAAAAACACGCATTGTCGCGCACGGTTTTAATATAGAAGTGTTGCAAGACAACGTCGTAGTTGAGACGGTAGAAAATACCAACCCACTTGATTTTGTAAAGCAGTATCAAGCGCGGTTTAAATCCCCGCCTTACCAGGGATTGCCGCGCTTTACAGGTGGTTTGGCAGGTTATTTTGGCTACGAAACCATCCGCTATATTGAAAAACGGCTAAGCAAAACAACTAAACCGGATGCAATAAATACGCCAGATTTATTGCTTACGGTGTCAGAAGAAATAGCCGTAGTGGATAATTTAAGTGGCAAACTTTATTTTATTGTTTACGCTAACTCAACTGAGGTTGATGCTTATGAAAAAGCACATATTCGTTTAAATCAATTAGTCGGGTTGTTGCGTAAGAGTGTGGCGATTCCACAAGCGAAAGCCAGTGCAAAATCGCAAGCTGCTTCAGAGTTTGGTGAAGATAATTTTAAGACGGCTGTTAAAAAGGCTCAAACTTATATTTTAGAAGGCGACATCATGCAAGTGGTGCTTTCACAGCGCATGAGTCAGCCTTTTGATGCACCACCACTATCGCTTTATCGCGCTTTACGAAGTTTAAATCCATCGCCTTATATGTTTTATTACGATATGGGCGACCACCACGTGGTGGGAGCATCGCCTGAGATTTTAGTGCGATTAGAGGATGGCACGGTCACATCGCGTCCTATTGCTGGCACGCGCCCGCGTGGCAAAACGCGTGAGCAAGATATGGCTTTGGCAGAAGAGTTGTTGGCAGATCCAAAAGAGCGTGCTGAGCATGTGCAATTGATGGACTTAGGTCGCAATGATGTAGGTCGTGTAGCGCAAACTGGCACGGTTAAAGTAACGGACAACATGATGATTGAGCGTTATAGCCACGTGATGCATATTGTGAGCAACGTTGAAGGCAAATTAAAACCCAATATGGATGCGATTGATGTGCTCAAGGCCACCTTTCCAGCAGGCACTGTTTCTGGTGCGCCTAAAGTGCGCGCGATGGAAATTATTGACGAGCTAGAACCTAGCAAGCGCGGCATTTATGCTGGAGCGGTGGGCTATTTGGGCTTTAATGGCGATATGGATGTAGCGATTGCCATTCGCACGGGCGTGATTAAAAATAAAACGCTGTATGTGCAAGCAGGTGCGGGTATTGTGGCAGATTCTATTCCCCAGTCAGAATGGGAAGAAACGCAAAATAAAGCTAAAGCGGTGTTACGCGCTGCTGAAATGGTGCAGGCAGGTTTAGATAGTGAAGGAGCAAAATAATGTTACTGATGATAGATAACTATGACTCTTTTACTTACAACCTTGTGCAATATTTTGGTGAGCTTGGCCAAGATGTGCACGTTTATAGAAATGATGAAATCAGCTTAGATAAAATTCGTGAATTAAATCCTGAAAAAATCGTGATTTCACCAGGCCCTTGTACACCAAACGAGGCAGGTATAAGCTTGGCGCTCATTCATGAGTTTGCCGGAAAAATTCCGTTGCTTGGCGTTTGCTTAGGGCATCAAAGTATAGGCCAAGCATTTGGCGGAAAAATTATTAAAGCCAAAACTTTGATGCACGGTAAAACATCACTCATCCACCATAAAAATATTGGCGTGTTTAAAGGGCTGCCTAACCCTTACACCGCCACGCGATACCATTCATTGGTGATAGAGCGTGAAACGATTCCAGATTGCCTAGAGATTACCGCGTGGACAGATGACGGCGAAATTATGGGGGTGAAACATAAAACGCTGGCAGTAGAGGGCGTACAGTTTCACCCAGAATCTATTCTCACTGAGCATGGACATGATTTGCTAAATAACTTTTTAAAGGCCTATTAAATGGTGTTTAAGCAAGCATTAGAGCAAGTGTTGCAAGGCAAAGACTTAAGTCATGCCAATATGCTCGAACTGATGCAGCAAGTCATGTCTGGTGAATTAACACCTGCACAAATTGCTGGTTTAGTGATAGCGCTACGCCAAAAAGGCGAAAGTGTGGATGAAATTACGGCCGCCGCCACCGTAATGCGACAGTTATCAACCAAAGTTGAGGTGCAAGACCAAACGCACTTGGTTGACACTTGTGGCACGGGTGGGGATGGCATTCAAACCTTTAATGTTTCAACCGTTTCTGCATTTGTGGCCGCCGCCGCTGGAGCTAAAGTGGCTAAGCACGGTGGGCGCTCAGTATCATCCACCTGCGGTAGTGCAGATGTGTTGGAAGCACTGGGCGTCAATGTGAACCAAACACCTGAGCAAGTTGCACATAGTGTAAACCAAGTAGGCATTGGCTTTATGTTTGCACCAAATCACCATAGTGCGATGAAACACGCCGCACCAGTGCGCCGTGAGCTAGGGGTGCGCACAATTTTCAATTTGCTTGGACCGCTCACTAATCCTGCCTCAGCAAGGCGACAAGTGATGGGTGTGTTTAGCAAAGATTTAACCTTAAAATTGGCAAAAGTGTTGCAAAATTTAGGCTCTGAACATGTGCTAGTGGTGCATGGTGCAGATGGTATGGATGAAATTTCCTTTACGGGCGATACCTACGTTGCAGAGCTAAAAGATGGCAAAGTATATGAATACACGCTCAATCCCACCCAGCTTGGTTTGCCATTAAATATTTTAAAAAGCATTCAAGTAGATAATGCAGAGCAATCAAAAGCGATGATTTTAGATGTACTCAATGGGCAACCCAGCGCGGCACGCGATATTGTGTTGCTTAATGCAGGTGCTGCCATATATGTGGCGGGTATTGTAGAAAGCCTACAAGCGGGGATAGCTAAAGCTGCGCAAGTGATTGATAGTGGTGCAGCGCTTGCAAAATTAGAAGCGCTTAAACGAGAAACTAACCCTTGAAAAATTGGCTAATAATAATGGTGCTGTTTACAGCTTTAGTAGCATGTAAACAAACTGCTAGTGATATTGTAGGCTACGAAGAACAGGTTAATAATCAAACAGTAACTGGTGTTGAGCAGTCCGAAAATTCGGCACTTATTCAGGCCTTTCAAGGTAAGAAAAGTAATCTTTTTGTAGAAGGCAGTGGGGTAGTTAAAAAGTTACTCCCAGAAGATAACAAAGGTTCGCGACATCAAAAATTTTTGGTCACTATTTCTGACAAGCAAACCTTGCTATTTGCGCATAACATCGATTTATCCAAATCAATACCGTTGGCAGTGGGTGATACCATTGAATTTCGCGGAGAATATGTATATAACCCTAAGGGCGGTGTTATGCACTGGACACACCATGACCCGCAAGCAAAAATCGAAGGTGGTTGGATTAAACACAACGGCCAAATTTATCAATAAGCAGAAAAATTATGTCAGATATTTTAAAAAAAATTTTAGCCACCAAACAAGAAGAAATTGCTGCCAGCAAGCTTTTGGTTAGTTTGGAACAACTGCAAAAACAAGCCGAAGCGCAACCCGAACCACGTGATTTTGTGGGCGCGATTCATGCAAAAGTTGTTGCCAATAAGCCAGCGGTGATTGCTGAAATTAAAAAAGCCAGCCCGTCTAAAGGCGTGATTCGCGAAAACTTCAATCCAGCAGAAATTGCCAAAAGCTATGAAAAAGGCGGTGCAGCTTGTTTGTCGGTACTCACCGATGTTGAATATTTTCAAGGCTCACCTGAATATCTAAAGCAAGCGCGTGCGGCTTGTAAGCTACCCGTGTTGCGCAAAGATTTCATGATTGATTCATACCAAGTGTTTGAAGCACGTGCAATGGGCGCTGATTGTATCTTGCTAATCGTGGCAGCATTAGAGCTCAAGCAGATGCGCGCGCTTGAGCAACTCGCCCACGAGCTAGGTATGGCAGTATTGGTTGAAGTACACGATGCCGATGAGTTGCAATTAGCATTACAGCTTGATACGCCGCTGGTAGGCATCAACAACCGCAACCTGCGAACCTTTGATGTGACGCTGCAAACCACACTCGATTTACTTAAAGTGTTACCAGAAGACCGCTTTGTCGTCACAGAGTCAGGCATTTTTACACCTGATGATGTGAAGTTGATGCGTGATAACGATGTGCACGCGTTTTTGGTGGGCGAGGCCTTTATGCGCCAGCCAGACCCCGGCGCTGAGTTGGCAAGAGTGTTTGGCACTTAATTTTTACAGAAAATTATTTTGAGGTCATTGTCATGAGCTACCCTTATTCCCGCCCACGCCGCATGCGTAAAGATGATTTTTCACGCCGCTTGATGCGAGAGCATGTACTTACTTCAAACGATTTAATTTACCCGGTGTTTGTGCTGGATGGCGAAAATCGCACTGAAGAAGTCGCTTCTATGCCGGGCGTTAAGCGCCAAAGTATTGATGTGTTGCTAAAAACGGCGGGCGAATGTGTGCAGTTGGGTATTCCTGCCATCGCCTTGTTTCCCGTGGTGGATAGCCAATTTAAAAGCTTGGATGCGGCAGAAGCCTATAACCCAAATGGCTTAGCACAGCGCGCGGTCATTGCACTTAAAGCCGCTTACCCCGAGCTTGGTGTGATTACGGATGTTGCTTTAGACCCATTCACCACGCATGGACAAGATGGTCTGATTGATGATACCGGCTATGTGCTCAATGATGAAACCATTGAGGTGCTGGTCAAGCAAGCCTTATCTCATGCGCAAGCTGGGGCGGATATAGTTGCCCCAAGCGACATGATGGATGGGCGCGTTGGGCAAATCCGTGAAGCATTAGAAAGCGCCGGGCATATTCATACCAAAATTTTGGCATATTCCGCTAAATACGCCTCCAGCTTTTATGGCCCGTTTAGAGATGCGGTGGGCTCGGCGGGCAATTTAGGCAAAGGCAATAAATACACCTACCAAATGGACCCCGCCAATAGCGACGAGGCCATGCAAGAAGTTGCACTAGATATTAGCGAGGGTGCCGACATGGTGATGGTGAAGCCCGGCATGCCTTATTTAGACATTGTGCGCCGCGTGAAAGATGAGTTTGGCGTGCCAACTTTTGCCTACCAAGTGAGTGGTGAATATGCCATGCTAAAAGCCGCCGCGCAAAATGGCTGGTTAGATGAAAAGGCTTGTGTGATGGAGAGTTTGTTGGCGTTTAAGCGCGCAGGGGCAGATGGGGTGTTGACGTATTTTGCGATGGATGTGGCAAGGTGGTTGAAGTAAACTGAGTTATCAAAATTGCCAGCCAAAAAACAACATGTTGGGTTAGATTCACAAAGCTTTTCATATTTGTTGGATGCTATTTCGGGCATATCCAAGCCAGTTGATTCGCTTGCCACAGAGAAAATTGCACTAGTAAGAGCATTTTTTTATAAGCCTGGTCAGTTTAGTTTTGTTCTTACTGAGACAGTTGTAAATGAAGCTTCCAAAATTAACAATGTTGAACGTCGTAATCTTCATGATAGTTTTAGAAATACACTTTTTTACAGCCCTGCGGTAAAAGACGCAATAGCTGTTAAAAATAGAGCGAATGAGTTTTACATACACCATCGAAAATTGAATGATTGCTTAGTTCTTGCTGAAGCAGAAGACTTAAGATTGGATATCGTTTTGACCTACGATAATAAGTTTTGGCAAAGGTTATGCAATATGTCGAATGTCACTAAGCTTATGAAACCAAATGAATATTGGGCTAGTCTTGATATACCAATAGGCGGTACACCACAATTTAGACCTTATGATGCAAATCCCGAAGATGCAAACCCTTTAAGTTTCCAGCAATGGTGGCGTTGGTAATATTGCTTTTCTCCCATCGGCGAGATACTTTTTCTTGCCTCGCCAAGTAAAAGTATCCAAAAAGAAGGCGACCCCCTACCGCTTATTTCCTGCGTTGCTCAGCTTGCTGGGTGGCAAGCGGAAACTTGCCAACAAAAACAGTTGGCTTCAAACAGCCGCTTGCCGAAAACACCCACCAAGCTTGCGCTACTCGGCGCGGTAGCAGGGGAAATTTAGGTCAAAATCTTAAAGGCTAAAGCAGGCAAAAATTTATCAATTTTGGCTTATTATTAGAACAAATCATTTCACCTCCTCTGCAAGCCAGTATCCACGCGGCTTCCAGAGGTGTAAAATTCTCTCGGGCGTTATTTGGTGTATTTTTAAGTGTTTGAAATGAGGTTTTTTACTGCCAAAATATCTGCGCGTTCTGCGTTGCTTCCGTCAGCAGCGCGTTTGGTCGGTTGGCGGATTTCATCGACTTCAAATACGCTGAGTTTGATAATGCCGGTTTCCATTTCTAGTGAAAAAACGGGGACTTTTTTGCGCGCATCGCCTTTTTTGTCGCGTTTGCCGTCGTTCATCACGCGGTAGGTTTTTTCATTGGTTTCAAACGGTATGTCTTGGTTGAGTAAAAACATTTCCACTTCTTTAAGGCTGTCGGCAAATAGGTGAATGTGCGTTTCAGTGCCTAGACCAGCGGTGCCGTCCAGCACAGCGCCAGTTAAATATGGGTTAAATCTTTCGAGCAGTTGCATGGTAAACAGTGCGTTTTTGCGTAAATTACGCAAGTTTTCGGGCTGTTCATCAGCTAAAAATAGTGCGTTGTAAAGTTTGAGTTCTTCTTCAATTTCTACGTTAGAGGGTAATACGCTGTTATCCAGCGCGCCTAGCTGTCGGCCAGCTTTATTTTTAGCATAGGCAAAATCTGAGATGCCATCTTCTGCCATCATGCGAGCGGCGGCTTGGGCAATCAGTTGCCGTAATTGTTGTAAGTTTTCTTTTGCCATGTTGGTTTTTATTAAACACTATTATTGACCGCCTAACATTTTGGTGGCGGCTTCGTGCGGGTCTGTAATTTCCTCTTTCGGTTTGTTGTGTGCCGTTGGGTTATTTTGTGGAGTTACTGTAACATTTGGTGGTGTTGTAGGCACGGTGCGCACTGGCTTAACCTCAGCAGGTGGCGTAGCAGGCGATAAAATGATTTCAGGTTGCAACACTTGCTGCGCTTGGTCTTGTGGTGTGGGCGCTTCAGGGGTGCTAGGGCTTTCTACATAAATACCATCTTCGTTTACATAGCCGTATTCGTCGGCAGTATCTTGAGGAACAAAATAGGGTGGCGGATTTTCATGGTAAAAATATTCTAGCAAACTGCCGCCACGTGAACCTGTAACAGGGTCTATATTATAAGTATCTACACCTTCTGGTACCCGCAAGGTTTTTTCTGGTAGCCCTTTTAATGCACTACCCATATATTTTATCCAAATAGGCAATGCCGCCACGCCACCTGTTTCGCCCTTGCCAAGTGGGCGCGGTTGATCATAGCCCACCCAAGCAATGGCAACCTGATTTGGGCTATAGCCAGTAAACCAAGCATCGTGATGGTCATTTGTGGTGCCAGTTTTACCCGCAATATCTCGACGATTGAGTGATAAAGCTTTAGTGGCCGTGCCGTTTTGTATCACACTTTGCATCATGGAGTTCATAATAAATGCATTGCGTGCATCTATCACACGCGGTGCATTTTTTCCTGCTTGGTCAAACTTGGTGGTCATTATCACTTTGCCATCACTGTCGATAATCTTGCTGATAATGTTGGGCCTTACACGATAACCGCCATTAGCAAAAACAGCATAAGCTTGTGCCATTTCCCACGGCGTAGCGGAGCCTGCGCCGAGCGCTAACGTAAGATATGGGGGATGTTTTTTTGCAGGAAAGCCAAAACGGGTGATGTAACTTTGTGCGTATTGCGCACCAATATCATCAAGCACTTGAATAGCAACCGTATTTACAGAAGTTGCTAAGGCTTTTCTTAATCGCATTGGCCCAGCAAAACCATCATGGTAATTTTTGGGAGTCCAAGCATTATCCCCAGTTTGACTAGCAGAAAATGTAATTTCTTTATCTTCAATCAGGCTTGCTGGTGTGTAGCCTTTTTCTAAAGCAGCAGAATAAATAAATGGCTTAAGGCTTGAACCAGGCTGGCGATTGGCCTGCGTAACGTGGTTAAATTTACTACGATTAAAATCAAAGCCACCCACCAGTGCGCGCACAGCGCCATTGTCTGGGTCTAGCGCAATGAGTGCAGATTCTACTTGCGGAAGTTGCACAATTCGCCATGTTGATGTGTCTTTTTCACCCTTTGTTTTTAAAACTCTGATGACAGCCCCCACTTTGAGCTTATTTTTCTCGGGGTCTTTTTCGCGTAATTGTTTTTCAACAAACGACAATCCTTTGCCTGAAATATCAATGTCATCGCCAAACTTGGTGTGCGCTTGCACAGACTTAGCCGTCAAATTAGTAATAATCGCAGGAACCATATCACTGTATATTTCGTAGTCATCTAACACTACATCAAGCGCATTTTTTGTGTCAGAGCTTGGCAATGCGTCAACATCAATCAGCGCTTCAGGACCGCGGTAGCCATGACGAATATCGTATTCAATAATGCCCTCGCGCACCGCCGCGTTGGCTGCTTCTTGATTAGATTTTCGAATGGTAGTGTAAACTTTCAAGCCACTACTATAAATTTCATCTTGATATTTAGCGTACAAAGTATCGCGTACAATTTCAGCAACATAGTCGGCAGAAAGTGCGTGCACAGCCTGCTGCTGTGCGGCTGTTTTAAAAGTGAGAGGTTGTTTTAGCGCTTCTTGATAAGCCTCATCTTTTAAAAAACCAAAGCGCAACATGTCACGTAAAACTTCATGTTGACGGCCAATTGAGCGCTTTGGGTTAATAAAAGGATTGTAGCCAGAAGGTGCTTTCGGTAGCCCTGCTAATAAAGCAGCTTCAGCCAAAGTGAGTTTTTCTAGTGGCTTATCAAAATAAACTTGAGAAGCTGCTGCAAAACCGTACGCACGTTGTCCTAAGTAAATTTGATTGAGGTAGAGTTCCAGAATCTTATCTTTGCTTAAGTTGCGCTCAATTTTAATTGCCAATAAAGCTTCATTGATTTTGGTAATCAATCCACGTTTACCATTTGGTGGGGTGAAAAAGTTTTTAGCGACTTGCATAGTGATGGTGCTTGCACCCTCACGGCTTACCCCAGTCAGATTGTTTTTAATTGCCCGTATCACACCTGTGGTGTCAATGCCATTGTGTGAATAAAAACGGCGATCTTCAATAGCGAGCACGGCATCTTTCATCACCTGAGGTACTTGCTCGATTTTAACGTAAGCGCGGCGCTCTTCGCCAAATTCGCCAATAAGAAAGCCATCCTCAGAGTAAACTTGAAGTGGAAGTTTTGGGTGGTAATCTGTAAGTGCTTCTAAACTAGGTAATGCAGGGTAAATAAACGCAGCTGCAATCGCTACTAAAGCCAATACCGAAAATACGCTGACAACAATCGCCAACAAAATGTATTGCCACCATCTTTTTAGAGCCATGAGTATTGGTCCATTTTTATCATTGACAAAGCGCCATTATAAATTGCTCAGCATAAGTTCTGCGAACATACAATCAAATTTATCATTTATATTGTTGTTGATGTGTGTCTAATTTGTAACAATCTTTATTTGGTCGATGTAAAGAATATAAAAATTACTTTACAGGGTACAAACTTGTTGATAGGATTTAAAGTAATTTGTTAGAAGTACGTGTAACTTACTAAATTAGAGAGGGAATTTCATTTTGAAATTCAACTTATTTGCAGAAAAAACACCACCGCTGATTGGCATTGATATAAGTTCATCAGCAGTCAAAATGGTGGAGCTCGGAAGTAATGGGCGTGGAGGCTATAAGCTCGAAAGTTATTCGATGGCTTCATTGCCAAAAGAAGCGATTGTTGATGGCAATATCGGCGACTTAGAAAAAATGGTAGATGCGATGAAATTAGCATGGAAGCTGTTGGGCTCCCGTGAAAAGCGCGCTGCACTTGCTCTGCCAGCTTCCTCGGTAATAAGCAAAAAAGTATTAATGAGCGCCGACTTGCGCGAAGAAGATATGGAGGTGCAAGTCGAAGCAGAAGCCAATCAATACATTCCCTTTTCCCTTGATGAAGTCAATATTGACTTTCAAGTGATTGGCCCAGCGCCCAACAATCCAGAAGAAGTAGAAGTCTTGATTGCTGCTGCGCGTAAAGAAAAAATTGAAGATCGAGTGGCAGCGGCAGAAGGGGCAGGCCTTAAAGTAACGGTGATGGATGTGGAGAACTATGCTACGGAAGCAGCTTACAGCCTAGTCGCTAGTCAATTACCTAATTCTGGGCGTGAGCAAACAGTGATGATTATTGATATTGGCGCTTCATTTATGCATGTCAATGTTCTACACGACAATAAATCCGTTTACATGCGCGAACAAGCTTTTGGTGGAGGGCAATTGACGCAAGAGATTCAACGTAGATTTGGTTTATCTGTAGAAGAGTCTGAAATTGCGAAACGAAAGGGTGGTTTGCCAGAAAGCTACGAGAGTGAAGTGTTGCAACCCTTTGTGCAACAATTAACTACAGAGGTAGCCAGAGCGCTACAATTTTTCACAAGTTCAACACAATACAACCGTGTTGATAATATTGTTTTGGCTGGCGGCTGTGCGGCTATTCCCTCGATTGATGTGATGGTGCAAGAACGTACACAAGTACATACCATCATAGCCAATCCCTTTCATGGCATGACGTTAAATAGTAAGCTCAAAAAGCAACAAGCTGATATCGACGCACCTGCTATGTTGATTGCCTGTGGTCTAGCAATGCGAGGTTTGGCACTATGATACGCGTCAACTTATTACCCCATCGTCAAATTAAGAGGGCTGCGCGTCAGCGAGAGTTCGGTTTAATGGCGATGTTTTCTCTTATGGCGGCAGCGGCACTGGTGTTTCTTGGCTACTCCTATATCAATGCACAAGTAGAGGCACAGGCAGAGCGCAATGCAAGATTGGATACAGCCATTGCTGCGTTAGATAAAGAAATTGCTGATATTAAAGATTTAAAAGACCAAATTAACATTATGTTAGAGCGTAAGCAAGTAGTTGAGAATTTGCAAACGAACCGAAGTCAATCAGTTGTTATCCTAGATGAAGTGAGCCGTCAGTTGCCAGAGGGTATGTACCTGAGAAGCATTAAGCAGCAAGGGAATGCTATTACTTTGGAGGGAGTTGCTGACACAAATTCGCGCGTGGCGACACTAGTGCGCAACTTTTCAACTTCAAACTGGATGGAGTCTCCAAGTTTAGTTGAGATTCGCTCAGAAGCTGGGGCAAAGTTAAAACAGAATGCTTTTTCTTTAGGCGTTAATATCAAACCACCTAAGACCGCAGACGCCGAAGTGGCAAACGCAAATAGTCCTGCGTTGGCGGGGAGCGCACCATGAAACTAGATGATTTTAATAATATAGATTTTAATAATGCAGGCAGCTTGCCAGGGCCAGTTAAGGCTGTGTTGTTGACATTTTTATTCCTGTTTTTATTTGCGTTGGGTTACTGGTATTTTTGGACAGATGCATTTACCGCGCTAGATGAAGCAAAAGCAAAAGAAGTGGAATTGCGAGCGGTTTTTCTAGATAAAAAAGCGCAAGCGGTTAACCTAGAGGGTTACAAGCAGCAAATGGTTGAAATTGAGAAAACGTTTGGTGCTCTGTTAAAGCAACTTCCAGACAAGTCACAAATGGATGGCTTACTCACTGATATTAACCAAGCAGGGCTGGCGCGAGGTCTTGAGTTTGAGCTATTTAGACCCGGAGCGGAAACTCAGACTGAGTTTTATGCTGAAATGCCAATAGCCATTAGGGTGCAAGGAAGTTATCACGACTTGGGTGCTTTCGCCACCGACATTTCTAAACTTTCCAGAATTGTTACCTTAAGTGACATATCTATAACAGGTGGCTCGAGTAAAGATGGAAAGTCAGCAGATGCAAAACTCGTGATGGAGGCAACTGCTAAAACATATCGCTATTTAGATAGCAATGAATTAGCGGCGAAGAAAAAATAAACTGCTCCTTAGAAAGGTTGATTAAATAAGTGAATACCAATATAGGACAAAATTATGAATTTGCAACAACGCTAAAAGTAGCGTTTGCATTAATGCTGTGCTTGTTACTTGTTGCTTGTAATGGTGATCAGGGTGATGATCTTGATGCATTTATGAAAAATGCCGGCAATGAAATGCAAGTGAAGATTAAACCATTGCCTGAAGTTAAGCCTTATTTGGCGTTGCAATATAATGCTGACAATTTATTGAATGACCCTTTTAGACCGCGTAAAGCTAGCACAAAAGCAACAGGTGTATTGCCTAATTTTAATCGAGCTAAAGAGCCGATGGAAGCCTATCCGTTAGAAAGTATTCAGTATGTAGGGCATTTATCAAAAGGAAAATTTGCATATGCATTACTTAGAACTCCTGACAGTGGGATTCAGCAGGCGAAAGTGGGTAATTTTATAGGCCAAAACTACGGCATGATTACTAAAATTACTGATGGTGAGATTTCCTTGAAAGAGATTGTGCAAGATGATCTTTCTGGAGACTGGATTGAAAGACAAACAACTTTAACCATACAAGAATAAGCATTAAGAGTTACGAGTAAGACTTTTCTAGAATTAAGTTATAGTATTTAGGGTGAAATAATGACAATACAGTGGCTATCAAAAACATTTCAGGTGTGCCTGCTTGTTGGGATGATGATATTTTCTGGCTTATCGCAAGCAGAAGATCAGACGGAGCTCACAAATAGAATTCTTAGTGTTGACTTCTCGAGTTTGCCTGGTGGGCGAGTGGTTGTAAGAATTAAGACTTCGGAGCCGCTTGCCAATCCACCAGCAGGATTTACGCTCAGTAGTCCTGCTAGAGTGGCTCTAGACTTTCCAAAAGTTGCCAACGGCCTCGAGAAAAATAGTATTGAAGCGGGCCAAGGTGTGCTAAAAAGTGTTTCTTTAGCAAAAGCTAAAGACCGCACACGCGTGGTGCTAAATTTAGCTAAAAGCGTTGGCTATGAAACAAGCTTAGAGGGCAGTGAGGTGAAGGTAATCTTACAAGCTAATGATACCAATATGTCCAGTGACGTGGAAACTAAATTTGCTGAGCCTTCACTTGGTATCCATCAGAGCGGTATTACAAATGTTGATTTTGCCCGCGGTAAAAATGGGGAGGGGCGGATTGTTGTTGATTTATCTGACCCAAACGTTGGTATTAATATTAAGCAAAAAGGTAAAACAATTGTTGCTGAATTTAGTGATACTCAGGTGCCAGAAAGTTTGCAACGTCGTTTAAATGTGACTAACTTTAATACACCAGTCATTTATGTGGATACAATTAAACAGGGAAATGGTGGGAAGGTTGTCATTGAACCGAAAGGCAACTGGGAACATTCAGCTTATCAAACAGATAAAAAGTTCATTATAGATGTGCGTCAAGTTGTTGAAGACCCAAATAAGTTGGTACACGGCAGTAAGCCTGGATACGCTGGTGAGAAACTATCATTAAACTTTCAAAATATTGAAGTAAGGTCGGTACTACAAGTTATAGCTGATTTTACTGGTTTAAATATTATAACTAGTGATACGGTTAACGGTAACCTAACTTTGCGACTTAAAGATGTACCTTGGGATCAGGCTTTGGATATTATTACACAAAGCAAGGGTCTTGGAATGCGTAAGACTGGTAACGTGATTTTGATAGCGCCTGCAGATGAAATAAATGCTAAAGAAAGACAAGCCTTAGAGGCGCGCCAGCAAATAGATGATTTAGAGCCATTACGCACAGAAGTTTATACATTAAAATATATGAAAGCTGATGCACTTAAGACAATATTAACTGATAGTAAACAAAAAATACTATCAAAAAGAGGGAGTGCTGTTTTAGACCCTCGTACCAACACAGTATTTGTTCAGGATACACCTAAGTATCTAGAACAAGTGCAGGCTATCATTAATAAAACTGATATACCAGTTAAACAAGTGATGATAGAGTCTAGGCTTGTTTTGGCCGATGAACGCTTTGGTAAAAGTCTTGGTGCTAGATTTGGCATTAATAAAATTAAGGATTCTGGAGATAATAGATATTTTATAGGCGATACAGTTGCAAATTCCGGTTTGATTGGAACTTCAACTAGGCCAATTCCTCAAGGATTGCAGTCAAACTTGCCAGTGGCAGGTTCATTTGGTAACTTTGCTTTTAGTATTTTCAGATTGCCTGCAGGGCTATTACTTAATTTGGAGTTGAATGCACTAGAGTCAGATAAGCGAGGCAAAGTGGTTTCCAGTCCTAGAGTAACAACTGCTAACCAAAATAAGGCTACCATTAAGCAAGGCGTGCAAATTCCATACAGAGAAGCATCAAGTAGTGGTGCAGCAACAATATCATTTAAAGATGCAGTTTTAAGTTTAGATGTAACACCGCAAATTACTCCTGACGATAAAATTATTATGGATTTAATGATTAATAAAGACAGGGTTGGGCAGATATTTGACAACATTCCCTCTATTGATACGCAGAGTTTACAAACACAGGTGTTAGTAGCTAATGGCGAAACTGCAGTACTAGGCGGTATTTTTGAAGAAACTCAACGAAATGATGTTGATAAGGTACCATTTTTTGGTGATTTGCCAGTAATGGGTAATTTATTTAAAAGAAGGATTAAGCAAGAAGACAAAACAGAGTTGCTAATTTTTGTTACCCCGAAAATAATGGATGAAAGTTTGAGCTTGCGCTAAAAAGTAATCTAAAACTGACAGAAAGCTTAGTTTGCCTTAAAATGCCCATCAATAAGTTTGGTGGGCATTTTTTTTAATTCAAATTATGCGAGTCTAGTGCTTCGTGGAAAATATTTTTTTTATAGGTTTGATGGGGGCGGGTAAAACTACAATAGGTCGCTTGATTGCCAAACAATTGGGCATGACATTTTATGATTCGGATCAGGAAATTGAGCGAAAAACTGGCGTCAAAATACCTTTAATATTTGAATTAGAAGGCGAATCAGGATTTCGCAAAAGAGAAAGTGTAGTGATTGATGAGTTGTGTCAGCTTAAAAATGTAGTGATTGCCACAGGTGGCGGAGCAGTTCTGTTACCAGAAAATCGTCAAGCATTAAAAAATAACGGTAAGGTCATTTATTTGCGCGGAAATGTACATGATTTATGGATTAGAACTCGCCATGACAAATCTCGCCCGCTATTACAAGGTGGGAATATGAAGCAAAAGCTGGAAAAGTTATACCTAGAACGCGACCCCATATACTCTAATTTGGCCGACTACATTGTTAATACAGGGCCACAATCAGCTAATGATATTACGCAATATATAAATCAAATGTTAACAAATAAATCTTAATTAAAAACAAACACATGCAAACGCTAAATGTCTCGCTCGCCGATAGAAGCTATCCTATCCATATTGGCAAAGGTTTACTAATTAGTGCAAATCTCATACTACCGCACTTAAAACGTAAGAATGTTGCGATTGTCACTAACACAACTGTAGCGCCACTTTATTTAGACAAGCTAAGCCAAACTTTACAAGCGGCTGGCGTTAAAGTAATTCCAATTGTTTTACCCGATGGAGAGGTTTATAAAAATAGTGAAACACTTAACACTATTTATGACGCATTATTAAAAAATAGATGCGAGCGTAGCACTACGCTAATAGCGCTCGGTGGCGGCGTAATTGGTGATTTAACGGGATATGCAGCGGCAACTTATTTGCGTGGTGTGCCTTTTATACAAATTCCCACAACATTACTATCACAAGTTGACTCCTCAGTAGGTGGCAAGACTGGCATTAATCACCCGCTTGGTAAAAATATGATAGGCGCATTTTATCAACCGCAAGTAGTGTTAGCTGATATAGAGACATTAAAAACTTTGCCAACAAGAGAGTTTTCTGCAGGAGTTGCTGAAGTAATTAAATACGGCTTAATACGTGATGCAGATTTTTTTGATTGGCTTGAAACCAACATGATAAAACTAATGGCCTTAGATGAGGCTGTTTTAAGTTATGCTATTTATCGTTCGTGTCAAAATAAAGCTGAAGTAGTCGCTCGAGATGAGCATGAAAATGGTGAGCGGGCTTTGCTCAACTTGGGTCATACTTTTGGACATGCCATAGAAAATGCAATGGGTTATGGCGTATGGCTTCATGGTGAAGCCGTCGCAGCTGGAACCATAATGGCAGCAGATTTATCCCAGCGAATGGGATGGCTTGGAGATGCAGATGTGCAACGTATTCGCACCATATTCTCAGAGGCAAAGTTACCACTCAATGCGCCTAAATTAGGTGCTAAAAAATACTTAGATTTGATGCAACTTGATAAAAAAGTGGCGGATGGAAGAATTAGATTGATACTGCAGAAAGGCATTGGAAAGTCGCTCATTACCAGCGATTATGATGCGGAAAAACTGAAGCAGACGCTAGATTTACAATGAACACACTCGCGTCATTTGCAGCTAACCCTGCACAATCAAAAGGCCGTCAATTTAATGAGCCTGCATCTGCCCCGCGCAACGCCTTTCAGCGTGATCGGGATCGTATCATACACTCTACCGCCTTTCGCCGACTAGAATACAAAACACAAGTATTCGTCAATCATGAAGGCGATTTGTTTCGCACACGCTTGACCCATAGTTTAGAAGTTGCGCAACTTGCCCGAGGCATTGCACGCAGTTTGCATTTACATGAAGATTTAACTGAAGCCATAGCGTTGGCGCATGATTTAGGCCACACTCCATTTGGCCATGCTGGGCAAGATGCACTAAACGCATGCATGAAAAACCACGGTGGTTTTGAGCATAATTTGCAATCACTTCGTGTGGTAGAAAAATTAGAGCAACGTTACGCCGAATTTGATGGCTTAAATCTAACTTTTGAAGCGAGAGAAGGTATTCTAAAACACTGTTCTAAAGTAAATGCCAAACAGCTAGGTGACGTGGGGCAGCGGTTTTTGAATAAAACCAGCCCAAGCTTAGAAGCACAACTAACCAATTTTGCAGATGAAATAGCTTACAACAACCATGATGTAGATGATGGCTTACGTTCGGGTTTAATCAGCATTGAGCAACTTTCTGAAGTAGAAATTTTTGCCAGTAACTTAACCCTTGTGACAAAGCAATACCCTCATCTGGAACAAAAAAGACTTGTACCAGAAACTATTCGCCGCATGATTAACACATTGGTATTAGATTTATGTCAGCAAAGTATTGAGAATATTAAACAGCAGCAACCTAAAACCATTGATGACATACGCCAGTTGCCGCCACTCATTGCTTTCAGTGAAGAAGTTGCCACGCAAAACCACAAACTTAAGCAATTTTTACGCAAAAATTTATATCATCATTACCAAGTTAACCGTATGAGCGCAAAAGCCACACGTATTGTGCAAGAGCTGTTTCAATGTTTTTATGATAATACGGGCTTGCTACCAGATGAATTTCAAATGTATGCTAAATCAGATAAAGCCCGCGCTGTATCAGACTATATTGCAGGCATGACAGACCGATTTGCCATTCGCGAATATCGCAGATTATTTTCGGTTGAAGAGCATTGGTAAAATTATTAGTGGTCACAAGCCCTACTACAACTGAGTTTACCTTATTATTTGCGCAATCAAATGCGCCCATTTAGCTGTTTAGCGTTGCACTTTTACAACAAAAACGCTAATTGTAAATAATTGTGACAAAAAAAGTGATTTATTGGTTGTGAGTGTGGCGGGCTTTAGGCATACTTACACCACCTTCTTGATGAAAACTATATTTTATTAAAGTAATTTTTAGTTAAAGTTAGAAAGCATTGAGAGAGTTTGCAAACTCTCTTGCCGTGAAAAAAGTTAGCAATAACATATAAGCGGCGAGGTAAATTAGAAGTAAAACTGGTTTTAAAAATCTTGTTTTAAAAATTATATAAGCAATAACCTTTTAGGAGATTTATATGAATAACACAATTAAATTAGCAGTTGCTTCAGCTTTATTAGCTGCAGCTTCAAGCGCACAAGCTGGTATCATGATTCCAGCTGGTGATTGGACTTTAGATATTGGTGGCGTTGTTAACGCTTACTACACACACACTTCAACTAGTGGCGATAACGTTACTGATTTAGGTGGCGTAACTGATACAGCTTCTGGTGATGATTCACAAACTAACATTACAACTGGTTTGTTACCAAACTATCTATCAGTTTCTGGTAAAACACGCCAAAACGATTTAGATGTTGGTTTCACTATCAGCATCAACCCAGGTTCTTCAACAACAAGTTCTGGTCAACAAAATAATCCAAATAACCAAGAAAACCGTCAAGCATTCTTAACATTTGGTGATGCTTCATGGGGTTCTATCAAACTTGGTAAAGATTTAGGTATCTACGCTTCTGATGCTATCCTGAACGACATGACATTGTTAGGTGTTGGTTCAGGTGCTGGTGCTTTAGCTGGCAACACAACAACTTTAGGCCGTATCGGTACAGGTTTTATGTATGCTGACTGGAAATCACAAGTGGCTTACTCATCACCAAACTGGAATGGCTTTAACTTTACAGTGGGTGTTACACAATCTTGGAATGCATGGGGTGCGTTAGATGCTAATAGCTCTTCTAGCTCTGGCCGCGGTGGGTCATCTCCAGCTTTTGAAGGTAAAGTAAGCTACGCTTGGGCTGGTGACTTCGCTGGTAAAGTATGGGCTTCTGGCATTTCACAACGTGTTAAAGATCTTGGTCCAGGTGGTGCTTTGGGTAACGATCGTGCAAACGCATGGGACATTGGTGCAAACATCAACGTGGCAGGCTTTGGTTTGACTGGTTACTATGGTAATGGCGACGGTATCGGTTCTATCGTTCAATTACGTGATGGTTTCGATCAAAATGGTAACTCACGTGATTCAGATGACTGGTATGTACAAGCGACTTACACATTGCCAGGCGTAGGTACTAAATTAGGTGCTTCATACGGTGAATCAACACTTGATGGCAACTCAGTTGACACATTCAAAGATATTCAACATGATATGTGGACAATCGGTGCTTACCACCCAATCACTAAACACTTAAACTTGGTGGCTGAGTACTCACAAGTTAAAGCTGATTACGACAACCGTGCTGCAGGTGCTGATGTTGATGGTAAATCAAAAACAGTATCTCTAGGCGCTATCTTATTCTTCTAGTCTGATGCTGGCTTAGCCAGTATAGATTAAAAGTAATAGGCTAAAAACGGCAACTTCGGTTGCCGTTTTTTTGTTCTGACCATAAAGTTTATTTCATAATTTGCTATACTTCAGCTTAGTAATTAAATCTAAGCTAAAATTTATATGACAAAATTTTCAAAATGAACTTATATCCCGTTACCATTGTAGAAAATTTTTATGAAAACCCTGATGCGATTCGAGCATTTGCCTTAGCGCAAGAATATAAGCGTTGTGGGGATGAAGCAAACCCTATATACGGCTGGCCGGGTGCTAGGACTAAAGACTTATCTGTGTTAAATAAAACGTTATTTGAGCAGGTTTGTAAAAAACTTGTTTGTGCATTCCACAACGCTGAGCATGATTATATGCGCTGGGCAATTACCAGCAGTTTTCAAAGTAGCACGGCTGAATATGGCGAAGGAGTGATGCATACAGATCAGAGTACCGTATTTGCAGGTGTGCTTTATTTAACGCCTGATGCACCACTTAATGGTGGCACATCTTTATATCGCAAAAATGCCACTTTTAATGAAGAAAAATATGCGCTTGCGCTAGACAATAATGATGCAATTTATAAAAGCAATGGAAAAATTGCTCCAACGGATTATCACAGTATGTTTGATGAAATTGTGCGGGTGAATAATGTGTATAACACGCTCATTTTATTTGAAGGTCACCACTTTCATACCGCTAACCAATTTTTTGGTGACACATTAGAAAATTCAAGATTAACGCAGACGTTTTTTATCAAGAAAATTGATGCGCAAAAACATAGCGTTTTTCCGCTCAAAAGAATTGAGCAAATCAAGCTTTAAAATCAGATATGATTTTAAATTTTGCAGCGGCATAAATAAAAAAAACGGTGATTTTTTATCACCGTTTTTTGTTCTAAAAATTCACCAAAAATACGTTGTATTTGTGCAACTTCCTTTTGCCAGCCCGCTAAGCCAGTCTGCATGGGGCTTACAGAGGCATAAAAATCTCTCGGGCGTTGTTTTTGTGCAAATTTAAGATTTTTTTGCGTCCATTTAACAAAGTCGTCTGCGAAAATTATTCCTCAATATTGAGTTCCTGAATTTTTCGGGTGAGCGTGTTGCGACCAATCCCAAGCTGGTTAGCCGCCTCAATGCGTCGGCCTTCGGTATGTTTGAGCGCTTGAATAATCAAAATACGCTCAAAGTCTTGCATGCGCACTTCTTGAATATTTTGTTCACCACGGCTTAGCGCATCAGTCACTTCTTTAGCGAGTGCTTCTTGCCAAGTGGTGCCAACAGCTTGTTTGCTAGCATCACTTTTCAACTCTGGCGGTAAATCAGCCACATCAATATTTTGCCCAGGTGCCATAACCGTGAGCCAATGGCAGACGTTTTCAAGCTGGCGTACGTTGCCGCTCCAATTGATGGCGCTTAAATATTTTAACGCTGCTGCTGAGGGCTGCTTGGCTTCTACACCAAGCTCTACGGCGCTATGCTGCAAAAAGTGCTTGATAAGAAGTGGAATGTCCTCGCGTCGCTCACGCAAGGCTGGCAGGCGCAGGCGTATCACATTAAGGCGATGAAATAAGTCCTCTCTAAATAAGCCGTTTTTAACGCGTTCTTCAAGGTCTTGGTGGGTGGCGGCAATAATGCGCACGTTAACTTTAATCGGCTGGTGCCCACCCACGCGGTAAAATTGACCATCACTTAACACCCGCAAAAGGCGTGTTTGCAAATCTGCAGGCATATCGCCAATTTCATCTAAAAATAAAGTGCCAGTGTCTGCTTGTTCAAAGCGCCCGCGTCGTGAGGCAGCCGCACCCGTAAATGCGCCGCGCTCATGCCCAAATAGCTCTGACTCTAATAAATCTTTCGGAATCGCTGCTGTGTTGATGGCGATAAATGGCTTGTCACCGCGGGGGCTATGGCGATGCAAGGCGCGCGCTACCAGCTCTTTACCGCTACCAGATTCGCCATTAATGAGGACGGTAGCATGTGAGCGACTTAAGCGGCCAATGGCACGAAAAACCTCTTGCATGGCGGGCGCTTGGCCGATAATTTCAGGTGTGGCTTCAAGCGTGACTTTTTCGGTATATTGCCTTGTGCTTTCTTCCACCGCACGCCGAATCACATCTATTGCTTGGTCAACATCAAATGGTTTAGCCAAATATTCAAAAGCCCCACCTTGAAAGGCTGCCACCGCACTTTCTAAATCAGAATAGGCGGTCATGATGATAACTGGAATATCAGGAAATTTTTGTTTAATTTCTGTTAAAAAATCCAAGCCAGAGCCATTAGGCATGCGGATGTCGCTCACTACAACTTGAGGTTGCTCATGTGACAAAGCGCTTAAAGCTTCAGCAATACCAGAAAAAGTTTTATATTCTAAATCTGTGCGTGCAAGGGCTTTTTCAAACACCCAGCGGATAGATTTATCGTCATCAATAATCCAGATTGGTTTCATTACATTCTCATTAAAATATTAAAATGAAGCTTTCGTTATTGCTTAATCACAGCGGATTTAATCGCTGAAGTTTCTATTGGCAATAAAATGGTAAAGCAAGTGTTGCCAGGGCTACTCTCACATTCAATCATGCCATGATGCTGCGTGACAAAAGTTTGCGCTAACGTCAAACCAAGGCCTGTTCCACCTTCAGTGCCAGACACTAGCGGGTAAAAAATGCGGTCAAGAATTTCAGCCGGAATGCCTGGACCGTTGTCAATAATTTCAAGCTTTATGGCAACGCGATAGCGTTTTCTAACAAGGGTTACTTGGCGTTCAGCCCGTGTTCTAAAAGTAATTTTGCTATTTTTTGTATTGCGAGCTTGCATTGCTTGCACGGCATTACGCGCAATATTAAGAACGGCTTGTATCAGCTTTTCGCGGTCACCAATCAGTTCAGGAAGGCTTAAATCATAGTCACGTTGAATTAATATGGATTTGGGTGATTCGGCGAGCAATAAACTACGCACACGCTCTAGCACTTCATGAATGTTAGTAGGCGCATACTTCGGTGCGCGGTGCGGTATTAAGAGCCTATCCATCAACGACTGCAGACGGTCAGCTTCTTTAATAATTACTTGCGTGTATTCGCGCAGGCTAGGCGACGGCAACTCATGCTCAAGTAATTGTGCCGCGCCACGCAGGCCACCTAAAGGGTTGCGAATTTCGTGGGCAAGATTTCTTAATAACTCAGCATTCGCTTGCTGTTGTATCAGCATACGCTCTTCACGCGCAATGCGAAGTTGAGCATCCATTTGCTGAAACTCTAGAATCAAACAGGCATTTGGAGTGTCTATTGGAGTTGCTGTGCATGTCACCGCAAACGAGGCATGCTTATTAGTGGATATGGTAAATTCGTGCTCACGGAATGGACTTTGCTGCGCAATGGCATTGTTGATGGCAAACATCAAAATTTCACAATCAGGAAAAACTTCCGCTATTGACATGCCTGTAACTTGCGTTGCGCTGAAGGCGAAAATGATTTCAGCCGCAGGGTTAACATACACAACATTACGATTGCTATCTAATAAGATAATCGCTGTTGCAAGATGCTCTAATCCTGAAAAATAGTTGGGTGTAGATTGAACCATAGTTAATTTGAAAATACGTTTTCAGTGATAATACTATGATTAAAGCAAAAAAGAGACCAACATTTACATTGGTCTCTTTTAAAGTTTAAAACAAAAATTTTGGTCTAAAAAAACAACTTATTTTAGTGAAGAAATCTCTTTTTCAAGCAATTTAATGTTGCTTTCATGACCATCGACATCTGCCTGTAAGTTTTTCATTTTCTCGTTGTATTTAGCCATATTGCGATAAGTCTTGCCATCTGCCTGATGGGCAATTTCTGGATTAGCTTGACCTTCGGCATACGCTTTTTTTGCTTGTTCTAAAGCGATTTTTTCAGCTTCAAGCTCGCTTTGTAAAATTTCTTGGCGTTTACTATCCCGACTGGATTGGGTTTCTTTATCTACTTTAGGAAAATCGCTTGGCGTAGCCGTACGGCCATTATTGTTGCCAGAAGTGGCTTTGTTACTTCTTGAGTGATTATTTTTAATGACGTTTGCATCGGGGTCAATGTCTAATCGAGTAGCCCCTTTGGTTTTAATATTTGTATAAGTAATTCGCCCATCAGCATCTACATGTTTGTAAATTTCTGCCATCGCATGGCTAGCTAGCGTCGAGATGGTGATAGCAAGTAAAAATAAATATTTTTTCATAGGGCTAGTTTATTAGAGTTAATAGAATTTGGCAACATTGGTAAGCAACGTATTGTTTTAATGAAAGGTTGACATGAGAGGCCAAAACAAAAAGGGGCGAAGATTCGCCCCTTTGTTGTTGATACAGTCTAGCTTAGCAAGAGTAGTATAAGCCAAACTCAACTGGGTGTGGTGTCATACGTACTTTGTTCACTTCGTCCATTTTCAATGCAATGTATGCATCAATCCAGTCGTTAGTAAACACGCCACCTTTAGTTAAGAATTCACGGTCTGCATCCAAAGCAGCTAATGCTTCCTCTAATGAAGCACATACTGTTGGAATCTTCGCATCTTCTTCTGCAGGTAGATGGTACAAGTCTTTAGTTGCTGGTTCACCTGGATGAATCTTGTTTTGGACGCCATCTAAACCAGCCATTAGCAATGCTGAGAAAGCTAAGTATGGGTTAGCGATAGGGTCTGGGAAACGCGCTTCAACGCGACGTGCTTTTTCACCGTGCACGAATGGGATGCGGATTGAAGCTGAACGGTTTTTAGCAGAGTATGCTAATTTAACTGGTGCTTCAAAGTGTGGAACCAAGCGTTTGTATGAGTTTGTGCCTGGGTTTGTAATCGCATTCAATGCTTTAGCGTGTTTGATGATACCGCCGATGTAGTACAAAGCGAATTCGCTCAAACCAGCATAGCCGTTACCTGCGAACAAGTTTTTGCCATCTTTCCAAACCGATTGGTGCACGTGCATACCTGAACCGTTATCCCCTGCGAATGGTTTTGGCATGAATGTAGCAGTTTTGCCATAAGCATGCGCTGTGTTCAAAATGACGTATTTTTGAATTTGAGTCCAGTCAGCGCGTTGCGTTAAGGTGCTGAATTTAGTACCAATTTCGCATTGACCAGCAGTTGCCACTTCATGGTGGTGCACTTCAACAGGCACGCCCATGGCTTCTAAAGTCATGCACATTGCTGAACGGATGTCGTGCAATGAATCGACTGGTGGCACAGGGAAGTAGCCGCCTTTAACACTTGGACGGTGGCCAGTGTTACCACCTTCAAATTTCTCGTTTGAAGCCCAAGCGCCTTCTTCTGAGTTGATACGCACTGAGCAACCGCTCATTGCAACATCCCATTGAATGCTGTCAAAAATGAAGAATTCTGGTTCTGGGCCGAAGTAAGCAGTATCGCCTAGGCCAGTAGATTTTAAGTAAGCTTCAGCACGTTTAGCCAAGCTACGTGGGTCACGCTCGTAACCTTTACCATCTGTTGGGTCAACCACATCACAAGTCAATACAAGTGTTGGCTCATCCATGAAAGGGTCAATGTTTGCTGTTGATGCATCAGGCATCAATTGCATGTCAGAGGCTTGAATGCCTTTCCAACCTGCGATTGAAGAACCGTCAAACGCATGGCCTTCAGTAAATTTATCTTCGTTAAAATGTGAAACAGGCACAGTGACGTGCTGTTCTTTACCACGCGTATCGGTAAAGCGAAAATCTACAAACTTGATGTCATTGTCTTTGACCATCTTCATTACTTTTGCTACTGACATGGATGTCTCCTAATGTTGAGGATTTACTTAGTTAAAATGTAAAAACGTACTTAATTCTTAAAGTGTAATAATAGCAGGAAGTGTGCCAGCATAAATATAGCAAAACCTCGGTAGAACGCATTTACTTTAAAAAAACATTCAAATTGAACGCACAAAAAAAGTGCATTAAACTTGAAAATTGCACCAAAATGAGGCGAATGGTTTTTGCTGACTAAGCAAGCAAATTTCAGGTTATACTTTTAGCTTAAAATAAAGGCATAAAATATGAGTTCAGAACAAATTTTAAAGCTCGCGCAACAAAGAGCAGAGCAAAACAATTACCCTTACGCAGGCGCCTTAACACCTCATGAGGCATTTGAAGTGTTGCGAAATAATCCATCTGCAGTATTGGTGGATGTGCGTAGCCGCGCCGAGTTGGATTTAGTAGGTAGGGTGCCGCAAGCAACGCACATTGAATGGGCTTTTTACCCTGGCATGGTGGCTAATGCCGAGTTTGCCACACAACTGCAGGCGCAGGTGGATGATGATTTAATTGTTATTTTCTTATGTCGAACAGGTGGACGTAGCCACAATGCCGCTGTGTTAGCTCAACAGTTGGGATACGGTAAAGCGTATAACGTGCTTGAAGGCTTTGAGGGCGAATCGAATGCTTTAAGACAGCGTACGTTGATAAATGGTTGGAAGCATGCTGGTTTGCCTTGGACAAATTAAATGATTGATAAATATGCCGTCATTGGCAATCCGATTGCGCATAGTAAATCGCCGCTTATTTATACGGCATTTGCTGAGCAAACTGGGCAAAATATCAGTTACGAGGCTATTCTCGCCCCGCTCGATGGTTTTTCGGCAACAATACACGATTTAATAAACAAAGGTTTTAAGGGAGCAAACGTGACCGTGCCCTTTAAGTTTGAGGCCTATGATTTATGCCAAAAACATACTGAACGTGCTTTTGTTGCTGGGGCAGCTAACACCCTTAATTTTAATGGCGGACACATTGTGGGTGACAACACCGATGGCGCCGGTTTGGTGAACGATATTGTGCAGAATTTAGGCCATAGTTTGCACGGTAAACATGTTTTGTTGCTTGGTGCTGGTGGCGCAGCACAAGGGGTGCTTCAGCCCTTGGTGGAAGCCAAACCAAGAGACATTACCGTTGCTAACCGCAACGTAGATAAAGCCCATGTAATGGTGAAAAGACTGTCAATCGAGCAAGCAATCTGCAATATTTCAGTGCTAAGTTTTGATGCGCTTTTGCAAAATTATGATGTGATTATTAACGCGACTTCAACAGGCTTAACTTACACGGCGCTTCCTATTGCCGATAGTATTTTTAGTCAAACTTGTTTGGCTTACGACATGATGTACGGTCGTGAAACACCTTTTATGGCGCTAGCACGCAAAAACGGTGCGCAGGTGGCCGATGGATTAGGCATGCTTGTAGAACAAGCCGCTGAGGCGTTTTACCAGTGGCGTGGCGTGCGTCCAAAAACTGCCCCAGTGATTAAAATGATACGAGCTTTGTAAATGCGCCGCTGGTTGCTTAATAAGCACGAAAGTGCGCAGCGATTAACTGTAAAAGGCTTTTTAGCACGCCTCGTTGTGGTGTTACTAGCTTGGATTTTGCTGTATCAATTATGGATTTTTGCACATATCTGTTGGTGGGTAAGTCACAATCCCACATCCAGTGCTTTTATGGAAGATCGTTTGGAGATTATTCAAGAAACCAAGCCTGATGCTGAACTCAAACATAAGTGGGTGAGTTATGACCAAATTTCAAACCATCTCAAGCGTGCGGTCATCGCCAGTGAAGATGCTAAGTTTATTGACCATGAAGGTGTAGACTGGGAAGCGATTCAAGCAGCTTATGAAAAAAACCTAAAAAAAGGCAAAATTGTGAGCGGCGGCTCAACCATTAGCCAGCAGTTAGCCAAAAATCTGTTTTTATCTAGCAAACGCACGCCTTGGCGCAAAGCGCAAGAGTTAGTCATCACTTACATGCTTGAGGCCGTGCTAGATAAGCGCCGCATTTTTGAGATTTACTTAAATGTAATAGAGTGGGGCGATGGTGTATTTGGCGCAGAAGCTGCCGCAAAACATTATTTTAAAGTGAGTGCGGCCAAGCTTAGCAAACAACAAGCCGCACGTTTAGCGGTAATGATTCCTAACCCACGTTTTTACGATAAACATAAAAAAACCAAATATTTAACCAAGCGCACCACCGTAATACAAAAGCGCATGAATGCTTCGGAGATTCCATGATGGATTGGCTTTTGATTTTGGGTGTTTTGATGGTGGTGGTTGGTATTGCGGGTACGCTATTGCCTATGTTGCCGGGCGTGCCACTGGTGTTTGCAGGCTTGCTACTGATTGCTTGGCTCGATGGTTTTACTAAAGTGAGCATTTTAAGCATCGTTATCATCGGCGTGATTGCATTAACTGCTTGGGCAATTGATTTTGCCGCTTCATTTGTGACGGCTAAAAAAGTCGGCGCAAGCAAACAAGCGCTGTGGGGAACGGTTATTGGCGGTTTGGTAGGATTGTTTTTTGGCGGACTTGCAGGCATTATTCTTGGCCCAGCCATTGGTGCCATGATAGGCGAGTTGATGGCGCACCAAGATAAGTCGCGCGCAACCACAGTGGGCATTGCCGCAGGTTTGGGTTTTGTGTTGGCATTGGTCGCAAAATGGGTGCTCACTTTGCTGATGCTAGGAATTTTTACCTACGCCTACTACTATTAGATTTTGCAAAAAAATGCGCCAAAAAATACATCCATTTTCGCTATTTTTAACAACAAATCATTTGATGCCTCTGTAAGCCGCATGGATACTGGCTTGCAGAGGCATTATTTTCTCTCGGGCAAATTTTGGCGAATATAGATTTTTTTACAACATCGCTTTGAGATATTTTCCTGTGTAGCTTTTAGGCTCTTTTGCCACAGTTTCAGGCGTGCCCACTACAACAACTGTACCGCCGCCATCGCCGCCTTCTGGGCCCATGTCAATCAGCCAATCAGCGGTTTTAATCACATCTAAATTGTGCTCGATAATCACAATGGTGTTGCCCGCATCGCGTAAGCGATGAATCACATCGAGTAGTAATTGAATATCGGCAAAGTGCAAGCCAGTGGTCGGCTCATCTAAAATATACAATGTGCGGCCCGTGTCGCGCTTGCTGAGTTCGAGCGCGAGTTTGACACGTTGCGCTTCACCGCCTGAAAGAGTCGTGGCGGATTGACCAAGTGTAATATAACCTAAGCCCACATCAAGCAGGGTTTTGAGCTTACGCGAAATAACCGGTTGTGCACTAAAAAATGTGTGCGCTTGTTCGACGGTTAAGCCCAAAATCTCGTGAATATTTTTACCTTTGAATTGAATCTCTAAAGTTTCGCGGTTATAGCGCTGACCTTTACATACATCACAAGGCACATAAACATCGGGCAAAAAGTGCATTTCTACGCGAATCACGCCATCGCCTTGGCAGGCTTCACAGCGCCCACCTTTAACGTTGAAAGAGTATCTGCCCGGCCCGTAACCGCGCGCGCGGCTCTCTGGCACAGCGGCGAATAAATCCCGAATTGGGGTAAATAAACCAGTATAAGTAGCGGGGTTGCTTCGCGGTGTGCGGCCAATCGGGCTTTGGTCAACATCCACCACTTTATCAAAAAACTCTAAGCCTTCAATGCTCTCAAATGGCGCGGGTTCAGTGCTGCTACCATATAAATGCTGGGCAACCGCGCGGTAAAGCGTGTCGTTAATCAAGGTTGATTTCCCGCTGCCAGAAACCCCTGTTACGCAGGTCAGCAGGCCAACAGGAATATCTACCGATACGTTTTTCAGGTTATTGCCAGTGCTGTTATGCAGTTTTAGCCAACGCGCAGGGTCGGCTTGTGTGCGCACTTTTTTGTACTCAATTTGCTTTTTGCCGCTTAAATATTGGCCTGTAAGTGAATTTTGGTTGTCTTTAACTTGCTGTGGTGTGCCTTCGGCCACAATTTTTCCGCCGTGCTCACCCGCACCCGGACCAATATCCACCACGTAATCTGCACTCATAATGGCATCTTGGTCGTGTTCCACCACGATAACGCTGTTACCGATGTCACGCAGGCGCTTGAGCGTATCAAGCAGTCTGTCATTGTCGCGTTGATGCAAGCCGATAGAGGGCTCATCTAATACATACATCACACCCGTTAAACCGCTGCCAATTTGTGATGCCAAGCGAATACGCTGCGCCTCACCGCCAGAAAGCGTTTCTGCTGACCGTGAAAGGGATAAATATTCCAAGCCCACGTTGGTTAAAAACTTTAAGCGGCTACAAATTTCTTTCACAATTTTATCAGCGATGGCAAGCTTAGCCCCATGTAATTCAATGGTTTCAAAGAAAGTGAGCGCTTGCTTTAATGGCACCTGACAAACTTGATGAATATTTTGTCCACCTACTTTGACGTGACGTGCTTCAATGCGTAAACGAGTACCTGCGCAATCTGGGCATGTAGTGCTGTTGATGTATTTTGCCAGTTCTTCGCGCACGGCAACTGATTCGCTCTCGTGATAACGCCGCTGCAAATTTTGCAAAATACCTTCAAAATTGTGGCTACGTTGAAAAACCACGCCACGGTCACTCATATAGTTAAAAGCAATTTGCTCTTTTCCGCTACCATTGAGCACAATGCTTTGTACCGCTTCAGGCAAGTTTTCAAAAGCGGTTTCAATATCAAATTGATAATGATTCGCTAAGCTGGTGAGCATTTGAAAGTAAAATTGATTGCGTTTATCCCAACCTTTTATTGCGCCAGAAGCAAGTGACAAATGCGGAAAAGCGACTACGCGTTTTGGGTCAAAAAAAGTGACATTACCTAAACCGTCGCACTTCGGGCAAGCGCCCATCGGGTTGTTAAAAGAAAATAAGCGCGGTTCTAATTCTGATAATGAGTAGTCGCACACGGGGCATGAAAATTTCGCTGAAAATAAATGCTCTTTATCCGAATCCATTTCGACCGCAATCGCTTTGCCGTCGGCTAGTCGTAACGCGGTTTCAAAAGATTCCGCAATGCGTTGCTTAATATCTAATTTCACTTTAATACGGTCAATTACCACATCCACATTGTGCTTGGTGGCTTTCGCTAAGCTTGGCAGCGCATCTATTTCATAAATTTTGCCATCAATACGCAGGCGAACAAAACCTTGCGCCTTGAGTTCATCAAATAAATCTAACTGTTCACCTTTGCGGTTGGTCACCACAGGTGCCAATATCATCAGTTTGGTATCTTCGGGCAGTTTTAATACACTATCCACCATTTGACTCACGGTTTGCGCTTCTAGTTTAATGCCGTGTTCAGGGCATTCAGGATCGCCTGCGCGTGCGTAAAGCAAACGCAAGTAATCGTGAATTTCTGTTACCGTACCCACAGTAGAGCGTGGGTTGTGACTGGTGGATTTTTGCTCTATAGAAATCGCTGGTGATAAACCTTCAATCAAATCCACATCAGGTTTATCCATACGCGCTAAAAATTGCCGCGCGTAGGCCGACAAACTTTCTACATAACGTCGCTGACCCTCGGCGTACAAAGTATCAAACGCGAGTGAAGATTTGCCCGAACCGGACAAACCTGTAATCACCACCAACTGATTACGCGGAATATCCAGCGAAATATTTTTTAAATTATGCGTGCGTGCGCCGCGAATGCGAATGTATTCCATGTGAGACTTTATCTAAATTTTGAGCAACCTGTTAATATACCGCCTTTAGCAAAAAAATATCAAACTTTTCATGATGCACACCGAAAAAATGTCGCCGCAAGAACGCCAAGCAAGTATGAGTCTAGCCTCTATTTATGGTTTGCGCATGCTGGGCATGTTCTTGATTTTACCGATATTTTCAATTTATGCAGCGCATTATGAAGGGGGTAATAATAGCGTTTTAGTGGGTGCGGCATTGGGTGCATATGGCTTAACGCAAGCTTTGTTTCAACTACCTTTTGGGATGGCTTCTGATAAGTTTGGCCGCAAAAAAATGATTTACATCGGCTTAGGCATGCTGATTATGGGCAGCGTTATAGCCGCACTTGCAACAGATATTTATATGGTGATTATTGGGCGTGCTGTGCAAGGTGCAGGGGCTGTCTCAGCTGTTGTCACCGCTTTACTGGCAGACTTAACCCGTGAAGAGCATCGTACCAAAGCCATGGCAACCATAGGCGCAACCATAGGGGTGACGTTTGCAATTTCACTGGTGCTTGGCCCAGCCTTAGCGCACGGTTTGGGAATTGCGGGTATTTTTTGGCTGACAGCAATTTTAGCTACGTTGGCGGTAATGGTGATTAAATTTGCCGTACCAAATCCGCAAATAAGTCACTTTCACTCTGATGCCAGCGCCGCACCCGCTAAACTAAATGATGTATTAAAAAATGGCCAATTATTACGTTTAAATTATGGTATTTTTGCCCTACACGCGGCGCAAATGGCGATGTTTATTGTGGTGCCACTTGCTATTCAAAACTCCAGCAGCTTAGATGTAAACCACCACTGGCAAGTATATTTGCCCATATTAATGGGCTCATTTTTGTTGATGATTCCTGCTATTGTTATGGCTGAAAAAAAAGGACAGTTAAAAACAGTATTTATTAGTGCAGTGGCGTTAATGTTGCTCGCGCAACTGAGCTTTGCGGGATTAATTACGCATTTTTGGGGGATTATCGCCTCTCTTTTTGCCTACTTTGTAGCGTTTAATATTTTAGAGGCTTCCTTACCTTCGCTTATTTCAAAGCTCGCTCCAGCCGCCGCTAAGGGCACGGCTATGGGCGTGTATAATACTGCGCAATCGTTAGGTGTGGCTGTGGGCGGCTTGGCGGGCGGGTATTTGGCGCATCATTATGGTCAACCCATTGTGTTTGTGTTTTGCGCGGTGTTAATGAGTGTTTGGCTATTGCTAACACTAAGCATGAAAGCACCGCCATCGGTGCGCACGAAAATGTATCATTTACCTGATTTAAATGAACAGCAAGCTAAGCAACTTGCTGATAAAATTACAAACATTGCAGATGTGCATGAAGCTGTTGCCATTGCAAAAGAAAATATGCTGATTGTGAAGTTAAATAATCAGCAAAGTGCAGAACAGCTAAGCACAATTGAACAAAAAATATTAGAACTTATCGGAGCAAATCATGGCATCAGTGAATAAAGTAATTTTAGTTGGTAACTTAGGGCGTGACCCAGAAGTACGCTTTATGCCAAACGGCGAGGCGGTGTGTAATTTCAGCATCGCTACCACCGAAAATTGGAAAGATAAGTCTGGCGCAAAACAAGAAAAAACCGAATGGCACAATATTGTGATGTATCGCAAGCTAGCGGAAATTGCTGGCGAATATCTTAAAAAAGGACGCCCCGTATATGTTGAAGGTCGCTTACAAACCCGCAAATGGGAAAAAGACGGTGTAACGCGCTATACAACAGAAATTATTGCTGACCAAATGCAAATGCTTGGTGGCAAAGACGGCGGCTCAGGCGCAAGCTATGATGGTGGCATGGATCAAAGCAGTGGTCATGAAAATTACAGTCAAGCGCCTAGCCAAGCAAAATCTAACGCGCCGCAAAAAGCGCCTGCAAGCGGCAGTTCATTTGATGATTTTGAAGACGACATACCGTTCTAAGGTTACCTTCGACAGAAGTGTAAAGTATTAAACTAAACCCAAACGTAGCAGAATAAGGCAGCTTAGCTGCCTTTTTTTCTGCCTTTAAAATCAGTCAATTTTACATATAAATTTCCCCGAGAGAAAATCATGCCTCTGCAGGCCGCATGGATACTGGCTTAGCGGGGTGGTTAAATGATGTGTGTTGAAATTTAGGCTATTTTTGCGATTGAAAAACGCGTTATTTAAAGCTGAATTGATGGCAATGATTGAACGTCAATTAAAGCAATGCTAGCTAGATATTTAATCAGAGCATAGAATAAGCGAAATGAATGGTTTAACATTTTTTTACATTGGCCCTTTTGGGTAATTGTTAGCGTGAGATGCTATTCATATAATGAAGCACAATTCAATAAATGTAATTTGTTTCGCTTAGATAAGTGCCTTAAAAACTGCTGGTGATGTTAATGAGATTGCAAGCAGTGTTTTATCAAATGCCGCAGCGGTAATTAAAATAAATAGTATGTGTGGATTTTATGGAGTAAAAAATGGTCATTTTAGGCATTAATTTCATGTTTCACGATTCCAGCGCATGCATCATCAAAGATGGTGAGTTGGTCGTTGCGCTTGAGGAAGAGCGTTTTACACGTAATAAACATGATGTCGTGTTTCCGCAAAAAAGCATTGAACAATGCTTAAAAGTGGCGAAATTGACCTATGATGACATTGATCATATCGCTTTGTCATTTAAGCCCAGCTTAGATATAGGTCGAAAAATAGCCTTTATTTTGAAGCATCCCGCTATCATTCTTAAAAATATTAACTTACATATCTTGCGCTATTACTGGCGCTATCGCCTTATTAACAAGTGGTACAAAGCGACCTTTAGCGGTGCAAAAAAGCCAAGTTTACATTTTGTGCCGCATCATAAATCACACATTGCGGGGAGTTTTTTCTGCTCACCCTATCAAGAGGCGGCTTTACTATCGATGGATGGCTCAGGTGAGTGGGCAACAGCATCACTAGGCTATGGCAGTGGCACGGATATTACCGAATTTAAGCGTGTATTTTTTCCAAATTCGATGGGATCAATTTATGAAGCTATTACGCATTTTTGCGGCTTTAAACCATCGTACGATGAAGGTAAAACCATGGGTTTGGCACCTATGGGCAACAGCAAAACTTTTATCGATGTAGTACGCACCATCATTAATGTGGCAGAAGATGGTGATTTATTAATCGACTTTTCGTATTTTGATTTTGACGATGGACAGTTTGAATATTTAAGCGAAAAATTTTATCAAACATTCGGTAGCAGACGTTTGCCTCACGAAGATTTTGAGCAGCATCACATGGATGTGGCGGCGGCATTTCAAGTGCGTTTAGAAGAAATCGGCTTAGAACTTTGTAAAATTCTAAGAGCTAAAACTAAGGCAGATTATTTGGTGATTGCTGGTGGTGTTTCGCTCAATAGTGTGATGAACGGTCGTATTGTGCGCGAAAGCGGCTTTAAAGATTTGTATGTAATGCCGGCGGCTGGGGATAATGGCACGTCAATTGGTGCGGCTTATTATGTACATAACGCCATTTTAAAAAATCCTCGCCCAGCACCACACATGAACCCTTATTTGGGCACGGAATATTCAAACGAGCAGATTGAGTTTGTGCTTAAAGAGTGCAAATTAAGCTACGAGCATTATGACGATATTGAGAAAAAAACAGCGGAGTTGCTACATGCGGGCAACATACTTTGCTGGTTTCAGGGCAGAATGGAAATTGGCCCACGCGCTTTAGGCGGGCGCAGTATTATTGCTGACCCTACGCGAAAAGAAATGAAAGATAAAATCAATGCAGAAGTAAAACATCGCGAAGCTTATCGCCCATTTGCGCCTTCAGCTATTAAAGAGGCGGCGGCAGATTATTTTGAAACCATCGTTGAAGACCCATTTATGCTAAAAGTTTGTATGGTGCGAAAAGATAAGGTGGATATTTTACCTGCAATTACACATGTGGATGGCAGTGCCAGACTGCAAACAGTAGATGTAAATACACATCCACGTTACCACAAAATGATTAGTGAGTTTGGCAAGCTTTCTGGCGTGCCAGTGATTTTAAATACCAGTTTTAATATTATGGGTGAGCCCATTGTAGAGTCGCCTTATCATGCAGTGCGCTGCTTTTTCTCTACAGGGTTAGATTATTTAGTTATCGGCAATTATGTAGTACGAAAATGAACCTAATAAACGTTGACCCTCATTAATTATTGGCAGATGCACTGAATACAACTAAACCGCATCTGCTCAATAACCTTAATTGCACTCATGTGCAATATCAAAGAGCTTACAGTATCCATCTAAGTTGCCGATTTTCTGCGCAAAATTTTGCATAAGTTTTAAGGTATAATTCGCGGTTATCTATTTGTAGTTTAGGTGATTTATGCCAATTTATGATTTTCAATGTACCAGTTGTGGCCACAAAGCTGAAGTAATGCGCAAAATTAGCGCGCCAAGTGTTGATGTTTGCCCTGCTTGTGCAAAAGAAACCTTTGCCAAGCAAGTATCTGCGCCCAGCTTTCAGCTAACTGGCAGTGGTTGGTATGCTACCGATTTTAAAGGTGGGCAAAAGCCAGCCGCTAAACCAGCTGAAACTACCTCTGTGGAAGCTAAAACACCAGCCGCCTGCGACTCAGGTTGTGCCTGCCATTAACGTTATGATGCCTAAAATAAGACAATACCTCATTACAGGTCTGCTGGTGCTAGTGCCGCTTGCCATTACGGCGTGGGTGCTTAAAACAATAATCGGTTTTATGGACAATAGCCTGCTTTTGTTGCCCGAGGCATGGCATCCGCATACGCTGTTTAAGCGCGATATTCCTGGTTTGGGAGCTATATTAACCGTGGCGATTGTGCTGGTAACGGGCATGGTGGCGACCAATTTCTTTGGTAAGCAGCTAATTACGCTGTGGGAAAACCTACTCAATCGCGTACCTTTTGTTAAAACGATTTACTCAAGTGTAAAGCAGGTTTCAGATACGCTATTTTCAGATTCTGGTAATGCATTTCGCAAAGCGGTATTAGTGAACTTTCCACATCAAAATAGCTGGACAATCGCCTTTTTAACAGGCACGCCCAGCGGCAATGTGGCAAGTCATTTACATGGTGATTTTGTGAGTGTATTTGTACCAACAACGCCAAACCCAACCTCAGGCTATTTTTTGATGCTACCGAAAGCAGATGTGATAGAACTAGAAATGAGCGTGGATGAAGCATTGAAATATATTATTTCGATGGGTGTCGTCTCACCTACCACTAAAACAACCAAACCTTAACCCATTAATTTTATTTAACTAAGTCAGAATTTATTATGATGCGTACACACTATTGCGGCCACTTAACCCGCGAACATATTGGTCAAACTGTTACCCTTTGTGGGTGGACTCACCGTAGGCGCGACCACGGCGGCGTAATTTTTATTGATTTGCGCGATCGTGAAGGCATGGCGCAAATCGTGATTGACCCAGATACCAAAGAGGCTTTTGCCACGGCAGAAACCGTGCGCAATGAGTTTGTATTAAAAGTGGTGTGCAAAGTGCGCGCGCGCCCTGAGGGCACAGTAAACCCTAACTTACCTACGGGTGAAGTTGAAATGTTGGCCACTGAGATTGAGATTTTAAATGCCTCACTCACGCCACCGTTTATGCTAGATGATGAAAACTTAACTGAAACCGTGCGCCTAGAGCACCGCTATATTGATTTACGCCGCCCAGCAATGCAAAAAAACCTCATGCTGCGTTACAAAGTGGCTAAAAACTTGCGTGACTATTTAGATGAAAACGGCTTTATTGAAGTTGAAACACCAATGTTGACGCGTTCAACACCTGAAGGTGCGCGCGATTACTTGGTGCCAAGCCGTGTGCATGCGGGCCATTTTTTTGCCTTGCCGCAATCCCCGCAATTATTTAAACAATTATTGATGGTGTCAGGTTTTGACCGTTACTTCCAAATCACTAAATGCTTCCGCGATGAAGATTTGCGCGCAGACCGCCAGCCAGAATTTACCCAAGTGGATATCGAAACTTCTTTTATGGAAGAAAACGATATTATGGACTTGGTAGAAGAAATGATTCGTGGCATGCTCAAAAAAGTGCAACACGTCGATTTACCGGCTAAGTTCCCCCGCATGCCATTTAGCGAGGCGATGAACAAATACGGCTCTGATAAGCCAGATATGCGCGTCACGCTTGAAATCACTGAGCTTTCAGATGTAATGAAAGACGTCGATTTTAAAGTGTTTGCAGGTGCTGCAAACATGGCGGGTGGCCGTGTGGCAGCCTTGCGTGTGCCTAACGGTGCGGCCATTTCACGTTCTGAGATTGATGCTTACACTGAGTTTGTAAAAATTTACGGCGCTAAAGGCTTGGCGTACATCAAGATAAACGATACAACAAAATTGAACGAAGAAGGCTTGCAAAGCCCGATTGTGAAAAACATTCACGTGGGCGCGCTACAAGCCATTATTGACCGCACAGGCGCGCAAAACGGCGACATCGTGTTCTTTGGTGCAGACAAAGCTAAAGTGGTGAATGAAGCGCTAGGCGCACTGCGCCTTAAAGTGGGGCACGATAAAGGTCATGTAGATGGCCGCGCTTGGGCGCCATTGTGGGTGGTGGACTTCCCCATGTTTGAACATGATGAAGAAAATGACCGCTGGGCGGCATTACACCACCCATTCACCTCACCAAAAGATGGGCATGAAGACTTACTTACCACCAACCCAGGTGCTGCGCTTTCAAAAGCGTACGACATGGTGTTAAACGGCTGGGAAGTTGGCGGTGGCTCAGTGCGTATTCACAAAGAAGAAGTGCAATCTAAAGTGTTTGATGCGCTAAAAATTAGCAAAGAAGAAGCGCAAGAAAAATTTGGCTTCTTGCTCGATGCCTTGCAATACGGTGCGCCTCCACACGGTGGCTTAGCATTTGGTTTAGACCGTTTGGTGACATTGATGACAGGTGCAGAATCAATTCGTGATGTGATTGCCTTCCCTAAAACCCAACGTGCACAATGCTTAATGACCAATGCGCCGAATGGAGTGGATGAGAAGCAACTTCGCGAATTGCATATTCGCGTTCGCACGCCTGCTACTGCCTCTTAAAATGAAAAAACTGCCATCATTTGATGATTTAATGCGCCCTTTGATTGATGCGTTGAATGCACTTGGTGGTTCAGGTTCAGTTGAAGAGATTTATTCTAAAGTTGTTGAGTTAACAGGTTTTTCTGATGAGACCCTAGCTCAGTTGCACGACGCAGAGAAAAGCGGTTTAACTGAAGTGGGTTATAGATTAGCATGGGCTAGAACCTATCTTAAAAAATATGGTTTTCTTGAAAATTCAAGCCGCGGAATATGGGCGCTAACTGATAAAGCCAGAGCATCAAAATCATTTAACCAGAAAGAAATTGTAAATTTTGTTAGAGCGTTGGATAAGCCACAAAATACCAAAACACCAGTACAGGACATTACAAGTTTAGAGTTAAATGAAGAGCAAAGTTGGAAAGAAAAGTTATCTTCAGTGCTAACTCAAAAACTTGACCCATCGGCATTTGAAAGATTGGTGCAAAGGTTACTTAGAGAGTCTGGTTTTATTCAAGTAGAGGTGACTGGTCGAACTGGTGATGGAGGTATTGATGGAAAAGGAATAGCCAAGATACATGGCTTTATGAGTTTTCATGTCTTGTTTCAATGCAAACGTTACAAAGGTTCAGTAGGCTCTAGTGAAATCAGAGATTTCCGAGGAGCTATGGTTGGAAGAGCTGATAAGGGGTTATTTATTACTACTGGCACATTTACTCCAGCGGCAATCAAAGAAGCAACAAGAGATGGTGCACCTCCTATAGACTTGGTGGATGGTGATGAATTAGCAGATAAACTCAAAGAGTTTGAACTTGGCTTAAAACGGGAAATGGTTGAGAAAATTGTAGTAGATGAAAAGTGGTTTGAAGGACTTTAATATGCCAGTCACCCAACTCAACCACGTTAACCTTCGCACGCCTTACGAGACGATGCTTAAACTGAAAGACTTCTATTGCGATGTAGTGGGCTTAAAAGTAGGGCCGCGTGAGGGTTTTACCAGCCGTGGTTTTTGGCTTTATATTGGCGATACGCACGTGATGCACTTGGCGGAATATCGGGGTGAGGGCGCTCCTCTTACCGATGTGTTGACGACGATTGACCATATTTCTTTTACTTGCACCGATATGCCCGCGATGGAAGCGCATCTAAAAGCACACAACATTGATTATTCAATCCGCGATTTACCTGTGCTTAACGTCAAGCAAATCAACTTTAAAGACCCAGTAGGCAATGGGGTGGAGTTGTTTTTTTACATGTAATTTAAGCTTGTCAACGTAAGTGGTTTTTCTCACGTTTCTGTCTGGCAATATTTAAGCGAATAAAGTTTGATTTGTGTGACACACATCACATATCTTTGCAATAAAACTCATAAAATGCGAACTACGTGGTAGAGAAACTGCCCAATGGACGTAAACATAAAAATTATGGAGTGTGGAAAAATGAATAATCAATGGATGAAAAAAATTATCATTGCAGCTGGTTTATCAGTTGCCTTGGTGGGCAATGCTTTTGCCGAGGCTGACCCAAAATTATGGCCAGTAATGAAAGAAGCATTTTTTGCAAAACGCGAGATGCAAGATGTGACTTTTATGAAAATTGAAGCGCCCAAACGTGCAGAAAGTGGCGCACAGGTGCCAGTAACTTACACGATTGATAATGCCGCTGCGGGTGGGGTGAAAATTGTCAAACTGTATGCGTTTGTTGATGCAAACCCAATTCCACTCACAGCGACTTATCACTTAACGGATGCGATTGGCGACTTTAACTTATCTACCCGTATTCGCTTTGAAACAGATGCTTTTGTGCGCTTAGTGGGTGAAGATGCGAGTGGTAAGTTGTATTTAGCTTCACGTCAAATTCGCGCTGCGGGTGGTTGCGGTGGCATGGTAGAAAATGATGAAGCAGCAATTCGTGCAGTAGCGGGTAAAATTAAATTGAACGTAGAGGCTGCCAAAGCAGGCGCACCAGCAACCACAACCTTTAATATTAAACATATTATGCGTACTGGGCTGCAACGTGATTTGGTTTCACAAGGCTATGTGCCAGCGTTTTATATCAATAAAACCGAGTTTAAATATAACGGTAAGCCTTTAATGACAGTGGATGTAGGGGTGGGTACTGCTGAAGATCCATACTTTAAGTTCAACTTTACGCCTAAAGAAGCCGGCAAATTAGAAGTAACGGCAACCGACAATGAAGGTAAAACATTTGCACATGCAATTGATGTAAAAGTTTAAGCAAACTTTAAGCGTCGAAAAAAGGTCTCCATGCGGAGGCCTTTTTTATTCATGTGATAAAATGAGCCAGATTTTTTTAGATTAGAGGCCACCATGAAAAGCTACCGTAAAGAACTTTGGTTTAATTTGCCAGCGCGTATGGCATTTAAAAATATCACTGGTGAAATTCGCGAATGTTTGCGTGAAAGTGGCGTAAAAGAAGGTTTAGTGCTGGTGAATGCCATGCACATTACCGCCAGCGTATTTATTAACGATGATGAACGAGGTTTGCATCATGATTATGGCCTTTGGCTTGAAAAACTGGCGCCACATGAGCCGGTGAGCGGGTATCGCCATAATGATACGGGTGAAGACAATGCTGATGCGCACATGAAACGCCAAGTCATGGGGCGTGAAGTGGTGTGTGCGGTGACCAATGGGCAGCTTGATTTTGGCCCGTGGGAACAGATTTTTTACGGTGAGTTTGATGGGCGACGTAATAAGCGCGTGTTGGTTAAAATCATCGGCGAATAAATTTAAAAATTCGTCGTCATACTGTGTTGTAAAACCAAAAATCTTGCCTTACATACTGGGTGTATGCTGCGGCAATATTTTTAGCTTTACGCCTTGTCTGACTTAGGCTTTTTAAATTTTAAAGTAGTAATGAGAGGTTAGTTTTTAAATATGAGAGAAGTTGAGCTTTTAGCCCCAGCGGGCGATTTAGACCGTATGCGTACGGCGTTTGATTACGGTGCAGATGCGGTATATGCAGGCCAGCCACGCTATAGCTTGCGCGTGCGTGAGAATGATTTTTCGATGCAAAATCTCGAAATCGGCATTCAAGAAGCGCATGCGCGCGGAAAAAAGTTTTTTGTGGCGAGCAATATTTCTCCGCATAACGCAAAACTCAAAACCTATATGCGCGATATGGAGCCTGTCATCGCCATGAAGCCAGATGCGCTGATTATGGCTGACCCCGGCTTGATTATGATGGTGCGCGAGCGCTGGCCAGAAATGGATGTGCATTTATCGGTGCAAGCCAATGCGGTGAATTATGCGGCGGTTAAATTTTGGCGTAGCATGGGGCTCACGCGCGTGATTTTATCGCGCGAGTTGTCGATAGATGAGATTGAAGAAATCCGCCAAGAATGCCCTGATATGGAATTAGAAGTGTTTGTTCACGGCGCTTTATGCATTGCCTATTCTGGCCGTTGCTTGCTTTCTGGTTATTTTAATTCACGCGACCCCAACCAAGGCTCTTGCACTAATAGTTGCCGTTGGGATTACAAAGTGCACGATGCGCAGCCCGATGCGGCAGGCGTAATTCGCTTAAAAGAGTTTGATTTTCAAGCGGAAATGGCAAAGTCTAACTTGTCTTCTTGTGGTTCATTACCGCGCCACCCTGAGGCTGACAAAGTATTTTTGATTGAAGAAAAAGGCCGCCCCGGTGATTTGTTGCCGATTATGGAAGATGAGCACGGCACTTACATCATGAACAGTAAAGATTTGCGTGCAATTGAGCATGTAGAACGCTTGATTAAAATTGGCGTAGATTCGCTCAAAATTGAAGGCCGTACAAAATCGCGCTATTACGTGGCGCGCACGGCGCAAAATTATCGCCAAGCGATTGATGATGCCGTGGCTGGCCGTCCGTTTGATTGGCGATTATTAGGCGAGTTGGAAAACCTAGCGAATCGCGGTTACACGGATGGTTTCTATCAGCGCCATCATACGGCTGAGCATCAAAATTACAAGCAAGGCCATTCAAAATCAAACCAAAGTTTGTATGTAGGCGATGTAGTGGCTTTTGATGCGGCAAAGGGGTTGGCTGATATTGAGGCGCGTAATAAATTTGGCGTGGGCGACAGGCTGCAAATTATTCACCCAAGTGGCAACACAGATATTGTGATTGAAACTTTATTCAACAAAAAAGGTGAGCCTGTGCAAGAGGCTTCAGGCAGTGGGCATTTTGTGCGTTTGCCGATTCAGGCACAAAACTTACAAAACGCGATGGTGGCAAAATATCTTTGATATATTTTTCTTAAAAATTAAGCAAAATCTGCCCGAGAGAAAATACCTGCCCTGGAAGCCGCATGGATACTGGCTTTCGCATTCGACTTAGTGCTTTAGCACTTAGCGAGAATGGTGATGCCTAGTACTGGTACAGGGCAGGTGAAAAGAAGATGGTGCGTTTTAGCTTCTAATATATTGCTCTAATTGCTGTATCAGCCGTTGTTGATAATCAATCGTTTCTTTCACCAAATCGCCTATTGAAAGCATGCCCACCACTTTGTTGTTTTGTATCACAGGCAGGTGGCGAATGCGTTTATCGGTGATTATACTTAACGCATAATCAACCGTATCTTCTGGTTTAACGGCAAATACTTGGCTCGTCATCACCTCACTAATCGGCGTGGTTTTTGATGTTTTACCTTTTAGCACTACCTCGCGCGCATAATCACGCTCAGAAAATATACCCGCTAATTGCTCACCTTGCAGCACCACTAACGCGCCAATTTTATATTCAGCCATCAGCACCAGTGCATCAAAAACCGATTGTTGCGGCAAAATAGAAATCACATTTTTATAATTTTTTTGATCTAATAATTGTTGTAATGTTTTCATGATTGTCTCCTGATTGTCCACGCCATGTAAAAATATACGCTTTATAATGGCAATAGCAATACTCTCAACCCAAAGAATACCACCATGCAAAAAAATATCACCGTAAAAGCATTTCTTGCTCTTTTTATTCTCACGCTTATTTGGGGATATAACTGGGTGGTGATGAAATTAGCGGTGCAATATGCAAGCCCTTTTCAGTTTGCTGCTTTACGCACTTTTTTGGGGGCAATCATGTTATTTGTTGTGATTGTTCTTACAAAAAGACCATTGGCACTCAAAGAGTTTCCCACCATGCTTTTGCTTGGGTTGTTGCAAACTTGCGGCTTTACGGGTTTGCTTATTTGGGCATTGGTAGAGGGCAGTGCGGGCAAAACTGCGGTGCTAGCTTACACCATGCCATTTTGGGTCATGCTGTTTGCTTGGCCTATGCTGGGTGAAAAAGTACAAGGCTGGCAATGGCTAGCAGTAGTATTTGCTTTGTTTGGCATGGTGCTGATTTTTGACCCGCTGCACATCAAAGCGGATGGCTTTAGTATGTTTTTAGCGGTTTGCTCGGGAATTTCATGGGCAATATCAGCCATCGTATCTAAAAAATTACACCATCGCGCGCCTGAGCTAGACTTGCTCAATATTACCGCATGGCAAACCTTACTAGGCTGTATCCCCATTATTATTGTGGCGCTGATATTGCCAGCCCCAGCCATACAGTGGACGATGACTTTCAATTTAACCATCATCTACAGCATGTTTCTAAGTGGTAGCTTGGCTTGGGTGTTGTGGGTGTATGCTTTGCAGCGCTTGCCAGCGGGGTCGGCCAGTATGGCGACCATGTTAGCGCCCATTATTGGTGTGCTTTCCGCATGGCTACAACTAGGCGAAGTGCCAACGACCATCGAGTTAGTCGGTATGATTTTAGTCGCACTCGCTTTGGTGATTATTTCGGTTGTGACGATTAAAAAACACCAAGCGATTGATATTGCCGAAGGCCAAGAGTGATGCATTTAGCGTGGCAAGCATGGGCGTGTTAAAATGCACGTTTTATGTTTACGCAAAAAGAATTAAAGGAATCGTCACATGGCTGGTCATAGTAAATGGGCAAATATTCAACATCGCAAAGGGCGTCAAGATGCCAAGCGCGGTAAAATTTTTACCAAAATCATTAAAGAAATCACGGTAGCTGCGCGCCTAGGCGGTGGCGATGCCAATATGAACCCGCGTTTACGTGCCGCTGTGGCCGAGGCCAAAGAAGAAAACATGCCGTCAGATAACATTACGCGCGCCATTAAAAAAGGCACGGGCGAGCTAGAGGGCGTGAACTATGAAGAGATTCGCTACGAAGGCTATGGTATTAACGGTGCTGCGATTATTATTGATTGCCTTACCGATAACAAACAGCGTGCCGTGATGGAAGTGCGCCATGCGCTGAGCAAAAATGGCGGCAATTTAGGCACCGATGGCAGCGTGGTGTTTATGTTTAAGCATTGCGGTAGCCTGATTTACGAGCCAGGCACGAGTGAAGATAAAGTCATGGAAATTGCCCTTGAAGCGGGCGCAGAAGATATTGTGGTGGATGAAGAAGACGGCAGCATTGAAGTGATTACGCCACCAAGTGACTTTTTAACGGTAAAAGAAGCGATGGAAGCTGCTGGACTAAAAGCAGTGATGGCGGAAATTACCATGAAGCCGAATATGGAAACCATTTTTACGGGCGACGATGCGGTGAAAATGCAGAAAATCCTCGATACGTTAGAAGATTTAGACGATGTGCAGGATGTTTATACGACGGCGGTGATAGAGGAATAAAAATGGCTGATTTACCAAAATGCTCCGTGACAGGTTGTGAAAATCCAGTATCAAAAGCTGGTTATACATTATGTTATAAGCATTGGTTAGTTGAAAATAAAAATAAAACTACTAAAAAATCAGAAAGTGTAGAGGTTGAAGCTACTCACAACGCGCAATTCTTAACATCCACGGCACTTGGCGAAAAACTTGGAATTGATGGAAGAAAAGTTAACCAAGTTTTATCGGAACTCGGATGGATAGAGCGTGCTAAAAAAGGATGGATTCCAACTGCCCAAGGTAAAAAGCTGCACGCAGAAGCTAGAGAAAATCGCCAGTCTGGTATTCCATTTGTGATGTGGCCTGAAGCGATTATTACTTCAAGAGTTTTAACGAATACAGTACAAGAACTTTTGGGTAGTAAAAAGGCAGAATCCAAAGATACAGCGGAAAACACGCATATTCAAGATAAAGATGTAAAGCAGGCGGGACTACGAGATAAATTAGATAAATTCGTTGCAACCCATAGAGCTACAGATGGTCACCAAGTGCGCTCAAGAGCAGAAATGTTGATTGATAACTGGTTATATTTTTCAGGGATTGTTCACGCATATGAGCGTTTGTTGCCCGTAGAAGAAGAGCTTTATTGTGACTTTTATGTGCCTGCAGGGAAAGTTTATATTGAGTTTTGGGGTTTAGAGAACGACGCGAAATATAACGAGCGTAAAGAAAAGAAAAAAGAAATTTATAAAAAATATGGTTTTAATTTAATTGAGTTAAATGATGAGCACATCAAAAACTTGGATGATTATTTACCCAAAATGCTTCTTAAATTTAATGTGATAATTGATTAAATTTCATATATCTTCATTTCACCTCCTCTGCAAGCCAGTATCCATGAGGCTTCCAGAGGCATAAAAATCTCTCGGGCGAATTTATGCTATAAAAATAGCTTAATTTTCTGCCACATTTGTTTCTAGTAATTGTTGCGCGTGGTCTAAATGCAACTGTGTGCTTTTAATGTAGTCGAGTAGCAAAACACTATCTTCTTGGTCAACTTGTGCCACGCGCACGCTTAAGCCCATAGGTGCAAACATGAGTTTTAGCCATTGCTCGCCCATTTTGGCAATGGTTTGGTCAAACGCTTTAAGTTCAATACCGTTATTGATGCGTTGGTTCAGGTCGTCGCGGTGGTTGTCACTCGCATGCATGAGCTCAATGCTATCCACATTCACATTGATGCGGTTTGGCATCACCAAGTTATTTTCATGCACTTGCAATTGCCTAAAAAGCCATTCATCGCTATTGCCAGTGATGCCTTGATATTGTGCATGTAAGTTATCTACCAGTAACTCTTTGCCCACCTTTTGCACGCGAATATGGGCTAAATCTAGCCCCAGCATGACTTTGGCCTTTTTGCGTAGTACGCCTATGTACTGCGTATTGGTTTTGCCACCTAGCGTTTTTTCACGTTCGCCTAAGTCTTCTTGTTTAAAATCGGTGAGCGAAACATCGACCTCTAACAAAGTAAGTTTCATTACGCTTTGAATTTGTTGCATTTGCAATTGTTGAGACTTCACACGTTCAAGCTCAATCACTAGCTTGGCTTTATCTTGCATGGTTTTTTGTAGCTCAAGTGCGAGTTGCTTTTGGCGCTCGCCATCGGCAGCTAACAACCACTTTGGTAGCGTTAGGCTAATAATCAATGTGCCTAGCCCAGCGCCAATGGCCGCTAAAAATACCGCAATGCTATGTTTATCCAGCAATAAGCTCCACGCAATAAACAGCACAGCAATGCCTACGCCCGCGGCAAAAAAGATGCGGTAGCCAAACTTTTTAAGTGGGGCAAACAGCTTAAATGGCGCGGTGAGCAGTTTTAACATGGTGAATTGAGTCATTTCATTTTTATAACTTTGATTGTAAGGTAAAGCCAAAAAGAAGCAAATTAAATCGGTATAATGAAACGGCATAAAAGCTAATTTCTTCTCACAACAACCTAGACGGGTGATATAACTTGAACGCAATAACGACTAGAATTCTAGGTATTGATCCGGGCTTGCGTTTAACGGGCTTTGGTGTGATTGAAAAAGTAGGAGAAAAGCTCACTTATATTGCTAGTGGCACTATTAAAACAGCATCAGGAAAAACCGAAGATAGAGAAGAGTTACCTGCGCGTTTAAAAATTATTCTCGATGGCTTGTTTGAAGTAATCGATACATACCAACCTAATCAGGTGGCTATAGAAAAGGTGTTTGTGAATGTAAACCCGCAATCCACCTTACTGTTAGGCCAAGCCCGCGGTGCCGCTATTAGTGCGGCAGTAATACGTAATTTGAGTGTGGCTGAATATACAGCTTTACAAGTGAAGCAATCGGTGGTGGGAAATGGCCATGCGCAAAAAGAGCAAGTGCAAGAAATGGTGAAACGCTTATTGAATTTACCTGCCGCGCCTAAATCAGATTCAGCAGATGCACTGGCGTGTGCTATATGCCATGCACATGGCGGGCAGGGATTAGGAAAACTAGCAACAGCAGGCTTTAGAGTGCGTGGTGGAAGGCTAGTAGGGTGATGAAAATCATCAATGAGCCTTTAGCTAGCAATTATGTTAACGTTTTTAAGCGCTATTTTTTTGCAACACGCCCTGCATTTTTGTTGGCAACATTAGCCGCGTGTTTGTTAGGTTTTGCTAGTGTAAATAGTAGTGGCATTGTTTTAAAGCCATTATTAGCGTTAGTAACACTATTGCTAGCATTGTTGATGCATGCAGCGGTAAACGTATTGAATGATTATTTTGATGCATTAAATGGCACCGATGATGTAAATGTAGAGAGAGTTTACCCATTTACAGGCGGTAGTCGATTTATTCAAAATGGCATTTTAACGCGCAAACAAACCGCACAATTCGGTTATGCGTTATTAGCATGCGCTATGTTGGGCGGGTTATGGCTGGTTTTAAAACTAGGTTTTGGTTTATTGCTAGTGGGTGGCTTAGGCGTGCTCGTTGGTTGGGCGTATTCGGCCACACCATTTAAGCTAAATAGCCGAGGCTTAGGTGAGTTTTGCGTGCTGATTGGGTTTTTAGGCATCATTATTGGGGCAGATTTTGTGCAAAGGGGCGTATTTTCATGGCAGCCAGTAATGGTCGGGTTGCCATATGCGCTATTGGTGACTAATTTACTGTTTATTAACCAATTTCCTGACAATCAAGCAGACATTTCAGCGGGCAAACTGCATTGGGTGGCGCGGTTGTCGCCTGCGAAGGCAGTGGCAATTTACCCGGCGATTACTTTGCTTGCATTGGCTTGGTTAGTGATAATGGTCAAGGTGAATGTTTTGCCAATGGTTGGATTGCTCGCAATGTTGCCTCTAATATTCTCGTTAAGCGTAGCGGGCATATTAAAACGAAATTATCTAATGCCAGCCAAGCTACGCCCAGCCATTCAATTAACGCTTGTGGCGATGCTTGGTCATGCGTTAATTTTAACCGCAGTATTGTTTTGGAATGCAAGATGATAGCAAGACTCAATGGAATATTAATAGAAAAATATCCACCGCAAATTGTGGTGGATTGTAATGGTGTGGGTTATGAAGTTGAAGTGCCAATGAGTACGTTTTATAACTTGCCAGAAATTGGTCATAAAGTGAATCTACTCACCTATTTTGTGGTGCGTGAGGATGCACAATTATTATATGGCTTTGCAACTGCGCAAGAAAAAAACACATTTAAGCAGTTGTTGAAAGTTAATGGTATCGGTGCAAAGTCTGCGCTTTCCATTTTAAGCGGCGTGAGTATTGATGAACTAATTCAAGCTGTCAGCATGCAAGAGGTTGCAATGCTCACGCGCATACCGGGCATAGGCAAGAAAACGGCAGAGCGGTTATTGCTCGAATTAAAAGATAAACTTGGTGTGGGCGATTTAGCGCTAGCTACAAATCAATCTAAATCGGCCTCGTATGATGTGCTTAATGCGCTAGTGGCGCTAGGTTACAATGAACGTGAGGCGCAGTCTGCAGTGAAGTTGCTGGATAAAGATGTGAGCGTAACAGATGGTATTAAATTAGCACTTAAAAGCCTGTCAAAATAACGCACTGAAAGAGGAATATGAATAAATATTTAAATACATGGGCTTTAAGTTTGTTGATGTTATGTTTAGTCGCTTGTGGACAAAAGGCATCCGAGCAAATGGAAAGTGCATCAGTAGCGGCTGTGGCGCCAGCGCCTATGCAAGCAAAAATGGCGGGGGCGGAATATGATGCAGGTGCAGGTGAGCAATCACTCACTGAAGTGAGTGAGCCAGTAAAACCAGAAGCTGCAGTAAAACGCTATATTGCGCTACGTCATGCGTTGGTGGTTGAAACCAGCGCTGAACAAATGCAAGCAGCTTTTGATGCCACTACGGCGCATTGTTTGCAATTAAATTGCCAAATTTTAATGGCAAACTATAATCGCGAAACCCTACAAAACGCACCTAGCGCAAGCCTGAGCGTGCGCATACCTCCTAGAAATGTAGAAATATTTTTAACCGGCTTAGCTAAAAATGCAGAAGTGCTACAGCACCATCGTGAAAGTGAGGATAAAACCAATGCCGTGGTGGACGCAGATGCACGCATTAAAAATCTCACTGAATTTCGTGATAATTTGCGTGCGATGTTGAGCGATAAATCAGCCAAATTTAAAGACCTGATAGAGGTGCAACGCGAGTTGGTAAACACGCAAAGTGAACTAGACAGTATTCAAAGTGTGCGCAAAATATTGGCGCTTGAAACAGAGTTGGTGGCGGTCAATATTGAGTTTAGCGCTAAGCAAGGCATTACCGAGCAAGGATTTTTTTCGCCCGTGTCGCAAGCACTTAAAAATGCTGGTAGCAATATGATGGATAGTGTTGCTTCTGTCATCACCTTTGTCATGGTTGTTTTACCTTGGCTGTTGCTAGGTATTCCTACTTTATTGCTAGCGCGTAAACTTTGGGCAAGATTTAAAAAGAAATAATCCATGTTAAAAGTTGGTCTGCTTACTGTTTGGTTAATAGGGTTAATGCCATTTTTAGCGCATGGTTACACCGGTGTAACTGTTGTTATGCAAGAGCAAACAGACGTTAATAAAATATTTGTTGCTGAGTTAAGAGATTTGCTTAGTCGTCAGCATGGCAATACACTGCGGGTGAGTGAACAAGTGCTAAAGCCGCGTACTAAGTTAGTGGTGGCTGAAAATAGCGAGTTAGTCATCGCCATAGGGGAACAGGCCTTTGAAACTGCGGCAAAGTTGAGCTATACCACGCCTGTGTTGGGGGTGCAGGTCAGTTTACCCACCTTGGAAAGCGTGCAAAGAAAAAGCAGACGTAACGCAAGTAATATCAGTGCGATTACTTTGTATCAACCCAATACGCGAATATTGGCGCTAGTTGAAAATGTGTTACCACAAGCTAAGCGGTTAGGTATGCTAGTTGGCCAAAATACCGTATTTGAAGCTGAGCAACTTAAACTATCAGCACAGAAAAGAAAGTTACATGTGGAGTTTTCTCAAGTAAATTTTCAGGCAGATTTAATGAGTAAATTAGAAACAGTTCTTCAAAATACGGATGCATTACTCGCTTATCCAGATGCGGAAATTTTTAACCGAGAAACTGCCCAGCCTATTTTTTTAACCAGTTATCGTAATAAAAAACCTGTGCTTGTTTGCACGCAGTCCATAGTTAAAGCAGGGGCTTTAGCAGCAGTATTTAGTGATAGTAAGCATTTGGCTAAACAAGCCGCAGAAATTGCAATGCATAGCCAAAGCGCTAGTGCTTTATTACCATCGCCCCAAACCCCAAAATATTTTTCGGTATCTGTTAATAAGCAAGTGGCGCGCCTACTCAATATCAAAGTGGTAGATGAGGCTTTGCTTTATAAAATGATACTAGCGGTAGAAACGGCAAGTTAATAATGAAAAATTTGGGGATTAAATCTAGAGTAATTTTCTTAGCTACCGTACCAGCATTACTTTTTGCGCTTATTTTGGTGGGTTATGCGATTACCAATATATTTGGTTTTTTAAATAAATCATTACATGATAGAGGGCAGATTATTGCCTCTCAATTAGCCCCTGCGGCTGAGTATGGCGTAATCGCAGGCAATCGACAAATCTTGCAGCAACTGACTGAACAAGCCCTTGCTCGTGAACCAGATTTAAAGTCAGTGTTGATTGTTGATAATGAAGGAGAATTGCTAGCATCAAGCGGTGTGGAACTGGATAAAGAATTTATCCCCAATATTTTGAGTGAAGATATTCACACGCTCAAGCAGAAAAAAGAAGTGGTTTTTACCTCACCTATTTACAGAAACGTGGTAGAAGTAGATGATTTTTCTCAACCAAACATACCCGATGCCCTAAAACAAAAGAAACAAGACTTAGAAAAAATAGGTTTTATTTATGTCGAGTTAAGTTACCAAACACTAAAAAGTATTAAGTATGATTTTGTAGGTAAAGTATTTGCAATAGGCTTACTTGGGTTGCTATTAAGTATGCTGCTCGCATTGCGAATTGGCCGAAATATTACCCACCCTATTCAAGAAATTGCACGTGCTGTCAATAAAGTACGTGAAGGCGAATTAGCGCAGGTGATTAGTGAAGACTCAAGCGGTGAATTAAGAACGCTACAAAAAGGCTTTAACTCGATGTCCACCAGTTTGCAGCACGCGCATGATTTAATGCAAGATCGTATTAACGATGCAACAGCTTTACTGCGCTATCAAGCGCAGCATGATGATTTAACTGGGCTAATAAACCGTCGAGAGTTTGAAATTAGGCTTGAACGCTGTCTTAAAAATGCACATGAGCAAAAAACACAGCATGTGTTTTGCTATATGGATTTAGACCAATTTAAGTTAGTCAATGATACTTGTGGTCACGTGGCGGGGGATGGCTTACTTAAGCAAGTGAGCACACTATTAGCAATCAGGATGCGTGAAAAAGATACCTTGGCGCGCTTAGGCGGTGATGAGTTTGGTTTGCTATTAGAAAATTGCACCTTGACTGAGGCAAACCATATTTGCAATATTATTCTTCGTATTGTGCGAGATTTTCGATTTATTCATGATGAAAAAATCTTTAATGTAGGGGTGAGCATTGGCTTGGTAGTGATTAATGACCAATTCGCAAATGTGAGCGAGGTGATACACGCAGCTGACTCCGCCTGTTTTAATGCCAAAAAATCCGGTAAAAACCAAAGTGTGCTATATAGCGATGGCGATATTGAAGTGGCGCAGCACCGCACTGCGGTTGAAGCGATTTCTGATATTACCGATGAAATTGATGATGAGCAGTTTGCACTTTATTGTCAGCCTATTGTGGCGCTTTTGCCTAATTTACCTGTGTTACCTCACATGCCGCCGGTTCCAAAATTTTACCACTACGAAATTTTGCTCAGGAAGATAGACCTTGATGGCAAAATGATACTACCTACTGCTTTTATTGCTTCCGCAGAGCGCTATCATCTTATGCCTAATATTGATCGCTGGGTCATTAAAAATGCTTTTATCGCGTATCGAAAACTACTAGATATTAACCGTGAGCATTGCCAATTTATATTCTCTGTCAATTTGTCTGGCACCTCATTAAGCGACATTACTTTGCTTGGCTACATTCAAGAACAGTTTGTTAAATACAGTGTGCCACCGAGTGCAGTTTGTTTTGAGATTACAGAAACTGCAGCGATTGTAAATCTGAAAAACACGATTTTGCTTTTTAGTGCCTTACAAAAAATGGGCTGCACCTTTGCTTTAGATGATTTTGGTAGCGGCATGTCATCGTTTATGTATCTCAAAAATTTTGATGTAAATTATTTAAAAATCGATGGTTCCTTTGTGAAGGAAATGCATATCAATCGCACAGACCACGCTATGGTGCGCTCTATCCACAATGTAGCGGAGTCGATGAATATTAAAACGGTGGCAGAGTTTGTTGAAAACGAGGCAATATTAAAGCAACTTGAAATCATCGGCGTGCATTATGGACAGGGCTTGCACTTAGGAGCGCCGATGAAAGTGAAAGATTTAATCGAAGAATATGCTAAATTACACGCTTAAGCACATTAAGCAAAAATACGCCAATGATAGAAACTGATCGCCTTATCGCCCCAGAACCAGAAAGCCCGCGTGAAGAGGCGCTAGAACGCGCTTTGCGCCCTAAATTGCTGGATGAATACGTTGGGCAAGAAAAAGCGCGTGGGCAGTTAGAGATTTTTATTAACGCCGCCCGTGGACGTAGCGAGCCATTGGATCATGTTTTATTATTTGGCCCACCAGGGCTTGGTAAAACCACGCTTGCCCATATTATTGCCAAAGAAATGGGCGTGAATATGCGCCAAACCTCCGGCCCAGTGTTAGAGCGAGCGGGGGATTTAGCTGCTCTTCTTACCAATTTAGAGCCTCACGATGTGTTGTTCATAGACGAAATCCATCGCCTGTCCCCTGTTGTTGAAGAGATTTTATATCCCGCGATGGAAGATTATCGACTAGATATTATGATTGGCGAAGGCCCAGCCGCGCGCAGTGTACGTTTAGATTTGCCGCCTTTCACATTGGTGGGCGCAACCACGCGGGCAGGCATGCTCACCAACCCATTGCGTGACCGCTTTGGCATCGTATCGCGGCTAGAGTTTTACACTTCTGAAGAACTCAGCCGCATTGTGCAACGTTCAGCAGGTTTGCTAGAAGTGGAATTGGTAGATACTGGCGCACTAGAAATCGCTAAGCGCTCACGCGGCACACCCCGAATTGCTAATCGCTTGCTACGACGGGTCCGGGATTATGCACAAGTAAAAGCTAATGGAAAAGTGAGTGCTAACATCGCCGATGCTGCCCTTAAAATGCTCGATGTCGATCAATTAGGCTTTGATGTGATGGATAGGAAGTTGCTACTTGCAGTGCTTGAAAAATTTGGTGGTGGCCCTGTGGGGCTAGATAATTTAGCAGCCGCCATAGGTGAAGAGCGCGACACTATAGAAGATGTGCTTGAGCCATATTTAATTCAACAAGGCTATTTAATGCGCACTCCACGCGGGCGCGTTGCAACCAATTTAGCCTACCAGCATTTTGGCTTGGCGGTGCCTCAACACTTGGCCGTAGCTGGCGAATTATTTGGCGAAAACTAACGCTAAAAATTAGCTTTAAATTACACAACTTCATTATCGATGCTCTGTAAGCCAGTATTCATGAGGCTTCCAGAGCATTGTTTTTCTCTCGGGCGATTATTAGCCGTTTTATGGCGTTTTTTCTGGTGCGTTTTTAGCGTCGTTTTTTTGACTGTTTTGTGTTGCTTCAACAGTTTTATTAGAGGCATTTTTTACGTCTAAAGTCAGCCGCGTATTCACAGTTTTAGCTTTGCTATCCGCTTTGCCCACTTCAACTTTATCAATTTTCACACGCTCAATCGCAATGCCAGCATCCACCAACTGTTTTTGAATAGTCTCAGCACGGGCCTTAGCAAGTGCTTGCAAGTCAGCTTCTTTTACTTCAATACTTGCCGTGAGTTTTTCTTGCGCTTCTTCAAAATGACCCGCTTTGGTTTTTTCTAGCTTAGAGGCGAGCCGTTTGAGTAAGCCTTTTTTGGTTAAATCATCATGCAATGCATCAATGGCTTTTTGCACGTTTGGGTTGCTTAAATCAATCGGGCCAGCTTGTTGGCCGGCTTCAAATTTAATATCCATTTCTTCGGCAACTTGGCGGCGAATGGTACTTTCTTGAATTGCACGTGTGTCGACCGCCTTGTCAAAACCAGGCACAATACCTAAAGCCAAGCCTTGGCGTTTAGTTAAGGCTGTGCTGACTGCCTTGAGTTTTTCTAATTCCGGAGGTGTTAAGCTTGCTTTGCCTGCCTCAAAAGTAATGGCTTCAAGCTTATCGCCACTGCCGCCAAACAGCTTGCCAAGAGCACGAAATGGCGCGGTGACAATTTTACCTAGCACATTGCGAATGGCTTTCCAGACGATGCTGCCGTAACTAAATTTGGGGTCATCTAAACTGCCAGTAATCGGCAAATCTAGGTCTATCACGCCGTCACTATCTTCTAAAATGGCAATCGCTAAATCCAGCGGCAAGTTCGCGGCTTCTTTGCTATCTACTTTTTCGCCCAATTTGAGCTTATTAATCACAAATTTGTTTTCTCCCGCTAATTGGCGCTGCTTGATTTTATATTCTAAATCTACCGATAATTTGCCTGATTCAATTTTACGCCCAGCAAATTTACCAGAATAAGGCGTGAGGCGATTCATCTCTAAATTAGTGAAGCTAAGTTTGATGTCGGTAAAATTAGTTGCCTTAAAAGGCTGCAATGCGCCACGCACGCGCGCCGCACCATAGTCATCCACCTTGCCATCAAGTTCTACTTGGGCAGTTGTATTGGGGTTAGTAGAAACGCTATTTATTACGCCAGTGAGCGAATGGATTTGGGTACCAAATTGCGGAGTGAGCGAAAGATCAGCAAATTCTAGGCCCGCGTTTTCAATACGCACGGTTTCAATAGTGACAGGAAAAGCTTCTGGTGAAGAGTCGGCAACGGGAGCTGTTTCAACAGTCTTTGTAGTAGTGCCTGTTGCCGCGCCAGTCAGTACGGCTTGTGCCATTTCAGTGTTAGTGACTGTTTTTTCTACTTGTGAATCTATAGTCACAACTTCCGGTTTTGTTGGTTGAGCGGCATTAGTTGCGGGTTCTACGGCTTCAGAAGAGTTGTTTGTTGTGGCTTCAGTAGCGTTAGTGTTTCGTAATATTTTGGCAATATTAGTAGTTTTATCTGCGTTGATAATAAACTTCCCAGAGGGCTTGCTAATATTGAGTGTCGCCATATGCAAGCGATTGGGTGCTAGTGACAATTCGAGGTTATTACTGTCCAGTTTTTCCCATGCCAAAAATGACGCATCGGTAGCTTCTTCTACAAGAGAAAGATTATCTACGCTAAAGCCCCCGTTGAAAGTGAGTGCTAACGTTTTATCGTTGATAACATGCAATTTTCCATTAATGTTACTTGCACCATCGTTAAGTTTAAGCAAAGCAAATTTGTTTAAATATGGCGCAAATGGCTTAAAGGAAAAGGCAGAAAGTTTTAAATCAACATCGGCTTTGAAAGGCATAGGCGTGAGCTTGCCTTGCGTGTTAAATTGCCCACCTTGCTTCACAGAAAAACTTGCTTTAACTGGCAAGGCACGCGCCAAATCAAGCGAGGCGTTATTAACTTCCATGTTAAGCTTTTCAACATCAAGTGCTACAGGCTGAGCCAAGCTACGGTCTTCAATATGTAGTTGGGTATTATCTAACGCTATTTTTTTCAGGTTGACTGCCCAATTTGGCTTGCTAGATTTTGAGGTGAGTTGCGCGGTTTTTTGGCTGGCTACGGAATGCGTTTCTAATACTTGCAGCCAATTGAGCGGCGCATTAGCGGCTTGTACTACCTCTGTTTTAAGACCAGAAAGCAAAATGGCCTGCACTTCTACTTTTTGTTTATCTAATGCGATTTCCCCTTGGTTGAGTTGTAGCTTGGCTAAAGTTGCCACAGGTTTTGGTTGTAGGTTAGATTTTAGGGTGATGGTGTTCAACTGACTTTGTAGTTTGCTTATCGTCCAAGCATCTTGCGAATTACTGATAGCAAAATTCACATTCGCATCTGTAATATTGGCCTGCAAAGGATGCACAAAACTTTGATCATCCAAAGTGACTTGCCAATTTTTAAGGGCAATGTCATCTATGGTGATGCTCATAGGCGTATTTTTCGAATCTGCTTTTTGCACTTCTGGTGTTGGGCTGGCAGATTTAGCTTCGTTTGAAGCAATAGCAGCTTGCCAATCTAGCATACCCGCTTTGTCGCGCTGAGCATTCAAATTGCCCTTTGCTAGCAATACTTGTGCAATGCTGACTTGGTTTTTAGCTAAATCTAATGCGATGTTGTTCACCGCTAATTGCGGTAAATTGAGCAACTTATTTTTGCCTTTTGTTACGCCAATTTCATTAAGTTGCACGTTTAATTGCTCGAACTGCACTTGCGCTGGTTGGTTAAATGCGAATTTAGGCAAGGTTGCATGCATGCTTTTAAGTGCTAAATTTGTGCCGTTGGCTTTGCTCGCATTGAGTGTATCAAGATCAACATCAATGTCTTCAATATCAAGTGATAGCTCATTATTGCTAATAAAATCTAAGCGCGGAAAGTGAGCATCTACTTGCTTTAATGTGAGATTATCCGTGCCACTGGCTGCTGCCACTTCATTTAACTCTAAATGAACATTTTGCACATGCAATTCTGGTTGATTTTGCATGGAAAAATCTAAACGCGGCGTGGTCAGCTTGGCGTGAGCAAGTTGCAGCTCTGTCGCGCTTTGCAAAGCACCTTTTATATTGTCAGCAATAAAAGAAATTTGACTGAGTGCAATCTTAGGCTGGTCTTTTACCAGTGAAAAATCGTAAGAAAAACTCGCGCCAATATCACCGCTATTGGCTGTAAATGGCAACTCAAGTCCCTTAATAATTTGCAACATTTTAACTAATTTGATGTTTTCTAACGCTACCGCGCCTTTTGAGGCAACAGGGTTAACACCCATATCGCCTTTCCATTTAAATGCCCCACCATGCTCAGCAAATTTTGCGGCAAATAAATAATTACCTCGATCTTTAGGGAGGGTAGAAAAACCTTCAAGTTCAAAATCAAGCGGGCTGAGTTCAGCTTTTAACGGTGTAGGGCGGTTGCTGTCACTATATTGCACATTACCTCTTTTAATAGCAAAGTGCTCAATAACAACCCGAGGCAACGTATTGCTTGGGGCTGGTTTTTCACCTTCATTTAATTTTGCAACTAAGTCAGCCCAGTTGAGTTTGCCTTGAGGTGAAATGGCAATCAGCCCTTTAGGGGCGGTCAACTCGACTTCTTTGAGTTTCCAAGCCCAGTCAAACAAACCACTGGCTTCTAAATCAACCACTAGTTTTTCAAAACTTGCGAGCGGCGTACCATTTTTGTCAGTTAAGTTAAAATTTTCTATTGTAGTTTTTAAGCGGAAAGGATCAAACGCAGCACGCCCAACACTGGCTTTGCTGGCAAGCTGTTTTTCTGCAAACCACGGCACTAGTTTTTTTGCGAGAGGGTTGATGCCAAAATAGCTAAAAAGCAAGTAAAACAAACAGAGGCCGATGACAATTTTAGCGGGTAAGCTAACTAAGAGCGGTTTAAGTTTTTTAAGCATGGAATTGATGAGTGGCTTTTGCATTAGCGTAAGCTTAACAAAATTAATTAGCTTGGTGTAACTCATTGTTTTAAGCGTTGCAAACAAAATGGTTGCAAATTTGTAACGTTAAACCACAGTAAATTTTGCTGTGTTAAAATTTGGCATGACTAATATTCAACAATTTAGCTGGCCGATACGCGTTTATTACGAAGATACGGATGCAGGTGGTGTGGTTTATCACTCTAATTACCTAAACTTTATGGAGCGTGCGCGAACAGAATGGCTGCGAGCCCTAGGGTTTGAACAAACCACTTTGTTAAATGAATTAGGTGTGATGATTGTGATTCATAGTCTTAGCATCGCTTTTAAAAGCCCAGCAAGATTTAATGATGCGCTACAAGTGCATTGTACGCTCGCTAACGCGGGGCGCACTAGCATGGATGTTACACAAGCAATTTACCGAGATGGCGTTCAACTGATTGAAGCGCAAGTGAAGGCTGTGTTTGTAGATGCGCAAAGTTTTAGGCCAGTGCCGATTCCGCCAGCGATTAAGCAAGCGATGTTAACCCTATAAAAATATCTAACATTTTGAAAGTGGAGCGAATATGCAAGAAACTGTAGCAACTGATATGTCTATATTCTCGCTAGTCATGGGTGCGAGTCTGCCTGTGCAGTTAGTGATGCTCATCTTGCTCATAACCTCTGTATTTTCTTGGTGGTATATTTTCATTAAAGTGGCGACGGTAAAACGCGCTGAGACCAATGCTGAAGAGTTTGAAAAAGCTTTTTGGTCTGGTGGCGATTTAAATAAACTCTATGAAGGTGTTGGCATGGGGCGCCGCAAACCGCAAGGCATGGCGAGTATTTTTGAAGCAGGTTTTAAAGAGTATGCTAGAAACAGGCAACAAGGACGAACAGATGTTTCAGAAATTATGGAAGGTACAAGACGCGCGATGCGTGCAACCTATAACCGTGAAATGGATGATTTGGACGCGCATTTGCCATTTTTAGCTTCAGTTGGTTCTGTAAGCCCGTATATTGGGTTGTTTGGCACGGTATGGGGCATCATGAACTCGTTTCGTGGCCTGTCTAATGTGGCGCAAGCTACGCTGAGCCAAGTGGCACCAGGTATTGCCGAAGCGCTTGTAGCAACGGCGATAGGTCTGTTTGCGGCGATTCCTGCGGTGATTGCTTATAACCGTTTTGCGAGTTCTGTGGATAGACTTTCAGTGCGTTATGAAAGTTTTATGGAAGAGTTTACTAATATTCTGCAAAGAAAGAGCTAAATCATGGCGCGTACTCGTAAACGTCGCGTAATGAACCAAATCAATGTTGTTCCCTACATTGATGTAACGCTCGTATTGCTGGTGATTTTTATGGTGACAGCTCCTATGACTAACCCTGGGGTAGTGGATTTGCCAAAAGTAGGACAGGATTTAAACCAAAATGTCACTGAAGTCCCCATTGTTATTACAGTAAAAAAAGACGGTAGTACCGAGTTGAATGGTAAAACCTTTAGTCGCGATAAGTTACTGTTGGAAATTAAAAAAATACAAAGCAAAACTCCAAAAAAAGTGGTTGTTGCAGCAGATGAAAAAACCGAGTTTGGGCAAGTGGCGCAAATATTTGATATGCTAAAAGTGTCCAAAGTAGAAAAAGTTGGGCTTTATTTTAAGCCTGCAAAATAAATGCTACGTAAGACTGAAAAAGAAACGAATTGGAAAGCGGGAGTCTATGCCATTTTGGTACATGTGGTCTTGCTCGGCGCATTGCTGATTTCATTTAATTGGAAATCAGCCCACCCTGTATTAAATGTGGCAGAAGTTGAGCTTTGGGATAGCCTGCCTAGCAGTGAGATACCGCCCCCACCTTTGCAAGAACCTAAATCAGAACCGAAGCCTGAACCTAAAGTTGAGCCGCCACCTATCATTAAGGAAGAGCCTAAACCTGAGTCAAAAGTTGATGAGCCCAAGGTGGATATTGCGCTAGAAAAGAAAAAGGAAGAAGAAAAGCTTAAAAAGTTAGAAGAGGATAAATTAAAAAAAGAAAACGCTGACAAACTTAAAAGATTACAAGCGGCATTGAACGAATCTGCCCCTGACAACACTAAAAATGAGAAAAAAGCCAAAGATGATGCTTTGAAAAAACTTCAGCAAGATACGTTAGCGGAAGAAAATGCAGCTGGCGAACAGCAGGCAAAAGCCGCTAAAGCCGCAGCTAGTAAAGGTGTAATAAATGAATATAGAAGAAAAATTCAAGATAAAATTAAAGGAAATGTGAATAATAGTTTATGTGGCGATGGCGACCCATTGCTAAAGTTTCAAATCAGCTTAATGCCTACGGGTGAGTTGGTTGGAAACCCAAAACTGACTAAATCTAGTGATATAGAAGCTTGTGACGAGGCTGTTGAGCGCGCCATTATCGCCTCTCAGCCTTTGCCGATGCCAGAAGATGTAGAATTAAAATCAGAATTTAAAAACCTTAATTTAACATTTACGCCCAACAAAGAGTGATAATTTGCTTTCACTTTTGAGCGTAACTCTTTGTAACAAAGTGTAAATCGTGTAGCATGTAATTCAAAATACGGTTAAATTAAGCGAAAAATAATAATCAGGGGCTTTTAAAGTTTGAGATTGAGTGAATATAAAGCGATGAAATTACCCGTAAGCACATTTTTAGGCGCGTTGAAGCTAGCCTTATCTTTAGTCACATTTTTTACCTTGTCTTTAGCACATGCCGCGCTTGAAATTGAAATTAGCGGCGGTAGTGCGCAGCAAGTGCCAATTGCTATTGTACCTTTTGCACAAAATGACACGATAAGCAAAATTATTGAAGCAGATTTAAAGCGTAGCGGTATGTTTAGGGTGCTAGAAACGGGCGGAGTGGCAAGTCGCCCCAACGAGATTGCCCAAATTAAATTTGCTGAGTGGACAGCTTTACAAGCACAAGCGATGGCGGTGGGTTCGGTTGAGCCAATTGCAGGTGGCAAGCTTAAAGTCACTTACCAACTGGCTGATGTGCTGAAACAATCACAGCTAACGGGCGGGCAATATACGATTGCGCCAAGCCAGTTAAGAATTACCGCGCATAAAATTGCCGATGCAATTTACCAAAAACTGACTGGAGAGTCAGGTATTTATGCCAGCCGAATTGCCTACATTAATAAATCTGCTGGGCGATATACCTTGCAAGTGGCAGATGCAGATGGTGAAAATGCACGCACGATGGTGTCATCTAAAGAGCCGATAATTTCACCTGCTTGGTCGCCAGAAGGTAATCGCATTGCCTATGTGTCGTTTGAAAAGAAAAAACCGATTGTTTACGTGCAATCATTAAGTGGTCAGCGTAATGTGGTCGCTAGTTTTAAGGGTAATAATAGTGCGCCAGCTTGGTCGCCTGATGGGAATCAATTGGCTATTGTGTTGACGCACGCTGCCAACTCGCAGATATACACAATCAATGCCGATGGCTCTGGGTTGAAACAAGTGACTAAAAGTAGCGCGATTGACACTGAACCCACTTGGTCAAATGATGGTCAATGGATTTACTTTAGCTCGGATCGTGGCGGCAGACCGCAAATATATAAAGTGTCATCAAGCGGTGGAAGTCCGCAGCGTGTTTCGTTTGAAGGTGCTTATAATGTAAGCCCACGCTTTTCACCTGATGGAAAAAGTTTGGCAATGATACGCAACGATGGTGGCCGATTCCGTGTGGCCTTGCAAGACTTAGCCACGGGTCAAGTGCAGCTATTGAGTGAGGGTAATCAGGATGAATCACCCAGCTTTGCCCCCAATGGCCGTGTGATACTATATGCTACACGCTCAGGCAATAGAGGCGCATTAGCAGCAGTCTCTGCCGATGGTCGCGTTAAGCAGCGCTTAAAAGATTCTGGTGGCGATATTCGTGAACCAGCTTGGGGTCCTCTTATCAAGTAACCCACTCATAATGTAATAGCAATTTTTTTAGAGATTATTTTTAGCATTCAAATTTTATGGAGAACAAAATGAAGACATTTAATGTGAAGTTAGTTAGTGCATTGGCGATGGCGTTATTACTAGCGGCTTGTAAAAGCACACCGATGACAAAACCGACTGTAGAAGATAAAAGCGTAGGTAAAGATAGCTCATCTACAACAACTGGCGCAACAACAGGTAGCGCAGACGACGGTTCTGGCGTAAAAGAGGTGAATTTAGACAATGGTGCAAACGCTGACGATGCTGGCAACCCACTCAAAGACCCAAACAATATTTTGTCAAAACGTCATGTGTATTTTGCCTTTGATAGCGATGCAGTTAATGCTGAATTTCGCCCATTGATTGAAGCGCACGCTAAATATTTACTTGCAAATAAAGGCGCAAAAGTGATTTTACAAGGCAACACCGATGAGCGCGGTACACGCGAGTACAACTTGGCCTTAGGTCAACGTCGTTCAGTAGCTGTTAAAAAATCATTGAATGCACTTGGTGTGCAAGATGGCCAAATTGAAACAGTCAGCTACGGTGAAGAAAAAACCCAAGGCTGTGCAGATGAAACTTGCTTTGCAAAAGATCGCCGTACTGACATTGTTTACGAAGGCGAATAAACGATAAAGCACGGTTAAACGAGGCTTCTATCAGTCAAATGATAGAAGCCTTCATGCTTTTTACCTTCAAGCTTTTTATATTGATTAGAGTTGAAATTATGATGAAAAAACGCAATCTTGTTAGCTTGTTTTTGCTATTGCAATTATTGGCTTTTAACAGTCACGCAGCTTTGTTTGACGATAAAGAAGCGCGCAAAAAAATTATTGAAGTGGAAGCAAGTACGCAGGCAGATTTAGCCAGCATTAAAAAAAGTATCCAAGCGTTAGAGCAACGAGTGAACGCCATCGAGGCGATTACCAAGGGCCAAGTGCTGCATGATATGCAAAATCAGATTGAAACTTTAAACCAAGAGGTGGCAAGGCTGAAAGGCGATTTAGAAGTGGCAAACCATGCCGTTGAGATGACGCAACAGCGCCAAAAAGATTTATATGGTGACACAGACACTCGCTTGCGTAAGCTAGAAACAGCAGCAACGCCTGTTGTTGCCGCAACTGCCCCAACAGATACCGCTAGCGTTTCAGGCACAGCCGTAGCAGCAACGCCAGTTGCACAGCCAAACAAAAGTACCCAAGAGTTTCAGACACTTGAGTTAGCGGATGGATTATCAAGAGAAGCTAAGCACAAAGAAGCTTTTGCTGCCTATGAAAAATTTTTAAAAGACTACCCTAGCAGCCCGCTAGTGCCAGAGGCGCAATACGGCCTAGGCTACTCTCAATATGCACTTAAAAGCTACAAATCCGCTATTACAACGCAACAGAAATTGATTGCGCAATATCCTGAAAGCCTGAAAGTACCTTTGGCGATGATGAATATCGCTAATAGCCAAATTCAGCTTGGGCAAGTGACCAGTGCTAAAAAAAGCTTGCGTGATTTAATTGCAAAATTCCCCAATAGCGAAGTCACGCCCACTGCCCAAAAACGTCTAAAAGCCTTAGAAGCGATTAAATAAAGAGGCAATTTTATTCTTTAAAAAGCCATTAAAAATCTCCCGAGAGATTTTTAATGCTCTGGAAGCCGCATGGATATTGGCTTCCAGAGGTGCATAAAAGAAGATGTGCAAAATAAGCACATTTTAAAGTGCTTTTTTGGACATATTTTTCCATTCAGCAAATGCTACAAATCACGGTAAAATAACGTCCAATTAAATTGGGTGTCATGGATGTCGCTTAAAATATTTGAAATTTTCTACTCTTTGCAAGGGGAATCTTCACGCGTGGGTTTGCCCACAGTGTTTGTGCGCCTCACAGGTTGCCCCATGCGCTGCGTGTATTGCGACACGGCCTATGCGTTTAGCGGTGGCAGCAATATGGAAATTGCCGATATTTTGGCAAAAGTGGCCACCTTTAACACCCAATATGTCACCGTTACAGGCGGTGAGCCCTTAGCGCAAAAAGAATGCCATGTTTTGCTTAAAGCCTTGTGTGATGCGGGGTACAGCGTATCGCTAGAAACGGGCGGGGCGATGGATATTAGCCAAGTGGATAGCCGTGTTTCGGTGATATTGGATATTAAAACGCCAGATTCTGGCGAATTGAAAAATTATTTATGGAGCAATTTGACGCACCTAAAAGGCACAGATGAAGTGAAATTTGTGCTGTGCAGCCGCGCAGATTACGACTGGGCAAAAGAATTGCTTAACACCGAAAAGCTCGCAGAAAAATGCCCAGTATTATTTTCACCCGTTTACAGCCAGCTTAACCCTACCGACTTAGCGCAGTGGGTGTTAGCTGACCAATTACCGGTGCGCATGCAAGTGCAGTTACATAAGATTTTATGGGGCGAAAAGCCTGGCGTTTAAATATGAATAAGCAAACAAAAAAAGCGGTTGTGTTGTTATCTGGTGGGCTGGATTCAGCCACCGTGCTGGCGTATGCGCGCCACCAAGGCTATGCGTGTTACTGCTTAAGTTTAGATTATCACCAGCGCCATATTGCCGAGCTACAAGCGGCTCAAAATATTGCCAAAGTGATGGACGCAAGTGCACACAAAACTGCGCAACTTGATTTGTCGCTATTTGGAGGCTCCGCACTTACCGATGATAATATTGCTGTCCCCGAAAGTGCATCAAAGGGGATTCCGGTGACTTATGTGCCAGCACGCAACACCATTATGTTATCGCTCGCCTTGGCTTGGGCAGAGGTTTTAGAGGCGCAAGATATTTTTATCGGCGTGAATGCGCTCGATTATTCAGGTTATCCAGATTGTCGTGGTGAGTATGTAAAAGCTTTTCAAAACATGGCTAACTTGGCAACTAAAAGTGCAGTTGAAGGTAAAACGATTACTATTCATGCGCCTCTGATTGAAATGACCAAGGCACAAATTGTGCAGTTAGGCACACAATTAGGTGTGGATTACGCCATGACGGTTTCATGCTATCAAGCCAATCAGCAGGGCGAGGCATGCGGTTTATGTGATTCATGCCGATTGCGTAAAGAAGGCTTTTTAGCCGCAGGTTTGGTTGACCCAACACGTTATATGAGTAAACAGAGTAAATAGTTGGATTTAAATAGATAAAACACTTGCCAAAAACCCTAAAAGTAACGTAAAATCCGCGCCTTTCTGCTTTAAATTATTCTTACAGCAACTTATCAAAAGAGAACAAAGATTATGGTTATTATTCGTTTAGCTCGTGGTGGCGCGAAAAAAACTCCTTTCTACAACGTGGTTGTAGCCGATTCACGCAATCGTCGTGATGGTCGCTTTATCGAGCGCGTTGGTTTTTACAACCCATCAGCTAAAGCAAATGCTGAAGCATTGCGCATTGATTTAGCACGTGTAACGCACTGGCAAAGCAATGGCGCGCAACTGTCTGAAACAGTAGCCCGCTTGGTTAAATTCCACGCTAAAGGCCCTGAGCACGCAATTGCAGCTAAAGCAAAAGACGCTGCGAAAGCTGAAGCTGCTAAGGCAAAAGTTGCTGCTGCTGAAGCGGCCAAATTAAAAGCTGCAGCTGATGCAGCTAAAGCTGAAGCCGATGCAAAAGCAGCTGAAGAAGCTGCCGCTGCTAAAGAAGCCGAGGCTGCTGCTAAAGCCGCTGAAGCAGAAGCTGCCGCTGCTGTTGAAGCACCTGCAGAAACGCCAGCTGCTGACGCTTAAATTGATTGCTTAGATGAAAGTCTAAGCAGTAAAGCAATTGGCTAAAAATAATATGGTGGTCATGGGGCGCGTAGTAGCGCCTTATGGCGTTTTAGGCTGGTTAAAAGTATTGCCAGATACTGAAACCATCGATGGATTGTTTGATTACGATACTTGGTGGCTAGGAAAAGCCAACGACTGGCGTGAGCTAGAAGTTGAAGCTGCTAAAGTGCATAACGATGTTCTGGTGGTTAAGCTCAAAGGTATAAACGATAGAGATGCTGCGTTTGCTTGCAAAGGTCAGCAAATTGCGGTGCCAAGAGATGCGCTGCCAGAGCCAGAACAAAATGCGTATTATTGGTCAGATTTGATAGGTTTGCAGGTAACAAATAAGCAAGATATTGATTTTGGTGTTATCACAGAGGTATTTGAAACTGGCGCAAACGATGTGTTTGTAGTGAAGCCGGAGGACGCTAAAGATAAGTCGCAAGAACGATTGTTGCCATTTATAGCATCCGTAGTGTTAGAGGTTGATGTAAAAGCAAAAACCATGTTGGTTGATTGGGATGCAGAGTTTTAGGCATGACTTATAGGTTTGATGTCGTCACGCTGTTTCCTGAAATGTTTGATGCCATCACAAAACATGGCATTACCAGCAGGGCGCTACAGCAAAATATTTATGATATGCAATGTTGGAATCCGCGTGATTTCACGACAGACAATCATAGAACGGTAGATGATAGACCCTTTGGCGGCGGTCCCGGCATGGTGATGCTGATTGAGCCGTTAGAAAAAGCCATCGATGCTGCAAAAGCAGCGCAGGCAAAACAGAATATTGAAAGTTGGGTTGTCCATCTTTCCCCAGCGGGTCAACCGCTGACGCATCAAAAAGTAATGCAGCTAAGTAAAAAACAAGGCTTGGTTTTATTAGCTAGCCGTTATGAAGGTGTTGATCAACGCTTGATTGATGCGCAGGTTGATGAAGAGTTGTCGATAGGCGATTATGTGTTAAGTGGCGGTGAGTTACCCGCCATGGCGTTGATGGATGCGATTATCCGCCAATTGCCGGGTAGTTTAGGTGATAGCGATTCTGCGATTGAAGATTCATTTGTAGATGGGCTGTTAGATTGCCCGCATTACACAAGACCAGAAGAGTATAACGGTGTGAAAGTGCCTGAAGTGTTGCTTTCAGGTAATCATGCAAAGATTAAGCAATGGCGTTTAAAAGCGGCATTGCAAAGAACTCGGGATTTACGTCCTGATTTATTGGCCGCAAGGTCGTTGACGAAGGAAGAAGCTCGGCTGCTACAAGAAATAAATGAGCAGGAACAAGCGTCTTCATAATTAAAAGGAACCCGCAAGGGATAAGGAAAAATGGCAGATATTATTAAAATGTTAGAGCAAGAAGAAATTGCTCGTTTAAATAAAACGATTCCTGATTTTGCACCAGGTGACACCGTTGTAGTAGGTGTAAACGTGGTTGAAGGTAACCGTAAACGTGTGCAGGCATACGAAGGCGTGGTAATCGCTAAGCGTAATAAAGGTTTAAACTCATCTTTCATCGTGCGTAAAATCTCATCTGGCGAAGGTGTTGAGCGTACATTCCAAACATACTCACCTTTGATTGCTTCAATCGAATTGAAACGTCGTGGTGATGTACGTCGTGCTAAGTTGTACTACTTGCGTGAACGTTCAGGTAAATCTGCACGTATTAAAGAAAAATTAGTCGCACGTGATAAAGAAGTGATGGCACCAGTAGATAACGCTTAAAAACACTTTTAAGTGAAGCAATAGCCCCAAAGAGCTAACAGCTTTGGGGCTTTTTTATTTGCCTAAAATTAAAAAAAAGCGTTTAATTTAGGCATGAAAAACAAACATCAAATTCCACTTGATTATGAAGTTTTAATCCCCGCCCCATTTGGCGCAGTTGGCATCATTGCGCAGGGTCTGCAGGTTACAGTGGAATTGATTCCAGAAGCAAAAACGAGTAAAAAGTCTGCAAACAATAAATTGGCTATGCAAGTCGCGTCGCAAATTGAAGCCTATTTGGAAAAAGCAGATGACAGTTTTAATATCCCATTAAAACTCAAAGGCACCCCTTTTCAACGCAAAGTATGGCAAGAAATTAGTGCAATACCAAGAGGGCAAGTGCTTACTTATAGCGATATTGCCGCGCACTTGAAATCTAGCCCCCGTGCTGTAGCCAATGCCTGTGGTGCTAATCATTTACCGTTGGTGATTCCTTGTCACAGAGTTGTTGCCAAAGATGGCATAGGCGGGTTTATGAAGGGTGCAGAAAATGGACTCAATATCAAAAAGTGGCTGCTTCACCATGAGGGGGCAAGTTATCAAAATGGGCAGCCCGTTGCATAAATGGAATTGCTAGAGGCTGATGCCGCCCAGCTCGAAGCTTTTCTTGACCACATCTGGCTCGAAGACGGATTATCTAAAAACACGCTTGAAAGTTACCGGCTGGATTTAACCAGCTTTGCACTATGGCTGCCCACGCAAAATAAGCAATTACTCACGGTTGATTTAGCGGATATTCAGCAATACCTTGCTGTTAAGTTTCCACAAAGCAAGCCGCGCAGCATCAGCAGGTTAATCGCCAGTTTACGCCGCTTTTATCGCTACGCCCTGCGTGAAAACCTCATAAAAATCGACCCCACCATTCAAATTCAATCGCCTAAGCTGCCGCGCAGTTTGCCCAAAAGCCTGAATGAAGATGAAGTAGTCGCATTGCTTAATGCGCCTAATTTTAATGAGCCAGCAGGCATTCGCGATAAAGCGATGCTCGAGCTTTTGTATGCTTGTGGTCTGCGTGTTTCTGAGCTGGTAAATATCAAGGTGACCGAAGTCAGTATTAGCGATGGCGTAGTGCGCGTGACGGGTAAAGGCAGCAAAACCCGCCTAGTGCCAATGGGTGAAGAAGCGGCTGATTGGCTTTCACGTTATATCAAAAATGCGAGAGTCGAGATTTTGCAAAAGCGTCTTTGCGATGCGCTATTTGTCACCAACCGGGGCGAGGCGATGACCCGCCAAGCATTTTGGTATCTTATCAAACGCTATGCCTTGCTGGCAGGCATTAACAAGCCTATTTCACCGCACGTATTAAGGCATGCTTTTGCCACGCATTTGCTTAATCACGGGGCAGATTTGCGCGTGGTGCAAATGTTGCTGGGGCATTCAGATATTTCTACCACGCAGATTTACACGCATGTAGCGCGGGAAAGATTGAAGCAGTTGCATAGTGTGCATCACCCCCGAGGATAATTAGATGCTCTGGAAGCCGCATGGTTATTGGCTTGCAGAGGGGGTGTTGGGAAGATGGTGCATTTAGAGGTGTGATTGGCTAATTTTGGAAGCTGTTTTTCGCCTGTAGGCGACCCTATTTCTTTTGCTTGTCCAAAAGAAATAGGGGAAAGAAAATGACACCCCGCCACCACGGCCTGACGGCTGTCCTGCGCTACTCAGCACAAAGGGCAGCAATCGGAAACTCGCTTCGCTCAAACAACCGCTTGCTGAAAGCTCCCTTTAAGCTTGCGTTGCTCGGCTTGGTGGAAGGGGTACGAATGTGGTAGCTTCGGTAAATCAAACTACTGGAATTTAGCAGGTTTGCATTTAGAGCAAAGCAAGGTAGATTTACGCATATTTCCAATTTTATAAATCAATGTAAAAATCCCGACAACCCCAAATACGAGCAATTTGCCGTAATTGCCACCATTTGAAGTGCTGATTACAATATAGGTGAATGCAACAGAAGCCACCCCACCAAAAACTGCAAGGAAGATAATGCCGGCCTTGCCAAAGTAGTCAGCATCTTCATCGTTGAGTTTACATCCACATTTAGAACAACAGTTTTTTTGGTTTACGTCATCGGTCATGATTTAATTCTTTCAACCACTACCCCCAACGCTTTCAGCCCCGCTAAAATTCCGGGTTTTGCTACTTTCACCTTCACACTTTGCGCGTTAAATTCTTTTAAAATCAGTTGGCAAATATGCTCAGCTAAAGCTTCTACCAGTTTAAAGCTGTTTTCAGACAAGGTTTCGCGGATTCGGCCAACCACCGCGCCGTAGTCTATGGTGTCGGCAATCGCATCGCTTTTGCAGGCTTTAGATAAATCGTAGCCAATTTCGATGTCTAAAATAATGGTTTGCGGGGTCATGCGTTCCCACTCTGGCACGCCGAGTTTCGTCTGTAATTTGAGTTCGCTAATGAAAATAGTGTCCATGATTTGGGTGATGGTTTAGAATGTAAGTAACTAGATTTTAGAGCAAAACAATATGAATGAGTTAGGTTTTATTCCCGTCACTTTAATCCCCACCGTTTGGATTATTGGTGCGTATTTGCTAGGCTCCATCGCGTTTGGTATTTTGGTGAGCAAAGCGTTTGGCCTGCCAGACCCGCGCACGGTGGGCAGTGGCAATATTGGTGCAACCAATGTGGCGCGCAGCGGTAAAAAGTCGGCGGCTATTTTAACCTTGCTGGGCGATGTGCTAAAAGGTTGGTTACCTGTATATTTGGCATTGCGCTACGACATGCTGATGTGGGTGGTGGCTTATGTTGGGTTGGCGGTGTTTTTTGGGCACCTGTACCCCATTTATTACAAATTTAAAGGTGGCAAAGGCGTAGCGACAGCCTTGGGCGTGATGTTAGCGCTTTCAACTTGGTTGGCTTTGGCGGCGGTGGCAACATGGCTGGTGGTGTTTGCAATCTCGCGTTACTCATCTCTGGCCGCTATTGCCGCCGCCGCATTAACGCCTGTATATGCTTGGTTTTTACTCTCGGCCGCGTATAAAGATTATTTTATTGCGGTGCTGGTGATGGCGATATTTTTAATTTGGCGCCACAGAAGTAATATTCAAAAATTACTCAATGGCACTGAGGCGGGTTTTGGTAAAAAATAAGCCAAAATTCAAGCTATTTTAGACGCTTTTTTAACACATCTTCCTTTTGACACCTCTGCAAGCCAGTATCTATGCGGCTTACAGAGGCATAAAAATTTCTCGGGTGATTTTTAGCTGATTTCAGGCGCTTTTAATTCGCTTAAATCCCAGCGCGGTTTTACGCTAAAACTATGGGTACTTTCAGCTAAGTTTTGCATAGCTTTTAAGCGCATTGCCTCTAATCGTAAAGCCCCGGCAAAAGCAATCATCGCACCGTTATCTGTGCAAAATTCTAAGCGTGGATAGCTGACTTTGCATAATTTGCGCTTGGTGGCGGCATTCAGCTTTTCGCGCAATTTGGCATTTGCGCCAACACCGCCAGAAACAATTAAATTATCCAAGCCCGTTTCACGTAAAGCAGACATGCATTTGGTGGTGAGTAGTTCAGTGACAGCTTCTTGAAACTCCCAAGCGATGTCAGCCTTAGTCGCCAAATCCAACACATCAGCCATACTGTGTTGGCCTCCGCGCTCAAGGCTTGCTGTACTCGGTGTACTATCTTCGCCATTCGCTTGTTGCCGCCTTGTCTGGCTTTCCCGTTGAGTTTGGCTTTCCGCCATTTGGTTGACGAGCGTTAAAACGGCCGTTTTTAAACCGCTAAAACTAAAATTTAGATCACCATTATTTAATAATGGGCGCGGTAATTTAAAGCGTGGTTTGCCAGACAGAGCAAGCTTTGCTAGCGCAGGTCCGCCGGGGTAGCCCAAACCGAGCAACTTGGCAGTTTTGTCAAAAGCTTCACCAGCGGCATCATCTAATGTATCGCCCAATAATTCATATTGCCCAATACCGTCCACACGCATGAGTTGCGAATGTCCACCAGAAACCAATAAAGCCACAAATGGGAAAGCGGGCGGGTTGTCTTCTAGCAGAGGCGCAAGCAAATGCCCTTCTAAGTGGTGTACACCAATCGTGGGGATATTCAAGGAAAAAGCCAGTGATTCAGCAAAGCTAGTGCCCACTAACAGTGCGCCAGATAAGCCCGGACCTTGCGTGTATGCAATGGCATCAATCTCTTTTAGCGTTTTTTTTGCGGTATTGAGCACAAGCTCGGTAAGTGGTAAAACACGACGAATATGATCGCGCGAGGCGAGCTCCGGCACCACGCCGCCGTATTCAGCGTGCATTTCTACTTGTGAATGTAGCGCGTGTGAAAGTAGTCCAAGCTCGGTATCGTACAAAGCTAAACCGGTTTCATCGCACGAGGACTCAACACCTAACACTAACATATGGACATCTTTATAAATACAATTTTCGTCATTATACGGCGTTGCTCATAAAAAATAACTCCTTATATATCAGACATATACTGCGTCGTTATTTTTTGCTCGCGCCTTGTCTAATTTAGAAACTTATATTTAAAAAAATGCCCATTGATGCAATTTGATAAATATATATGCATAATTATTGCGCATTTGGCTGATAAATGCACAAAAGTAATTGAATTAAAATAATTATACGATTAAAATAGTCGGCTTTTCTCAGCTTTGAATTAAGCTTGAGTATGAATTCACCCAATTTTATTGAAAAGAGATTGAATGTCTAGTGTACGTGTAAAAGAAAATGAGCCGTTTGACGTTGCCCTTCGCCGTTTTAAACGCTTAATTGAAAAAACGGGTTTGTTAAACGATCTTCGCGCGCGCGAATTTTATGAAAAACCAACTTGGGAACGTAAACGTAAAGCGGCGGCGGCAGTTAAACGTCAATACCGTCGTTTGATGAAACAAACATTGCCAGCAAAACTTTACTAAGTTAGTCGTAATGGCTGATTCTAAACCAGTTGAAGCACAGCCGGAAGATGCTTTCTGGCGGTTGGCAGACAATTTTATTAACCATGCTAATAGCCTAGCGGCAAACAATGACTTGGGCGTGGTGAATGCGAGCTTTATATTTGCATCAGCACGCTTTAACACTTTTGTCATTGCCTCTCAGTGCGGTACAAAAGAAGCGTTTGAGACTGAAAAAGCCGCTGCTTTAGATTATTTTGTCAATCAATACAAAATTGCCCTAAACGAGCACATGACAGAAGTGCAAAAGAATTTTGATAAATACATCACACCAAAAGCATAATCAATATAAGTTTAATTGAAGTGACGCTTAAACAAAAAATTTCAGAAGATATGAAAGATGCAATGCGCGCAAAAGATAGCGCGCGTTTGGGCGCTATTCGCCTATTGCAGGCCGCGATTAAGCAGCGCGAGGTTGATGAACGTATTGAAATGACTGATGCGGACGTGATTTCAGCCATTGAGAAGATGCTCAAACAACGCCGCGATTCAATTACTGCGTTTGAGTCCGCTGGTCGTACAGACTTGGCCGATGTAGAAAAATTTGAAGTAAGCGTGTTGCAAGGTTATATGCCACAACAGCTGAGTGAAGAAGCGATTAACCAAATTATCACACAAGTGATTGCAGATACTGGCGCACAAGGTGCAAAAGATATGGGCAAAGTGGTGGGTTTGGTGCGACCTTTGGTTGCCGGTGTGGCTGATATGGGTAAAGTATCGGGCATGATTAAAGCGCGCCTCGGTTAAACTGCAAGTGATAATTAAAAACAAAAGGAGCGAAATCGCTCCTTTTTTTATTGATGCTTTATACTCACGGTTATGATTCCAGAAAGCTTTATTCAAGAGTTACTCAACCGCATTGATATTGTGGATGTGGTGGATAAAAGTGTGCCGCTTAAAAAAGCAGGCGCTAACTACTCTGCCTGTTGTCCCTTTCATAATGAAAAATCCCCTAGTTTTACTGTGAGCCCCACCAAGCAGTTTTATCATTGTTTTGGTTGTGGCGCGCATGGCACGGCGTTAGGTTTTTTAATGGAATATCAGGGGCTTAGCTTTGTAGAAGCAATCCATGAGCTTGCTAAAATGGTAGGTTTGCAAGTGCCACAAGTGCAATCTACACCTGAAGCGCGTCAGCAGGCGCAAGCTAATCAAAAAGTGGCGGAAAGTTTGCAAGAGGTGTTGCAGCAAGCTGCTAATTATTACAAAGCAGAACTCAAAAAATCACCCCGTGCCATTGAGTATTTAAAAGCGCGCGGCTTAAGCGGCCAAGTGGCGGCCAAGTTTCAAATCGGCTATGCCCCCGCAGGTTGGCAAAATCTGCAAAGTGTTTTTTCACATTACGAAAACGAAGCGCTGAATGTGGCGGGTTTGGTGGTCGAAAATGAGCAGGGTAAGCGTTATGACCGTTTTCGTGATCGCATTATGTTTCCCATTCACGACCAAAAAGGTCAAGTGATTGGTTTTGGGGGGCGCGTGATTAACCCGGAAGATACGCCTAAATATTACAACTCCCCCGAAACGCCGCTTTTTCAAAAAGGACATGAGCTTTATGGTTTATTTATGGCACGACGCGCCATCCGTGATGCGGGTCGCGCGCTGGTGGTAGAAGGCTATATGGATGTGGTTGCGCTAGCGCAATATGGCATTGAATATGCAGTAGCCGCGCTAGGCACTGCCACGACGCCATTTCATATTACCAAATTGATGCGCCAAGCTGATGAAATTGTTTTTTGTTTTGATGGGGATAATGCTGGACGCACCGCCGCATGGCGGGCGGCTATGAATGCGCTACCTGCACTCACTGATGGTTTAAAGTTGAGTTTTTTATTTTTACCCAAAGAGCATGACCCAGATTCTTACGTGCGTGAGTTTGGAAAAGAAAAGTTTGAAGCAGAAATGAAAGTGGCAATGCCGCTTTCGCAATATATTCTCAAGCATTTGAGTGAAAATAATGCCATGCAAAGCCAAGAAGATCGTATACGCTTTTTAAATGAAGCAGAGCCGATTATGCAGCAAATAAAAGCGCCGCGTAGTGCGATGTTTTTGCGTAAAAAAGTGGCAGAACTGGCGCAGTTATCTATCGATGAAATGCATGCCTTGCTGAAGTTGCCTAGCTTAAACAGCGCGCCAGAAAAAGCCAAACCAAAGCTTACCCGCACGCCAACTTCCCTACAAAAACGTTTTTGTCTCATGTTGCTTATGCAGCCACAGTTGGCGCTGCAAGAAGACTTGCAGTGGGCGGTTGGTGGTGATGGCGAAGATATTTTATTGCGTGCGACTATTGAAACTTGCCTGCATTACCCTCATGCTAAAACCGTTGTGTTAATGCGCGTGCTAGAAAATCAAGTGGATGCAAGCATAATTCGGGCGCTTGAGCGTGATTTGCATTTGTTGGATGAAACGCTAGATTTAGCTTCAGAGCTAGTAGGCGCAAGGCTGCAGCTGCAACAGCACTATACGCAACATCACGAACGCACATGGCTTGCACAATTAAGTGAAAGGCCACTCAACACGCTTACCGAGCAGGAAAAAGATGTGCTAAAAACTTTAGGTGGCAAATTTAGGTCAAAAAAGCCTTAAATCTGCTATAATTTAAGGTTACAGAAAATATATTGCAATACGTTAGTTTTGATTGCGTGAAAGCGCGTATGGCGAGCATAAAATAAGAGGTTAAGTCATGGCAAGACCAAAAAAGAGCGAACAAGAAGCAGAATCTAAAAAAGTAGAAATTTTAAGTCCAGAACTGCAAGAAGCAAACGCGACTGAAAGCCGTATGCGCTTAAAATCGCTCATCGTTCTCGGTAAAGAGCGCGGCTATGTGACTTATGCTGAAATTAATGACCATGTGCCTGATGACGTACAAGGTTCCGAACAGATTGATGTCATTATTGGCATGATAAACGACATGGGTATTCAAGTGTACGAAGATACACCAGATGCCGAAGTGTTATTGATGTCCGATGCGCCACCGGCAGTGGCTGATGAAGATGCCGTAGAGGAAGCCGAACAAGCGCTTGCAACAGTTGATTCAGAGTTTGGCCGCACCACAGACCCAGTGCGTATGTATATGCGCGAAATGGGAACAGTTGATTTGCTCACACGCGAAAGCGAAATTGAAATCGCTCGCCGTATTGAAGATGGTTTAAAACACATGGTACAGGCGATTGCCGCCTGCCCTACCACCATTGCGGCTTTGTTGGCAATTGTCGATAAAGTTGAAAAAGATGAAGTTAGTGTGGACGATTTAATTGATGGTTTGATTGACTCCGATGTAGGCGAAGTGGATGCCGCAGCCATTGAAAATGCTGATGATGAAGTAGTAGAAGAAGTTGACGAAGATGAAGAAGGGGATGAAGACGGTGCAAAAGCGGCCGCTATATCTGCCGAAGCGTTAGCTAAATTAAAAGAAGAAATGGTGGCACGGTTCACAGTCGTTCGTGCTGCAAATAAAAAAATGATGGAGATTTTGCCACTTAGAGGCTCTTCAGATCCTGAATATCAAACGCTATTATCAGAAATTTTGGTTGAATTAACAGCCTTTAGATTTTCACCTAAACAAGTTGAAGGTTTATGTGACCAAGTGCGTGATTTGGTTGAAACGGTACGTGGACATGAACGCAAAATACTTGATTTCTGTGTAGAAAAATCAGGCATGCCACGTCCTTATTTTATTAAGTCATTCCCTGGCAATGAAACAAACTTAGCATGGTTAAATGAGCAACTAAAAGCTAACGAGTCTTATACTGAAAAATTAGCACGCTTTAATCATGCCATTTTAGATCAGCAGCAACGTTTGATTGATTTGGAGAAAAATGTTGGCATTCCTATTAAAGAAATGCGTGAAATCAACAAACAAATGACCACAGGTGAAGCGCGTGCACGTCGCGCCAAACGAGAGATGATTGAAGCAAACTTACGTTTGGTGATTTCGATTGCGAAAAAATACACTAACCGTGGCTTACAATTCTTAGATTTAATTCAAGAAGGCAACATTGGCTTGATGAAGGCGGTAGATAAGTTTGAATACCGCCGTGGCTTTAAGTTTTCAACATACGCCACATGGTGGATTCGCCAAGCGATTACCCGCTCGATTGCTGACCAAGCACGCACCATTCGTATCCCAGTGCACATGATAGAAACGATTAACAAAATGAATCGTATCAGTCGTCAAATTTTGCAAGAAACAGGTATAGAACCAGATCCAGCATTATTAGCAGAAAAAATGGATATGCCGGAAGACAAGATTCGCAAGATTTTGAAAATTAGCAAAGAGCCTATTTCAATGGAAACCCCCATTGGCGATGATGAAGACTCGCATTTAGGTGACTTTATTGAAGATAGTGCAACACTAGCACCAGTCGATGCAGCCGTTTATGCGAGCTTGCGCGATGCGACCAGTGAAGTGTTAGAGTCACTCACACCGCGCGAAGCAAAAGTATTACGCATGCGCTTTGGTATTGAAATGAATACCGACCACACGCTAGAAGAAGTGGGTAAACAATTTGATGTCACGCGTGAGCGTATCCGTCAAATAGAAGCAAAAGCTTTGCGTAAGTTGCGTCATCCAACGCGCTCAGAGCGCTTGCGCAGTTTTTTAGAAACTGGACAAGATTAAGTTAAAATAGCGACTAGAAAGTTACGGCCCCTTAGCTCATGCTTGGTTAGAGCAGCGGACTCATAATCCGTTGGTACTGTGTTCGACTCACAGAGGGGCCACCAAATTGAACGGCTTGCAGTTATGCAAGCCGTTTTTTATTTAACTTTGCTTGCCATCACTTAAAAAATATACCAGTTTCTATATTTTTAAAACTTGCTGACGTACAATCTTTGGCATGAACTCTATTAAAACACATGTTGTTAGCAAGGCAGACGTACAGACGCTGATTCCAACGCGCAATAAGGATGCGCATAAAGGCACTTTTGGCAGCGTAGCCATCATAGGTGGAGATGCTGGCATGGTGGGCGCCGTATTGTTAGCAGCGCGGACGGCTTTGCATAGTGGCGCGGGGCGCGTTTATGCGGCGATGCTCTGTAAAAATGCGCCTGTCGTTGATTTGTTTCAGCCAGAAATCATGCTACGTTCAACGGATGCAATTTCAACATTGGCTCAGCTAGATGCTATAGTGATTGGTACAGGCTTAGGTCAGTCGGATGAAGCAAAGGTGCTGCTTGAAGTTTGGTTGGCAAAAGATGTGCCTTTGTTACTAGACGCAGATGCCTTGAATTTAATTGCTAATTACCCACACTTGGCAATTTTGGTGGCAAAAAGACAAGCAACTACGGTGATGACGCCGCATGCGGGTGAGGCAGGGCGTTTGTTAGCCAAAACAGGCGCTGAGATTCAATGCGCGCGCGTGGATAATGCGCTTAAAATCGCCACTTCATTGCATGTAACGTGCGTATTAAAAGGTGAAAATACAGTGATTGCGCATGATGATGGCACGTATTTTATTAACGAAACAGGTAATGTCGGGCTGGCAAGCGGCGGAACCGGTGATGTGCTGAGTGGCGTTATTGGCAGCTTAATGGCACAAGGTTTGAGTGGACTTGAAGCAGCAACATTGGGAGTTTATGTGCATGGCGCTGCCGCAGATGCGTTAGTCAAAAATGGCATTGGGCCAATCGGTTTAACGGCTTCAGAAGTGATTTTAGAGGCGCGCAATGTGCTTAATAAATTAAGTAAAAATTGATGTAAAAAAAGAGAGTAATCTTTTCGATGCTCTGTTAGCCAGTATCTATGCGGCTTCCAGAGCAACTATTTTTTCACGCAGTATTTTCAGTGCAATTTTAATAAAAAAAGTTAGCCTAATTCTACGGTTTCAAGATACTCCGCCACTTGCACATTCCAGCGTAATTGTTCTTCAATATGCAGGCGCATCGCATCGGCCGCAACGGGTTCACCATGCACTAAATACGTTTTTTTCGGTGGTTTTTCAAAGCCGCGCAGCCAGTCGATAATTTCCATATAATCTGCATGCGCTGATAAATTAGAAACGTATTCTACCTGCGCACGCACTGGCACATATTCACCATGAATTTTAATACTTTCAACGCCATCTAGCATGGCCGCGCCGCGCGTGCCCGCCGCTTGAAAGCCGACAAATAAAATGGTGTTTTTTGCGTTAGGCGCAAACGCTTTAAGATGATGCACCACGCGCCCCCCTGTGGCCATGCCACTGGCAGAGAGAATAATCATCGGGCCTTTAGTTTCATTGAGGCGTTTAGATTCTTCAATGCTATTCACGATATGTGCGGTGTGACAAAGTGCGTGACTTTGCTCTGGGGTGAGTCGATGCTCTTCTTTAAAATGGTTAAATATCGCGGTGGCATCGACAGCCATGGGGCTGTTTAAAAAAACAGGGATGTTGCTTTCAATAGCGCCAGAGGCTTTGAGCAGATGAATGTAATACAGCAGTTCTTGCGCGCGCCCCACAGCAAACACGGGAATCACCACCACACCTTTGCGTTTAACGGTTTGGTTGATGATTTTTGCCAGTTTGATTTTTGGATCAGATTTTTCGTGCAGGCGATTGCCGTAAGTGGACTCTAGCACCAAATAATCAGCTTGCTTGATGCGTGTGGGCGGCTTCATCAAAATATCATGTGGGCGTCCAATATCGCCCGAAAATAAAACAGACGTTTTGCTATTGTGAATGCGCACAAACGCCGAGCCTAAAATATGCCCATTGGCTGAAAGGCGCATGCTTAAACCACCACCTAAGTCTGTCTCTTGTTCGTAATCAACAATCGTTAGTAATTCAATCGCATTTTGTGCATCTTCTTGTGTATAAAGTGGCAACGCGGGGCTGTGTTTTGAAAAGCCGCTCTTATTAGCGTAGCGCGCTTCTTCTTCTTGCAGATGAGCAGCATCTAGCAATAAAACTTCACATAAATCGCGCGTGGCTGCACTGCAATATACCTTGCCAGAAAAGCCATTTTTAACAAACAACGGCAAGTAGCCGCTGTGGTCTATATGTGCGTGCGTGAGCACCACTGCATGCACATCTTTGGAGTTAATCGGCAAGGCCGCCCAATTGCGCAAGCGTAACTGTTTTAGCCCTTGAAATAAGCCACAATCAATTAAAATCCGTCTCTCGCCGCTAGTAAGTAAATACTTAGAGCCAGTTACAGTACCTGTTGCGCCTAAAAAAGTGAGTTGCATTTTATGAGACCTTTGCAAAAGTATTTCTATCGGCACATTTCGGCGTTGCGCGGTACTCGCAACATCGCTGTATAACGCATACTATCTCAGTTTCTGTGTTCCGTGCGCCTTGAACTGCACTCAATATAAACACTTTTGCAAAAGTCTCGTTATTGTTCATTTGTGGCTTCCTTATTCATGGCTTGGCGTATGGTCTCTAATTTTTTTTCATAACTTTGGGCATCGCCAAACGCTAAAAATTGCGCATAACGGCTATGCGTTCCCAATATTTTACGGGCATGTTTAATGGGGCAAAAATATTGCTCGGTCCGCGCGATAATCTCGCTCACATAAGCAATCATGCCGTTACCGTAGGCGCAATAGGTACAATGAAATATTTCAATAAAATTAAGATAGCTGAGTTGATGGCGGTCAAAAATAATGTAATCACCGCGTTTGACTTTTTTTATGCCATAAATGGGAAAACAGGTGAGTTGGTAAAAAGTGACAAATAAATCGGTAATAACCAGCGGAATAATCATGCTATAAATAATCGGCCCTGTGATGAGATTTTGTGGGCGATTGGTGACCAGCCAACTAAAAAAATTCTTTTTTAATTTTCGGTGCGCTTGTTTGACAGATTTTTCAAATTCAACGCGTTTGCCTTTAATTTGAAAATAAATGCTCGACTGTTGCTCGCTTAAGGCAGTGCGTAACTCATCTTCAAGGTGGTTGATTTGGCTAAGAAGTGCTTCAATGCGTTCGTTCATATAAGCTCCATTTTTATTTTAATAAACGAGTGCAAAATGCCCCGAGCGATTTTAATGCCTCTGCGAGCCGCATAGAATAAGGCTTGCAGACCGATGCAAAAGAAGATGTTTAATTTTAGCGCATGTTAGCGATATTTTTAGCTAGTAAAACAGGCACGGTGCTTTTGCGTAAAATGGTTTCTGCATCACTGCCCATTAATATGCGCCCAACCCCGCGCAGGCCGTGTGTGCCCATCACAATCAAGTCGGCTGACCAGTCTTTTGCTTCTTCTAACACGAGTTTTGAAACACGATGAGCAACGGTTTCAAGTAACTTTATATCCGCTTGTACGCCTGCATTATTAGCTACTTGTTGCGCATGATTTAATACTTTATTGCCGTGTTTGCGCAAAATTTCATCAATAAACACGGTGTTAATTCCTCCGTCAACATCCATCAGAGGATAATATAAATCAATAACATGCAAAAAGCGTAACTGCGCATTAAGCGCTTTTGCAAGGTTAATCGCTTCAGTCATGCCGCAGTTTGAAGTTTCACTACCATCTATAGGGCATAGAATACGTTGATACATGGTTTACGCTCCCCAGTTTGTGTACGATTTTATCAACTCTTTATTGAAATATCTTGTTGTGCTCACACGTTGGCTGCCGCAGAAATATTTGCCAAAATATATGGTTTTTTGCGTAGCACAGGCGCAATTGCATCATCAGGATAACCTAAAATAATCGGCGCGACTACGGTAAAGTCATCTGGCACGCCTAGTTGGTGTTTGACGCTGGTTAAGTTGAGCGCAGGTAAGGCGCTACCTATCACGCAGGTGCCTAAACCCAAGGCGCAGGCGGATAGCATAAAATTTTCTGCCGCCAGCCAGCAGTCTGCCTCTACGAATGGTGCAGCACTAGCACCGCAAATGAGTATTAACGTACCGGAGTTATAGAAAATATTGAAATCTGGCTGGCTAAAAAATTCCATTTTGTGCCCTGCATGAGGCGCACGTTGTTGAATGTCATCCAAAAACAAGGGTTTTGCAAGGTCGGATAGCTGGCGCAACAGATTTTTATCTTGTATCACCACAAAGCCCCACGGCTCTTGATGAATGGCTGACGGCGCGCAAACTGCGGCTTCAAGCAAGGTACGCACAGTATCGCTCGTGACTTCTCGTGCTTTAAACTTGCGCACAGAGCGCCGAGCTAAAATGGTTTGAAAAATCGACATTTCAACTTTAGGTTTAAGCATAGCCAGCTTTCAAGTTTGGTTCGGTACGTGCAGTACACCATAGCAACATTTCTAGCGGGCGGTAATCCGCGTAAACACGTATATATTGTTCATTCGCTTTCATGCGCAATGCGCACTAAATCGAGTAGGTTTTGCGCCCCAGTTTTATGCATAATTTTAGATTTATGAATTTCAACAGTGCGATGACTAATACCAAGCTCACGTGCAATGTGCTTATTAGTGTGACCCAGCACGGCGAGTTGCATAACATCGCGCTCACGTTCAGTGAGTGTGGAAAGTTTTGAAACAGCATTTTGGTGACTGGTGTGGTGCGAAAGCATGGTTTCTGATAGCTCGATAGCGGCTTTCACCGAGGCGAGCAGTTTTTCACGTGTGACAGGCTTGGTTAAAAAATCCACCGCCCCAGCTTTCATGGCTTGCACGCTCATTGGAATATCACCATGACCAGTAAGAAAAATGACGGGTAATGCAATATTTCGTGTCAATAACACTTGATGTAGTGCCATGCCGTCCATACCTGGCATGCGAATATCAATAATTGCACATCCCTTGCAATCGGGTTGGTAGCTATTTAAAAACGCTTCCGCACTCTCAAAGGCCTTGACCACCATATTTTCTTGTTCCAACATCAAGGTTAATGCGTCTCGAATAGCGGGGTCATCGTCAACAATAAAAGCAGTCGTGTGTGATGTGCTCATTGGCTGGCCTTAAGTATTGTGTTAAGTTGCAAAAGGTAAAGTAAAATGAAAGGCTGCACCTGAACTGCTCAGTGTATTAGGTTCAAACCATAATTGACCACCATTTGATTCAATTAAGGCGCGGCTAATGGCCAGCCCCATGCCAATGCCCGTGGGCTTGGTGGTAAAAAACGGCTCAAAAATACGTTTTACTGTATCAGGGCTTATACCAGGACCGCTATCTTGCACGCAAACATGCGCCATATTTAACTGTTGGTTAGTTTGCACAGTAACGGCAATTTCAGTGGCAGGCATTCCAGCACTGCGCATGGCTTCAACCGCATTTCTGAGTAAGTTTACCAAAACTTTTTGTACTTGAGTCCGGTTTGCCAGCACCGCTGGCATGTTTTTCTCTAGCTGCAGTTTGGGGAAAAACTCTTTATAGCCATCGGTTTTTGCGATATTGAGTGCATCTGTAACTAAGGTATTTAGTTCAAATGGAGCAACGGCTAATTTACCTTCATGCAAAAAAGCCAGCAGCTCATGTAGGCTTGAGCCAGCGCGCTGTGCTTGTGTTACGCAGCCTTCAAGTGCTCGCCTAAGCTTTTCGTGTTGCATATTAGTGTCTTTGAGCGCGTGCAAAGCTACTTCGCTGTAAGCTGAAATGGCCGCAAGCGGCTGGTTTAACTCATGCGCAATCGCCGAAGCGGTGCGTGCCGCCACTTGCTGTTTGAAAATGGCTTCAGATTCTGCACGTTGCTCTTGTAACGTTTTTTCTAGGTTTTTATGTTCGGTAATCTCTTGGGCAATGCCAATCAAGCGCGTTGCGTGGCCATCTTCAAAATGCATTTTACCCGCGGTGGCAATCCAGCGCTCGGTGCTATCTTTTGCATTAATAATACGAAATTCAGCTTTAAACTCGCCATTGCCAGCAGGGTCACTTGCTTGCACAATGGCGGCCTGTCGTGCAGCGCGGTCATCAGGGTGAATCGCAGCTAAAAACGCTTCATACGAAACGGTTTGTGTTGTGCCGCCGCCCCAAAGCTCGCACATTCGCTCATCCCAATACACGAGCTCATGGCGTGCATCAAAATCAAACACGCCTAAGCCGGCTGATTGCTTGGCTAGGCGCAATCGTTCCTCACTTTTTTGTAAGGCTTCAAAAAGTGCTTGCGCATTAAATTGTTGTTGGGCGGGTTTAGTCACAATCAATAATGGGGTAAAAGTAAGTGGTCACTTTAAAGGGTTTGGTGGGTGACTACTACGAATAAGTCTAGTTAAAAAGCATCACTCTGTCCATTTCAATAAGAAGGATTTTATATAAGGGCAGACCCTTACGTGTTTACACTAATTTACGAGTGGACGTGATTTAAGTACATTACATTAGTCGGCGGAACTTAACCAGCAACGGCTAGTTGCGAATATCCCCCTAGATAGGTTTCGTCGGCCTTTCTCAATATTGGAAGGAGTAAGGATATGGAACTTGCTAAAGTCACCCCACTTAATCCAATTCCAGTGTATGGCGTGGAAAAAAAGGAAAAGAAGCAGACTGTAGCCAAACTTAAACCTGAGAAAAAAGCCAAACCTAAAACCAAAACAACAAAAGCAAGCAAGACTGCAGACGATACAGATTTGAATTTTAGAGTTGCAATGTGTGCTTATTACAAGGCAGAAGCGCGTGGATTTGCGCCAGGTTTTGAAATGCAAGATTGGCTGGCTGCAGAAGCGGAGATGAAAAATGAAGGCCGCTAATGTTGTACCCATCAGACCGACGCTTGAGGCAAAGCGCCATGCTTGTATGTGTCATAGCGAGGAAGTTACTGCAGTACTGACACTGGACGACAACGGTAGAATTTGCGACTGTAATCCAGCCGCTGCTCAGTTACTAGATTGCGCCCCAGCCAAAGTGGCGTGGAAACATATCTCAACCATTGTGCCGCAATTTGCCGAAACCGCTTTGGTACAAGGTGGAATTATCAACCCCAATTTGCGATTTTTATCGCATATAGGCTATCAGTTTGACTTAGTCGGGCTGAGTGGTGTACACATCGCCTGTGCTCTATTTTTTAATGAGGTGGAAGATTTCGGCAGACATTGTTTGCGCATGATTATTAGGCCAATAAAGCAAGAGTATGTGCACATTTGATATAGATTTGGAATGAAAACTTTATTTCGACGGTTGCTTGTACTATTTGCTGTTTTAGCTAGTAATGCGTTTGCAGAAATCGCTATGCCTGCATTGCAACAGTCTGGTGAAATAACTTTTGTCACAGGGGGCATTGCTGAAGAAGCGGAGTTGATGCGCAATGTTGCCAAAGATTACACGCTAGAAATTGTATTAGTACAAAGATTAGATAACCGAGAATACTTCTTAGCCGATGTAAATATTCAGATTTTTGATGCTACGCAGCAGCTTGTGTTAGAAACAAATACAGAAGGCCCATATCTATACGCAAATTTACCCGCAGGCCGATACGTTATCGTGGCTACATTTAATGGCGAAACTAAGCAACAAAAAATGCAAGTAACGACAAAAAAACATCAAAAAGTGGTATTTTGGTGGCTAAGCAATGAGCCACTGCAACTAGAAGAAACTCTTGAATAAATACAAGATTTACACATAACATCATTTACATCGGGCTGGAAGCCGCATGGATACTGGCTTGCAGAGCGTTGCATTTGCCCTCGGGCGTTATGGGCTGACAAAAACCGTTAAACCGCGTGCGCGTATTTGTTGCGCTACACCTTCAAGAAAATCAGATGATAATTGACTTAAGCGGTTAGCCTCAGCTTGATAAGATGGACGTGCCAAGCCATATAAATGCACGCCTTGCACGTAAGGTTTCACCTCATAAATTAACGCTAGATAATCTGCAATGTCAGTTGCATTTGGCTGCTCTCCATCTAAGCCAAACATACAAGTTTGAATAAAAGTAGGGCAAAGTTCTGCACATTTCTTTAATCGTTCAATATGGCTTTGTGGGTTCAGATTCACGTCATTTATGCGTGCAATCGCTGCTTTTGAGCCCGCATCGACCTTAAACCAAACTTCACCATTACAACGCGCCAAGTCTTTCATACTTTCTAAAACGGTTGGCTTGTCCATCAAACTGCCATTGGTAATCAGCCTAACTTTTATGCCGCCTAAAAGATTAAATTCGCGCAATATTTTTTCGACTAATAAAACCACCTGTGGAAATTCTTTTGCGCTGGTGGGTTCGCCATTGCCAGAAAATGCAATGTCTTTTAAATGCCTATCGCCTTCTGCGACGTGCTGCTGCATAAAGTCACCATTGACCACATCGTTTAAGAGTGTGCGTAACTCGTGCGCAAGTAAATCCATTTCGATAGGGGGCGGCGTGCCGCGTCTGAGATTGGGCACACTGCAATAAATACAGCGCCAGTTACATGCGTTATTGGTGTTTAAGTTAACCCCGATTGAAACCCCACCTGCACGGCGAGAAACCACGGGGTACACATATTTCATACCGCTCACATCACGGTTATGGTCAGTGATGGTAAGAAATTTATTTTGAGTAGTCATCTTGCATATACTTTAGCTAATTTTGCTTATTAAGTCACGGTTTTATCAAACTTATGCGGTCTTAAGGTTTCGTTAAGAAAACCTCACTATGATGCATTTCAAATTATCATTAATAAAGGAGCGCAATATGCAAACCGTTACCTACCATAGACAAAAAGTGTATGACCCCGTTCTTCGTGTTATCCACCTTTGGAATGGCTTAGCAATTGTATTTCTTATGGTCACAATCTGGCTTTCCGAGTTGTTCGAAAAAGGTGTGGGTGAAGAAACATTATGGCATGTGCATATTTACGTTGGTTATGCACTGGTTGTTGGAATAGTTTCGCGATTGGTGTGGGGCGTGGTCGGACCAAAACATGCGCGGTTATCTGATATGTGGCACCCCGCTGTTTGGTGGAATGCAGTCCGCCATTTCAATCTACAAGCCAAGCCGCGTTTTGGGCATAACACGCTAGCAAGTGGGGCATATATCGCAGTTTATTTAATGCTCGTAGTGATGGCAGTCACAGGGCTGGGGTTAGCTGCAGTAGAGCATGGTATGGGGCCATTCAATACGTGGTTCGGCGATGCTCCTTGGCTGAAAGACTTGTTTGAGGAACCGCATGAGCTGATTTATTACGCGCTGATGGGCTTTGTGCTGGTGCATATCGCCGCGCTCATTTGGCATGAAAACAAAGATAAAACGCCGCTCGCACAATCGATGGTCACGGGCTATCAATATGAAGTAGAAGAAAATCATTCAACATCTATTTACACACCAGAAGGAGAAAGTAATGCGTAACTATTTAATTTTATTCGGTTTTGTTGTTAGCTTGAATGCTTTTGCAGCAACTCCACAAGAACTGATAAAGCAATATGAGTCGCAAGCCAAGCAAGAAAACACTACTTTTACTAGCTTTTCAGCAGAACGCGGTGCAGCATTTTTTAAAACAGAACGCGTCCATAGCGATGGCAAAAAAGTGAGTTGCGCGACTTGCCATACGGCTGACCCGCGTAACCAAGGCAAAACAAGAGCCAATAAAGTAATTGAGCCAATGGCTGTGGTAGCTAATCCTAAGCGCTTCACCGATGCGGCCAAAGTGGAAAAATGGTTTGGGCGTAATTGTAAAGATGTACTTGAACGGGCATGTAGCGCGCAGGAAAAAGGCGATTACATACAATATCTTTTAAGTGTTAAATAAGGAGCAAACACATGAAAAATTGGATGCAATATTTAATATTAGTTGCGGGCATGACATCGGCAGCCACACTGCTGGCAAGTGGTGGATTAGAAGAGGAAGGTGGTCGCCAAATGCCAGTTGTCAATAACAGCAAGTGGCAAGCCGAATGTAGCGGCTGTCATATGCTTTATCACCCAGGCTTATTACCAGAGAAATCATGGAGCAAGATGATGAATGGGCTGGATAAACACTTTGGCGAAAATGCAAGTTTGGATGCCGCAACCCGAGATGAAGTTACCAAGTTTTTGGCTGCCAATAGTGCCGATAAACAGGATAATCGTCGCTCAAAACGCATCAATCAGTCGATACCCGCAGATGCGACACCTTTGCGGATTACAGAAACGCGCTATTTTACCGCCAAGCATGATGAAGTTTCTGCCAAAACTTTTAAACGTAAAAGCATAGGCAGCCCATCAAACTGCGTGGCGTGCCATAAAAACGCAGAAAAAGGTGATTTTTCCGAGTCGCAAATTAAAATTCCGCGCTAATATGCATTATGCGAGTTTTATTAGTTGAAGATGATGCGCTGTTGGGCGATGGGGTCAAAGTGGGCTTAAAGCTGGCAGGTTTCGCTGTGGATTGGGTGCGAGATGGACAAGCTGCCAAGCTTGCGCTTGAAACCGAAGAGTATGCGCTATTGGTGCTAGATTTGGGGTTGCCTAAAGTAAGCGGCTTAGACTTACTTAAATGGTTGCGTAACCGCGCAATCAGCTTGCCTGTGCTCATCCTCACCGCCCGTGACACCGTGACTGATCGTGTGACTGGCTTAAACGCAGGCGCAGATGATTATTTGATTAAACCTTTTGATTTAGATGAGTTGGTTGCCCGTCTCAACGCACTTTTACGTCGCAGTGCCGGGCAGGTTACACAAACCATACAGCATGGCGAAATTATGCTCACGCCATCGACGCATGAGGTGTATAAGAATGGCATAAAAGTGGTGTTGTCGGCGCGTGAGTTTGCCCTATTACATGCTCTTCTTCTTCATATTGGACATGTGCAATCACGTGAGCAGCTCGAGCAGTATTTGTATGGTTGGGGAGACGAAGTAGAAAGTAATTCGGTAGAAGTGCATATACATCATTTACGCAAAAAGCTTGGGTCGGAACTAATTCGCACCCTGCGTGGCATAGGGTATGTCATAGATAAAACAATATAAATATGAAGTCATTACGTTTACGACTCGTGCTGCTCCTGTTTGTCGGCCTAGGTGTTGCTTGGCTGGTAGCCGCTTGGTTTACACACTTGGAATCACGCGAGGAAATTAACAGTTTATTTGATGCACAAATTGCGCAGTCTGCACAAGTATTGCTGGAGACAACGCGTCACGAATTGCATGAACGCATTGAGCATGATGATGACGAAATTACCGTCACGCACGAGTATGAACAAAAGCTGATTTTTCAAATTTGGGACGAACACGACCTATTGTTACGCTCAACCACAGCGCCCAATACTGCAATGGCAAATAGTGAAGAAGGCTACAGTGAGGCAATCATCAATGGCCAACCATCACGTGTTTTAACCCGTTGGGATGCACGTCATGAATTTATGATTCAAGTGGCTGAGCCGCTTGCAGGGCGAGAAGTTTTAGCGCGGCACATTACATTAAAAATGCTTACGCCCATGTTTATAGTTTTGCCAGTTTTAGGAATATTACTTTGGTTGGGGATTGGCGCAGGTTTGCGGCCATTACAACAAATTAAGCAGGAAGTTAAACAGCGCGCTGCCCATCAATTACAGCCCCTTGCAATGAATAATGTGCCTGATGAAGTAGCGCCGCTAATAAGTGCACTTAACGATTTATTTGCTCGTTTAGCACACGCCTTTGAAAGTGAGCGGCGCTTTACCGCCGACGCAGCACATGAACTACGCACCCCATTGACCGCGCTCAAGATTCAAGCCCAAGTGGCAGCACGGACACAAGACGATACTGAGCGCAACTTGGCATTAGCCCAAGTGCTGCGTGGTGTTGATAGGGCAACGCACTTGATTGAACAACTCCTCGCTTTGACCAGAGTTGACCCAGAAAATACCACTCTCACTTTTGAGCAAGTTAATTTGCGCCACATTGCCGTTAGCGTGCTGGCAGATTTAGCGCCATTGGCACAGGCAAAAAAACTAGCATTGGTGCTAGAAGATGGCGCAGATTGCTATGTACAAGGCAACCAAACACAACTTAGCTTAATGCTGCGCAATTTGGTCGATAACGCTATCCGTTACACTACGGAAGGTAGTGTAACTGTGGCACTCAGTAATGCTGGGGGTGTTACGCTGACAGTTAGCGACACTGGGCCAGGCATTGCCGAAAGCGAACGCGAGCAAGTGCAAAAACGTTTCTACCGTATTACAGGAAGCGGTGAAGAAGGTAGCGGATTGGGACTTTCTATTGTTAAGCGTATTGCTGAGTTGCATGGGGCAAAATTGAGTTTAAGTTACGCAAACGCTGGCTATGGATTAAAGGCAACGGTAGCTTGGGGCAATGATTGCCAGCAAAAAAACTAAGGTCTTCACTCAAATCTAAAGCAAATATATTGCTAGCAAAATTGAGTATTTCAAAACACAAAAAAATCTCTATCTTAATCAAACATCTTTTTGCCACCTCTGCAAGCCAGTATCCATGAGGCTTCCAGAGGCATAAAAATTTCTCGGGTTGGATTAGCCGTTTTTTTAGAGAAAGAACGATTCAATTTTAGGGTGGTCTGACTGAACAATAGGCACACACTTGCTCAGTATTAAAGCGATATAATGCAATATTGATTGGCCATACTTTAATTTATGCAACAACCTAATTTACTTCAAACGCAAATCCTTGTTGAGCCGACTGCACAGCAAGATGCGCACGCTTGGGTTGCATTAGATGACGTAGCAGAGTGGTCTAGCTTTAGCCAAGTTAATCAAAATCAGCAAGATGAGTGGGAGTCGCGTCTGGCGATTGAGGGGATGCATTGCGCGGCTTGTGCATTTAAAGTTGAAAAAGCGCTCAAAGCCATACCGGGGGTGGCAAGTGCAGAAGTGAATGCAACCAGTGGTAGAGCACGTGTGGTTTGGTCGGCTGCTATCACCAAGCCTTCTGAGTGGCTCTCAGCCGTGCAGTTGGCAGGTTATCGCGCTTTGCCAGCAGCTGACGCTTTTGCACAGGATGCTCGCCGTAAAAATCAACGGTTAATGTTGTGGCGCTGGCTAGTGGCAGGCTTTTGTATGATGCAGGTCATGATGTATGCCTACCCAAGCTATGTGGCTAATACAGGCGAAATGACGCCTGATATGCTCAATTTACTGCGCTGGGCATCTTGGCTGCTAACTTTGCCCGTACTGATTTTTTCTTCTGGGCCATTTTTTAGCAATGCACTCAATGATATCAAGCAGCGCCAAATTAGTATGGAGCTGCCTGTAGCTATCGGCATTTTAATCACCTTTTTAGTTAGTACGGCTGCTACTTTTGACCCCAAAGGCTGGTGGGGTAGTGAGGTTTATTTTGACTCAATGACCATGTTTGTGTTTTTTCTACTCACAGGTCGCTGGTTAGAGTTGCGCATGCGTGATCGCACAGCTGGTGCGCTTGATGCCTTAATGCACCGATTGCCAGCCAGCGTAGAGCTACTAAAAAAAGATGGCAGTTTTGAGCGTGTGGGTGTGCGCCGTTTGCAGATAGGAGATGTCGTGCGCGTGCTTCCAGGCGAATCATTTCCTGCAGATGGTGAAATCATATTAGGCGAGACCAGTGTGGATGAAGCTTTGCTCACAGGTGAGTCACACGCGGTTTCAAAAAAAACTGGTGCAATGGTAATAGCGGGAAGCCACAATTTAACTTCTGCAGTGCAAATGCGTATCAATAAACTAGGTCAGGACACGCGGTATGCGCAAATTGTGGCGCTAATGGAGCGCGTTTCAGTAGAGAAACCACGTTTGGCTCTGCTGGCAGATAGGATTGCGCGCCCATTTTTAATCGCGGTACTGTTCGCAGCGGCAGCTTCAGCGGCTTTTTGGTGGCAGGCTGATCATAGCCGCGCACTGATGTCAGCTGTAGCTGTGCTCATTGTTACTTGTCCATGCGCACTTTCGTTGGCTACACCTGCAGCAATGCTTACCGCTTCTGGTGCATTGGCACGTAGTGGTGTATTAGTGCGAAAAATGCAAGCATTAGAAGCACTCACCACAATAGACACGGTAGTTTTTGACAAAACTGGCACCCTAACGCAGGCCAGCATGGCAGTTGGGAAAATAGAAACAGCATTGGATATGAGCGCACAACGTGCCTTGCAGTTGGCTGGTGCTGTAGCAAAATACTCCTTGCATCCTGTTTCACGGGCTTTGGTTTTAGCTAATAATCAGGTTGAGACGGATTCTGATGTCCATATCATAAGTGTACAAGAGGTGGCTGGTGCAGGCTTGATTGCCCAATCAAGTATCGGCGAGCTAAGGTTGGGGTCAGCAAAGTTTTGTGGCTTGGATAACAAACAAGCGCAACATGAAAATAATGATGTTTCAAAAGTATTTATGTCCTCTGAAGCAGGCTGGTTAGCTAGTTTTACATTACATGAGGCGATTAAATCCGATGCGGCTACGGCTGTAAGCGCATTGAAAAATAGCGGATTACAGGTTGAAGTGTTGTCTGGTGATAAATCCACTTCGGTTGCGAAAATTGCTGCTTTAGTTGGTATAGCAGAGGTAAGAGGTAACTGTACCCCGCAAGATAAGCTAAATCATTTAAAATTATTACAGCAGCAAGGTCGTAAAGTGGCCATGATTGGCGATGGTCTTAATGATGGGCCAGTGTTAGCAAGTGCCTATGTCTCAATAGCAATAGGGCAGGCCGTACCTTTAGCACAAGCGCAATCAGATTTTGTTGTGATGGGAGGGCAATTATTTTTGGTACCCCAGCTATTATTACAGGCAAAACATACTATGCGCGTTGTGAAGCAAAATTTGTTGTGGGCGGCGATTTATAATGCAGTTTGCGTGCCACTGGCGGTGGCGGGCATGTTGCCGGCCTGGTTGGCAGGTTTAGGGATGGCGCTAAGTTCGTTATTGGTAATATTAAACGCTGCGCGCTTATCAAAGATGCCTATGCCAACCCTCAAACAATTTGCTTAAATTTTCTGGATGTAATATGGATATTCTTTACTTAATTATTCCTCTTTCAGTCATACTTGTGCTGGCCATTTTGGGCGGTCTTTGGTGGGCGATATATACAGGCCAATTTGAAGATGTGAAAGATGAAGGTGAACGTATATTGCAAGATGATTAATTAGCTAGCAGGTTGATTCTTCAAGAAATTTGGTTGATGCCAAAATTTTCTTAGTAACTATTGATGGTTTGGTAGTTCAGTTTTACTCCCTTATAAAATGTAACTTAATTTAGCAAAATGTTACTTAAATGTAATTTTTTGCTTGAGCGCCATGCGTTTATGTGATATTTTTTTGATGTGCGTCAAAATGTCGCATATTAAAATATCGTAAAGCAATACATTTTTGATATATCCATGCTTTGATAAAAGATTTTTTGCTTGGGGTATGTATGGCGGTGTTGGATTTGGGGTGCAGTATTGTAGCTAGGCCAAATAATTCATTATCTGCAAAAGATAATGTTTTTTTGTTGCTGGCTATTGCTATAGTTTCGCTAATGATAGCACTGAGTTTTGCACTAATTGGCGCATGGCTGGTGCTACCGTTCGCTGGTTTGGAAATTTTGGCGTTTGCTTATGCGTTTAATTATATATATGTGCACTCAAATGATTTTGAAAGCATTACGATTCAAAATGACAGTGTTGTTGTAGAAAAGCGTAGTGATAAAAAAGTTACTAAAACAGTTTTTCAGCGCTACTGGGCACAAGTAAGCGTGCGAAATGTTGATGGTAACGGGGGGCTTGCTGGTAAAACAAGTTTGTATATCAGTTCTCATGGTAAAGAAGTAGAGTTTGGTGGAAATTTGATCAATGATGAGCAGCGCATTGAGTTGGCGCTGGCAATCAAGCAAAAAATTAAAAATATAGATTAACTTAAGTTTGGAGCTGGTTTTATGTCGTTGTTTAAAAAAGTTGGTTTGGGACTTGCGGCAATCATGGCCTCTTTTATGGCAAAGGCTGATTATTCATGGAATTTCCCCGAGCCCGTAACGCCGATGGCGCTTGATACCCTGCATGTGCACAACAAGTTTATGATTATCACTATGGTGATATTTGTAGTGGTGTTGGCAATTATGATTTATTCAATATTTGCACACCGCAAAAGCAAAAATTTCAAACCAGTCGAAGATAAGGCTCCATCAACGACAATCGAAATATTTTGGACGCTTATACCTTTTGCAATATTGTTATTGATTGACTTTGTTATTATGGGCATTCCAGCCTACCACAGTGTGGTAATGATGGAAGACACGCGTAACGAGGCAAAAATGGTGGTTAAAATCACTGGATCACAATGGCGTTGGCAATATGAATACTTAGATGGAGATGCGCAAGGAATTAAGCTTGTGAGCAATTTAAGTACACCGAAAGAGCAAATGGATAAAGGTTTTGAGGGTAAAAAGGATGAGCAATATCTATTGGAGGTAGATAACCGTTTGGTATTGCCTGTTGGCGAAAAAGTACGAATTTTAATGACGGCGACAGATGTGTTGCATAATTGGTGGGTGCCTCAGTTTGGGTCTTCACGTGTGGCGGTACCAGGGTTTATTCGCGAAACTTGGGTGCAAGTAGATAAGCCTGGTACATATCGAGGGCAGTGTAAGGAACTGTGTGGCAAGGGGCATGGTTATATGCCCGTAGTGGTCGATGCTTTACCTATGGAAGAGTACAAAGCTTGGGTTGTGGCAAAAAAAGAAGAAATGGCTAAAGCTTCAGCAGGAGCAGACAAAGAGTGGACAAAAGAAGAATTGATTGCAGAGGGTAAATCAGTCTATGAGAAAAACTGTGCAGTATGTCACCAAGTGTCTGGTGCTGGCCTGCCTCCGGCTTTCCCCGCATTAACAGGAAGCAAAATAACAACTTCACCAATATTTGGCGCAGATGGGAAATACTTACCAGACAGTCATTTGGATCGTGTACTCAATGGTAAGGGTGTGATGCCAGCATGGAAATCAACTTTAAATGATTCAGAGATTGCCGCAGTAATAACTTATGAGCGTAATGCGTTAGGTAATAGTGTTGGCGATTTAATTCAGCCATCACAGGTAAAGTCTGCTAGACAATAAGTTGAAGTAATTAAGTGTTTTATTTTATAAGGTAGCATAGGAGAGTACTATGAGTACAAGCACGGTAGCACATCATGATGAACATGCCGATCATCCGTCTGGCATTATGCGTTGGTTGACCACAACCAATCATAAAGACATTGGTACGATGTATCTAACATTTTCGCTGATCATGTTTTTTGTTGGTGGATGCATGATTTTGGGCATAAGGGCAGAGCTGTTTAAGCCTGGTTTGCAGTTAATGAACCCTGATTTCTTTAACCAACTAATTGGTGTGCACGCACTGATTATGATATTTGCAGCCTTAATGCCTGCAGCTACTGGTTTTGCTAACTGGATGATCCCGCTACAAATTGGCGCGCCAGATATGGCTTTACCCCGTTTAAATAACTGGGGGTTTTGGTTGTTACCGCCTTCAGCAATTCTTTTAACTTTACCATTTACTTTGGCTCTGTTTGGAATTGGTGATGGGGCGTTAGCTACTGGCTGGACATTTTATCCGCCGCTTTCTGTGCAAGGTGGCATCGGCGTGGATTTCGCCATTTTTGCCGTACACTTGTTAGGCATTTCTTCTGTGCTAGGCTCTATTAACATTATAGTAACTTTGTTTAATATGCGCGCTCCAGGCATGACGCTAATGAAGATGCCGATGTTTTGCTGGGGCTGGTTAATAACTGCATTTTTGTTGATAGCCACAATTCCAGTATTAGCAGGTGCGGTGACAATGTTGCTGACAGATCGCCATTTTGGTACGCATTTTTTTGATGCGGCAGGCGGTGGTGACCCAATTATGTTCCAACATTTATTTTGGTTCTTTGGTCACCCTGAAGTGTATATTTTGTTGTTGCCAGTTTGGGGTTTTATTCCACAAATCTTAGAAACGTTCTCACGTAAAAAAATGTACGGTTATAAAGCGCAAGTGTACTCGTTATGGGCGATTGGTGCATTAGCGGTGGTTGTGTGGGCACATCACTTCTTTACCGCAGGTATGCCTGTGCCAGCATTGTTATATTTCATGTACAGCACCATGGCTATTTCATTGCCATTAGCAGTTTTATTTTTCTGCTGGATTAAGACAATGTGGAAAGGCTCAATGAGCTTTGAAACGCCGATGTTGTTTACAGTTGGTTGGATTATTTTGTTTGGTATTGGAGGCCTAACAGGCCTTGTGCTGGCAGACGTTGCAGCTGATGCTCAGTACCATAACAGCTACTTCGTTGTTGCCCATTTCCATTACACCTTATTTGCGGGCGGCATTATGGGTATTATGGCGGGTACCTATTACTGGCTACCAAAAATGACAGGACACATGTATAGTGAAAAATTAGGTAAGTTGCATTTTTGGCTAACCGCTATTTCATTCAACCTGACCTTTATTCCCCAGTTCTTCCTTGGTCTGGCTGGTATGCCACGTCGTATTCCAGATTACGCATTGCAATTTGCTGAATTCAACATGATTTCATCTATAGCAGCATTTGTGCTTGGCCTGTCACAATTGATTTTTGTTTACAATATTGTCACTTGTGCAAGAGGTGGAAAAAAAGCGACTGATCAAGTTTGGGAGGGTGCAAATGGTTTAGAGTGGACATTGCCATCACCACCACCATACCATAGCTTTACTGAGCAACCTGTCATTAAATAAAGGGTAATTGCTCACACTTTATGTGTGAGCAAACAGTCAGCATGAAAAATAAAGAAGCAATTAAAAGTAACAAAAAAGTTGCGCTAATTTTAGGATTAGTTGCACTTGCGTGGTACGTAATTTCTATATTTACAATATGGAAGTAAGACCGAACGAAAGTGTTGTTGTAGCAACTGCAGAAAACGAAACTGAACTTAGAAAACAAGCTAACAAGAAGCTAGGTTTAAAAATGCTTTGGCTAGTTTTAGGCTCTCTCTTTTTTGCATTTGCATTAGTACCTATCTACGATGTACTTTGCACTATGACTGGCCTAAATGGCAAAACAAAAAGTACGGCGACAGAGCTTGCAAATACTAAAGTAGATAATACGAGATGGGTTACTGTGCAGTTTACATCGAGTGTTATGCCAGGGTTAGGTTGGAATTTTTACCCAAAGCAGCCGAGTATTACGCTGCGACCTGGACAAGTTGAGACTGTTTTGTTTGAGGCTAAAAATATTACCAGCCAAGAGGTGGCCGGGCAGGCAATACCAAGTGTTACTCCAGGATTGGCGGCAGCACATTTAAAAAAAATAGAATGCTTTTGTTTTCAAAGACAGGCATTGAAAGCTGGTGAATCGAAGCTCATGCCTTTGAGATTTTTCGTGAGCCCAGAATTGCCCAGTGACGTGAGAGAACTGACTTTGTCTTACGCGTTTTTTAAATCAAAAGAGTAGTTGTTAGTAGGTCAGTTTAATTAAAGTTTTAAAACTTGTAATTTAGGAGTTATAAATGGCAACACATTCAAACCACCATTATTTTGTGCCACATGGTGCTATTTACCCATCCATCATATCGGCAGGCATTCTAAGTTTGGCAACTGGTTTTGTTTTTAGTGTGGCAACAGATAAAAACAAAGATTTGGCCTATTTAACAGCCCCCGGCAAGTGGATGATGATAATTGGGCTGTTAATTATCGTGGCGATGACTTTCAAATGGATGGGATCGGTAATTACTGAAAGTGTCACTGGTAAATTTCAAAAATGGGAAGACAAATCATTCCGTATTGGCATGATAGTTTTTATTTGCTCAGAAGTGGCTTTCTTTGCGGCATTTTTTGGCGCATTATTTTATATGCGCGTTTTATCAGTGCCCGAGCTTGCGAGTTACTTGCCAGATATTACGCCTTATAAGGATTTTATTGGGACATGGCCATCTATTGGACCTGGGGGTAATGTGTTAGGCACAGAATATGTTCCGCCAGCGAACTTTAAACCGATGCACTGGTCAGGCTTACCATTAATCAACACGGTCTTGCTACTTACATCAGGTGCAACTATTACGTGGGCACATTGGGGGTTAATTAAAAAGAATCGCAAACAACTCATTATTGGCATGGCCTTAACAGTTGCGCTAGGTGTTGCGTTCTTGCTTTGCCAAGCAGCTGAGTATAAAGAGGCATATCATGAAATGGGTCTAACACTAGGTTCAGGTGCTTATGGAGCAACTTTTTTTATGCTCACGGGTTTTCATGGCTTTCACGTGTTGCTTGGTACAACAATGCTGATTGTGATTTTATTGCGCTGTATGAAAGGTCACTTTACACCAGAGAATCACTTTGGCTTCGAAGGCGTGGCTTGGTATTGGCACTTTGTGGATGTGGTGTGGTTAGGCCTGTTTATATTCGTTTATATGCTATAGAAAAGAATTTTATATAAATCCGCAACAGTAAAAATAAAGGGCGGTGCATTTGGCATCGCCCTTTTTATTTGGATTTCATTTTTTAGAGCGAATGGCCTATTAAACCAAAGTAACCAGCAATGATTAAAGCCAAAAACAGGGTGATAGAAAGTCCTATGCGCAGCGTTAAAGCTTTCACTGTGCGGTCATCGTCAACGCCCTTGTTTTTCATCAAGAAGAATAGTGCAGAGAATAAGCTGCCAATGATGATGAATAAAACCAATACAATGATAAATTTGATTAACATAATCGTATCCAACTTAAATCGAAATGGCATTATGCGGTGCTTATGATACAAAAGCAATTTGGATTAGCAAGATATACGTTTAAACCAGGATGGCTAGGTACGCTGATATTGCTGTTATGCGTGCCAATATTTATCAAACTTGGACTCTGGCAATATCATAAAGCAGTATTAAAGCAACAAATACAGATGCAACAGCAGTCCACTAAAGAGGTGCTAACAAGTCTGCCCAGCATGTCTGCAGATTTTAGTGCATTGCAATATAAAAATGTGCGCATTAAGGGTAAATACATCACAGAAAAGCAGATTTTGCTAGATAATCAGGTAGAAGCTAGCCAAGCAGGCTTTCATGTGGTTACGCCATTAAAAATTGATGGAACGAATAATTTGGTATTGGTAAACCGAGGATGGATAGCGGGTAGTAAAAATAGGAACGATATTCCCACATTTGAAACACCTTCTAATAATGTTGAAGTTGTAGGCCAGTTATGGATACCAAGTAAAAAAATTTTCACCCTAGAAAGTGGTGATCAAAAAAATGCAAGCAGTAAAATTTGGCAACACTTGGACATGGCGCGCTACCAAAAGTCATTACCTAATTTATTACCAGTAATTATTAAATTAGATGAAAAAAGTACGGCGGGTGGATTTGTGCGACATTGGCAGATGCCAGAGAGCAAAATAGCCAGCCATTTTGGCTATGCCTATCAATGGTTTGGTTTTGCCGTGGCCAGTATATTTATTTATATGTTTGTTAGCTTTAAAAAACGTAACTATTAGTCTAGGCAGAGTTAAGTATGCAAAATGAAGTCGAAAATACTCAGTACTTGGAGCGTCAGCGTAAAGGACGATGGGTGCTTTTAAGTATGCTCATATTTTTTGTAGCGCCAATTGTCGCAGTGATTGCCATGTATAAATTTGATTGGCGCCCTCAAGGCAGAAGTGTTGGTGAGTTGATTACACCAGCGTATTTGCTACAAATGCCAAATTTAGTAAAGCGCAGTGACGGTAAGCAGATAGGCGCAGAGCTATGGAAAGATAAGTGGAGTATGGTCTATGTGGCTGAGCAATGTGAGGAAAAATGCTTAGAAAAACTGCGTAACATGCGCCAAATTCATGTGAGTTTGTATAAAGAAATTCCACGAATGCAAAGAGTGCTGATTACATCACAAACTGATGTGGCTGAGTTAAAACAAATGCACCCAGAGTTAATTGTGCTTAACCAACCTGTTGAAGTAGTAGAACAATTAAATGCGCAATTTGATGAGACTGGCGTACAAGCCAGCCATGCAGATAAGCTTTATTTGGTTGATCCGCGTGGCTTTTTAATGATGCGTTATGCTTCAGACACAGATCCTGCGTTGATTCGCAAAGATATCGTGCGTTTAATGAAGTACTCTTGGGCGGGCTAGAATGGCATATCAATTATTAAAGCGCTTGAGTTTAATAGGCGCAGTGCTTGCCTTATGCGTAGTGGTATTAGGTGCATATGTGCGCTTATCTGACGCAGGCTTAGGTTGCCCTGATTGGCCTGGCTGCTTTGGCACGCTAACGGTGCCTGAGAGCGAAAGTGCCATTCAGCAAGCGCAAATTGCATTTCCCGATAAACCTGTTGAAACAGGTAAGGCGTGGAAGGAAATGGCGCATCGCTATTTAGCTGGTGCGTTAGGTTTTGTTGTGCTTGCAATATTTGTCTTTACTTGGAAAGAAAGAAGAATAGTGAAGATGTCCCCCCACCTGACCACAGGTTTGTTGGGCTTAATCATATTTCAAGCCTTGCTGGGCATGTGGACCGTAACACTGCTACTGAAACCAGTTATAGTCAGCGCGCATTTGATTGGCGGAATGACGACGTTAGGGATTTTAACTTGGATAGCGCATCGGTGTTATGGGCAGTTCAACGTCATCTCAATTTCGCCCAGTCTTAAGTTGGCAATTAGGTTGGCTGTGCTTGTTCTGCTCGGCCAAATATTTTTAGGGGGATGGACGAGTACAAATTATGCTGCCCTTGCTTGTACGGATTTTCCTACTTGTCATGGCGTTTGGATGCCGGACATGAATTTTAAGGATGCATTTCATTTGGTGCGAGAGTTAGGACAAAGTGCGGATGGCGGTCAGCTAACGTTAGCATCTTTAACCGCTATTCAATGGACGCATCGTATTGGCGCGCTGATTGTATTTTTATATGTTGGCGCTTTAGGGTTAAAGCTGATTAAAATTCCTGAGATGAAAATCTTAAGCATCTTGTTAGTCACCGTCATGTTGACACAAATTGTGGTTGGCATAGGTAATTTAGTGATGCATCTACCTTTGTTATTGGCGGTTGCGCACAACCTAGGTGCGGCGCTACTAGTAGTCATCATAGTGGTAATCAATAGTAAAATTACACCAAAAACTTATCGTCAATCAAAATGAGAGTACATGATGAGCGCTACAACCATGCAGGCAGCTAAGAAGTTACCTATAAGTATGAAGAACTTTTTTTCACTCTGTAAGCCACGCGTCACATCGCTGATTGTGTTTACTGCTGTGATAGGCATGTTTTTGGCGACACCCGGCATGGTGCCTTGGTCGCTTTTAATTGCTACGACGATAGGTATTGCTTTCACTTCAGGAGCAGCGGCCGCATTTAATTGCTTGATTGAGCATAAAATTGATGCCGTGATGGCGCGTACCCGCGCGCGCGCATTGCCAACAGGGCAAGTTTCATCAAGTGAAACCTCCATATTTGCAACTTTACTTGGTAGCGCAGGGCTGGCAATTTTGTATTTCTTTGTGAATCCGCTCACGATGTGGCTCACGCTCGCCACTTTTGTGGGATATGCAGTGATTTATACGATTTTTCTAAAGCCTGCAACGCCAATGAATATTGTGATTGGCGGTGCATCGGGGGCTATGCCACCCATTTTAGGTTGGGCTGCGGTAACAAATACCATTTCTCCGGAATCACTGATTATGTTCTTAATCATCTTCACTTGGACGCCACCGCATTTTTGGGCGCTCGCTTTATATAGACGTGAAGAGTATGCAAAAGTAGGCATGCCAATGTTGCCAGTAACGCACGGCGAAGCGTTTACCCTACTACATATTTTGCTGTACACCATTATTTTGGTGGCGGTTTCACTCATGCCATATGGATTAGGCATGAGCGGGTTAATTTATTTAGGTGCAGTCGTGGTTCTAGATGCCATATTTATGGCTTATGTAATCGGGCTATATAAACAGTATTCTGATGCGCTAGCCAAACGTACTTTTAGATATTCAATTATCTACTTAACCTTGCTTTTTGCTGCGCTGTTGATAGACCATTATTGGAAAATATAAATGGCGCAATGTGGCTTACTTTTGCTGTAATAAAACACCAAAAACACACACAATCTAGCCCCGAGCAAAAACTAATGCCCTGCAAGCCAGTATCTATGCGGCTTCCAGAGGTGTGCCGTTGAAGATGCTTAATAATTTGCTAATTTTTAGCATCTAATTTTCTTTCAAAAAATCTACTTTTTTATAATATAATCGCGAGCTTTTCTGATGTGAACATTATATAATTACGTATAGTGTTTTAGTCAAAGTTGGCTGCTGGTCATTTTGTAAAGTTTAATCGCCAGCATGCAAAATATCGTAGTTAAAGTTAGTTCGTATTGGGATATATTTTTCACAGCGTCATTCTATTGCTTGAACCTTGACATAAATCAAGATGGCGTAAAGCCGCATGCGACAGAATGTCACATGGTAACATCAGCTTGGGTTGGATAAAATTTAGTAAGTTTAAGGGGAGTAAAATGCAGGTAGCTCATTCGCAATCAAACACCTACCACGATGGCGTGGTTAGGCAATTTTCAATCATGGCCGTAGTTTGGGGTGTGGTCGGCATGTTGGTAGGCGTGATTATCGCCTCACAACTTGTTTGGCCAGAGCTCAATTTTGGCCTGCCGTGGACAAGTTTTGGTCGCTTACGTCCATTGCATACCAATGCAGTGATTTTCGCTTTTGGGGGCTGTGCTTTATTTGCAACCTCATATTTTGTTGTACAACGTACCAGTCAAACCAGCTTGTTTATGCCTAAACTTGCCTCGTTTACCTTTTGGGGTTGGCAATTAGTCATTGTGGCTGCGGCGGTTTCTTTACCTTTGGGTTTTACGCAAGGTAAAGAGTATGCTGAGTTAGAATGGCCGATTGACTTGCTGATTGCAGTGGTTTGGGTGTCTTATGCAATCGTGTTTTTTGGCACAATCGCAAAACGTAAAGTGAAGCATATTTACGTGGCCAACTGGTTCTTTGGGGCATTTATCTTAACGGTGGCTTTGTTGCACATCGTTAACAGTGCGGCAATGCCAGCTAGCTTCTGGAAATCATACTCAGCTTATGCTGGTGTGCAAGATGCGATGGTGCAATGGTGGTATGGTCACAATGCGGTGGGTTTCTTCTTAACAGCTGGTTTCTTGGGCATGATGTATTACTTCGTTCCTAAACAAGCCGAGCGCCCAGTGTATTCTTACAGCTTGTCTATCGTGCACTTCTGGGCATTGATTTTTACTTATATGTGGGCGGGTCCTCACCACTTGCATTACACCGCTTTGCCAGATTGGACGCAATCTTTAGGTATGGTGTTCTCATTGGTTTTATTAGCACCAAGCTGGGGCGGCATGATTAACGGTATGATGACCATGTCTGGTGCTTGGCATAAATTACGCACTGACCCAGTGTTGCGTTTCTTAATCGTTTCACTGTCATTCTACGGCATGAGTACGTTCGAAGGCCCAATGATGGCGATTAAAACAGTTAACTCACTTTCACACTATACCGATTGGACTGTTGGTCACGTGCACTCAGGTGCGTTGGGCTGGGTTGGTTTAGTTTCAATGGGTGCGTTGTACTACATGATTCCACGTTTATTCGGTCAAAAACAAATGTACAGCGTGAAAGCGATTGAGTGGCATTTCTGGTTGGCGACAGTAGGTATTGTGTTGTATATCGCCGCTTTGTGGATTTCTGGTGTGATGGAAGGGCTAATGTGGCGTGCAATTAGTGATGATGGCACATTAACATTTACCTTTATTCAATCCGTTGAGGCCAAAACACCTTACTATATGATTCGTGTATTGGGTGGCTTGCTGTACTTAAGTGGCATGGTCATTATGCTATGGAATACCCTTAAAACAGCAAGTAACGGTAAAGCTGCTGTAGCAGTGATTCCAGCAGTTCATGCACATGCATAAGGATAATGAAAATGTCTAATTCAAATAACAGTAAAAACAGCGGGTTCAGTCACGAAAAAGTTGAAACAAATAGCTTTTTGATGATTGTGCTTATTCTAATTACCGTGGCATTTGGTGGTTTGGTAGAAATAGTGCCACTTTTCTTCCAAAAAACAACTACCGAGCCGATTAAAGGGTTAATGCCATACACTGCATTGCAGTTGGCTGGTCGAGATGTTTACACACGTGAGGGATGCTATAACTGTCACTCACAAATGATACGTCCATTCCGTGCTGAAACGCTACGCTATGGTCATTACTCTGTGGCGGGTGAGTCTGTATATGATCACCCATTCCAATGGGGTAGTAAACGTACGGGCCCAGATTTGGCACGTGTAGGCGGTCGTTACAATGATGATTGGCATCGTACGCACTTAATCAATCCACGTGACTTGGTGCCCGCTTCAATTATGCCAGCTTATCCTTGGCTAGAAACCGCAGAAGTTGATGGGGCATCTTTACCATCACATATGAAAGCTTTGCGGACAGTTGGCGTTCCATATACAGATGAAGATATTGCTGGGGCTACCGAAGCGGTTAAAGGTAAAACCGAAATGGACGCAATAATTGCATACTTGCAAGTGTTGGGTATACATCTCAAATAACGGGAGATTAGTCATGGATATCAATACACTTCGTACTATCGTTACTATCACAGGCCTAGTTATGTTCGTGGCACTGATGATTTGGGCGTGGCGCAATCGGAAATCTAAAGACTTTAATGAGGCAGCTGAACTGCCCTTTAAAGAAGATTAAGCTGGATGCATTTGATGTAATGGTAAGTTGATACGTAATTCTAATGCAATGAATATCGTGTCAATTTACCTTACAAAAAACTAAAGGAAAATAAAATGAGTGACTTTACAAGTAGTTTTTGGCCGATGTTTATTACTGTCATAGCGGTAGGTGGCATTTTAGGTTGTGGCTTGTTACTATGGCTCACGAGTACAATCAAAGTTGAGAGCTCAGATGGTGACAACACAAGCGGACACGTCTGGGATGAGAATATACGGGAAATGAATAATCCACTGCCGCGTTGGTGGGTGGGTATGTTTATTATTACAATCGTTTTTGCTCTTGCATATTTGTTTTTATATCCTGGTGCAGGCAGTTTTGCAGGCAAGTTTGGGTGGACTTCTGCGAATCAGTACGATGATGAGGTTGCGACAGCGAATAAAGCATTAGAACCACTCTATGCAAAATATGCTGCCATGACAACTGAAGAGTTGGCCAAAAATGCGGATGCCAAAATTATTGGTGAGCGCCTATTTTTGAATAACTGTGCGCAATGCCATGGTTCAGATGCAAAAGGCAACCTAGGTTTTCCAAATTTAACTGACAGCGACTGGTTACACGGTGGCAGCCCAGAAAAAATCCAAGAAACGATTGTGAATGGACGCGTGGGCATGATGCCGCCAATCGCAGCTGCGGTGGGTACAGCGGATGATGTTAAAAATGTAGCAAATTATGTGTTGAGTTTATCTGGAAGCATGCATGATGCTGGCAGAGTTGCCGCAGGAAAAGAGAAGTTTGCAGTTTGTGCTGCATGTCATGGCGCTGAAGGTAAAGGTAACCCAGATGTAGGCGCGCCAAATTTAACCGACAATATTTGGTTACATGGTGCAGGCGAAGCGGCCATTATCAAACGTGTTAATGAAGGTAAGGTTAACCAAATGCCTGCTTGGGGTAGCAAATTTACTCCAGAGCAAATCAAAGTGTTAACAGCATACGTTTGGGGTTTCTCTAATAAGTAAGTTATTTTTAGTGGTTTATTTGGTTGGCTAAGGTAAAAAATGAGTGAAAAACCCGTTGATAAAACGGCAGTAAAAGTATCAGAAAAAGCGATACCTTTAGAAGATGTAAAGGTATCGCTCTATAAGGCGCAAGCCAAGATATATCCAAAAAACGTTACAGGGATTTTCACAAGTTGGCGTTGGGTAATGGTGTGGGTTACCCAAATATTTTTTTATGGCGTCCCGTGGTTAGATTGGGGTGGGCGTCAAGCATTACTGTTTGATTTAGAAGGCAAACGATTCTATATATTTAATCTTGTTTTCTATCCACAAGATCTTATATACCTCACTTTAATACTTATTATCTCAGCTTTAGCGCTGTTTCTGTTTACAGCCGTAGCAGGACGTTTGTGGTGCGGGTTTACTTGTCCTCAAACTGTTTATACAGAGATTTTTCTTTGGATAGAGGCCAAAATTGAAGGTGACCGTCCAGCGCGCATGAAGCTAGATGCGTCGCCAATGTCTGCCAAAAAGCTTTTTATTAAATTTAAAAAACATTTAATTTGGATAATATTTTCTTTATTCACTGGGTTTACATTTGTTGGGTATTTCTCTCCAATACGTGAATTAGCAGGGAGTTACTTAAGCTTTAATCTAGGTCCTTGGGAAACCTTTTGGGTGTTTTTTTATGGCTTTGCTACTTATGGCAATGCTGGTTTTATGCGTGAACAAGTATGCAAATACATGTGTCCCTATGCGCGTTTTCAAAGTGCCATGTTTGATGATGATACGCTCATTGTCACTTATGATACGTTACGTGGCGAACCACGTGGTGGACGTTCACGCAAGGCGACGCAAGAAGAACATAAATTAGGAGCATGCGTAGAATGTAGTCTTTGCGTTCAGGTCTGTCCAACAGGTATAGACATACGTAATGGTTTGCAATATGAGTGTATCCAGTGCGGCGCATGTGCGGATGTTTGTGATACCGTAATGGATAAAATGGGTTATGAAAAAGGATTGATTAAATTTTCTACCCAAAATGCGCTCGCCAATCGTTGGACGCAAAGTCAAGTAATGCAACATATTAAGCGTCCTCGTGTACTGATATACACGGCGATTCTTGGTGCTTTGGTCATAGGGTTACTCGCAAGCTTGTGGATACGAACACCATTTAGGGTAAACGTGGTACGCGATGGTGTGATGGGACGTATGACCAATGATGGTAAGATAGAAAACGTGTATCGCTTACAAATCATGAACGGTACTGAATTGACGCAGCACTATCAGCTTAAAGTCAATGGCCTAAAAGATGTGGAGATTGAGGCAGAAGCTGCTGAAGAGCAATCAGGTAGTGATACACACATGAAGTCTATTGAAGTAAAACCAACAGAATCACGTTGGGTAATTGTTGATTTAAAAGTCCCAGATGGGTCATTAAAATCGGGCTCGCATAAAATTGAGTTTGAAGTGTTTTCACAAGAAGACAAAGATACCGTACAAGAAAAATCAGTATTTTTGGTGCCAAGGAACTAGTTAATGCAGTTTGGCTAAACAGCCTTTATTAGGACAGAATATGAGCTCAACAGAATTAAAAGCAAAGGTAACTGACACCAAGCCATGGTGGAAATACGGTTATGTATGGTTTTTAATTTCTGGACCATTGTTAGTAATTATTGCTGGCGTTATTACGATTTATCTAGCCGTTAGCCGACCAGACCCAGTAGTGGATGAAAATTACTACCAGCACGGCATTGAAATTAATAAAACGTTAGATGCTGAAAGAGATTCAATGGCACCTGCAGGCCAAGCGCGTAATCACGCTGCAACTGGCATTAAGCCGCAGCAAAAATAATGCTGCTGTGGCGCAAGCCGCAAAGTTTATGCGCAAGTCTGAGGGTTGAATATTTTTTTAAGCGCTTCTGAATCTAGGATTTTCACGTAGCGTTGTTTTACTTCAATAATACCTTCATCGCTAAATTTTGAAAATGTGCGGCTAACAGTTTCTAACTTCATCCCCAAATAACTGCCAATTTCTTCGCGTGTCATTCTGAGCATGAGTTCAGATTGAGAGAAGCCACGGGCATGCAAGCGTTGCACTAAGTTAAGTAAAAACGCGGCCAAGCGTTCTTCTGCACGCATATTTCCAAGCAACATCATCACGCTATTTTCACGTACGATTTCTCGGCTCATAATTTTATGGATGTGACGCTGCAATACAGGGAACTCACGCGATAACTCTTCAACGTCAGCAAATGGCATAACGCAGACTTCCGCGTCTTCTAAAGCAATAGCGCTACAATTGTGCTGATCCGTCACAATGCCATCCAAGCCCATGATTTCACCCGCCATTTGAAAGCCGGTGACTTGTTCACGTCCATCGGCGGCTGATACGCAGGTTTTAAAAAAACCAGTACGAATCGCATAAAGTGATTTAAAACTATCACCAGCGCTATATAACTGCTCACCTTGTTTAATTTTACGACGTTTTTCTACCACTTCATCGAGACGATGCATATCTTCAGATTTAAAACCGATTGGCATGCAAAGTTCACGCAAATTGCAATTCGAACATGCCACTTTAAAAGTGCCGAGCATATTCTCTGGTGTGATTTCAATCGGTTTTTGTGTTGTATCTAGCGTCATAATTCAATCTTAACTTTGAATGCATAAGCATACTCTTTTAGTTATTTTGTTGCCAGTTGAATATGCGTATAAAAATTGGATGATATTGGCAGAATAATAGACAAAAAAGTGCCAAAAACTAGGTATTAAAATGGCAAAAAATGGTGCGCAATTTCCCCCGTGAAAAAATCATCGCCTTGAGAGCCGCATAGAATATGGCTTGCAGAGGAGGTGCAAGGAAGATATTGAAATATTTGATGTGCATCAAAGAGTTTTAGCCGACTATCGCGCATAGTGACACGCTAGATTAGGAGCAATCTCAACATGAATAAAACAGCGATGCAAACAAATGTGATTCAAGCCAATGATGCGCCCGCCATCACACCAGATATGCTGCAAAAATATGATGTGGCAGGCCCACGTTATACTTCATATCCTACGGCTGACCGATTTGTAGAGGCATTTACAGAAAATGCCTACCTGCAAGCGCTAGAACAAAGACGCATGACGGGTGCAAATCTTCCATTGTCCATTTATGTACACATTCCGTTTTGCGAGTCATTGTGCTTTTTTTGTGCGTGCAACAAAATTGTGACTAAACATCATGAGCGAAGTGCGGAATATTTAACTTATTTGCGCCACGAAATTGCCTTGCACCTTGAACATTTAGCACCAAAAGATATTTACAAAGCGCCAACCATTTCACAATTGCATCTAGGTGGTGGATCGCCAACATTTTTTTCTGATAGTGAACTATCAGAACTCATGGCAATGCTAAAAGAAAACTTCATTTTTGCTGAGGGTGGTGAATACTCTATAGAGGTTGACCCGCGCACGGTAAACGACGCACGTTTAGCACATTTGGCCTCATTAGGATTTAATCGATTAAGTTTTGGGGTACAAGATTTTGACGAGCAAGTACAAAAAGCGGTGCATCGTATTCAGCCTGAAAGCCAAGTGTTTTCATTAGTTGAAACAGCGCGGCGCTTGGGTTTTGACTCCGTAAATGTAGATTTGATTTATGGCTTGCCTAAGCAATCACCCGCCTCTTTTACGCGCACATTGGCGCAAATAGTTTCGCTAAAGCCAGACAGAGTCGCGCTATATGCGTATGCCCATTTGCCAGAGCGCTTTAAGCCGCAACGCCGCATTGATACTTATGCTTTGCCTGAGGCGGCTGATAAAATTGCCATGTTGTCAAACGCGATTTCTACCTTGATGAGTGCAGGTTATGTGTATGTAGGCATGGATCATTTTGCCCTGCCAGAAGATGACTTGGCGGTTGCTAAGCGCCAGGGTCGGCTACACCGTAATTTTCAAGGTTATAGCACGCAGCCAGATTGCGACTTAATAAGTTTGGGCGTGTCAGCTATCGGCCGTGTGGGGAATACCTACAGCCAAAATGCCAAAACCATTGAAGAATATTACGACGCGCTGAAGCAAAATCGCTTGCCAATCGTGCGCGGTCTGGCGCTATCGCGGGATGATTTAGTGCGCCGCGCGGTGATTATGGCTATTATGTGCCAAGGTGAACTGCAATACGAGGCGATTGAACTAGCTTATATGATTGATTTTAAATCTTATTTTGCAAATGAGCTGGTGATGCTAAAAGAGCAGGAAGCCACAGGTATGGTGGAGTTAGATGATGAAGGTTTGCTAGTGACCGATACAGGATGGTTTTTTGTGCGTGCCATTGCCATGGTGTTTGACCGCTACTTGCAAACGGATAGAAATCGGGCGCGTTTTAGCAAAATCATCTAAAGTCGCCAAAATGATTTAAAATTGCAGTAATGCAATCACCCTTATTACTCACAGCCTTTTTTATGGGCTTGGCGGGCGGCCCGCACTGCATTGCCATGTGTGGCGCGGCTTGTGCCAGCTTGCAGCAAGGCCAAATTCAAAATCAGGCACAAGGCTGGCAAATGTGGAAATTTCACGCTGGCAGGTTGTTGGGCTATGCCGCTTTGGGCGCAATAGCAGCAGCATCAGTCAAAAGTTTAGCGTGGTTTACTGAGCAAACCACCGCATTACATCCGTTGTGGACTTTTTTTCATGTGTTAATCTTTGCATGGGGGCTCATACTGCTCATTTATGCGCGTCAGCCAGTTTGGGCTGAGGGCATAGGGCGCAAAATTTGGGCAAAAGTGCGTCAATTATCTAGCTTGCCTGGCGGCATATTTGTCACTGGGGTGCTATGGGCATTATTGCCTTGCGGGTTATTATATTCTGCATTATTAGTGGCTTCACTCAACGCTAATCCTATCAATGGTGGGCTTACGATGGCAGCTTTTGCCTTTGGCACCAGCATTTCTTTGATGATAGGTCCTTGGTTGTGGCTAAAACTTAAAAGTGGCAAACTGATAGCGCGTAGCAAGTGGTTCACCGAAGATGCCAGCATGCGCCTTGCTGGTTTGCTCCTAGCGGGTGCCGCAGGATGGGCAATATGGATGGATTTAATGCACCAAACCAAAGTTTGGTGCGTTTAGCTTGCAATATTAACCTTTGTTTTTACTCCGAGAAAAAATGAATGCCCTGTACCAGTGCTTGGCATCACCATTCTCGCTTAGTGCTAAAGCACTAAGTCGAATGCGAAAGCCGCATGGAATATGGCTTGCAGGGTAGGTCAAATAAAGTGTGCTTAAAATCAAGCTAAAAATAGGCAAAAAAATGCCCCTGTAAAACATCACAGGGGCGAGTGTGGAAACCTAAAAGGATTTAACTGAATCTATAGCAATTGCTTAGAACTTTTTACCAAAGCCAACGCTGATGACCAACGGGTCAATGTCAAGGCTGTCAATACGTTTGTAGCCAGCAGCTAACTCAGGCACATTGATTTTTACGTCGGTATCAAACCAGATTTTTTTCACGTCAAAGTTAACTAACCAACCATCTTTCAAGTTCACATCGAAACCGGCCTGAATCGCTGGACCCCAGCTATTGCGGTCAATACGGATTGGTTTTTTACCTAAAGCCGTGTCTGCAGTCAAACCATTGTCCATGGCGCGCACATAAGATACACCAGCACCCAAATATGGGTCAAAAGTTTGATCTGGCATAAAGTGCCATTGCGCTGTTAGAGTTGGTGGTAGCAAGTTTACTTCACCTAAAGCTCTTTTATTTAAAGCAGCACCCTTGCTAGAAGTTTGAACGTCATGCTTAGTACCTAACGCTAAAATCAACTCTAACGCAATGTTTTTGGTGACGTAGTAAGACAAATCTAATTCAGGGATGGTGTTGCTATCTACTTGTAAGTTAGCACTTCCGCTACCGTATAACAAATCAGCAGTACCAGCACCGTAAACTTTATCTGTTTGCTCACCCAATTTGCTGCTCTCACTTGGGTTAATGTTTGTAGCACGTAAGCGTACAACGATGTCGCCGGCTTCGGCTTGTGCCAAAACAGGTGCAAATACAGCAGCCATTGTTAATGCTAATAACGTTTTTTTCATTTTAACTTTCCTTTGTTAATAAGTTTAATCAAATTCGATGGTTGAATCTTAGAGGAGGCATTGTCTAAAGCATTTGATATGTATCAAACAAACAATAGCTAAAGACGGTTTGGTTTTAGCTGTTGTTTTTATGCAAATAATAAAAAAGTGCAATATTAAAAGTGCATTTTTAATGCTGAAAAGTATCCGTCTTCATTTAAGCACCTCTGCGAGCCAGTATCCATGCGGCTTGCAGAGGCATTTAAGAAGAAATTTTAATAGCTGGAACGAATGAAAATTTCGCCTTCAGGCTTTAAGTCAAAGGCAATGCAAATGCGTTCTTCATCGCCCGTAAATGGAATGGTACGGTGAAAAAGTGAAGAGGGGAAAAGCACGATGTCGCCCACTTTTGGTCTGGCAATACCGGTGGGAAAGTTTTCATGTTGCAGCGGATAATTGTCACCATGCAAACCGTATTCAAAACAGCCTTCATCGGGGTGTTTTTTATCTTTGGGCAACACTAAATATACCGCGCCGCTAATCCAACCTACTTCATGGATGTGCCTATCCACAAAGCCACCACGGCGCAAGCGCACGTACCACGAGCTAGTAAACTCTAACTCGTTAGGGAAAGATTTAATCAATTCGCAGTCAGCACCAGCAAACTTCTCTTTATATTTTAAAAACTCCTGCCGAACGAGCTCACCCAGTTTTCTAAACGAGGCTTCGGGCCGTTTAAACAAATTGCCCGCAGACTGTTTACCGTTGATTATCATGGCTTGCGCGCGCACTTCAATGGCGGTGTTGTCTATATCGCGCAATAAATCGCTTAAAAATTGGCTGTTGGGCTCAGCAAGTTCGGTAATGCTATTTTGATAAACAAAATCAAAGCCGTTTTTGCAGAAGTTGTACTGGTCTTCTACGCCAAAATTGGTGGCGTAATGCGTGGAGAGTGTTTGCAAAAATGGCGCGGTGTGCTTTGCGCCAGAGTGCACAATATTTTCCAGCTTTGTTTTAAACGCATCAAAATGCGCTGCTTTATACGTGCAATATAGTGCGCGCTCTTGCCAATCATCCAATTTTGAACGTTCTAAATAGTCCACTGCTTCATCAAAGCGCCCCGCTAGATACAAAAACTCGCCCATATTGTAATTAGCACCCGCGTGATTAGGGTTGAGCTTTAGTGTTTGGAGGTATTTCTTTACTGCGTCATCCATATTGCCTTGATCGCGATAACATTCACCTAAATAATTATGTGCGTCTGCATAATTGGGGAACATCTCGATGGCGCGTTTAAAATGAGAGATTGCATCGTCCAACTTGCCTTCATCGCGCAATGCCGTGCCTAAGTTAAAGTGTCCACGCGCATCCTCTTGAATGCTTAAAGCGGTGCGATAGCTGGCAATGGCTTGATCTAATCGCCCTTGCTTTTGCAGTACGGTGCCAAGGTTGCCATGTGCTTCAAAAAAGCGCGGCTGTAGTTTAATGGCTTGCAAATAACTTTTTTCGGCAGCTTCATACTGGCCAATATTGGTTAGCGCAATGCCCAAGTTAAAGTGCAAGTCGGGTGTGTTAGGTTGAATGGCGAGGGCTTTGGCATAGTTTTCGACTGCCTGCGCGTATCTGCCTAAGCCGTCTTGCGCTAAGCCTAATACCTGATAAAGAATAAATGTGTGCGGATAGCGCGCGACCAATTTATTTGCAGCGGCTTCTGCTTCTGCTAATTTGCCAGCATTAAAAAATTGCAACACAGGCTGCATTTCAGCTTGGCTTGGTTGCGCAGTGAATTGTGAGGATAATTTAGCCATAAACCTTATATACTAACTAATTTTAAGCGCTTAATTTTGCGCAAAATCAATTTATTTTCAAAATTAAGTTAGATTTTTAAATTGCTCAGTCGCAGCTACCAGCGCAGAAGTCAAGCTCGCATCCATTGCAGAGTGTCCAGCGTCCGCTACCATGTTTAATGAAGCATGCGGCATGGCTTGTGCCAGCTCCCAAGCGGTAATGGGAGGGCAAACCATATCGTATCGACCTTGAATGATTTGCGTAGGTATATGACCAAGTGCTGCTTTGGCTTCGGCTAACAAATCACGTTCGCCAACAAAGCAATGGTGCTGTATATAATGTATTTGCACGCGTGCTCGGGCTAACTCAATTTCACTATTGATTTGTGCCTCTGTGTTTTGAGCTCTTGGTAGTAAACTCATAATGCTACTTTCAAAAGCGTTCCATTGAATTGCAGCGGGAATGCTTACGCTTAAATCTTCTGAAAAAATCAATTTTTCGTAAGCTTCAATCGGGTTGCACCTTTGGTCTGCGGGTAAGTAATGACATAACATTTGCCATTGCTCAGGATAGAATAACGCAACCTCACCCAAAAACCAATGCAACTCTGTTGGACGGCTTAAAAATATGCCGCGTAAAATGAGCCCCGTGACATGTTGCGGATACGCCAGCGCATAACAAAGCGCTAATGTGCTACCCCAAGAGCCACCGAACACCAACCACCTATCAATATTTAAAGTTTGTCTAATCGCATCAATATCACTCACCAATGCTTCAGTAGTATTGTGTTGTGTTTCACCTAGCGGCAAGCTGCGGCCACAACCACGTTGATCAATTAAAATAATAAGATAATGTGCTGGGTCAAAAAATCTGCGTTGCGTCGGGTTGCAGCCACTGCCAGGTCCGCCATGCAAAAAAACGACAGGTTTGCCGCTTGGGTTGCCACAAAGTTCATAGTATATTTCGTGAGAATTTCCTACACTAATTAGTGATGACCCAAAAGGGTCAATGTTTGGATACAATGAAAACAAACTTGTTTGCATATTAAAGAGGATATACCTTTCCGACTATAGCTTGTTGTTTAATGAGTCAAAAAATATTTAAAAATATTTTGAACTAAATGTAAGTAAATTGTAACAAATGTATTGCAATTCGTTTGCGTGTGGAATATAGTACTACACGCACATGAAAATGTGAGTAAAAACAGTTTCAGCTATTTGTGGCTAATTTGAGATTACATCAAAAGTAAACAAATATATGAAGTTGTTTTTTAAACCCTTAGATTTTCAACTTTGGAGATTAATATGCAAATCAACAAGATTAAATTAGCATTAGGTCTAGTAGCTGGTTTATCAGTGGCAATGCCAATGGTAGCTTCAGCAGCAGCAGACCAAGAAGCAGCAATGGCTAACTCAAATAACTGGGCACATCCACGTGGCCAACACAACAACCAAGGCTACAGCGCTTTGGCACAAATCAACAAAGGTAACGTTAAAAACCTTAAAGCAGCTTGGACATTCGCTACTGGTGTAAACCGTGGTCACGAAGGTTCTCCAGTGGTTGTTGGTAACATGATGTATGTACATACAGCATTCCCAAACAACGTATATGCACTTGACTTAAACGACAATCAAAAAATCGTATGGTCATAT
>JAKQIT010000059.1 GCA_029556915.1 Pseudomonadota bacterium
CGGTCTATTGGGCAAGCTAAGCCTTTTAATTGGGTAAATGCTTTCATTTTTGATTCCTTTTACAAACTGCGCACATCAACAAAATGGCCAGCAACTGCCGCGGCAACCGCCATTGCTGGGCTAACTAAGTGTGTACGTCCGCCTTGGCCTTGGCGACCTTCAAAGTTGCGGTTTGAAGTAGAAGCACAACGCTCGCCGGGGCTTAATCTATCTGCATTCATGGCTAAACACATACTGCAACCTGGTTCTCGCCATTCAAACCCTGCTTCAATAAAAATTTTATCTAAACCCTCTGCTTCGGCCATGCGTTTTACTTGGCCTGAACCTGGCACTACCATGGCTAATGCAATACTGCTTGCCACTTTTTTACCTTTAGCAACGACTGCTGCGGCGCGTAAATCTTCAATACGGCTGTTAGTGCATGAGCCAATAAAGATTTTATCGAGTTTAATTTGTTCAATCGGCGTATTCGCGGTTAACCCCATGTATTTCAGTGCATTTTCAATACTGGTGCGCTTAGTTGCGTCTTTCTCTTGTGCAGGGTCTGGCACCAACCCATTAATCGGCAACACTTGCTCTGGCGATGTACCCCAAGTGACTTGCGGGGCAATATCAGCGCCATTCAGCACAACCACGCTGTCAAACGTGGCATCGGCATCGCTCGCTAAGGTATTCCAGTAAGCCACTGCTTTATCCCAATCCGCTGGTTTTGGCGCGTATTGGCGGCCTTTTAAGTATTCTGCTGTTTTGGCATCTGGCGCGATAATGCCCGCGCGTGCGCCCGCTTCAATCGCCATATTGCAAATGGTCATGCGGCCTTCCATGCTTAAGGCACGAATCACATCGCCACCAAATTCAATCGCAAAGCCGTTACCGCCTGCTGTGCCGATTTTACCAATCACGGCTAACGCAACATCTTTTGCGGTCACGCCAACACCCAATTCACCATCTACACGCACCAACATGCGTTTTGATTTTTTGGCAATTAAGGTTTGGGTCGCTAATACGTGCTCCACTTCTGAAGTACCAATACCGTGCGCCAATGCACCAAAGGCACCGTGCGTAGAAGTATGGCTATCGCCACACACCACGGTCATGCCAGGTAAAGTCGTACCGTTTTCAGGCCCAATCACGTGGATAATTCCTTGATTCGCGTGCTTAAACGGAAAGTAAACCAACGCGCCTGTTTCTTTAATGTTGCTATCAAGCGTTTCTACTTGCAAACGTGAAATTGGGTCTTCAATGCCTTTCGCCCAATCTTTAGTAGGTGTGTTGTGGTCAGGGTTCGCCACAATAGTGTCGGCGCGCCATGGTTTACGGCCAGCCAAGCGCAAGCCTTCAAATGCTTGAGGGCTCGTCACTTCATGCACCAAATGTCTGTCAATGTAAATCAAGCATGTACCATCTGCATCTTCATGCACCACGTGCGAATCCCATAATTTATCGTAAAGCGTTTTTCCCGCCATGCTGTACTCCTTAAGAAGGTAATT
>JAKQIT010000087.1 GCA_029556915.1 Pseudomonadota bacterium
ATGTCGCCATTTTTATTCGCGAATGCAATTCTAACTGGCAAGCCGATTCAGGTGTTTAACCATGGGAACATGATGCGTGACTTTACCTATATCGACGATATTGTCGAGGGTGTAATCCGTGTGCTGGATAAACCCGCAATGGCAGAAACTCCAGATGCAGAAGGCATCGCTACAAAAGCACCTTATCGCATCTTCAATATTGGTAACAGCCAGCCTGAAAAGCTGATGGATTTTATTGCTGAACTAGAAGCTGCCTTAGGTAAATTTGCAACTAAAGAGTTTTTGCCGATGCAGCCGGGCGATGTTAAAGCTACCTTTGCTGATACAAGCGCCTTAGAAAAATGGGTTCGCTTTAAGCCTAGCATCTCTTCAAGCGTTGGTGTTGAACGCTTTGTAGCTTGGTATACGAATTTTTATGAAGATTTAGATAATACGGTGTGACCTAAGTTAATTAGGCCGTTATATTACATGTTGTATGGGAGATGAAAAGTTGAGTTCTGATACTTCAGATAAGTTAAGCATCGCGGGCAAGTTACATTTTTTTGTTATTCTGTTGTGTTTAGCAATGCAGGTTATTGAATTATCCGATTTATATCGATTTTTTGCTTACCTTAATTTGGTTTTTGTTCTGGTTTTGTTTCCTAGTACTTTTAATAACAGCAATCGTAGTGAGATAAGACTTTTATTTTATGTGTTAGCAATTCCAATTGCGTTTGTCATATTACATTTTCTTGCAGTCATGCATATGGAATTTATCAAAGAGATACGAAGGGTTGCACTGGCTACTTTTTTGACTATCGGGATATGGATGTTAGCGAAAAATAATCAAGAGTATATTAGCAACAATATTTTTAAAGCGACACTGACTATTTTATTTCTCTATATTTCTATTCAATCAATTGCATTATGGATTTTAAATAAGCCATATGGAACACTTAAAAATCCTCATTATCTAGCATTTTTTAGTGCAGCATTTCTAATTTTCACAATTTATGCTTTTCTTAAATCTTCACGATATCTAAAGTGGCTTATTGCAATCTCTTTTGTTACTTTAGGTTCATTTATCCTACTTTCTGCTTCAAGGCCTACATGGATTGGCCTAATTTTTTCTGCTATATTGGTATTGTTTTTCTTGGAACCAAAAATTAGAAAATATACTGCCATGAGCCTTGTAATGGTTTTAATTGTGTTGGTTGTTTTTAATATTGGTAATTTTTCAGGGAGATTTGAAGCACTTTTATTTCATCTAGGCTCTGAGGAGAGAGCTGTTATTTGGCAAGATGCTTGGGCTCTTCAGAAGAGTAGTACGTTGAATCAGTGGATTATAGGGCATGGATTAAGCTTAAGCGCTTTCGAAGAGGCATTTAAGCCTTTTTCACAATTTCATTTAGTAAATAATGATTTTAATACCCCTCATAATTATTTTTTAGAAATACTGTATGCCTCAGGTATGGTTGGACTTTTTTTGTTTATCTGCCTTATCTATTTCATCGTTAAAAATTTACTTCTTCATATCAAAGCAAATAAAGGCTATAGGGATTTATATCTGTTACTTTTATTTATGTTAATTACAAATTTAATTACCGTAAGTATCACTGTACCTTTTACCTCTAGTTATAATCTGATGATGATTGCCCTAGTTGCAGGAATCATGCTTTTTTTATATGAGGTTAGATTAGGGAAAGTAATCTCTAAGTAGTCGACCCTGAACAACTCAGTTCAAGCAGATTTTAACTGATTGAACTGAGCATGATTTAAATGTTGCTGTATTACGAAGATTAACAATTGCAGTAGCCTTGCAAAACACTGGCCGTAAAAAAGCCGGATGGCTCTCAGAATCATCCGTAAGTTGTGACCTGCTCCACACAGCATGGCATGCAATGCATCTCCCGAAGCCCCTTTAAGCCAGTTGCGGCCTAGCCTGCCATCATTCTTCATGTGTCCGATTGCGGGTTCTATGGCACTACGGCGGTGAATGGCCTTTTTAATGTTCGGCGTCACGCAGCGCTTCTGCCCACTACGCCAGATTGTCACATTCGGAATCTCAACACCGCGATAGCCACGGTCCACAAACACCGCTTTCGGTACGCGATTGGTCAACTCGGCGATCTGCTTCACTGCCGAAGGTAACGTATGCCCGTCATACGGGTTGCCTGGCATGCTCTTGATGCCCACCACCAAGCCTTCTTTATGCGTCGTGGCAATGCTCACTTTCACGCCAAACTCATAGGGTTGACGCACTTTGCCTTTGGCGATGCATTCCACTTCAGGGGCATGCAGGCTGTAGAGCTTGTGTTTGTCTGTGCGTTGCTGGGTGAGCAGGCGTTGTACTTTGACTAACGTCGTTCTGACAACATCGGTATCACCTTGATCGGCATTTAACTTGCGTTGAATATCCCGCCATACACGACCCAGGATGGTGCGCTGTGTTTTAATCACGGCTCTCATCCTCCTAAATTGTTTGGCATGCGCGTAGCGCGCCACTTGAGCGGCCAGTCTTGGTGCTTCCCGGTTGTAGTTCTGCCTTAATCTAATGCCTAGAGACTCGGCCAGTTTGACTAGGTGCTGGCGGCCTTTCTCCAACAACTGACTATCGGTTTGATACGCGATGGCCTTTTCCATCACGGTAGTATCCACGATCACTTTGTCGAAGCTCTTTTCTTTGACGACTTTGCCTCGGCGCGCAGCGTCGATGCTTTCACTGAGTAAGCGCTCAACCCCGGCTTCGCCGATTCGCTTACGCCAGCGGGTAAGTGAAGATGGGTCAATCGGCGGCTCATGCTGGAAGTGGATCTCACCGCAGAAATGCTGCCAATAGGGATTCTCTACCCAAGTCCAGAGGAGTGCTTCATCAGACAAAGCAAAGGTGTGTTGCAGATACAGCAAGCCTGCAATCAACCGTGGTGGTGTGGCAGGACGACCCGTCTTCGAAGGGAAGAACCCAGACCATTGTGTTTGAAAGACTTCCCAGTCAATTAAAGCGGCGAGCTTGACTAAGGGGTGTTCAAGATTAATCAACTCGGTAAGTACTTGCTGAAACAACTCACCGGAGGCTGGAGACGGATGTTTAGGGCCCATAAAACACTCTGAAATTTGCAAGAAATCAAAGCATCATTATCGCATTTCTGGCAAATTCATACCACTAAAATGTAATTATTACCTAATTAAATCAATTGGTTG